>JAUSOD010000053.1 GCA_030656215.1 Azoarcus sp.
GGCGGTCGACTTTTCCAGTGCCGACAGTTTCACCCTTCCGGTCAGTGCCGTCATGAGCGCACCGGTGCGCACCGTATCGCGACACCTGTCGCTGCAGGAACTGGCGATCCGTTTTCGCGACGAACATGTTCGCCACTACCTCGTCATCGACGATGATGGACGACGCTGCGGGATTGTCTCGCAGACCGACGTGGTACTTAATCAGGGCGTCGAACACTACCTGAAGCTGCGCAAGCTCGACTCCGTGATCAAGGGTTCATTTCGCACGCTGGGGGCCGAGGCACCATTGGCGGAGGCGACCCACCGGATGCGCGAGGATGGGGTCGATGCAATCGTGATTCGCTACGGCGAGGGCGACTTCGGCATTCTCACCGAGCGTGACGTTGTGCGCCTGGTGGCCACTCGCGCGCGCGGCCGACCGGTCGGCGAACTGGCAAACCGTCCGCTACTCACCGTGGACGAACACACCAGTCTGTACCGGGTACGCTGTCTGCTGGTCGATCACCGCATCCGCCACATCGGCGTAATGCGCGAAGATGGCTCACTCGCCGATCTGGTCAGCTTCAGCGACATACTCTCGGGCATGGAGCTGGCCTACGTGCGTGAGTTGCAGCACGCACTGCAGGAACGCGACCAGGCCCTGAGTGCGTCGCGCCGCGACTTGCGACTGGCCGAGAAAGTCATTGAGAGCTCGCTCGACGGCATCCTGATCACCGACGACGAAGTCCGCATCATCTCGGTCAATCCGTCGTTTTCCAGACTGACCGGATACTCCGCCGAGGAGGCAATCGGCGCCACGCCCTCGCTGCTCAGTTCCGGGCGGCAGGACGCGGCTTTCTACGCCAGCATGTGGGCGCAGCTAAAGGACGACGGCCACTGGCAGGGCGAGATCTGGAACCGACGCAAGAACGGCGAGATCTTCCCCGAATTGCTGACCATCACCGCGATCACCGACCGTAACGGCCGCCTTACGAACTACGCTGCGCTGTTCAGCGATATCAGCAAGCTCAAGGAAGGCGAAGCCCGCATCCGCGACCTTGCCTATTTCGACCCTCTGACCGGATTGCCCAATCGGCGGCTGCTGGAAGATCGCCTGCAGGTCGCGCTCGCCCACGCCCACCGCCAAGCTACCCGGGCGGGGGTGATGTTTGTCGATCTCGACCGTTTCAAGCGGATCAACGACACCCTCGGTCACGAGATCGGCGACCTCTTGCTGGTAGAGGCATCACGCCGCCTGAGCGCCTGCCTGCGCGAGGACGACACCGTGGCGCGGATGGGCGGCGACGAATTCCTGATCGTGCTGAGTCAGCTCGACACGCCCGACGATGCGGCCCACGTCGCCACCCGTGTGATCGAAGCGCTGCGCCACCCTATCGTCGTTGGCGGCCACGAGCTGATCGTGACCACCAGCATCGGTATCAGCCTCTATCCGGATGACGGGCTTGATTCCAATATCCTGATCAAGCATGCCGATGTTGCCCTGTATCGTGCCAAGGATGAGGGACGCAACCGCTTCCACCTCTACCAGCCGGCGATGAGTGCACAGTCGATGGCACACCTGTCCATGGAGAGCGCGCTCCATCAGGCCCTGTCGCGCAATGAACTGGTGCTTCACTACCAACCGCTGGTTCGAGTCTCCGACAACCGGACCGTCGCCGCCGAGGCATTGCTGCGCTGGCAGCACCCTGAACTCGGTCTCGTGCCCCCCATGCAGTTCATCCCGTTGGCGGAAGAAACCGGACTGATCCTGCCGATCGGCGAATGGGTGCTGCGAGGCGCCTGCCGTCAGCACCTGCTGTGGATCGAGGCCAGCTTGCCGCCCATACAGATGATGGTCAACATCTCGGTGCGTCAGTTCCGCGACAAGAACTTCGCCGACATGGTGAGTCAGGTTCTCACCGACACCGGCATGCCGCCCCAGCGGCTGACGCTGGAAATCACCGAGAGCATCCTGATGGACGACACCGGCCACAGTCTCCGTCTACTCGAGTATCTGCAGGGAATGGGCGTTCGCATCGCGATTGACGATTTCGGCACCGGCTACTCCTCACTCGGTTACCTGAAGAACTTCCCCATCGACGAACTGAAGATGGATCGCCTGTTCATCGGCGACATCGACTGCAACCCGCGCGATGCGGCCATTGCCGCGGCAATCGTCTCGCTCGCACACAGCCTCGGGATGCAGGTGGTGGCCGAGGGAGTGGAGACAGCCGCCCAACTGGGCATTCTCAGGGCTAACGGCTGCGATCTCGCGCAGGGATTTCATTTCAGTCCGGCAGTGAGCGCCGACCAGTTCACTGTCGGCTAGAGACCGCCCTCGCAAACCGGAGAGTTGCTAGCCGCGAGACTGTCGAACCTGCTCGAACAGGCACACCGCAGCCGCAGCGCCGACATTGAGCGACTCGCTGCCTGCTGCCATAGGAATGGTCACAATCTCGTCCGCCCGCGCCAGCAACGCAGCCGACACACCCTGCCCCTCGGCGCCGAACAGCCAGGCGACCGGGCCGGACAGATCGGTGGCGTACAGCGAGCGGGCGCCGTCGGTCAGTCCGGTGGCAAGTACCTTGCCGGGATAATCCTCAAGTGCGGCAAGCGCATCCACCTGCTCCCGAAGCGAAAGCTGGAAGTGCGCCCCCATGCCCGAGCGCAGCACCCGCGGCGACCACGCCTGAGCGCATCCGGGCGTGAGCAGCGCACAGCGGATGCCCGCCGCCGCCGCAGTACGCAGGATGGTGCCAAGGTTGCCCGGATCCTGCACCGCGTCGAGCACGACCAGCGAGGTGCTCTCCGGCGGCATGGTCACGTTAGCCGGGACATCAATCAAGGCCATCACCCCCGACGGCGTGTCGACCGGACTCACGTGGGCAAACAGGGCGTCAGGCAACTGCGTTACGCGGCTCTGGTCCGCCAGTTGATCGATCAGTAACACGATCTCGGTCTGCGTCAGTCCCGTGGCCGAAACGAAGATGCCTTTCAGCATTTGGCCGGCCTGCAGTGCCGCCTGTATCAGGTGCGCGCCGTCGAGCAGGGTTTCGCCGTACTTTCGCCGATCGCGGGCGCTGGTGGCCAGCGCATGGAGGTGTTTGATCCGGGGATTGTCGCGCGACGTCAGCGTGTCGAGGTCCCGCACCGGCTTACAGCCCCAGACCGAGCGTTGCGATCGCAGTAGTGATCAATCCGAGGCCGAGATTGAAACCGACCCGCTGTCGGATCAGGTTCATCGCCACCGCCGCGCGTGCCCAGTCCTCGGCCCCCACGGCACTGCGCAGGGCCATCCACGGGCCAAACCAGATTGATGCGAACACGGCAATCATCACCAGTCCGGTCAGCGTCATCACATGCCAGGCCAACGGCGCACCGCCGAAACCGACCTCGAACAGCATGGCGAAGCCCGATCCCAGAATCAGCGCGATGGAGACCCACACCAAGGGGAAGAAGCCCTGCAAGACGGCGGCCCACAAGGTCAGCCGACGATCAGGTGGCAGTTGCATCGCCGCCGGCCGCAGGCAGAGCCAGGCGAAAGCCATCCCGCCCACCCAGACCACGACCCCGACCACATGAAGAAAGAGCATCAGATGATGAATTGTCACGCGACATCTCCATCCAGCCACAAGGGCGGATTCTCGAGGATCTTGCGGACCGGCGCAAAGCTGCGGCGGTAGAAGTCGGGGACGCCGTGCCGACGGATGGCAGCAAGGTGAGCGGCCGTCGGGTAGCCCTTGTGCCCGGCCAGCCCATACTGCGGGAAAGCGCGATCGAGCACGCGCATCTGCTCGTCGCGAAAGGTCTTGGCGAGGATGGAGGCCGCGGAAATCGCCGCCTCGGTGGCGTCGCCCTGTACGATCGCACGCGCCGGCACGGCCAGTACCGGACAGCGGTTGCCGTCGATCAACACCTCGTCCGGCACCACATCGAGCGCCTCGACCGCGCGCTTCATCGCCAACATGGTCGCATGCAGGATGTTCAGACTATCGATCTCCTCCACCGAAGCTTCGGCGATCGCCCACGCCAGTGCCCGCTCACGGATCAACGGTGCAAGCCGTTCACGGGCCCGTTCGGTGAGCTTTTTCGAGTCGGCCAGACCCTCGATCGGACGCGCCGGGTCGAGAATGACCGCGGCCGCCACCACCGAACCGCACAGCGGCCCGCGCCCGGCCTCATCGACGCCACAGATACGATGTGTCACCGCTACACCGCTCATGGTGCGGTCCCCATGGCGGGCACAAGGTAGGGCAGGATGGCCGCCGCAGCCTTCTCCGCGGTGTTCTGACGCAGGCTCAGATGAAGTTCGGTGAAGCGCTCTTCAAGCGCCTTGCAGCCGGCCGGGTCGAGCAACCAGCCATCCAGTGCATCGGCCAGCTTTTCCGGGCTTGCATCGTCCTGCAGGAGTTCGGGCACCAGCGACTCGTTACATAGAATATTGGGCAAACCCACCCACGGCAGATACGCCATGCGTTTCATCAACCGGTACTGCCACTTGCCGATGCGATAACTGATGACCATTGGCCGTTTGAGCAGCGCCGCTTCGAGCGAGGCCGTACCGCTGGCCACCAGCACCACGTCGGCAGCCGTCATCGCATCCACCGCGTGTCCGAACAGCATACGGATCGGCAATTCCGTCGCGGCGTTACGGTATAGCGCCTCCTCGAACAGGCTGCGGGTCTCACGAGTTGCAAGCGGTACCAGAAAGATCGCCTCAGGATGACGCTGTGCCAACAGGGCGGCGGTGCCGATGAAGGTGTCCGCCAGATTGCGGACCTCGGACTGCCGACTACCGGGCAACAAGGCGATCACCTTGACATTGGGCGCCAGGTTCAGACGCTCACGCGCGGCAGCCCGGTCCGGCTTGAGCGGAAACACATCCGCCAGCGGGTGTCCGACATAGGTAGCGGGCACCCCTGCCTTGTCATAGAGCGGCATCTCGAACGGGAACAGGCACAACATTCGGCTCACCGAACGGGCGATGCCCTTGATCCGCCCTCCGCGCCAGGCCCAGATCGACGGGCTGACAAAATGAATCGACGGCATCCCTGCAGCCTTCACCCGGCCTTCCAGCCACAGATTGAAGTCCGGTGCATCGACTCCGATGAAGGCGGCGGGCCTTGATCGGCGGATTTCGGCAAGAAGCTTGTTACGGATTGCCGACAGCTCGCGATAGCGCTTGAGGGCATCCACATAGCCATGGACCGCCAGCAACTCGGACGGCCAGCGCGCGTCGAAACCCTCGGCCTGCATCTTGGGTCCGCCAATGCCGTAGAACTCGACATCCGGCAAGTGCTGGCGGATGGCGCGGATCAGATGGCTGGCGAGCAGATCGCCGGAGGCTTCTCCGGCCACCATGGCGATTCTGATTGCCATGGATTCACCGCACCAGGCCGCGACCAGACTGGCTGATGAAGTCGGCGAATAACTGCAGTTCGGCGTGCTCGGTCACAAGCGCTGCAATCTGCAAACGCGCCTCGTCGAGCGTGAGCCCGGAGCGATAGAGGATGCGGTAGGCACGTTTGATCGCGCTGATGCCCTCGGCCGAATAACCCCTTCGGCGCAGGCCTTCGCTGTTGATGCCGTGCGGCGCCGCCGGGTTACCCGCCACGGTCACGCAGGGCGGCAGATCCTGAAGTAATACGGTCCCGACGCCACAGAAGCTGTGCGCACCGACTCGCACGAACTGATGCACCCCGGTGAAGCCCCCCAGGATCGCCCAGTCACCGACATGAACGTGGCCGGCCAGCGTCGCGTTATTGGCAAAAATGGTGTGATCGCCGACCTGGCAGTCGTGCGCGATATGCACATACGCCATGATCCAGTTGTCGCTGCCGACGCGCGTCACATGGGCATCCTGACTGGTGCCGACGTTGAACGAACAGAACTCGCGGATGGTGTTGCGATCGCCGATCTCGAGTTGCGTGGGCTCCTCGTCGTACTTCTTGTCCTGCGGCTGCGCACCGATCGAACAGAACTGGAAGATCTCGTTGTCACGCCCGATCCGGGTGTGTCCCTCGATCACGACATGGGGTCCGACGCGCGTTCCATCACCAATCTCGACGTGCTCGCCGACCAGCGAATACGCCCCGATCGCGACATTGCTGCCAATCTTCGCACCAGGATGAACGATAGCAGTCGGATGAATCATGGCAGCGTCTTGAGCGCGCACATCAGTTCGGCCTCGGTTGCGATCTGGCCGTCAACCCGGGCAACGCCCTTGTACTTGTAGATGTTGCGTTTGCTCTGGGTGATCTCGACATCGAATATCAACTGGTCACCCGGCACGACCGGACGCTTGAATCGCACGTTGTCGATCCCTGCGAAATACACCACGGTGTTTTCGTCCGGCTTCACGCCCATGCTCTTGAACGAGAGCAGAGCCGCCGCCTGCGCCATTGCCTCGACGATCAAGACCCCTGGCATCACCGGATGATGAGGGAAATGGCCCGGGAAAAATGGCTCATTCATGGTCACGTTCTTGAGCGCGAGAATACGCTTGTTCGGCTCCATCTCCAGCACCCGGTCGACCAGCAGGAAAGGGTAACGGTGCGGCAGGTATTGGAGGATTTCGTTGATGTCCATGATATTCAGCTTGAATCCCGTTCGTCCAGGCATTGTTCGAGGGCGCGTATTCTATCCACCAGCGCGTCGAGGTGGCGAAGATGCGCAAAGTTTTTGACCCAGTCGGCGTGCCCCTGTACCGGCAGGTTGGCCGTATACACTCCGCGCTTGCGGATCGACTTGGTTACCAGAGTGCCCGCCGAAATCACAACGTCATCGGCAATGGTCAGGTGCCCGATGATGCCGGCCTGGCCCCCGATCATGCAACGCTCGCCAATCTGAGTACTGCCGGCAATCCCCACGCAGCCAGCAATCGCAGTGTGGTCGCCAATGCGCACGTTGTGGCCGATCTGAATCTGGTTGTCGAGCTTGACCCCGTTGCCGATCACGGTGTCGTCGAGTGCACCGCGATCGATGGTGGTGTTCGCACCGATCTCGACGTCATCACCGACCACGACCCGACCCACCTGAGGGATCTTGACCCACGCCCCGCTGCGTTCGCGTGCAAACCCGAAACCATCCGACCCGATCACCGCACCGGCATGCACGATGCATTCAGCCCCGATCACACAATCGGAATGAATCGTGACCCGCGGCGCAAGCCGTGTTCCGGAACCGATGCGCGCCCCGCGGCCGACAAAGCAGCCGGCACCGATCAACACGTCATCACCCAGCACCACACCTTCCTCGACCACGGCCCCGGCCTCGATGAGGACCGATGGCGGCACGGGAGACGACACCGCGGCGAGTGGATGGATGCCCGGGATCAACGTGCGTGGCGGGCTGAACAGACGCGCGACACGGGCAAAATAAAGATAGGGATCATCCGCCACGATGCGCGGCCGGTCGGCCAGCGCGTCGCGCGTGTCGCGCCCGACGATGACCGCCGAGGCCTGGCTCGCGCTGAGCCGGGCGAGGTATTTCGGGTTGGCAAGAAAGGCGAGATCACCGTCACCCGCCTGATCGAGCGTTGCAACCCGGCGCACTGCAATACTGCCGTCGCCGACCAGCTCACCGCCGAGGTGAGCAACCAGCTCGTCGAGACGCATCATCGAAGTGCCGAGTCCTACTTGCCTTCGGACAGGGCCTTGACCACCTTGTCCGTAATATCGATACGGGGGCTGGCGTACACCGCCTCCTGCAGGATGATGTCGTACTTTTCAGCCTCGGCGATTGTCTTCACCGCACGATTGGCCTTGTCCAGCACCGATGCAAGCTCTTCGTTGCGGCGCTGGTTCAGATCTTCACGAAACTCGCGCTGCTTGCGCTGAAAGTCGCGATTCAGATCGTTGAATGCGCGTTCCTTGTTGCGCCGATCAGGCTCGGCCATGGTCACGCTGTTGCGCTCGAGATCCTCCTGCAGAGTCTGCAGGTCCTTCGCCATACGCTGCATTTCCTGGTCACGCTTCTCGAACTCTTTTTCCAGCCGTTGCTGTGCACGAACAGCCGGGCCGGCCTCGCGCATCACGCGGTCTGAATTGACAAAGCCGATCTTGGTTTCCGCAGCCGAGGCCTGAGCCATCCCCATCAGGGCAAGGGCAATCACGGAGAGAGTACTGAGTTTCACATGTGTCTCCACAATAAACGGGATGCCGGAGCGATCAGAACACGCTGCCGAGCTGGAACTGGAAGCGCTGAACCTCATCGCCGCTCTCCTTCTTCAGCGGGAAGCCCAAGCTGAACTTGAGCGGGCCGATCGGCGAGCTCCAGGCAAACGCAAGGCCACTACTGTAGCGCATGTCGGCAAACTGGATTTTTTCTTCCTTGCCGGTAAGCGGGTCCTCGCCCCAGACATAGCCCATGTCGAAGAACGCAGAAATACGGAACGAACGATCCTTGCCCGAACCGGGCATCGGGAAAAAGAATTCGGCGTTGCCGACGACCTTGCGCGTACCGCCGGTGGCGTCCCCTTCAGCGTCCTTGGGTCCGAGCGAACTTTGGTCAAAACCGCGTACAGAGCCGATACCACCCACATAGAAGTTCTTGTAGAACGGCACCGGTTTGCCACCATAGCCGTTCGCCCAGCCGATGTCGCCGTTGAGCATCAGGGCGTATTCGCGCCCGATCGGGAACCAGTGCTGATACTGGTAGTTCAGCTTGGTGTATTTCAGCTCGCCCGGCGGTAGAGCCATCTCCCCATAAACCCGCTGATAGACACCCTTGCGTGGATAGAGGAAGCTGTCGCGGCTGTCACGCGCCCATCCAGCCGTCAGCAGCAGGCTGTTTACAGTGACGTCACCAATTCCGGTTACGTCGTTACTACACCCGAAATCGATGCAGAAATCCTTGTACTGCTGCGGACTTTCGTCGAAGGTGGTGATTCGCGTCCGGTCCACACCAAGACCGAAGCTGATGCTGTCATCCTCTCCGATCGGATAGCCGAGGCGCAGACCGCCGCCCGTCGAAACGGTCTTGTAGCGCGCAATCGAGTAGGACTCGGTCGGATCGTAAGTCCGGTGGTAGAGATCCCAGCCAAGACTGACCCCATCGGGGGTGTAATACGGGTTGGTGAAGGACAGTGCGTAGGTACGACTTGCCTTGCTGGTATTCAGGCCCAAGGTCAGCGCGTTGCCGCTGCCGAAAAGGTTCTGCTGCGAGATGGACGCGGACAGCACGATCTTTTCCGAACTCGAGAAGCCGGCACCGAGCATCAGGTTGCCGGTTGCCCGCTCCTTGACCCCGAAATTGACGTCGACCTGATCGGTCGTGCCCGGTACAGCGGGTGTCTCCACGGTGACTTCATCAAAGAAACCGAGCTTGTCGACACGCTCACGCGAACGATTGATTGCGGCCGCGTCGTACCAGGCGCTTTCCAGCTGCCGCATCTCGCGACGCACGACTTCGTCCCGGGTCTTGGTATTGCCGCCGACGTTGATTCGGCGCACATAGACACGCCGTCCCGGGTCCACAAACACGGTGAACGCAACCTCCCGCTTTTCCTTATCGACCTCCGGTGCTGCATTCACATTGGCGAACGCATAGCCTTCGTTACCGAGCCGATCGGTCACCGCCTTGGTGGTTTCGGTAAGCTTTTCGCGCGAGAAGATGTCGCCCGGCCGGATCGTGCTTAAGGCCAGATACTCCGATTCCGGCAGTACCAGATCACCGGTGAAGCGCATGCCAGTCACGGTGTACTGCTCACCCTCGGTGATGTTCACCGTGATGTAGATCTCTTTCTTGTCCGGCGTGATCGATACCTGGGTGGAGTCGATATTGAAGTCAAGATAGCCGCGATCCAGGTAGTAGGAGCGCAGGTTTTCAAGGTCAGCGGACAATTTCTGGCGTGAATACTGGTCGTTCTTGGTGTACCAGGTCAGCCATCCCGAGGTGGTGAGCTGAAACAGGTCGGCCAGGTCAGCGGCCTTGAACACCTTGGCCCCAACTACCTTGATCTGTGCAATCTTGGCGACATCGCCCTCTTCCACCGCAAAATTGATACCGACCCGGTTACGCTCAAGCGGCGTCACCGTGGTGGTGATCGAAGCGGCGTACTTGCCACGGCTCAGATACTGACGCTTGAGTTCCTGCTCGGCGCGCTCGAGGAGCGCGCGATCGAAGATGCGTGACTCGGCCAGCCCCACCTCACGCAGGCCTTTCATCAGCGCTTCCTTGTCGAACTCCTTGACCCCGACGAAATCGATCTGCGCAATCGCCGGACGCTCATCGAGCAGCACCACCAGAAGGTCATTCTCGGTTTCAATGCGGACATCCTTGAAGAAGCCCGTCGCAAACAGGGCGCGAATGGCCTCTGCCGCCTGATCTTCATTGAAGGTGTCGCCGACCCGCACGGGCAGGTAGTTGAAGACGGTACCAGCCTCGGTGCGCTGGATACCCTCCACCCGGATATCCTTGACCACGAAGGGTTCGAAAGCGAACGCGGGTACGGAGGCAAAGAGGGCCATGATCAGCCCAGTGAGGCGCTTGCGATTCATTCGGTTATTCAGCCGGAGATGAGACGATTGATGTCGTTGAAAAAGGCGAACGCCATGAGCATGACAAGCAGCGCCAGACCGATCTGCTGGCCGATCTCCATGACACGCTCCGGAATGGGTCCACCCTTGATGATTTCGATCACATAATACAGTAAATGCCCTCCATCCAGCACCGGGATGGGTAGCAGGTTAAGCACCCCGAGACTGATGCTGATGAGCGCCAGAAACTTGATGTAGTGACTCCAACCCAGCTGAGCCGTCTGCCCCGCGTAGTCTGCGATCGTGACCGGCCCGGAGAGATTCTTCCATGAGACTTCACCGGTCAACATGCGCCCGATCATCTGCAGGCTGAGTACGCTGGTTTCCCATGTCTGTCGAGCAGCCTTCGCAAGCCCCGCCCCGATGCCATAGCGCACCTCGGCGAACATCGTGACGCCGCCCAGATCCGGCTCCGCCACCGAGATACCGATGCGGCCGATGCGCTCACCGCTTTCCGAGGTCTCGTCAGGCACCATCTTGATTGCCATCACCGCGCCATCACGCCTGATCGAGAACACCCGCTCGCGCCCGGCTGATTCGCGCACCAGCGCAACCATGTCGGTCCAGGATGCAACCGGTTCGTCATCGATGGCAATGATCTCGTCGCCCCGCAGCAAGCCGGCACGTGCAGCCACCCCGCCTTCCATGAGCTTGCCGACTACGGCCGGAATCAGCGGCCGCCATGGCTTGAGTCCGATGCGTGCGATCAGGTCGGTCTTGCCGTCGTCGATCCGGATGCCGGAAAGATCCAGCGTCCGCAGGGCGTCGACGTCTTCCGCCGTGCGCACCCTGAGCACGACCTGTCGGCTGTCGAGCGCGTGACGCAGCAATACCCAGCGCAGATCCTGCCAGCTCCTCACCGCTTCGTCATCGACCGCTACCACCAGATCGCCCTCACGCACCCCCGCCGCCTGGGCCGGGGAGCTCAGCTCGCTAAGCGCGACCCTGGGTTGCAACTCATCCGTTCCAACAACGAACACACCCCAGTAAAGCGCGATGGCCAGCAGGAAATTGGCCAGGGGACCGGCAGCCACGATCGCAAACCGCCGCCACACCGTCTGCCGGTTGAAGGCCCGATGCAGCTCGTGAGCGGCAACCTCGCCTTCGCGCTCGTCGAGCATCTTCACGTAACCGCCAAGCGGGAAGGCTGCCAGCGCCCATTCGGTGCGATCGGCGCCCGCCCGCTTCACCACCAGAGGCTTGCCGAACCCAATCGAAAAACGCAGCACCTTCACGCCGCACCAGCGAGCGACAAGGTAGTGACCCAGTTCGTGAACCAGGATCAGCAGGCCGAGCGCGGCAACAAAGGGGATGAGGTAGTCGAACAAATTCATTGGGTAAGCGAGCGTTTCCTGATTTCGTCACGGGCAATTTCCCGCGCGCGGGCGTCTGCAGCCAGAATGGCCTCCAGCGAATCGACCGCCATCGGACCGATGCGTTCCAGCGTTGCCGCGATAATGTCGGCGATACGCCGAAATCCCAGACGTTGTTCGAGAAAGGCCGCAACGGCCTCCTCATTTGCCGCGTTGAGCGCAGCCGGTGCGACGCCCCCGGCACGCAAGGCCTGATAGGCGAGAGACAGGCAGGGAAAACGATCGAAATCCGGACGTTCGAAGCTCAGCTTCGAGATCGCAATCAAATCGAGCGCACCCACACCGGAGTCGATCCGCTGCGGCCACGCGAGGGCATAAGCGATAGGGGTACGCATGTCCGGATTGCCCAGCTGGGCGATCACCGAACCGTCAACGTAATCGACCATTGAGTGGATCACACTCTGCGGATGTACCACAACCTCGATCTGCTCCGCCGGCACGCCAAACAGCCAGTGCGCCTCGATCACCTCAAGACCCTTGTTCATCATCGTCGCCGAATCGACCGAGATCTTGCGCCCCATGACCCAGTTGGGGTGAGAACAGGCCTGATCGGGTGTAACCGACTCCAGCACCTCGATCGGCGTATTGCGAAACGGCCCACCCGAGGCCGTGAGCAGGACGCGGCGGACGCCGGCTGCCCCCGGATCACGACGATATGACGCGGGTAGCGACTGAAACACGGCATTGTGCTCACTGTCGATCGGGAGCAGACACGCGCCAGAGGCTTCGACCGCATCCATGAACAACTGCCCGGAGAGTACCAGCGCCTCCTTGTTAGCCAACAACACCTTCTTGCCCGCTTGCGCCGCCGCGAGTGAAGGCTCGAGGCCTGCAGCGCCGACGATGGCCGCCATCACCGCATCTACGTCTGGCGCAGAGGCGACGTCGATCAGCGCCTGCGGGCCTGCCAGCACTTCGGTGGCGCAGCCCGCTGCGCGCAGGATGGTCTGCAACTGCAAGGCCGCGGCGTGATCGACCATCACCGCAAAGCGCGGCGCATGGCGAAGACACTGTTCAGCCAGCTTGTCGACCTGGCGATGGGCCGTGAGCGCGAAGACCGAATAGCGCTCCGGATGCCGGGCAATGACATCCAGCGTACTGACGCCGATCGAACCGGTGGCACCGAGTATGGTGATTTGCTGCGGAGGATGAGCGGACATGTGAAGGAGAACTCAGCGAGCGACCCAGAGTGCCACGAGTCCTGCCAGCGGCAAGGTCGAAGTCAGGCTGTCGATGCGATCGAGAATGCCGCCGTGCCCGGGCAGCAGCGCGCCACTGTCCTTGACCCCGGCCTGGCGTTTGAGCAGCGATTCAAACAGATCGCCGATGATGCTCACGGCGGTGAAGGCAAACAGTAGCGGGAAGGCGATACCGAAGACCCAGCCCGGCACTTGAGCCCCACCAAATGCGTACAAGACCGCGTAGCCGAAGGCAAGCACACCCACAACGGCCCCGGCGGCACCTTCCCAGGTCTTGCCCGGGCTGATGCCGGGCGCGAGCTTGCGCCGGCCGAAGGCACGTCCGCTGAAATAGGCCGCAATGTCCGCGACCCACACCATCGCCATGATACCGAGCAGCAACCACGGACCAAGCTGGCGCAGGTGCGCCAACGCAAGCGCCGGCGGAACCATCACGATCAATCCGACCGCAACGCCGGCGCTGACGCTCGACAACTGCCACTTGCGCCGCAGCCAGAACGGAATTGCACCCAACCAGAATGCAGCGCTGATCAGGTAAAGCGGACCCAGGGCAGAAGCGACGGGCACCCCGTCCCCACCGAGTCCGGCATAAGCACCGATCAGCAGGCAGGCGAGCCCGGTCAGCGCTGCGAACACGGGGCGACTGATGCCAGCGAAACGCGCGAGCCCACCCCACTCCCACGCAGCGCCGGCGCAGACCAGAGAACAGAACACCAGCCACAAGGAGGCAGGGAGCAAGAACAATGCAGCGAGCAGACCAAACAACAGAATGAACGCGGTGATGATACGCGCCTTAAGCATGACGTTCCGCGTTGGCAGCGCCCGCCGCACTGCTGACCTGATCGCTGGTTCGGCCGAAACGACGCTCTCGGCCCTGGTAGGAGGCAATTGCCAGATCAAGCGCCTTGCTGTCGAAATCCGGCCACAAGGTATCGGTGAAATGCAATTCCGTGTAGGCAAGCTGCCACAACAGAAAATTGCTGATGCGCTGCTCGCCGCCGGTGCGGATGAACAGATCGGGCTCGGGCGCAAAATTCATCGAGAGCTCGGCCGCCAGCGCCGCCTCGGTTACTTCTGACGATCCGGGCGGACGGCTCGCGATTACGCGCGAGACCGCCTGGAGAATATCCCAACGGCCACCGTAGTTCGCCGCAATGGTCAAGTTGAACCGGGTATTGCCTGCGGTCAGCACCTCGGCGGCCTTGATTACCTCGACCAACCCGGCATCGAAACGCGACAGATCACCGATCACCCGAAAGCGGATGCCGTTCTGATGCAAGCGCGCCACTTCTTTCTGCAGCGACTTGATGAACAACTGCATCAGGAAGGACACCTCATCCGCAGGCCGGCGCCAGTTCTCGGAGCTGAATGCGAACAGGGTCAGATACTCCACCCCGCGCTCCATGCACGAACGGATGGTCGCGCGGACCGAGTCCACGCCGCGACTGTGCCCGGCAACCCGGGGCATGAAACGTTTCTTCGCCCAGCGACCATTGCCATCCATGATGATGGCGATATGGCGCGGGACTGCTCCGACAGCGGGAACAGCCTGGGTGGAACTGGTAAAGCCCGAATCCGCCATCAAAGGCCTCCACGCATGACCCGAGCCCGGGCCATTCGGTTCCGGCAGATCAGATCTGCATCAGCTCCTGCTCTTTCTGGGCCAGCAGCTTGTCGACTTCAGCCACGTGGCGGTCGGTGAGCTTCTGCACCTCATCCTCGGTCCGACGCTCGTCGTCCTCGGAGATCAACTTGTCCTTTACCGCATCCTTGAGCTGCTGATTGGCATCGCGACGCAAATTGCGGATCGCAACCTTTGCGCTCTCACCTTCCTGGCGCACCACCTTGGTCAGATCACGACGACGCTCTTCAGTCAGCGCCGGCATCGGCACGCGCAGGAGCTCGCCCATGTTCGCCGGATTCAGTCCAAGATCCGAATCGCGGATGGCGCGTTCGACCTTGCCCAGCATCGGCTTTTCCCAGGTTTGCACGCCGATGGTGCGCGCGTCGATCAGGGTGATGTTGGCCACCTGGTTGACCGGCACCATGCTGCCGTAATAATCCACCATTACATGATCAAGTAGCCCGGTATGCGCACGCCCGGTGCGAATCTTGGCCAGATCGTTCTTCAGTGAATCGACCGATTTCTGCATTTTCTGCTCGGTCGTTTTCTTGATATCGGAAATCATCGATTTACCCTCGAATGACTCAGGAATGGACCAGTGTACCTTCGTCCTCGCCCAACACGACACGCTTTAGCGCACCGGGTTTGAAGATCGAAAATACGTTGATCGGCAGTTTCTGGTCGCGGCACAAGGCAAAGGCGGTCGAGTCGAGCACCGCGAGATTACGCCCGATCGCCTCATCGAAACTGATCCGATGATAACGCTGGGCAGATGGATCCTTCTTGGGATCCGCAGTGTACACGCCATCGACCTTGGTCGCCTTGAGCACGATCTGGGCGCCCATTTCGGCGCCGCGCAATGCAGCTGCGGTATCCGTAGTGAAAAACGGGTTACCGGTTCCAGCCGCAAAGATCACCACCCGCCCCTCTTCCAGATGGCGGATGGCTCGTGCGCGAACGTAGGGCTCGACGACCTGATCGATTCTCAGTGCAGACAGCACCCGCGCCGGCAGATCGAAACGGCGCATGGCATCGGCCAGCGCCATTGCGTTCATCACCGTCGCAAGCATGCCCATGTAGTCGGCGGTGGCACGATCCATACCTGACGCAGCGCCCTTCATGCCACGAAAAATATTGCCGCCACCGATCACCACCCCGACCTGCACGCCCAGGCGGGACACCTCTGCAATCTCGGAGACGATACGACTGACCACCTCTTCGTTGATGCCATAGGCGTCGTCACCCATCAGGGCTTCGCCCGACAGCTTGAGCAGAATCCGGGAGTAAGCGGCAGCGGTCATGTGTTGCAGCTCCTTACTTCTGTGCGGCAGCGGCAGCAGCAGCGGCTTGCTCGGCCACTTCTGCGGCGAAGTCGGTCACTTTCTTCTCGATGCCTTCGCCGACGATGAAGAGCGTGAACCCGTCAACCGAAGCGCCCTTGGCCTTGAGCAGCTGCTCAATGGTCTGCTTGCCGTCTTCAGCCTTCACGAAGACCTGGCCGAGCAGGGTTACTTCCTTGAGGAACTTCTGCACCGTACCTTCGGCGATCTTGTCCAGCATCGCTTCCGGCTTGCCGGCTTCGCGCGCTTTCTCGATCGCGATACGACGCTCGGCATCGATCAGATCAGCGGACACACCGGTGGAATCAAGCGACTTCGGCTTGGAGGCGGCGATGTGCATCGCCAGGTCCTTGCCCAGTTGCTCGTCGCCGCCGACCACGTCGATCAGCACACCGATTCTGGCACCGGCGTGAATGTAGCTGGCAACCTGACCCTTGGCCTCGATGCGCACGAAACGACGCACGCTGATGTTCTCGCCGATCTTGCCAACCAGCGCAGTGCGGAACTGCTCGACCGTCTGAGCACCGAACTCGAGCGCGGACAGCGCCTCGACATCGGCCGGATTTTTCTCGGCAACAAGCGTCGCCAGCGAAGCAGCCAGCGCAATGAAATCGTCGTTCTTGGCCACGAAGTCGGTTTCGCAGTTGAGCTCGACCATCGCAGCAAGTTTGCCGTCGGCCGACAGGAAAGTCCCGACGATGCCCTCGGCGGTGACGCGGGAGGCAGCCTTGGAGGCCTTGTTGCCCAGCTTGATGCGCAGGATCTCTTCAGCCTTGACCAGATCGCCACCCGCTTCGGTCAGTGCCTTCTTGCATTCCATCATCGGCGCGTCAGTTTTCTCGCGCAGTTCCTTGACCATGCTTGCAGTGATTTCCGCCATGCTAACTCCTGAATATTCGTCTACAGCACACGGCGGGCACCAGCCCGCCGCGACCAAACCATCCGTTTAACCCGAAACAGGATCAAGCCTGTTCGGGATTATTCTCTTCTTCAACCTCGACGAACTCGTCGCCGCCAGCGGAAACGATTTCCTGCAGGACCTGACTGCGGCCCTGCAGCACGGCATCGGCCACGCCACGAGCATACAGACGGATCGCGCGGGACGAATCGTCGTTACCCGGGATGATGTAATCCACGCCTTCGGGCGAGTGGTTGGTATCGACCACGGCGATGACCGGAATGCCCAGCTTGCGGGCCTCGGTGATGGCGATCTTGTGGTAGCCGACGTCGATGATGAACAGCGCATCGGGCAGACCATTCATGTCCTTGATACCGCCGATACTCTTCTGCAGCTTGTCCATCTCGCGCTTGGCGGTCAGCGCTTCGCGCTTGGACAGACGCTCCATCGAGCCGTCTTCGACCATGCCTTCCATTTCCTTCAGGCGCTTGATCGACTGCTTGACGGTCTTGAAGTTGGTCAGCATGCCGCCGAGCCAGCGCTCGTCAACATAAGGCATACCGGCGCGGCGCGCTTCCTCGGAGAGGATCTCGCGAGCCTGGCGCTTGGTGCTGACGAACAGGATATTGCCCTTGTTGGCTGCAAGCTTGCGCGTGTAGTCCATGGCTTCGTTGTACTTGACCATCGTCTTTTCGAGATTGACGATGTGGATCTTGTTGCGATGACCGAAGATGTAGGGGGCCATACGCGGGTTCCAGAAACGGGTCTGGTGACCAAAGTGAACGCCCGCTTCGAGCATCTGACGCATTGTTACAGACATGTAAAACTCCAGATCTAGGGTTAGCCTCCGCCGAACCGGGCACGAAACGCTGCCGGACATCCGTCCTTACAGTGACTTCGACCCTGCGCCGCGACTGGCTTCAAGCCTGCCCGCGGACCCTGATTGATTCGGCGTGTGGATTTTGCCTGCATGAACAGACAAGCCGGCGATGATAGCACTGACTCGCTACACTGCTCAAGACCAGCCGGATGTCCGCGTTTGCCCGCAAGGGCCTCATGCGCTAGCCTAGCGTTCTTTCCAAGCCCGCCCCCGACAATGAGCATCACGATAAAGACTGCAGAAGAAATACAAGAGATGCGCACGGCCTGCCGCCTTGCGGCTGAAGTGCTCGACTATATCGAACCTCACGTTAAGCCCGGCATCACCACCGCGGAGCTCGACCGGCTGTGCCATAAGTACATGGTGGAGGTGCAGAATACCGTACCCGCCCCGCTCAACTACGCTCCGCCGGGCTACAGCCCCTACCCGAAGTCGATCTGCACATCGATCAACCATCAGGTGTGTCACGGCGTACCGGCTGAAAAAGCGCTCAAGAAGGGCGACATCGTCAACCTCGACATCACCGTGATCACGCCGGAAGGCTTCCACGGCGACACCAGTCGCATGTTCATGGTCGGCAACGACGTCTCCATTCTGGCCAAACGTCTGTGCCAGGTCACCTATGAATGCATGTGGCTGGGCATCGCTGCGGTCCACCCCGGTGCGCGACTCGGAGACATCGGCCAGGCAATTCAGCGCCACGCCGAGGGCAACGGCTTTTCGGTGGTGCGCGAATTCTGCGGTCACGGCATCGGACGCAAGTTCCACGAAGAACCGCAAGTCCTTCATTACGGCAAGGCCGGCACCGGCGTGGAGCTGCTGCCGGGCATGATCTTCACCATCGAACCGATGATCAACGCCGGAAAAGCCGCCATCTCGGAGCTCCCCGACGGATGGACCATCGTGACCAAGGATCGCAGCCTCTCGGCCCAGTGGGAACACACCATCGTGGTCACCGAGACCGGCGTCGAAGTCCTGACACTGTCCGCGAATTGCCCCCCGCCGCCGGCGATCGTCGCCGATCGCTTCGCCTGACCGACTGCATCCGGACGCCTCTCTTGACCGAAAGCACCCCACTTCAGCAGGCCATTCTCAACGAGCGCCTGCACCTTGCCGAAGGCAGTGCCCAACTGCGTGCCGCCTACGAGGCGCACCCACTGACGGCGACCCTGCTCCACGGCCGCGCCAAACTCGTCGACGGCGCCATCATCCGTCTGTGGAAGGCCTGCCGAATGCCTGCCGAAGCAGTCCTGATCGCCGTGGGGGGCTATGGCCGTGGCGAGCTTTTTCCGTGCTCGGACGTCGACCTGCTGATCCTGCTGCCGTCGCCGCCGGACGAGCAGCTGCAGGCTCAGCTATCCACCCTGGTGAGCGCGCTATGGGATGTGGGTCTGGATATCGGTCACAGCGTGCGCACGATCGAGCAATGTCTCGATGCGGCGCTGGCCGACATCACCGTGCAGACCAACCTGCTCGAAGCACGGCGACTGACCGGAGAGCTTGCGCTGTTCGACGAATTCACCGCACGCTATCGTGAACAGCTCGATGTCAGAACCTTCTTCAAGGCCAAGCAACTCGAGCAGGAGCAGCGCTATGCGCGCTACCACGACACGCCCTACGCACTAGAACCCAACTGCAAGGAAAGCCCCGGCGGACTGCGCGATCTGCAAATGCTGGGCTGGATTGCGCGTGCAGCGGGGCTTGGCCGCAACTGGCGCGAACTCGCCCGCCGTCGTCTGATCACAGGAGACGAGGCCAGCGACCTGCGCAGTGTTGAGCGCTTTCTGCAACACGTCCGTATCCGCCTGCACTACCTGACCGGCCGAGCCGAAGACCGCCTGCTGTTCGATCATCAGGAGAATCTTGCACGCATCATGGGAATCGAACCCGCCGCAGGCAGGCGCGCATCCGAAACCTTGATGCAGCGCTACTATCTGACCGCCAAAAAAGTCACTCAGATCAATGGCATCCTGCTGCAAAACTACGGCACCGAGATTTTCCCCGGCCGCAGTTCGCCAGCCATCGTCATCAATGCCCGCTTCCAGGCCGTACGCGAACTCCTCGACCTGCGCAACGAGGATGTATTCGAGCGCCACCCTTCCGCCCTGCTCGAGTGCTTCCTGCTGCTGCAACAGCGCTCCGAACTCAAGGGCATGACCGCAAGGACGCTGCGCGCATTGTGGCTGAACCGTAACCGCATCAATGCCACGTTCCGGGCGGATCCCGCCAACCGCGCGCTCTTCATTGAGATCCTCAAGCAGAAGCGCGGCATCGTGCACGCGTTCCGGCGCATGAACCAGTACGGCATCCTGTCGCGCTATCTGCCGCCCTGGCGCAAGATCCTGTGCCAGATGCAGCACGACCTGTTTCACGCCTACACCGTCGATCAACACATATTGATGGTGCTACGCAACGTACGCCGCTTCACCATGGGTGAGCATGCGCACGAATACCCGCTGATGAGCCGCCTCATTCTGAGCTTCGACCGCTACTGGCTGCTCTACATAGCCGCCCTGTTCCACGACATTGCGAAAGGCCGCGGGGGCGACCATTCCACCCTGGGAATGGCGGACGCCCGCGACTTCTGTGTAGACCACGGACTGGACGCGGAAGACACCGAGCTCGTGATCTGGCTGGTACGCCATCATCTGACCATGTCCCACGTCGCGCAGAAGGAAGATACCTCGGACCCCGAGATCATCGCGCGCTTCGCCACCGTCGTCGGCACCGAGCGCCGGCTCACCGCCCTCTATCTGCTGACGCATGCCGACATCCGCGGCACCAGCCCCAAGGTGTGGAACGGGTGGAAGGGCAAGCTGCTCGAGGATCTGTTCTTCGCCACCCAGCGCCTGCTGCGTGGCGCCACGCCGCAGCAGGCGCTGGGCCTCGACGACCGCCAGGAGATCGCGCGCCACCTGCTGCGTTATCACGGCCTGCGCCTGGGCGTGGAGGACGCACTCTGGGCCCAGCTCGACGCCGTGTATTTCATGCGCCACTCAGCCGAAGAGATCGCCTGGCACACCCGGGTGCTGTACTTCCGTCCGAATGCCGACGAGCCGGTGGTAAAGGCCCGCGTCTCCGACGAGGAGGAAGGCGTCCAGGTCATGGTGTTCGCGGCCGACCAAAAGGACCTGTTCGTGCGCCTCACCGGCTTCTTCGGACGCATGGGCTTCAGTATTCTGGACGCGAAGGTGCACACCACCCGGCACGGCTATGCGCTCGACAGCTTCATGCTGCAGGACACCAGCAACAGTGCACGCTATCGAGACATCGTGGCCCTGATCGAGCATGAACTGGGGGCTTTGCTGCTCAACCCGGGCGAACCGCAGCGCCCCTCCAGCGGGCGCATATCCCGTCAGGTCAAGCACTTCCCGGTCACGCCGCAAGTCAGCCTGCGCGCCGACGAGGCGGGCCGGCATTACATCCTGTCTCTGACCGCAGCAGACCGGCCCGGGCTGTTGTTCGATGTTGCGGAGGTGTTGGCGAAGTACGGGATTTCGGTACAAGCGGCAAAGATCGCGACCTTGGGCGAGCGCGTGGAAGACACCTTCCTCCTGACCGGAGGCGGATTGTCGCAGGACGCCCAGGTATTGCGGGTCGAGCGCGAACTGGTCGACCGGCTTCAGGTGTGAGCCCGGCTCACGAGCGGCCCCTCCGGCCACTCGTCGGCGAAAGGATCGGGAGCTCAGTGCCCCTTGCTGCCGTGCAGTCGATCCATCAGCGCGTAGAGCACGCCGGAGAACAGGAAGGTGACGTGAATGCCGACCATCCAGCCCAGTTCGCGGTCGGACATGTTGGCCACGTTCATGAAGCCCTTGAGCAGTTCGATCCCCGAGATCGCAACAATCGACCCGATCAGCTTGATCTTAAGATCAGAGAAGCCGATGTGCCCCATCCAGTCGGGACGATCCTGGTGGCTGTGCAGATCCTCCATCTTCGAAACGAAGTTCTCGTAACCGCTGAACATGATGATGATCAGCAAGTTCATGATCAGCGCGATATCCACCAGAGACAGCACACCGATGATCAGCTCACCGCCGGAGGCGGTCATGATCTGACCAAAAATGTGCCAGACCTCCTTGATGAACTTGAACAGCAGCACCACCATCGCCAGCACCAGACCAAAATAGACCGGCGCCATCAGCCAGCGACTGGAGAACAGGAGGTGTTCGAAACCGTTTTCGATTCGTTTCATGAAGATCCAGGATCGGTATTCGGAAAGATGCGATTGTAGCAGTGCACCATTGAAGCAATGCTCATTTACGGCAGATGTGCTCCAACACATTGCGCACACGCACCATGGCTTCCTGCAGCACCAGTTCAATGCTGTCGAAATGAATGCCGTGCTCGCTCGAAGCCCGTCCCGCGGCGCAATTGACCACCACATTGATCGCCGCATACGGCATGTCGAGTTCGCGCGCCAGCACGGCTTCCGGCATACCGGTCATGCCGACCAGATCGGCGCCGTCACGCTCCAGCCGATTGATCTCAGCAGCGGTCTCGAGACGCGGCCCCTGCGTAGCCGCATACACGCCACCATCAAAAACGGCCTCACCTGCCTCGCAGGCTGCCATGATCAGACGCTGGCGCAAGGCTTCGTCGTAAGGACGGGTGAAATCGACGTGTTTCACCGGCTTGTCCGCACCATCGAAAAAAGTGCTGTGACGCCCCCACGTGTAGTCGATGATCTGATCCGGCACGGCCAGCGTGCCGGGCCTCAGATCGGCCCGGATTCCGCCCACCGACGCAACCGACACGATCGCACTCACCTTCGCCTGCTTGAGCGCCCAGATATTGGCCCGGTAATTCACCTCATGCGGCGGAATGGTATGCCCGTAGCCATGACGCGCCAGAAAGACAACCGGCTCACCACACATCGTGCCGAAGGTGAGCGCACCTGAAGGTTCGCCATAGGGCGTACGCACCACCTCGCGACGAGTAATTTCCAGCGTCGACAGCTGCGTGAGTCCGGTACCACCAATGACGGCGAGCATGGCGTGTTCTCCAGTGTCCAGCAAAAAGGGGCGCGGATTTTAGCATGTAGCGGGATCGGGCCCGAGTGATCCGGCAAACCGACGCACGACTGCCAGTCGCATCAGGATAATTCATGCTGCGCCGCGGCAGCACGTGTTAGAATCAGCGTCTTTTCAAAGACTTCCCGCCTCCATGTCCCGTTCCATCCGCAACATCGCCATCATCGCTCACGTCGACCACGGTAAAACCACCCTTGTCGACCAGCTCCTGCGCCAATCCGGCACCTTCCGCGAGAACCAGCAGATGGGCGAGCGGATCATGGACTCGAACGATATCGAGAAGGAACGTGGCATCACGATCCTGTCGAAGAATTGTGCCATCCAGTATGGCGACACCCACATCAACATCGTCGACACCCCGGGCCACGCCGACTTCGGTGGCGAGGTCGAGCGCGTGCTGTCCATGGTAGACAGTGTGCTGCTGCTGGTCGATGCGGTCGAAGGCCCGATGCCGCAGACCCGTTTCGTCACCCGCAAGGCACTGGCGCTGGGCCTCAAGCCCATCGTCGTGGTCAACAAGATCGACCGCCCGGGTGCGCGTATCGACTGGGTGGTCAATCACACCTTCGACCTCTTCGACAAACTCGGCGCTACCGACGAACAACTCGACTTCCCGGTGATCTACGCCTCCGGTCTGAACGGTTTTGCGGTCGAGAACGTGGACGACGAACGCGTCGATATGCGCCCCCTGTTCGAAGCCGTCCTCAAGCACGTCAAGCAGCCCGAAGTCGACCCCGAAGGCCCGCTGCAGATGCAGGTCTGTTCGCTCGACTACTCCACCTACATGGGACAGATGGGTATCGGCCGCATCAAGCGCGGCCGCATTCGTCCGAACCAGGAAGTGGTCGTCATGTACGGCGACGAAAATCGCGGCAAGGGCAAGATCAGCCAGATCCTGACCTTCAAGGGCCTGGAGCGTTCGGCTGCCGAGTCGGCTGAAGCTGGTGACATCGTGCTGATCGCCGGCCTGCCGCAGGTCAACATCGGCGTCACCATTTGTGACCCCGAATGCCTCGAAGGCATGACCCCGATCGCGGTAGACGAGCCCACCCTGACGATGAACTTCATGGTCAACTCGTCACCGCTTGCCGGTCGCGAAGGCAAGTTCGTCACCAGCCGCCAGATTCGCGAGCGCCTCGAAAAAGAGCTGCTCAAGAACGTCGCCCTGCGGGTGAACTTCACCGATGACTCGGACGTGTTCGAAGTTTCCGGCCGCGGTGAATTGCACCTCACCATTCTGCTCGAGAACATGCGTCGTGAAGGCTACGAGCTCGCTGTGGGTCGGCCGCGCGTGGTGTTCAAGGAAATCAACGGCGTCAAGTGCGAGCCGTACGAGATGCTCACCGTCGACGTGGAAGAGGATCACCAGGGCTCGGCAATGGAAGAGCTCGGCCGCCGCCGCGGTGAACTGCAGGACATGCAGCCGGACGGTAAGGGCCGCGTGCGCCTCGAGTACCGCATTCCGGCACGTGGTTTGATCGGCTTCCAGGGCGAATTCCTGACCATGACCCGCGGCACCGGTCTGGCCAGCCACGTGTTCGATGACTACGGTCCGATGGCAAGCGCCATGGCCGAGCGTCGCAATGGCGTGCTGATCTCGCAGAACGATGGCGACGCAGTAGCCTACGCGCTGTGGAACCTGCAGGACCGCGGTCGCATGTTCGTCAGCCCGGGCGAAGCCCTGTATGAAGGCATGATCATCGGCATCCACACCCGCGACAACGATCTCGTGGTGAACCCGATCAAGGGCAAGCAGCTCACCAACGTTCGTTCCTCGGGCACCGATGAAGCCGTTCGGCTGATTCCGCCGATCGGCCTGTCGCTGGAGTCGGCTATCGAATTCATTGCCGACGACGAGCTGGTCGAGATCACGCCAAAGAACATCCGCCTGCGTAAGCGCCACTTGAAAGAAAACGACCGCAAGCGCGCAACCAAGGCCAACGCCTGATTGCTGCAAGCGCAGCGCAAAACGCCCCGCCAGTTCATTCAGGCGGGGCGTTTTTTTGTCGGTCGCGCTTCCTCGGAATCACAATCAGGGCATCTGCCTGACATCCATTTTCGAGCAGTCGGACACAAGGGCCGCACGGACCGCATCGCGCCGCTCCACCACCTTGAGGATCAGCAACAGTACCGTCCCGACAGCCATCACGGCTGCGGCCATATACAGACCTGCCGTATAGCTGCCGAACAGGGTACCCAACCATCCGGTTATGGCGGGGCCAATGATCTGCGCTACACCATAGGTAAGCGTCATCTTGCCCATCATCTTGGCCGGACGGGTCGGGTAGTAACGTCCGGCCATGGTCAGCACCAGACTCACCATGCCGATGAAGGTGCCACCAAACAGCAGGGCACCCAACAGCGTGGCAATCAGCCCACCGACCATTACCGGAAGCAGAATGCCAACAATCTGCAGCACTGCTGCAAGAATCAAGGCATTGAGGTCACCGCTACGCCGGGCGATGAGATCCCAGTTGAAGCAGGCCGGCGCAGCACCAATGCCGATAGCCAGAAAAGCCAGGGTCCCCTGCCCTGCCAGGCCCGGTAGTCGATCGACGATAGCCACGATGAAGGTGGCGCTGACCACGTAGCCAACGCCGGCGCAGAAGTACGCCGCCATGAAAATGCGCATGAACAGGGCGCTCGGCGGCCTGTCCTCCATCTTCTGCCCGGTCTTGGTCAGTCCGCTACGATCGGGCGGCGGCAACCAGCGCAGCGCCGGGACCAGCAATACGCAACCGATGGCGGCGAACGCAAACCACTGCTCGCGCCAGTCCAGCCATTCGGTCATCAAGGCCACCGCCGCCGCACAACCGGCAATACCGAGCCCGACGCCGGAAAAATGGATGCCCAGCTCGCTGCGATGGTTGTGCCGGATCAGCCAGTTGAGAATCAACCCGGTGCCCAACAGCATGCCAGCGGCACTGCTCAGCCCGGCAACGAAGCGTGATATCGCCCACACCGTGACATCGGTACTCAGCCCCATCACCACGGTACTGAGCACCGCGAGGACCATGCCGATCCTGTACAGACGATCCTTGAGCACCAGATCGCTGATCAGCGAGGCGATGACCGCACCACTCAGATAGCCCGCATAGTTGATCGCGGCCAGCCAGCCAGCCTCGGCAACGCCAAGCCCTGCTTGTTGCTGCATCAGCGGCAGCAACGGCGTATAGGAAAAACGTGCCACGCCCAGCACCAGCAACAGGCTGAAGATGCCTGCGCCAAGTACCTTCAGACGCGCTCTCTGTTCGTTCATGTTGCCGCACCCTACGTATTATTTTGTGTGGACCAACCACTGGCGATGCGATCAATTCTGGTGACGCAAGTTGAAAACGGATGCCCGGATACCCGAAAACCCGGTCAGCCATTCAAGAAGAGGGCTTTCCGCTCCCGATCAGTGCCTTCAGATTCGCAAAGGGCGAATGGGTGGCGACCGAGCCACCGCCACCAGCCGACACACTTCCATTGGCCTTCATTTCCAGTTGGCGCTGATGTTCGTTGTCGTGGCAATAGATGCACAACAGCTCCCAGTTGCTGCCATCGGGCGGATTGTTGTCATGATTGTGATCGCGATGGTGCACGGTGAGCTCACGCAGATTCACCAGTGTGAACTCGCGTGCACAGCGCCCGCAGATCCATGGATAGATCTTGAGCGCCCGCTCGCGATAGCCCTGATCGCGTGTATCCGACGTACGTCGGGCATCCGCGACGATGCGGTCCAGCTTGGCATGATCAATTTTTTTCATGATGTCTCCCATCCACCACCTTGCCAGCCTGACAAAGAAACCAATACCCCGGCTCCGACGCATATCTGGCGCGACTACACGCCATCCTACCCTCAACCTGCAGCGGATTCGATCTGCTCGGAGATCAGCAGCCAGTTCTCCTCGTGCGTATCGAGCGCATCGGTCAGCTTCTGCAACTCGCGCCCGAGCTCACCGATCAGTTGCGGCGGCAAGGAGGTGGTCAGACGCGCTTCCAGCGCATGTTTGGCGGTCTGCAGGTCGAGGATGGTCTGTTCGAGCTTGCCCAGGTCGCGCTTGAGTCGCTTCAGTTCCTCGGGCGTCTTGCGCACCGCGGCGACCACCGGGACAGGCTGCACGACGGGTTCCTTCGTACTTTTGAGCGAGGCCTTCAGCTCCTCGCGCGCGCGCTTGGCTTCGTCCAGCAGATAACGCTGGTAGTCATCGAGGTCACCGTCAAAGGGTTCGATACCGCCGTGCGACACCAGCCAGAATTCATCGCATACCGAGCGCAACAGCGAACGATCGTGGCTGACCAGCATCACCGTGCCTTCAAACTCATTAAGCGCCATCGCCAGCGCCTCGCGGGTCGCGAGGTCGAGGTGGTTGGTTGGCTCATCGAGCAGCAACAGGTTGGGACGTTGCCACACGATCATACATAGCACCAGACGGGCCTTTTCACCGCCGCTCATCGTGCCCACGGCCTGCTTGACCATGTCGCCGCTGAAATTGAAGGTGCCGAGGAAGGTGCGCAAGTCCTGCTCGCGACCGCTCTGCCCGGCGGGCAAGCCCTCCTTGGCCAGACGCACCATGTGTTCGAGCGGATTGTCGAGCGGGCGCAGCACGTCGAGTTCCTGCTGTGCGAAGTAGCCGACCTTGAGCCCCTTGCCCTCGGTCACGATGCCGCTCACCGGTTTGAGCGCGCGCGCCACGGTCTTGACCACGGTTGACTTGCCCTGCCCATTGGCACCGAGAATACCGATCCGCTGGCCGGCCATCACCGACTTGCTGACGTCACGAACGATCACGGTCGACGGTGTGCCGGGCGCTGCGTCCTCAGCCGGCGGGTAGCCGAAACACGCATGCTCCATCGCCAGCATCGGGTTGGGCAGGCTGGCGGGCTCCTTGAACTCGAAGGTGAAGTCCGCGCTGGCGAGCACCGGCGCCAGCTTTTCCATCCGGTCCAGCGCCTTGACCCGGCTCTGGGCCTGCTTGGCTTTGCTGGCCTTGGCCTTGAAGCGGGCGATGAACTGCTGCAGGTGGGCGATCTTGTCCTGCTGCTTGACGTAGGCGTTTTGCTGCAACTCCATCTGCTGTGCGCGCGTGTCCTCGAAGGTACTGTAGTTGCCGCCATAACGCACCAGCTTGGCATTGTCGATATGCAGGGTGACGTTGGTGATCGCGTCGAGGAACTCGCGGTCATGGCTGATTACCACCATGGTGCCGTTATAGCGCTTGAGCCAGGCTTCGAGCCACACCAGCGCATCGAGATCGAGGTGGTTGGTGGGTTCGTCGAGCAGCAGCAGATCGGACGGACACATCAGCGCCCGCGCCAACTGCAGCCTCATCCGCCAACCGCCGGAGAAGCTGTTGACCGGGTTGCACAGCTCGGTGGTCTTGAACCCGAGGCCCAGGATCAGGGCCTGCGATCGTGCCTGGGCATCATGCGCACCCGCGTCGTGCAGCGCCATATAGGCGTAGGCCATGCGCTCGCCGTCGCCGCTCGCCTCTGCCGCATGCACTTCGTTTTGTGCCGCAAGCAGCGTGGTGTCGCCTTCGATCACGAAATCGGTAGCCGACTGGTCGGTCTCCGGCATGTCCTGCGCCACCTGCGCCATATGCCACTGGGCGGGGATGCTGAAATCGCCCCCATCCTCGTGCAGCGTGCCGTTAAGCAGGGCAAACAGGGTCGATTTCCCGGCGCCGTTGCGCCCGACCAGACCGACTTTCTCGCCCGGATTCAGGGTGACAGAGGCGTTATCGAGCAACACCTTGGCGCTGCGGCGCAGGGTGACGCCTTTAAGAACGATCATGCAGGTGAAACTCCAGTAATTGATTTGCCAACAACGACACTGGCCGGACATGCCGGCCAGGTGCAACAAAAGTCCCGCATTCAGTGCGCAAGCGGGCAGCGTGAGTACTGCTCCCCGCGCCTGCCCGCCTGATTTTTCCTACTTCTTCCCCGCCCCTGAGCCGAAGCGCTCGTTAAGGTAGGCCGAGAGTTCCTCGCCGATTTCATGGTGGCGCAAACCAAGCTCCACCGTGGCTTTGAGGTAGCCAAGCTTGGAGCCACAGTCGTAACGCACGCCCTGAAACTGGTAGGACAACACCGCCTCCTCCTTGAGCAGCGAGGCAATGGCGTCGGTGAGCTGAAGTTCGCCGCCTGCGCCAGGCTTCAGTGCGCGAAGGTGATCGAAGATGCGCGGTGTCAGGATGTAGCGACCGACCACCGCCTGCGTGGTGGGCGCCTCTTCGGGGCTCGGCTTTTCGATGATGCCGGTTACCCGCTGCACCTCGCCGACCTGGCTTTCGGTGCTGACGATACCGTACTGGCGCGTCTCTTCGCGCGGCACGTTCATCGTACCGAGCACCGAACAACGGTGGTAATTGTACACCCCGACCATCTGCTGCATGATCGGCTCGGCACCGTGGTTGTCGAGCAAGTCGTCGGCGAGGATCACGGCAAAGGCCTCGTCGCTGACCACATGGCTGGCACACAACACGGCATGGCCCAGACCCAGCGCTTCGGACTGGCGGATATAAATGCAGTTTACGCCCTTGGGCACTGTCTTCTTGACGATGTCGAGCAGCTCAGTCTTGCCCCGTGCCTCGAGTTCGGTCTCGAGTTCGTAGGCTTTGTCGAAGTGATCCTCGATCGAACGCTTGGTGCGGCCGGTGATGAAGATCATGTCGGTAATGCCTGCCGCTACGGCCTCTTCGACCGCGTACTGGATCAAGGGTTTGTCGACGATCGGCAGCATTTCCTTCGGACTCGCCTTGGTCGCAGGCAGGAAGCGGGTGCCCATGCCGGCCACCGGAAATACCGCCTTGGTAACTTTCTTCATCGTGTTCGACTCCCGGAGTGTTCTGATAAGTGTCTGTGTAAATCCGTGTCCCGCTGCGTCGACGCCAAGCTCAGGTCGATTGCGCAAGCAGGGTCAGCAGGCCTTGCTCGTCGACAATGTCGACCCCCAGCTCCTGCGCCTTGACCAGCTTGGAGCCGGCCTCGGCCCCAGCCACGACGTAATCGGTTTTTTTCGAGACCGAGCCCACCACCTTGCCGCCCTGGGCCTCGATCCGCACCTTGGCCTCATCCCGGCTCATACCCGGCAGCGTCCCCGTCAGCACGAAAACCTTGCCCGCCAGCGCGCCAGCCGGCATTACGGCCGGCTCGCCCTCTTCCCAACGCACGCCAGCTGCCCGCAACTGCTCGATGATTTCGCGATTGTGCGCTTCGGCAAAGAACTCGACGATGCACCGCGCAACGATCGGCCCAACATCCGGCACCTGTTGCAGGCGAGTCTCGTCAGCCTCGCTCAAGGCATCCAGACTGCCGAAATGACGGGCCAGATCGCGGGCAGTGGCTTCGCCGACATTGCGGATGCCCAAGGCGAAGATGAATCTTCCCAGTGTCGTGTTACGGCTCTTGTCGATCGCCGCCAGCAGGTTTTGCGCGGACTTGTCGCCCATGCGCTCAAGGTTCGCCAGCGCAAGAATGCCCAGCCGGTAGATATCGACCGGGGTCTTGACGATGGCGGCATCGACCAGCTGATCCACCAGCTTGTCGCCCAGACCCTCGATGTCCATCGCCCGGCGCCCGGCAAAGTGCAGCAGGGCCTGCTTGCGCTGGGCCGGGCAATACAGCCCGCCGGTGCAGCGTGCCACCGCCTCGTCCGCACCACGCACGACATGCGAACCGCACACCGGGCAGGTCGGAAACCGTTCCAGGAGATTGAAGCGCGGCAAGTCCCCGGTACGCCGCTCGACGACCGGTCCCACGATCTCGGGAATCACGTCGCCCGCCCGACGCACGATCACCCAGTCGCCGATGCGCACATCCTTGCGATCGATCTCGTCCTGATTGTGCAGCGTGGCATTGGTGACCGTGACCCCACCGACGAAGACCGGCTCGAGCCGCCCGACCGGCGTGATCGCGCCGGTGCGGCCGACCTGGACCTCGATGTCTCTCAACAGAGTCAGGGCCTCCTGTGCCGGGTACTTGTGAGCCACGGCCCAGCGCGGCTCGCGGGTGACGAATCCCAATTGCCGTTGCAGCGCGAGCGAATTGACCTTGTACACCACGCCGTCGATGTCGAACGGGAGGGCATCGCGCAATTCGGCGATCCGGCCATGAAACGCCATCAGTCCATCGGCTCCCAGGGCCACCTCACGATGCTTACATACCGGCACGCCGAAATCGGTCAAGGCATCGAGCACACCGAAGTGGGTGGCCGGTAGCGACCATCCCTCGGTCTCCCCCAGGCCATACGCAAAAAACGACAAGGGACGTCGTGCCGCGATATTCGGGTCGAGCTGACGGATCGCCCCCGCAGCCGCATTGCGCGGATTGACGAAGACCTTGTCACCCGCAGCCAACTGGCGTGCATTGAGTGCGTCGAAATCGTCGCGCCGCATGTAGATCTCGCCACGCACCTCGAGCACCGGTGGCGGAGAACCCAGCAAGCGGAGCGGAATGGCGCGCACAGTGCGGACGCTGCCGCTCACATCCTCCCCGGTTTCGCCATCGCCACGGGTGGCTGCCTGCACCAGGGCACCATGCTCGTAGCGCAGATTGATCGCCAGTCCGTCGAACTTGAGTTCGGCCACGTACTCGACCGGCGGGTCGGTTTCGTCCAGACCCAGCTCACGTCGCACGCGTGCGTCGAAAGCCTGCGCACCACTGGATTCCGTATCGGTCTCGGTGCGGATCGACAGCATCGGAATCCGGTGGCGAACCGGCGCAAATTGCGCCAGCGGCTTGCCGCCGACTCTGGCCGTCGGGGAGTCTGCGCGGCGCAGCTCCGGGTGCGTCGACTCGATCGCCTCGAGCTCGCGGAACAGACGGTCGTACTCGGCATCGGGCACGGTTGGCGCGTCGAGCACATAGTAGGCGTGATCATGCCGGGCCAGTTCGGCGCGCAGCCAAGCTGCGCGCTCGATTGTCGAATGGTCCGCAGGCATCATGCAGAGAACAGTCGCTTGGCCAGGCTACCCCCGGCCGGAATCTGCTGACTCGCCATATGTTCCTGGAACTGCAGGATCTGGGCACGGATCAGTCCGGCGGCCTCGGCGCCGAACACGGCCTTGTTGTCGTCGACCACCACGCCGTTGAGTGCAGCTGCCAGATGGCTTGCAAAACGCATCATGCGTTCGAACACCGATGCGCCGCCGGCCACGCACGGCACATCGATGACCAAGGTCACGCCCCCGGTCTGCAGGGTCCGCATCTCTTCCGCAGCAAACAGCGCGGGCTCATAGTTGCACAGCGTAAACAAGGTGCCACCCGCCTCGTCACAGGCATGGAAGCTACCGTCCTCACGCAGGATCAACCCTTCCGCCTCGGCCAGGCCGCGAATCTTGGTGCCATGAAAGGGCTGACCGTTGGCCGACACCACATTGATACCGATCTGTACATCCACATCGGCACAGAAGCGATCGAGTTCGGTTGCGCTGCCCAGCGCCTCGGCGCGCGATGGCAAGCCGGCCGGAACGGCCAGAAACTGCTCGGCAACGCGTTGCACTCCACCGGAAAACTGAATGTAGTCCGCCTCTCCGATCGGCCCACGGCGATCGACCAGTTGCAGCGCAGCGCAGAACCAGTGATGCACGCCGGCGCTGTGGGCGTTGACTTCATGCCACAGGTTGTCCGCATCGTCGAAAGCAAACCAGCGCACCTCCTTGCTCAGGCCTGCGAGCGCCTCGCGCTGCGCCGTCCACAGCCGTGGAGCATCGAGCGGTTCGATGGCCTCGATGCGGATGATGCAATCCGCACGCGGGTCGAGCGCATCCGGCAAGTCCGGCAGCACACGCCGGGGTGCAGCCTGGCGGAAAGTGCGCAAACCCTCCGCATTGTCCACAGGCGCCTCGACCACCGGCTCACGCCTCATCGACGTCTCCGCCTCGCCCTTGCCCTCGCCCGGCTCGAGCAATACATCGCGGTGTTCCGAGCGGAATGCGTCCTCGGCCTGCTTGCGATGCTTGCGCTCCTGCCACTTGTTGTAAGCAACGATGACGACAAACGCAGCCACCCCTGCACCAATCAATCCAATCTGCAGTTCGCTGTCCATATTGATTCCTGTTGTTACGCTGCGACCGACTCGGCCAGGCGCAGCGCCTCTTCGATATCCACTTCCACCACCCGGGACACGCCCTGCTCCTGCATGGTCACGCCGACCAGCTGTTGGGCAATCTCCATTGTGATCCGGTTATGACTGATAAAAATGAACTGCGTATGCGATGACATGCGCTTCACCATCTGCCCGTAGCGCTCTGTATTCGTATCGTCCAACGGCGCATCCACCTCGTCAAGCATGCAGAACGGCGCCGGATTCAATTGAAACATTGCAAACACCAGCGCGATAGCGGTAAGCGCCTTTTCACCCCCCGACAACAGCTGGATGGACGTGTTTTTCTTGCCCGGTGGCTGGGCGATGATCTGGATGCCCGCATCCAGGATCTCGTCGCCGGTCAGCACCAGTTCGGCCCTGCCACCGCCGAACAACTGCGGGAACAAGTCGGCGAACTGGCGATTCACCGTGTTGTAGGTTGCCTGCAGTTGCTCGCGGGTTTCACGGTCTATTCGTCGGATCGCATCCTCGAGTGTACCGATGGCCTGTGTCAGGTCGTCGGTCTGGGCATCCAGGTAAGCCTTGCGTTCGGACGCAGTCCTGAGCTCGTCAAGCGCCGCCAGATTGACTGCACCAAGCTCGGCGATTTCCCGCGCCAGCCTGGACACTTCCCGCTGCAGGGTGCTTTCCTTGGGGTCGGATGCCAGCAGCGGCGTCAACGTGGCTTCATCCGCACCCGCCTCAATCAGCCGCTCGTCGAACTGGGCCGAAGCCAACTCCGCCGCCTGCACCGCCAGACGCAATTCGGCCACCCGCGCACGGATCGGGCCGGCCTCCTGCTCTGTGCGCATGCGCAGCTCTTCAGTCTGGCGCAATGTCGCCGTTGCCAGTTCGAGCGCATCACGCCGTGCCGCAAGCGCCGCCTCACGGCTGCTGCGCAAGCCCAGGGCCGTTTGCAGGGCATCGCGACTGCGAATATCGTTGGTCACCTCCAGTTCCTGCTCACGCAAGGCCTGTTCGGCAACGACACGCTCAAGTTGTTCCGCAGCCAGCTGCAGGTTGCGGGCAAGGTCTTCGAGCTTGCCCGCGCATTCGCGCTCGGAGAAGCGCGCCTCCTGCAGCTCACGGGCGCAGGTCTGCTCCAGCGCCCGAAGCTCGCGCAGGCTGTGCTCGCGCTCGCGCAAGACATCGACTGCCGTGTCCAGACGGTGGCGTTGCAGTTCGGCAAGCTCCTCGGCACGGGCGACCTCAAGATCGGCACGGGCGAAGTGCTCGTGCTCGGTGGCTTCCAGATGCACCAGGTCGCCGAGGTCGCGCTCGAGCTGGGTACGGCGTTCATCGGCCCGATTGCGCGCCTGGGCAAGCTTCAGCACTTCGACCTGCTCGGCATGCAAGCCAGCCTGTGCAGACTGGAGCTCCCGCCGCAGCACGTTGATGCGCTCCTGCAGCTCGCTCGCAGCCGCCTCGGCGCCAAGCAGTGCGTCGTGCGCACCACGCGCATCGTCTTCGAGCACGGCCTGCTGCCCGGCAAGTTGATCGATCTCGCGCTGACGCTCGATGACGCCATGGGTTCGACTGTCGGGGACGAAGTGGATCAGTGCATGACGACTCAGCACCTGTCCGCGCGCGCCGACCAGATGCACGCCGGGTTCAAGCAAGGCACGCTGCGGCAACCAGTCCTCGAGCCGCTCGACGGCGAAATAACCCTGCAACCAGTCCTCCACCAGCGGGCGCAGCGTGGCGTCGGTAAGTTCGACGTGCTTGATCAAGGGCTCCGCACCTTCGGGCACCAGCAGGCCTGGCCGAGGCAGCGCAGCAGCCCCAAGACCGAGCGCGAGCGATTCCGGCGGCAGCTCGTCGAGCATCCCGCGTGCCACCGAATCGGCCTCCGAATCGTCCGTGGTCAAGGCTGCGAGCCGCTCGCGCAACACGGCTTCGACTGCGGCCTCCCAGCCGGCCGCCACGCGCAAGCTGCGCCACAGAGGCGGAAGCTCGGCGTGGCCGTGGCGCTTGAGCCAGTCACCGAGCTTGCCCTGCGACTGTACCTTGGCCTGCAACTGCACCAGCGCATCGCGGCGGGCGCGCAGATCGGTGAGGCGGCGCTGCACCGCACGCTCGTGCTCGAGCGCCGACTTCAGCGCGGCCTGGGCGTCGGGCAGGCGTCCCTGCAAACCTGCCACCTCATGCTGCTGATCCTCGAGCGCATCCTGCAGCGCCTCCACCCGTGCCTCGCGCTCAGCGAGCATTGCGCCGTCCGGCCCCTGGATCGCGCCACGCTCGGTTTCGAGCCGGGCACGCCGCTGCTGGAGCGCCTCCAGTGCGCGGGTGGCGCTGGCGCGATTGGCCTCCTCCACCCGCAATTGCTGTTCAGTCTGCGCCAGCTCGCGCCGCGCCGAACCCACCGTGGTGTCCGCGGCAATGCGCGCCGAGTCGGCATCCGGCACCCGGTCCGCAATCTCGGCATGCCGCCCTTCTGCTTGCTCGGCCCGCATCGCTGCGTTATCGGCAAGCGCTTCCCAGCGCAGGCGGTCGGCAGACAGCGCCTCGCGCCGTGCGCTCCAGTGCCCCTGATCCAGCGCCAGCTGCGCAACGCGCGCCTCCAGACGTTTGCGCGTTTCGGCAAGGTGCTGAAGTTCGGTTTCAAGACGGGTCACCTCGGCGCTGACCGCAAACAGATCACTCTGGGCCAGGTGCACCGTTTCGGATGCGGCGAAATGCGCATCGCGGGCTGCCTCGATCGCAGCTTCGAGCTCCTGCAGGCGGGCGCTGTCGGTTTCGATCTGGCGCGTGTTGCGATTGAGTTCGTCAGCCAGGCGCTGATGCTCGGCGCGCGCCTCGTTACGCTTGATCAGCCACAACAGTTGCTGCTTCTGGACATGGGCACTGCTGAGCGCGTGGTAGCGCTCGGCGATCACGGCCTGGCCTTCGAGATGACCGATACGCTCGCCGAGCTCCATGCGAATATCGTCGAGACGGGCAAGGTTGTCGCCCGCATCGGACAGCCGGCCCTCGGTTTCCCGCCGCCGCTCGCGATACTTGGTGACCCCCGCTGCCTCCTCGAGGAAGCCGCGGATCTCTTCCGGTCGCGCCTCGATGATGCGCGAGATCATGCCCTGCTCGATGATGGCGTAAGCACGTGGCCCAAGGCCGGTACCCAGAAACAGGTCGATCACGTCCTTGCGCCGAACGTGGGTGTTGTTGATGTAGTAGCTCGAGTCGCCACTGCGGTCGAGCACGCGCTTGACCGAAATCTCGGCATAGCGCGACCACTGGCCGGCAGCGCGGCCCTCGTTGTTGTCGAACACCAGCTCCACACTGGCCCGCGACACCGGCTTGCGCGTGGTGGAGCCATTGAAGATCACATCCTGCATCGACTCGCCACGCAGCGCGGAGGCGCGCGTTTCCCCCAGCACCCAGCGCACTGCATCGATGATATTGGACTTGCCGCAACCGTTGGGACCTACGACGCCGACCAGGTTGCCCGGCATGAGGACGGTGGTCGGATCGACGAAGGTCTTGAAACCGGCAAGTTTGAGCTTGGAAAGACGCACGTCAGGCCGAAGGCATAGTGGAAAACAGGATGAAACCCGTACTTTGGTATCGTCGGGGGGACGTCGAGGGAACGCCGACAAGGCGCCGCATGATAACATCTTCGGCCTTTACGACCCGCTCTGCCCGCCCTTCGCGGCGTGCGAAAAGTGTTCCAAAGTGAATCCGAATCTTTCCCGACTGCACTCCTATCCGTTCGAAAAACTGCGCCGTCTGTTCGAAGGGATCACCCCGCCGGACGGGCTGAAGCCGATCAGATTGTCGATCGGCGAGCCGCAGCACGCCACCCCGGCCTTCATCCGCCAGGCGGTGGCCGACAACCTCGACGGGCTGGCGACCTATCCGACCACCCAGGGCTCGGATGCGCTGCGCGGCGCAATCGCCGGCTGGCTGCAACGTCGCTACGATCTGCCCGGGCTCGACTGCGCAAGCCAGGTTCTGCCGGTCAATGGCTCGCGCGAGGCCCTGTTCGCATTCGGCCAGTGCGTAATTGACGGGACCCGAAGCGACGGCACCCAAACCGGCGCAAAGGTGCTGTGCCCCAATCCGTTCTACCAGATCTACGAGGGCGCAGCGCTGCTCGCCGGCGCGGAACCGGTGTTTCTGAACAACCTGCCCGACAACAACTTCGGCTCGGACTTCGACAGCATTCCGGACGCCGTCTGGCAGGACGTACAGCTGGTGTTCGTCTGTTCACCCGGCAATCCGACGGGCCGCGTCCTCAGTCTCGACGAGTGGCGTCACCTGTTCGAGCTCTCCGACCGGCACGACTTCGTGATTGCGGCGGACGAGTGCTACTCGGAGATCTATTTCGACGACGATGCGCTGCCGATCGGCGCGCTCGAGGCGGCGCACCGGCTCGGTCGCAGCGATTATCGCAATGTGGTGATGTTCTCCAGCCTGTCCAAGCGCTCGAACGTCCCCGGACTCCGCTCCGGCTTCGTCGCCGGCGACGCGAAGATCCTGAAGGACTTCCTGCGCTACCGCACCTATCACGGCTGCGCCATGAGCAACACGGTGCAGGCCGCTTCAGTCGCAGCCTGGAACGACGAGACCCACGTCGCTGAAAACCGCCGCATGTACCGCGAGAAGTTCGCCCGCGTCACCCCGATGCTCGCGCCGTGGCTGCAAGTCGAACGCCCCGATGCCGGCTTCTACCTGTGGGCGCGCACCCCGATTCCGGACACCGAGTTCGCCCGCCGTCTGCAGGCTGAATATAATGTGACCGTCCTTCCCGGCAGCTATCTCGCGCGCGAGGTCGCCGGCATCAACCCTGGCGCAGGCTTCGTGCGCATTGCGCTGGTTGCAGACACGGCTGAATGCGTGGAAGCAGCCGAGCGCATCGTTGCCTTCTGTCAAACACTGTAAGAGAGCCTCCCAATGCAAGCTTTGCAAACCATCATCGACACCGCCTTCGAAAACCGCGCCAGCCTGTCGCCGACCGCGGCTCCTGCCGAGGTGCGCGACGCCGTCGCCACCGTCATCGCCGGGCTCGACGCCGGCACCCTGCGCGTGGCCGAGAAGAAAGACGGCCAGTGGGTCGTCAACCAGTGGATCAAGAAGGCCGTGCTGATTTCCTTCCGTCTGCGCGACAACGAGATCGTGACCGCCGGCGGCCTGAACTACTACGACAAGGTCCCGACCAAGTTCGGCGACTACACCCCGGAGCAGTTCCGCGAAGGAGGCTTCCGCGTGGTGCCGCCGGCCATGGCGCGCAAGGGCAGCTTCATCGGCAAGAACGTCGTGCTGATGCCTTCCTATGTGAATATCGGTGCCTACGTTGATGAAGGCACGATGGTCGACACCTGGGCCACCGTCGGCTCGTGCGCGCAGATCGGCAAGAATGTGCACCTGTCTGGAGGCGTCGGCATCGGTGGCGTGCTCGAACCCGTCCAGGCCGGTCCGGTGATCATCGAGGACAACGTCTTTGTCGGCGCCCGCTCCGAGGTGGTGGAAGGCGTGATCATCGAAGAGAACGCCGTGCTGTCGATGGGCGTATACCTCGGCATGAGCACCAAGATCTACGACCGCGAGACGGGCGAGGTGCACTACGGTCGCGTACCGGCCGGCTCGGTCGTGGTGCCCGGCAGCCTGCCCTCTGCTTGTGGCAAGTACAGTCTTTACTGCGCCGTCATCGTGAAGAAGGTCGATGCGCAGACCCGCGCCAAGACCGCGATCAACGATCTGCTGCGCGCCTGACCGATCACCCTGCGGGATCAATGGGGTGGTATCGATGGAGTGGAACTCCATTGATCCTTCCTTCTTGCGCCCATACCTCGATCAATGGGGTCCGGACCCGTCCGTCCGACCCCATTGATGCATCATCTTCTCGCTGACGGAGCCCGAACCCATGATTTTCGACAAGCTGTTCCAGCTCATGGCCGAAAAGACCGCTTCGGATATCTTCATCACTGCGGGGGCCCCGATCCACATCAAGATCCAGGGCCACACCATGCCGATCAATCAGCAGATCATGGAGCCGACCATGATCCAGAAGATGATCTACGAGATGATGGTGCCCGAGCAGATCGAACGCTTCGAGCGTGATAAGGAGCTCAACCTCTCCTTTGGCCGCCGCGATCTGGGCAATTTCCGGGTCAACGTGTTCTGGCAGCGTAATTCGGTCGCGGTCGTGGTGCGCTATATCCAGGGCGACATTCCGACCGTCGAGAGCCTTGGGCTGCCCCCCTCGCTCGCCGACATCGTAATGGAGAAGCGCGGACTGGTACTGGTAGTGGGCGCCACCGGCTCGGGCAAATCGACCACCCTGGCGTCGATGATCGATCACCGTCTGCGCAGCCGTTCCGGCCACGTTCTAACCGTCGAGGATCCGATCGAGTACCTGTTCAAGCATCGCAAATCGATCGTCAACCAACGCGAAGTTGGAATCGACACCCATAGCTGGAACGATGCGCTGCGCAATGCCATGCGCCAAGCACCCGACTGCATCCTGATCGGCGAAATCCGCGACCGCGAAACCATGCAGGCTGCACTCGCCTACTCGCAGACCGGCCACCTTTGCCTGTCGACGCTGCACGCCAACAACGCGTATCACGCGCTCAACCGGATCGTGAACTTCTTCCCGCTGGAAAACCGACCACTGCTTTATCTCGACCTCTCGGTGGCGCTGCGCAGCATCATTTCGCAACGCCTGGTGCGCAAGCCAGACGGCAAACGGATTCCCGCCGTCGAAACCCTGATGAACACCCGCCACGTTTCCGAGCTGATCGAACGTGGCGATCTGAACGAGGTGAAGGAAGCCATGGAGCAGAGTCTCGCCCCCGGCTCACAAACCTTCGAACAGGATCTGTTCCGCCTCTATCACGAGAAGGTGATCTCGCTGGACGAGGCGCTCGCCAATGCCGATTCGCCGTCCAACCTGTCGTGGCTGATCAACAACGCTCAATTCGGCGGTGCGCCCAAAGGCGTGCAGAACCTCGCAGCGCCGCAGGTCGTGGATTTTGAGCGCACCCAGCCCGACGGCGCGTCGTTCCGGGAGTTCACCCTCCACCTCGACGACCAATCGTAAATACCGACTTTTACAATAATGAAAAACATGTCTTTCCCCGACAATCCGACGCTCGCCCTGGCCTGCGAACTGATTGCCCGCCCCTCAGAAACGCCGGATGACGCAGGCTGCCTCGACCTGATGAGCGCGCGGCTCGCCCCCCTCGGATTCAGCCTCGAACGCATCGACGTCGGCGGTGTGTGCAACCTGTGGGCGCGGCGCGGCGCACAGTTGCCACTGCTGTGCTTTGCCGGCCATACCGATGTGGTCCCGACCGGGCCGCTCGAGCGCTGGAACACCCCACCATTCGAGCCCACGATCGTCGATGGCATCCTGTACGGACGCGGTGCGGCCGACATGAAGACATCACTGGCCGCGTTCGTGACCTCGATCGAACGCTTCGTCGCCGAGCATCCCGATCACGGCGGCAGTATTGCCCTGCTCCTGACCTCGGACGAAGAAGGCATCGCAACCCACGGAACGGTGAAAGTCGTCGAAGCGCTTGCTGCGCGCGGCGAACGGATCGACTACTGCATCGTCGGCGAGCCGACCTCGGTCGACACCCTCGGCGACATGATCAAGAACGGGCGCCGTGGCTCGCTTTCGGGCACGCTGCGGGTCAAGGGCCAGCAAGGCCACGTCGCCTACCCGCATCTGGCGCGCAACCCGATACACGAACTCGCCCCCGCCCTGGCCGAACTCACGGCCATACGCTGGGACGAAGGCAATGAATTCTTCCCCCCCACCACCTGGCAGGTTTCCAATATCCACGCCGGCACGGGGGCAAACAATGTGATACCGGGCGAATGCGAATTGTTGTTCAACTTCCGCTTCGCATCGGTATCCACCGCCGACGAGCTCAAGGCCCGCACCCACGAGGTTCTCGATCGCCACGGATTGAGCTACAGCATTGACTGGCACCTGTCGGGCAAGCCTTTCATCACCGGACGCGGCAAGCTGGTTGAAGCCATCTCCGGCGCCATTCGACAATGCGTCGGGGTTGAAACCGCCCTGTCCACCACCGGCGGCACCTCCGACGGACGCTTCATTGCCGACATCTGCGCCGAAGTCGTCGAGTTCGGGCCGGTCAACGCCAGTATTCACAAGGTCAACGAATGCGTCGCCGTCGACGCCGTCGCACCGCTTTCCGATATTTACCTGGGCACCCTGCGCCGCCTTCTGGCGGCCTGAACCCCCACCGAGAACCCATGACATGACCGACCACGCCGAAGAACTGGATCACGAACACGACCACGAGCACCACGAGCACGAAAGTGGCCCGCTGGCCGAACTTGTCACCGTGCGCGACTGGCTGCGCTACTCGGTAACCCGTTTCAATCGCACGCAGATCTTCTGCGGCCACGGCGTAACCGACTCGTTCGACGAAGCCGCCTGGCTGGTGCTGTCCACCCTTGCCCTGCCGCTGGATCGACTCGAACCATTCCTCGACGCCTGCATCCCGTCCGACGAGCGTCTGGCCCTGTTCGACAACATCGAACGGCGCGTAGTGGAGAGGGTGCCGACCGCCTATATCGCGCAGGAAGCCTGGCTGGGCGACTTCCGTTTCTATGTGGACGAACGGGTCATCATTCCGCGTTCCTTCTTTGCCGAGTTGCTCGAGAACGGCTTCGCCCCGTGGGTGGAAGATCCCGACACCGTGACCAGTGCGCTCGATCTGTGCACCGGCTCGGGCTGCCTCGCCATCCTGATGGCGCATGCCTTCCCCAATGCCGACATTGTCGCCGCCGATCTGTCCGAAGACGCACTCGACGTGGCACGCCGCAATGTGGACGACTACGCACTTGGGGGGCAGATCGAACTGGTCCGCAGCGACGTTTTCAGCGCGATCGGTGAGCGTCGCTTCGACCTGATCCTGAGCAACCCGCCCTATGTCACCGCCGAGGCGATGGCCGCGCTGCCGCCCGAGTACCTTCACGAACCCACGATGGCGCTGGCCGCCGGCGAGGACGGCCTGGATATCGTGCGCAAGCTGATTGCCGAAGCCGCACAACACCTCCACCCGGAAGGCCTGCTCGCGGTGGAAGTAGGACACAATCGCGATATCGTCGAGAACGCCTTCCCCGAACTGCCTTTCAGCTGGCTATCGACGCGAGGCGGCGACGACATGGTTTTCCTGCTGAAACGAGAAGACCTTCCTGGCGGTCAGATCTAGTCTGCTTGAGCGGTGTTGGATCAATATATGGAGATACTCCCATGGCGATGGAACGCCCGATCCTGCTGATCGAAGACAACCCTGACGATGAAGCGCTCACGCTCAGGGCATTCGGCAAAAACCAGATCGGCAACCCGGTGGTGGTTGCGCGCGACGGAGTGGAGGCAATCGACTATCTGGCCGGTACCGGCAGTCATGCCGGTCGCGACCTCAGCACCATGCCGGTGTTGATTCTGCTCGATCTGAAGCTGCCCCGAATCGATGGCCTCGAGGTGCTGCGACGCATTCGTGCGGGGGAGCACACCGCAATGCTGCCGGTGGTGGTGCTGACCACGTCGCGTGAAACCCAGGATATCGAGCAGGCCTATCGGCTGGGTGCGAACAGCTACATCCGCAAGCCGGTCGATTACGAACGATTCATTCAGGCGGTGGGGCAGATTGCGGTTTACTGGCTGACGCTCAACGAAACCACCGTAAGCGCCGCAAACAGTCCGTACTGAGGTCCGTACCGAACAGCACCACAGCGCGCGCCTGGTCAGGCGCGCGCCAGAAATCCGTTTAGCGCAGCTCAGGCCAGCTCGTCGATCCAGGCCTGTTGTATCGCCTCGAGAATGCGCTCGCCACAGTGCTTGGGATCGTCATCGAACTCGGGCAAGGCGACGACCCAACGCATCAAATCGACAAAGTTCAAGCGCGCGGGGGCCACGTCGGGGTGCGCGTCGGCCAGCTGGAGGCCGATCTCCTGCACGTCGGTCCATTTCATCAGTGCTTGCCCTCCCGGGCCATGTTGATCGTATAGCGTGGAATCTCGATCACCAGCGGCGTGGAGCCCACCACCGCCTGGCAGGAAAGACGTGACTGCGGCTCCAGTCCCCAGGCCTTGTCGAGCAGATCTTCTTCTTCCTCTTCCGCCGTGCCAAGCGAGGAAAAACCCTCGCGCACGACAACGTGACAGGTCGTGCACGCGCAGGATCGCTCGCAGGCGTGCTCAATCTCGACCCCGTGCTCGAGCAGGACATCGCAGATCGTGGCGCCTTCGCCGGCTTCAATCACCGTGCCCTCCGGACAGAGTTCGACATGGGGAAGCACTATGATCTGAGTCATACGGAAATCTCGTCTATCTTGTGGCCGGTCAGCGCGGAACGGATGCTGCTGTCCATGCGCCGTGCGGCAAATTCGTCGGTAGCTCGGGCGAGTGCCTCGATGCCGGTCTTGATTGCACGATGGTCCTGCCCCTCGCGCAGCGAGCGCAGCTGGGCAATGACCACCTTGATCTGATCGCGCTCAGCGGCATCGAGCAGTTCTCCATCCTTGGCCAGAGCCTGCTCGGTGGCCTCGATCACGCGGTCGGCCTCCACCTGCTGCTCGCGCAGCGCGCGCGCAGCCATGTCGTCGCCGGCACGCTCCACGCCTGCCCTGAGCATGCCGGTGATTTCGTCGTCGGACAGCCCGTAGGACGGTTTCACCAGTACGCTGGCTTCCACGCCGGAAGACATCTCGCGTGCGGAAACCGACAGCAAGCCGTCGGCATCCACCTGAAAGGCCACCCGGATCCGCGCCGCACCCGCCACCATGGGCGGAATTCCACGCAGTTCGAAGCGCGCAAGCGAGCGGCAATCGGATACCAGCTCCCGCTCGCCCTGAACCACATGGAAGGCCATCGCGGTCTGGCCGTCCTTGAAGGTGGTGAACTCCTGCGCCCGCGCGATCGGCAGCGTCGAGTTACGCGGTATCACCTTCTCGACCAGCCCACCCATGGTCTCGAGACCGAGCGACAGCGGGATCACATCGAGCAGCAACCAATCCTCATCATCGGCCTTGCGATTGCCGACCAGCGCATTGGCCTGCATCGCGGCGCCCAGCGCCACGACCTTGTCCGGATCGAGATTGGTCAGCGGCTCCTGTCCGAAGTACTCGGCCACCGCACGCTGAATATGCGGCATGCGGGTAGCTCCGCCGACCATCACCACACCCTTGATATCCTCGGGCGCCAGGCCCGCATCGCGCAGCGCCTTGCGCACCGGACCCAGCGTTTTCTGCACCAGATTGCGGGTCAATTCGGCAAACTGATCGCGGCTGATGGCAAGATCAATCGCCTCGCCCGAGCCCAGCCTCAACTGAATCGGCGCCTCCTCGCATGAGGTCAGCAGCTCTTTGGCCTCGCGTGCCTTCATTTGCAGGCGACGGGAATCTTCCGACGACGGCGGTGCGATCCGCGCCTGATCGAGCATCCAGCAGAACAGGCGATGATCGAAGTCATCGCCACCCAGCGCGGCATCGCCATTGGTGGACAACACTTCGAACACACCGCGCGACAGCTTGAGAATGGACAGATCGAAGGTGCCGCCGCCCAGGTCATAAACCGCGTACACCCCTTCGGCCGCGTTATCGAGGCCGTAAGCCACCGCCGCCGCAGTCGGCTCGTTGAGCAGCCGCAATACGTCGAGGCCGGCCAACCGGGCTGCATCCTTGGTCGCCTGACGCTGGGCGTCGTCAAAGTAGGCGGGAACGGTAATCACCGCGCCGGTGAGTTCACCACCCAGGCTGGCCTCGGCACGCAGGCGCAGCACGCGCAGAATTTCGGCCGAAATCTCCACCGGACTCTTCACCCCCTGAATCGTCCGCAGGCGAACCATACCGGGACTTTCCTCGAAGTCGTAGGGCATGGTCTCGACGTGCGCAACGTCCTTGAGGCCGCGACCCATGAAGCGCTTGACCGAGACGATCGTGTTTCTGGGATCGGTCGCCTGTGCGGCCAGCGCCACCTGGCCGACGTCGATCGCGCCATTGGCGCGATAGCGCACGATTGAGGGCACCATCGGTCGACCGGTCTCATCCGGGAGACAGACTGCAATGCCGTTGCGCACCGTCGCCACCAGCGAGTTGGTCGTGCCGAGGTCGATACCCACCGCAAGCCTGTGCTTGTGCGGCTCGGCGGACATTCCGGGTTCTGCAATCTGCAACAAGGCCATCGGGAGATTCCAGGGTCAGGTTTCGAGCGCCTCAAGGGCGTCGTCGATCTCGTGTTGTAGCTTTTCGATAAACATCAGACGCCGCACGGTGTCCGCCGCAGCCGGAAAATCCTGCGTTTCATCAAGCTCCCGTCCAAGGTCGGCCATGACCTCGCGGGCATGAAGGCGCAGGCGCTGGTGGAGCTGCTCGAGCTCGCCAACCTCACCCGCCGCACGCGCCTCCTCCACCGCCTCGCGCCACTCCATTTGATCCATCAGGAATTCGGCCGACATCGCGGTGTTGGTTTCCAGGCCGGCATCCACCCCGGCAAGCTCAAGCAGGTACTGCGCCCGCGGCAGCGGCTTCTTGAGCGTGCGGTAGCCCTCGTTCACCCGTGTCGCCCATTGCATCGAACGACGCTGCTCGAGGTCGGACAGATGCGCGTGGCGATCCGGGTGCACCTGCGACTGCAACTCATGCCAGGCGTGGTCGAGCACCGGCTCATCGAGCGCAAACGTGGGTGGCAGGCCAAAAAGGGCGAAAAAATCCTGCGTCAGGTCGATGCTCATGCGCGCGTGTGCTCTCGTTCAGCCAGTCAGACGTTGAAACTCTCGCCGCAACCGCAGGCATCCTTGACGTTGGGATTATTGAACTTGAATCCCTCGTTCAGACCCTCACGAACGAAATCAAGCTCGGTACCTTCGAGGTAGGCGAGACTCTTCGGATCCACAATTACCTTGACCCCGTGGCTGTCGAAGACCAGGTCCTCGTCGAGCGCCTCGTCCACGAACTCGAGTTTGTAAGCCATGCCGGAACAACCCGACGTTCTCACCCCGAGGCGAATACCGACGCCCTTGCCCCGCTTGGCAATGTAGTTCGCCACATGCTTGGCCGCGCTTTCAGAAAGGGTGACACCCATCATCATTCTCCCGTTCAGACTTCGTGCTTTTTCTTGTAATCGGCCACCGCTGCCTTGATCGCATCCTCGGCGAGGATCGAGCAGTGGATTTTAACCGGCGGCAGCGCCAGTTCTTCAGCAATCTGGGTGTTCTTGATCTCAAGCGCCTGATCCAGGGTCTTGCCCTTGACCCACTCGGTGACGAGCGAGCTGGAGGCAATTGCGGATCCGCAACCGTAGGTCTTGAACTTGGCGTCCTCGATCACGCCATCCTTGCCCACCTTGATCTGCAGCTTCATCACGTCGCCACAGGCCGGTGCACCCACCATGCCGGTCGCGACGCTGTCGTCGTCCTTGGCGAAGGAACCCACGTTACGGGGATTCTCGTAGTGGTCCAGAACCTTTTCGCTATATGCCATCTTGTCTCTCCTGCTGAAGTATTAGTGCGCCGCCCACTGCACGGTGTCCAGATCGATGCCGTCCTGGAACATCTCCCACAGCGGGGAGAGTTCACGCAGCTTGCCGATCTTGTTGTGCAGCAGGTCGATGGTGAAATCGATCTCTTCTTCGGTGGTGAAGCGGCCGATGGTGAACCGGATCGAGCTGTGCGCCAGTTCGTCGTTGCGCCCGAGCGCACGCAGCACGTAGGACGGCTCCAGGCTGGCCGAGGTACATGCCGAACCGGACGACACCGCAATGTCCTTGATCGCCATGATCAGGGACTCACCCTCGACATAGGCGAAGGAAATATTCAGATTGTGCGGCACGCGCTGCTCAAGATCGCCATTGACGAAGGTCGCCTCGATGTCGGTGAGGCCGGCGAGCAACTTGTCGCGCAGCCGGCGGATACGGACATTTTCGTTGGCCATTTCTTCGCGGGCGATGCGGAAAGACTCACCCATGCCGACGATCTGATGGGTCGCCAGGGTGCCCGAGCGCAGGCCGCGCTCATGACCGCCGCCATGCATCTGGGCTTCGAGGCGAACGCGAGGCTTGCGGCGCACGTACAGCGCGCCGATACCCTTCGGGCCGTAGGTCTTGTGGGCGCAGAAGCTCATCAGGTCGACCTTGAGCTTGTCCATGTCGATGTCGACCTTGCCGGTGGCCTGGGCCGCATCGACGTGGAAAATGATGCCCTTTTCGCGACAGATTTCACCGATCGCCGCGATCGGCTGAACCACGCCGATCTCGTTATTGACGAACATCATCGACACCACAATGGTGTCGGGCCGTAGCGCGGCACGAAATGCGTCGAGATCGACGAGCCCGTTCTCCTGCACATCCAGGTAGGTCGCCTCGAAACCTTCGCGCTCCAGTTCGCGCACCGGGTCGAGCACTGCCTTGTGCTCGGTCTTGAGGGTAATGACATGCTTGCCCTTGCCCTTGTAAAAATGCGCCGCGCCCTTGATTGCGAGGTTGTTGGACTCGGTCGCGCCGGAGGTCCATACAATCTCCTTTGGATCGGCGTTAATCAGCGCTGCAACCTGTCCCCGTGCATCCTCGACCGCCTTCTCCGCTTCCCAGCCGAACGCATGCGAACGGCTGGCCGGATTACCGAAATGCTCGGTAAGCCAGGGGATCATCGCCGCGGCCACACGCGGATCAACCGGTGTGGTCGCCGAGTAGTCGAGATAGATGGGAAACTTGAGCATTGCGTATTCTCCGCAGATTCGATGGTTCAGTTCGGTTGATTCGATTCAGGTGGTTCAGTTCAGGCTGCCATGGCAGCAAGCTTCTTCAATTCGTTCACGACGCGCATCAGGGTGGCGCCGAAGTCGGCCACCTGTTGCGACGTGCTATCGCGCCCTAAGCTGACACGTAAGGCACCACGCGCGAACTCGGGCGCCACGCCCATCGCCAACAGGGTGTGCGAGGGCTCCGGATTGGCACTGGAACACGCCGAACCACTGGCACAGGCAAAGCCTGCGCGGTCGAGCTTGCCGACCAGCGTTTCGCCGTCGATACCATCGAAGGCAAAGAAGGTGGTGTTCGGCAGACGCGCTGCCCCGGCCCCGAAAATACAGGCCCCCGCGGCGCTCAGCGTCTGCTCGAGCAAGGCACGCAAGGCCGCCAGTCGAACCGACTCCTCAGCCTGACGCGCCAGCGCGCGCTCGCAGGCAATGCCAAAACCCACCATCGCCGCCACATTCTCGGTGCCGGAACGCAAACCGCGTTCCTGCCCGCCGCCCGCGATCAGCGGGGCGAGTTCCACTCTCTTGTCCACCACCAGCGCACCGGCGCCGATCGGGCCACCGATCTTGTGCGCCGACAAGCTCATTGCATTGACGCCGAGCGCACGGAAATCCACCGCGATCTTGCCCAGTGCCTGCACCGCGTCGGTGTGCATCAAGGCCCCACCGGCGCGCACCTCACCGGCAAGCGAGGCAATGTCCTGCAACACGGCGGTCTCGTTGTTGGCCAGCTTCACCGACACTAGCGACGGCCGCGCCTCCAGAGTGGAGCGCCATTCGTCGGCCTTGATCAGCCCGCACTCATCAACCGCAATCTCACGCATCACCCAACCCGAGCGCCTCAACTGACGCGCCGGCTCACGCACGCACGGGTGCTCGGTGGCACCCACGGCGATCAACCCAGGCTTCATCAGTGCCGCAGCCCCCTTGATGAACAGGTTGTTGGCCTCCGACCCGCCACTGGTGAACACGATCTCGGTCGGATGGGCGCCCACCGCTGCAGCCACACGACCCCGCGCATCATCGATCGCCGCCCGTGCCTGCCGCCCATACTCATGGCGGCTCGATGCATTGCCAAAACGTGCATCCAGCCATGGGAGCATCGCTTCGCGCACCACCGGATCAAGCGGCGTACTTGCGTTCCAGTCGAGATAAACAGGCGCAAACATATTCATTGAGCTCAGGCCGATGCCGCCTCGCGTAGCGGAATCAAGGCGCGACGACGCACTTCCTTTAGCACGCCGACGTCCGGATCAGGCTGAATCTCACGCGCAACCAGTGCGCCGAGCGACACTGAATCAAGATAGGAATACATGCGCTTGTTCAGATTTGTCCACAAATCGTGGGTCATGCAACGGTGCTCGTCATGGCAGTTCTGCTTGCCGCCACACAGCGTGGCATCGAGCGGCTCGTCCACCGCAATGATGATGTCGGTCACCGTGATCGAGCGCATGTCACGCGCCAGTCGATAACCGCCGCCAGGGCCCCGCACGCTGGTCACCAGCTTGTAGCGGCGCAGCTTGCCGAACAGTTGCTCAAGATACGAGAGCGAAATCTTCTGGCGCTCGGCGATACCGGCCAGCGTCACCGGCCCGTCCGTCTGCCGCGAAGCCAGATCAATCATCGCCGTCACGGCGAAACGTCCCTTGGTCGTCAGTCTCATGATGCTTCCTCGCAGCAGAATTGAACATGCTCAAGTGAATACCCGAACATTTCACTCAACTATACGTATCCCGACAAAAACGGTCAACTATGCGCCGAAACACTCTCTAATCGACCATCTTCGACAGGCGCGAAGCATCAAAATCATCCGTTGACTCAACCGCCGGATCAAGTTTGAACCCGGCCGCCTCGAGGCGCTCCACTATGACCTGAAAGCGACGATCCGTTTCCACCGCGTGATCGAGCAAGCCGTGCAAGGTTTTAGCTACCGGATCATCCATGTCGCGGGTCACACCGTAGGCCGAAAACCCCATCTGCTCGGCTTTCTGCGCGCGCTCCGCATCCCGCTCCGGGTCAAGAATGCGCGCGGGGTTACCCACCGCCGTTGCGCCTGCCGGCACCGGTTTGACCACCACCGCATTGGACCCGATCTTCGCCCCATCTCCCACCACGAAACCGCCGAGCACCTTCGCGCCCGCGCCGACCACCACGCCCTTGCCAAGCGTGGGATGGCGCTTGGTACCGCGATAGAGCGATGTCCCACCCAGGGTCACCGCCTGATAGATAGTGCAGTCGTCACCAATCTCGGCGGTTTCGCCGATCACCACGCCCATGCCGTGATCGATGAACACCCGCCGCCCGATGACTGCGCCCGGGTGTATTTCGATGCCCGTCAAAAAACGGCTGACATGGCTGACAAAACGCCCCAGCCAGAACAGATTCCGGCCCCATGCGGCATGCGCGAGGCGGTGAAAGATCAGCGCATGGACGCCCGGATAACAGGTCAACACCTCCAACGTCGATCGGGCTGCAGGATCGCGTTCGCGAACGCTGGCCAGGTCCTCACGCAGGTGCTCGAACATGTGATGCGGTCTCCGGGTACGGTATCTGATTGATCAACAATGTCGGGCCGGCTTGGGGGCGAACCCTATATCCGACTATTTTACTCGGCTTTACGTTGAAAGCTAGAGAGCATCCCGCGCAGGATGCCGACTTCTTCCTTCTCCAGCCGCACCCTGCCGAACAAGCGCCGAAAACGGGGCATCAGCCGACGCGGATTATGTGGTTCGTGGAAACCGCTCTCGGTCACTGCCCGCTCGAGGTGGGCCAGAAAGCCCTCGACCTCGTCGTGGGTGGCCGGTTGCGGTTGCGGGTCACCGGTATAGACCGCGGCAGGCTCCAGCACGGCCATTCGCAACTCGTAGCTCAGCAGTTGCACAGCCGCACCGAGGTTGAGCGAGGAGAAATCCGGGCTGGTCGGTATCGTCACCGGCATCGCGCACAGACCGACCTCTTCGTTGGTCAGCCCGCTGGTTTCGTTACCGAACACCAGCGCAATCTCCCCACGCTCGGTCCACGGCACCAGTTCTGCGGCAGCGGCACGGGCATTGAGCCTGGGCAGCGAGAGTTCGCGCCGGCGCGCGGTGACCGCTGCCGCCAGCACCGTGCCAGCGAGCGCTTCCTCAAGTGTGCTCACCACCCGGGCCGAAGCCAGCACGTCGCCCGCCCCGGAAGCACGCGCGTCCGCCACCGGATCGGGAAAAGCCGCCGGCGATACCAACCACAGCCGGGTCAGTCCCATCGTCTTCATGGCACGTGCGGCCGCGCCGATATTGCCCGGATGGCTCGGTCGGGAAAGCACGATACGGATGCGGTCAAGCGCAAAGGCGCAGTTCATATTAAAATTCGTCGTTTTACGTATTAGATCGTTACGGGGCGCACTGCCCTGGACCGCTCCATCTGCCGAGACCGATCCGCATGCATCCCTTCCTGAATATCGCCGTAAAGGCCGCCCGTCGCGCCGCTACCGTCATCAACCGGGCCTCGACCCAGCTCGAACTGCTCACGGTCGAATCGAAGTCGCCCAACGATTTCGTCACCGAAGTTGACCGCGCCGCCGAGAAAGCCATCATCGACGTCCTGCGCGATGCCTATCCGGGGCACGGGATTCTAGCAGAGGAGTCCGGCGAGTCCGGCGCCGACAGCGAATTCGTGTGGATCATCGATCCGCTCGATGGCACGACCAATTTCATCCACGGCTTCCCGCAATACGCCGTCTCGATCGCGGTAACCAAGAACGGCGTGCTCGAACACGGCGTGATCTACGACCCGATAAGCAATGAGCTCTATACCGCATCGCGCGGCGGCGGGGCTTATCTGAACGATCGCCGGCTCCGGGTCTCGCGTCGGCTGCGCCTGGCCGAATCCTTGATCGGCACGGGCTTCCCCTTCCGTCAGTTCGACAACATCGATGCCTACCTCGCCATGTTCCGCGAAGTTGCGCAAAAGACCGCGGGCATCCGCCGCCCGGGCGCAGCCTCGCTCGACCTTGCCTACGTGGCCGCCGGTCGCCTCGACGGCTTCTGGGAAATGGGCTTGGCGCCGTGGGACATGGCTGCTGGCGTGCTCATGATTCAGGAAGCGGGCGGACTGGTGTCAGACCTGGCGGGTGAGAGCAATTTCATGGCCACCGGCAATCTGGTTGCCGGTACGCCCAAGGTCTTCGCCCAACTGCTGCCGATCATCCAGTCCTACCGCACGGACAGACTGCAGAGCTGATCGCGATTCATCAATATCATCGGCCACGGCAGGAAGAAAGCATCATAGCCGTGGCCGCGCGCTTCCCGTCTTTGCGTCAGATCGAGTTCGGAGACTGTGGGACTTGCGCGATCATAGCGAGCCGAGGCTGCTGCGTTGTGTTACTCGACCGCGTAATAGGAGCTGAAGACTGTCTGGTTCTCACGTGTCTCCGGCAATGTATAAACTATGCCATTGGTGCCGCTAAACGCCGGGATCACAACCTTATCGAAAAAAACCACCGGCACATTGATGCAGCCATAGGAAATCCGCTTGTCCTTTAGGTGGGGTGACGTCAAACGCTCCGCACGACGCTCTTTCGCGTTGCTGGTGACTACTCGATGCAAGGAAATAGCATTTGCATAGTCCACCCAGAGAATTTCCTCGCCTTTGAGGTTGCGCCCCAGCGAAGCCACGAACCGGCCCGCAGGGGTAGTGCGTTCCTCTGGGCGAATGCCGGATAACTTGCGTGTACCGATGTCGGGCATAGAGTCATCCCCCACCGCGAGGCCGAGCAGCGCCGAAGCGGCGCCAATCAGCTGTCCATGGGCGTCGAACATTAAAACCCGAGCCTGCGCCTTATCGACAACCATAAAAGGCATGCCAAGGTTGTCGCCCGAGTCGACAACCCAGTTCGCGGTATGCCGCGCGGACAGGGAGGCCTGCTCGTCCTTGAAGTTTGCCCGTTTGCGCGTGATGCCTATCGCGGTGGCGGTTTCCGTCAGGAGACGTTGCTGCCCAGCCACGGGCTGGGTCTGCGTGAATGCTTGCCAAGCGTCATCTGCCCAGGCCAGTTGGTGGACGGCAATGCCGGCAACGACCAGAAGCCTCAGGCTGTTTTTCTTTGCGCGCCCCGTTCGACTGCTAGCCGCAGGCCTGTCGCCTTGCGGCGCGGGCAGCAGGTGCGGGGTAACACTGTGCTCATCAGTATTCATGGTCTGCTCAGGTTCATTCCCATTTTCCCGTACCCGCAACCTTCGCCATTGAGAGGGCTGCGGCCCTTTAGCCAGAGGCCAGCTACGGCCCTGGTCAAGGTACTACAGGACAAGCCCCGCGGCTTAATTACGATCCTGTCTAGGCGGATAGATCGGTGGCACATAGCGCGAAGGTTGTTCCTTTTCCGGCACATCGATCGCTGGCGGCTCCTGCGGCACTTCGGCAACGACTGGCAGGTGCGTCAGCTGTGCCAAGTGGTCAGCAGGCAGCTTGACCCCTGTGCCTTCGATCCCGAAGTCCACACCGGCTGCCAGCCGTGGCGGCGCCGAGACGAATTCCCGTCCGGTGGAATCGTCGTAGGGGCTGGTGGTACTCGGGCTGGTAGTACTCGGGTTGGTGACTCCAGGAAGTGTTTCCGTCGGAGGGGTCGAGCCTGGGGGAGTGGAGCCTGGGGGAGTGGAGCCCGGCGGTGTCGAGCCCGGGGTGGCGCTGATCAACAGCGTGCCATCGACATAGTTGATGGCGTAGTTGCCTGGATCGAAGGTGCCTGGGGTCGCATTGCTGGGTGTGATCGCATAAGGGTTGCCATCCACGGTTGCTGTCGCGACCGTCCCGGGGCTGGTCAGGGTGACGTCACCAATGGTCTCCCCTGCCACCAGGCCGACCGAGGTGAAGGCCGATGTCGCCAAGGTAAGCGTCTCGCCGAATACCTTGGTGGCATCGTTGGCCGTGATGGTCAGCGGCGCCGGGGTGATATCGGCCCGGGTGACATAGGTGCCAGACGTTGTCCCGAACGGGGCAAAGAGTTCAAAGACCGCATCGAAAAAGGTGCTTTCATAGGTGATCAGTTTCTCGACGCCAACATCCTTGGTATCGAACAGCGCATTGCTGACCGCGCCCAGAGCGATCGGAGGCGGCGTGTCTGTGATATCGGGTTCGAGGCCACTGACCGTTGCGTCACGCAGGCCGTCGTAAACCTTGTTGTCACCCAGCCCGAACACCCAGGCTTTGGCGTCCAGGGCACCGCCGCCGGTCAGATTCAAGCCGTAGGCGTCAATTTCGGCGTCGGTCGTAGCGTAGCTCACCGGGTTGAAGCGAATGCTCAGATTGCCCCCCAAGCCGATGGTGATGCATTCGCTGCCGCAGTTGATCAGTACGGTGCCGCCGAGGTCAGCGCCCGGCCCGGTACCGTCATTGTCGGCACGCAGGATGATATTGCCATTGGTTACCGTCATGACCGCGGCCGCGTCGACGTTGACGTTCTGGCCGGCAACCGCAGTGAGATTGCCGGTGGTGATGGTCGTGGCCGCATTGACGTTGACATCATTGACGGCGATGAAGCTAAGGTTGCCGGTGGTGGTGGTGATGTCCGCATTGACCTTGATGTCGCGCCCGGCGGTTGTCACCAGGCTGCCAAGGGTGGCGGTGATGTCCGCACCCAGGGCTACGATCACATCCCGCTCGGCGTTCAGGGTCAGCGTCGTCGGCGCCACCCAGGTGACGGCGTTCATGACCGTGATATCGCCATTGCCGCTACCGCTGGCACCCGTGTTTTCCGTGGTCACGGTGATGTTGCTGCCGCCAAGCCCTGTCACCAGGTCAGCGACATTGATATTGGCCACGTTGACGCCGGAATCCGGGGCGAACACGTTACCCGTTGAGGTAGCGCCCGAGGTGGGCGCGCTGGAGATGGTGATGTCGGCCGGGTCGAGCAACCACATGCCGAACGCGCCGTTTGCTGCGCTGGTATTGACCCTGATGCCCGAGACTTCCAGCCAGCCACCGGAGGTCTCGATCAGGCCACCGGCACCGGACTGCGCGCCGCCGCGGGCGGTGATGCTGCCGTAGGCGCGGGTCGACTCGTTGCCCCACAGCACCACAGTGCCGCCGTCGCCGGCGGTGATGGCATCGGCGTTGATGCTGGAGTCGGCGCTCATATGGATGGCTGCGGCATTGTGCACGGCCGGGTTCCTGCCCTGATAGCCGCCGCCGACAAGCACCGTGCCGCCGCCGGCGTCGCCGGCAGCATCGATCTGCGCATCCACCAGGCCGACGTGATGGGCTGTCGCAATGACGCTGCCGCCGGTCTCCCCGGCGCCGCGACCTGACACATCCAGGCTGCCGCCCACGTTCACGGTGCCGCTCTGCATGTCACCCAGCAGCACGATGGTGCCATTGCGGTTCTCGATGCTCTGGGCGCGGATCACGCCGGTGTTATTGACCGCGGACTGCAACAGATCGCCAGCCGAGCGCGCCGTCATCAGGACCTTGCCGCCATCGGCCTGGATCATCCCGCCGTTCTCCACCAGCGCCTGCAGCGCACCCTGCTTGACCGCGACATTGAGCAGGCCGTCGCCGGCCACGTCGAGGGTGATGGCATCGCCCGCTGCCAGCGCCACAGTGCCGAGATTGGCCTGTATGGTGCCCTGGTTGCTGACAGTGGCGCCAAGCAGGGCGACATAGCCGCCATCGGCCGTGATCGAGCCCTGGTTGACGACGCTCCCGGCTCCGGTGCCGGCAAAGTTGTAGTTACCGGCCATGAAGTCGCTGTCGCCCAGATTAAGGGTCGAGGCCACCAGGCCGCCGACATTGACCGTGGCGCTCTGACCGAAAAGCACGCCGTTCGGGTTGATCAGGAACACCCGGCCATTGGCGCTGAGACTGCCCAGTATGTGCGACGGGTCAGAACCCAATACCCGGTTGAGGGCGACTGCGCTGCTGTTGGGTTGAACAAACCTGACAGCTTCGCCCTGGCCGATACTGAAGCTCTGCCAGTTGATCGCGGCGTTCTGGGTGGTCTGGTTGATGGTCATGCTGCCGTCACTGCCGGCGATGGTGGCACTGCCAGCAGACACCGAGCCCTCCGTGGGCAGGGCGTAGACATTGAACCCGGCCGCCAGCATGACTGCGGCGGCGAGCGATTTGAGGGCGAACCGCACACCGCTTTCCACTGTTCTCTTGCCCGTGCCGCGGGATTTCTTGCCGCAGCCCTTGGCATGTTCCGAGGCGGCAACAAATGTGCCGCTGCTCGCGTTCCAGATCGACTGGTAGATGTTATTCATGGTGTGTTCCTAATCTGTTAAAGGCGTTTATGCAGCCGTGGTTTGAGCCGTGCTCGCTACGCTGACCAAGTGCGGCGATCAAAAGTATTTGACCAACTGCACCCAGAAACGGCCGTCCGAATCCGGCGCCGCGGTCGCGTCCTCACTGCCCAGCTTTCGCGCGTAGTAGGCCTTTACAGAAAAATTGTTATTGTCGATCCAGTTGACGCCAACACCTGCCCCGCTAAGGGTTCGGCTGTTGTCTTTGCCATCCCATGAATTCTTGTTCACGGTGACAGAGCCTCCATCCACGAAGCCGATCAGGTGCACTTGCCCGACCTGTTGGTCGTAGAACTGCGGAAGCAACAGCCTGGCCTCCAGCGTCGCCAGATAGCCTTCATCGCCAAAGGCCTCGCCCTGGGGATAGGCGCGCACGCCGTACATGCCACCGAGAGACATCTGTTCCGAGCTGTCGAGGTTCTTCGAGGCGAATTGCCCACTGACCGCGCCATACAGCGACACCCTGTCGGTGATGTGCTGCAGGCGCATGACATGGACACCCAGCTTGTCGTAATGGCCATTGCTGCGCGCCGTAGCTGAATCAAAGTCGCGCGCCGCCGGGGTTTCTATATCGAGGACGCCGCTCGACCAGGTCAGCGAGCCCGCCGTCAGGCCGCCACCGCCCAGGTCGTCGCGATGGTTGCCGTACAGGCTGGCCATCACCACGTGGATATTCTTGTCGGTAACCGTAGTGCTGTCGAAGCGGTCGTCAAAGGTTTTGTAGTCATAGCCAAGCTGGGCATACAGGTTGCTTCTGCGCGAGCGAATCAGCGGATAGCTGGCAAAAATGCTGGCAACGTCTGCCGTACCGTTGAAGTCTCTGAACTCCTTGCCCAACTCATATTCCATGCGGCTGTATGCAAGGCCGGCGGTCGCCTTGCCAAACTGCATCTGGTAGGCTGCGCGCCCATAGTTCAGACCGTCGAAGGTGCTCAGCGCACGCAACGTGACTACGTCGCCCCGCCCCGCCAGGTTGTTGATGTTGACGGTCGCGCCCAGGCGATATTTGCCCGTGTAATAGTTGCCCGCGTTGTCGGCGTCGATGCTGCCGGTTACCCGTTGCCCGGGCATGACATCTACGATCAGGTCGGCAGCACCAACAGATGCCCCAGGAACCAGGGTCGATCTGACGTTCACCCCCGGCGTGTCCGAGAGCATCAGCAGGCGGCTCTCGAGCGGAGCCGAGTCGATCACTTCACCACTGTTCAGCCCCGCGAGGGCGCTGTTCGCCTGTCGATCGGAGAGGTTGCTCTGGTTGCGCAGGCTGATATCGCCGTAACGCCCCTCAACGACCGCGATGGTCACGGCCCCCTCTTTGATTTCCTGGGGGGGTAGGTAGGCTTGCGCCACGAAATAGCCTCGCTCGTGATAAAACTGAGCAATCCGCGCCGCCATCTGCCGCAATTCACCGAGACTCAGCTCTTCTCCCGCCAGAAACCCTGTACTAGCGAGCAGTTCGGCTTCGGAATATAGACTTTGGCCGGTCAAGTGTAGTGAGTTGACCCGTATTTTTGCCGAGTCCACTACGGGAATGACTGGTACCTGGTTTTGTTCGAGTCGAATCTCGGGCTCTGCTTTTTGCAGGCTAGGGGACGGCGGAATTTGTTGTAGTTGGCTACCTCCGCTTGGAATCTGGGCGGCAGACACACCCGAGATCAATGTCAGCAGCGAAAACGTCATGATATTTTTTTGCATAGTATCCACTTAGCATTCCCTGACTGCTTCAAGCGAACCTGACGATGATCTGCAGGCGCTCGTTTCGCGCTTTATTCACGCAAAAATTCGTAGAGGGTATGAGGTACGTTAGGAAGAGGTGAAGCCGCCCCAAATGGCACGGCATCCTGGACGAACTCGATGCTCTTACCGCGTCGCGCACTGCCACGGCCGAGTTGCGCATCTCCTCGCGGCGCACCTCATCCTTCGCCGCATTCGCCAGTGCAACGACGTAAAGTTAAGTCTCGACTAGCGTCGCCACAGCCAAGTGAAGATCGGCCACGGGAACAGGGCGAAGCAGAGGTCGGAAGGGATAACCAGCCAAGGCTGCCAGGCGGATTGGGCAGGCGCTTGGCGGTCGCTCAGTTGCTGGTTGTAGGCCGAACGGCTGTCGGGGTAGCGCAGGGTCTTGTAGGCCTCGCCCACCGACTTGAATTTGCTTTCGCCGTCGACGTCGTCGGTGACGTCCGGGTGAAGGCGTCGGGCCAGCCTGCGGTAGGCCATCCTGATTTCGGCGTCGGAGGCTATGCGGTCGATGCCCAAGGTGCAGTAGTAATCACAGTCTTTCATTGCCAACCCCTATTCACGGCGCTATTTTTGCCGTGCAGCAAGGGCGATCGCCGGTAGGTTAAATCGACATTTGCTTGTCTTTTAAACTACAGCATGGGCCGGAATTGTCGGTGCGGAACCGAACATTGCGGCCGTTTCTGGGACAATGGCGGACGTGATCGTGCCGGACGGCGCTACACCGGGGGCCTCAGCCGCTTCGTTGCCTCCACATCTGCCCCGATTGCTACCGCATGGAGAGAAAATCGCCGGGCAGGATTCGCACCCGCGAAAGTCAGCGCCTTTGCACGACGCATTCTGAAATGCTGCTAGCAACGGAGAGGAAACCTGGGCTGGAACACCCAGACCTGCTGGATTCGTCGCCAGGCTGCGGTCGAGCGCATTAATCCGCTCAGAATCGCTCGGCGAAAAAGCCCTGCCGGGCAAGCCCAAACTTACGGCGGACCTTTCCTGTCCAGCAGCTTGTGCCGCTGCTCATTGACCTCGGTCATCTGCACGTTGACCAGCGCCACTTCACTGTGCAGCCGGCGGTTCTCGTCGGCCATCTCCTTGGTCCGGAAGGCTTCCTGGATGCTGGCACGGAAGTAGCTATCGTCCCAGGGCTTGGTCAGGAACTTGTAAATTGCCCCTTCGTTGATTGCGTTGGTCACGGTCTGCAGGTCGATGTATCCCGAAAGCATCAAACGTATCGTCCCCGGGTGCAGAATTTTGACCCGACGCAAGAACTCGACGCCGCTCGTGCCCGGCATGCGCTGGTCCGAAACGATGACGTCAACCCGGTGTCTGGCCAGCAATTCCAGCCCTTGCTCGGCACCGAGCGCGGTAAGAATATGGTAGCCATCGGCCCGCAACAGTCGCTTCAGCGCCGACAGAATGTGCGCCTCGTCGTCGACCAGGAGCAAGGTGCGGCTTCGCTGCATGCCGCCCAGCATCCGGCTGTCCAGTGAGCGACCGGTGCGCAGCAGGGCCGTTGCTTCCTCGGCGGGTAGCGGCCGGCTGAAATAGTAGCCCTGGATTTCATCGCAATAATTGGCGATCAACAGGCCCAGTTGGCCCTCGGTCTCGACCCCTTCGGCCACCACCTTGAGCTTCAGGCTGTGGGCCAGGTTGATGATGGCACGGGTAATCGACACATCGTTCGGGTCGGCGATGATGTCGCGCACGAAGGCCCGGTCAACTTTCAGGCAGTCAATCGGGAAGCGTTTCAGATAAGCCAGACTGGAGTAGCCGGTGCCGAAATCGTCCACCGAAAGCTTGACGCCCATCGCCTTCAAGTCGGTCAGGATGCCGATGACATTCTCGGCATCCTTCATCAACTGGCTCTCGGTCAATTCCAGTTCCAGGCAGGCCGGAGCCAGCCCGCTGGCGTCAAGTGCCTGGCGCACCATCTGATACAGGCTGTCACCAAGCATCTGGCGACCGGAAACATTGACCGCAATCGTTGGCGTGCCCAGCCCGGCCGCGTGCCAGCTCTGGGCCTGGGCACAGGCGGTGGCGAGCACCCAGGCACTGACCTCGATGATCAGGTCGGTCGCTTCCAGCGCCGGAATGAAATCGATCGGCCCGACCAGCCCGCGTTGCGGATGCTGCCAGCGAAGCAGTGCCTCAAGACCGGTAATCTTGCCGGTGGTACAACTGACCTTGGGCTGGTAGTAAAGCAGGAACTCGCCCCTGGGCAGCGCGTAGTGGAGGTCGGCTTCCAAGCGCAGTTTGTCCTGGGTGTTCCGGTTCATCTCCGCGGTGAAGAACTGGTAGGTATTGCGCCCCTGGTCCTTGGCACGATACATCGCGCTGTCGGCATTGCTGACCAGTGCATCGCTGCTGTCAGCGTCGTCCGGGAACAGCGTAATGCCGATGCTGACCGAGACGAACAAATCGTGACCGGCGATCAGGTAGGCCTTGCGGCTGCAGGCGATCACCTTGCGGGCGACGTTCGCCGCCGCCTCGGCATTCTCGATTTCGGGCAGGATGATGGAGAATTTGTCGCCGCTCATCCGGCCGACCGTGTCGGTTTCACGCAGGCAGGCGGTGAGGCGACGACCGACCTCCAGCAGGCAAAGGTCGCCGATCCCATGGCCGAGTGTGTCGATGACGGCCTTGAAGTTGTCGATGTCGACCGACAGCACTGCCAGCAGACTCTGATTGCGCCGCGCCAGGGCCAGTCCCTGGCTCAGGCGCTCGTAGAACAGGCTGCGGTTGGGCAGCCCGGTCAGGACATCAAAATAGGCCAGGTAATTGAGCCGCTCCTGCTTGTCAAGATGATCGACGGCAAACGCGATGTCACCGGCCAGTTCGCTTAACAGCTTCAACTCTTCTTCCTGAAACAACTCAGGCTCGCCGGCGTAGAGGGCGAGCACGCCGATGGCCTGATCCGCCACCAATAGCGGCAAAACTGCCATCGAACGGATGCTGGAATCGGCGTAGCTCTTGGCGAACAAGACCGCCGGGTCGTTCTGCGCATCATTGGAGACGATCGTCGTCTTGTCGCGGATTGCCCGGGCGACCAGCGTTCTTGGCGCATCCTCGGGCGAAGCCAGGATGTTCCTGATGGCAGTGACCAGCGCTTCACTCTTGCCGCTACTCGCGACCGGGACAATCTGCGTACCGTCCTTTGCGACAATGGCGATCAGGGACATCCGGAAGCCGCCGGCGTCGACGGCAATCCGGCAGGCCTCCTGGAACAACTCGGCGCGGTCGCGCACGCGCACAATCAGCGTATTGATGCCGCTCAACATGGCGTAGACGCGGTTCAACTGGACGATTCTGTCTTGCGCTGCCTTACGTTCGGTGATGTCGATGTGCATCACGACGGCCCCGTTTTGCTGGCCCCGGACCAGCGGCGACACTGTCATCACAAACCAGCGTTGTTTGTTGGGCGAATGACAGGAGTATTCGAGGGTGAAATGTTGTTCCTGCGCAGCCAGCACCTGGCTGATGCCAGCCGCGACCTGATTTGCTTCTGTCGCGTCATCACCTTGAACCCTGAGGCAGGTTTCAAGGTAATTGTCACCGATTCCATAGTTTGCATCGCGCAGCCCATTGCTGTCGGCAAAGCTACGCCACGCCTCATTTACCGCGATGATGCGTGCCTGAGTATCGAGCAAGGCGATATTCGCCGGCAGTGCATTGAGTATGGCCGCCTGTTTGGCGGCTTCGCTGTTGCGCAACTGCTCTTGCACGTGGCGCAACAGAAAGGTCCGGCCTTCGCGGTCGACTACCCCGTCCACTTCGCCGGCAGTCAATTCTTCCAGGCGCTGTCCAGTCAGGTGCAGGGTTTCGATCAGCCTGAGGATTTCTTCATTCGGGTCCTCGGGCGGCGCTGCTTGAGCCGGGTTCATTGAGCGAGGCCGACCAAACCCAGTGCCAGCAATACGGTCTGCGTATGACTGAGGGTGCCGACGATTCTTCGGACCGGGGGCGGCGTCAGGGCGACCAGCGTCGGGGTCATGAAAATCCCTTCGGCCAGGGCGCGCTTCGGTTCGCGGAAGACGTCCACGATTTCGATTTCGTAACGCTCCGGCAGGTGGATGCGGCAGAACGAGGCCAGGTTGGCAATCGCCTGTACTGAATTTGGCGCGTCGCCAGCAACATAGAGGTGGAACTTGAACAAGGAGCGCCGGTTCATGGCAAATCCTCCTTGCCGCCGGCACTCGTTGCATCGGCACCGCGCAACTCCTTCATCTGGCTGCGGCCGCGCGACAGTTCGCCTTCATGGCTTTGAGTCGAGCGGACCAGCAAGGCCTTCTCGACCTGCTTGGCCACCAGTTCAGTCTGCAGCGACTTCAGGCGCACCTCGAGTTCGGCCTCCTCGGCATCGAGCTTGACCCGCTTGAGTTTTGCCATGGCCTCGGCAGCCTCGGCGCCGACGCGTTCGGCGCGCTCCTTTTCCCAGCGCAGGGTGCCCATCAACACCTCGCCGCCGGCCGTGTAGGCGTCGGTCAGCGTCACCCCGGCATCGCTCAGGATCAGTTCGCGAACCTGGTTCGAATGGGCGGTGCCGCGTGATTTGACGATCGACAGGCCGCGATTGCGCTCGCCGGCCTGCATCAGATAACTGAGGTGTAACCAGGTGTCGGCCAGGGCCGAAATCTGCAGCGACGAGGTGCTTTCGGTCTGGTTCGACATCTCATCGAGCAGGCTGGTGCACACCAGAGTGATGCCGTCGCCCTTCGACCAGGCGATCAAACGGTCGGCCACGCTTTGCGCGGCCAGGTCATTGGCCGATTTGTACCAGGTGGATACTGGATCGATGACCAGGCAACGGGCCTCATGTTCCTGCGCCAGCGTCTTGATCCGCACCAGATAGGTTTCGGCGCTGCCGGCGATGGAGCGGGCCGAGATCATGCGCAGGCTGCCGTTATCGATATATTGTTCGAGCCGGATGCCGACCGAAGCCAGGTTGCGCACCACTTCGTTGCAATCCGAATCGAAGCTGACGAATAGCGTGCGCTCGCCGCGCCGACAGGCCGCTTCGGCGAAAGCGGCGCTCAGGGTCGTCTTCGCGGTGCCGGAGAAGCCGGTAATCAGGATGCTGGCGCCGCGGTAGTAGCCGCCGCCGAGCATGGTGTCGAGTCGCTCGACGCCGCTTGAAACGCGCTCGTTGCTGACTTTCGCGTCCACCCGGATCCGGGCGTGCGCCGCATCGACCACCAGTCCGCTAGCGCCGATCAGGAACGGCGATTCATTTTCGTCGAAGCTGGAACCGCGGTATTTCTGTACCCGCAGATTACGATGCGAGATGCCCTGCGCCACGCTGTGGTTGAGGATTACCGCGCAGTCCACCATGAATTGCATGAAACCGAAGGGCTGCTGGTTGACGGTGCTGTCTTCGTCGCCGCCCGCCTTGGCGGTAATGATGCCGGTCAGCTGGCTGGTCAGCAGCCAGTCATGCAGGCGGTAAACTTCGCGTCGTCGGGTCGCTGGGTCGGGCAGCAGGGCCAGAACGACATCCAGCGCATCGAAGACGATGCGCCGCGCCCCCATTTCCTGCGTCTGGGCGGCCAGCGCCGCCAGCATACCGCTCAGATCGAAATCCCCGGACTGGATCAGGTCGGGCGGTGGCTGGGCGTCGAGGAAAAACAGTTTCTTCTTGAGCAAAGTCGGCAATTTCCAGCCGAAGCTGTCGGCATTAGCCACGATGCGCTGCGAGCTTTCCTCAAAAGCGACAAAAATGCCCGGCTCCTGGCAATGCTGGGCGCCATGCACCAAAAACTGCAGGGCGAGAATGGTTTTGCCGGAACCCGGGCCGCCGACCAGCAGCGTGGTACGGCCGATCGGCAGGCCGCCGCCCGTAATTTCGTCGAAACCGGCAATGCCGGTCGGCGCCTTGCTGGGCGCGCTGGCCGGTATGGATGGGGAGTGCTTCATCGCGTTTCCTGTCCAAATAAGGCCTTTGCCCAGCGAGGTGCCGCGACCCAAGCCAAGGCCGATGCTTGAATCCAAGCATCGATCCGTGCCGGAAATTTCCGGTCTCAGGGGCGAATATGTCAACGCCCGGCGTGGGCGTGGTCGTTTTCCGCGCCTCGCCGAACCGTGGACCATACAGGATGTGGGAAGCATCATGCATCGGGGATGGCGGGTCTGTTCGGTAGCAAACATACGGGATCGAGGTCGGTTCGCCCGAGTGGCCGAAAATCTCGCGGATCACCGCGCCTTCGGAAATGAGGGCGATGATCCTTATCGTGCCACCACACTGGAGTCGGGTGGCGCGGGACGGGCACCGCCGGCGACACTATAATGTGCCAAACACCCATTGCCCGGTGAGACCCATGCCGGACACCCGACAACTGCCGCCACCGGATCGGTGCATGAAGCCTCACGCATTCGTTGCCATGCCATTCGGCACCAAGGCCGGACATGACGCCCAGCCGATCGCATTCAATCGCGTCTATAGCGACTATATCGAGCCGGCACTGACAGCGGCAGGTTTCGACGTCTTCCGCGCCGACGGAGGAACCCATGCCGGCAACATCGACCCGGACATGTTCCAGGAACTGCTGATGGCCGATGTCGTGATCGTGGACCTCAGCCTGGACAATGCCGACGTATGGTACGAGCTCGGCATACGCCATGCCCTGCGTGCAGGTGGCGTGATCCTGGTTCAGCTTGCTCGCCCCGATCTGCCTGCGAACACCTCCGCCGAGCGCAGGCTGAACTACCATCTGAAAGACGGCGCACCCAACCCGGCTTCACTTGCTGACGATAGTCAGCGCCTGACCGACATGGCCCGTGCCATCCTGTCCGCCGGGCACCGGCGCCGGACGAGCCCGGTGTATCGCCTGCTGCCACAGTTGAAGGCGCCCGAATGGAAGGCGCTGCTGCTGGGCCAGCGCACTACGTTCGGCAGCGCCCAGGAACACTGGGCGAGTCGCGTGGAAATTGCACAGCAGAACGCGTGCGCGGGCGACCTCCTGCTGCTGGCTGGAGAGGCGCCGACCATCGACCTGCGCATCGAAGGCCTGCTTGCCGCGGGCAAGGCCCTGCTCGAACGGCATGGTTACGATTTCGCCCTCGAACAGTTCGATACGATACTCGGCCTCGATCCGGACCAAGACACCGCTCGTCACCGCCGAATCGCCTGCCTCGTCCACCTGGGACGCCTCGACGAAGCGCGCGCAGCCGCACGCGCCATCACTGATCACCTTCCCGGCAACGCCGAAGCCTGGACCCTGGCCGGCTGCATCGAAAAGGCGCGCTGGAGGTCGCGTTGGTCGAGCGCAGGACAAAGCCCTACCCTCCTTCGCCAACGCGCCAGCCTGGAAGATGCCGCACTCGCCGAAGCGATCGCGCCCTACCACAAGGCCTTCGTCATCGATCCGTCGCACCACGGCGCGGGAGTCAATGCCCTCGCCCTGCTGCTGCTCCGCGCGCACCTCGGTGGCGCCGTCGACCATGAGCTGATCGAGCACCTCGCGGGCGGCGTGCGTTGGGCCTGCGTCAGCGCGTTAGCACGCAATGCGGAGGACCACCTGGCGCACGCCAGCCACGCCAGGCTGAGTCTGCTGCTCGATGGGCCAGACGAGGCGCGGCGCACCTACCACCGCACCGTAGAAGCCGCCAGGCACGACTGGTTTGCACTTGATGCCATCCGCCAGACGCCATTGCTGCTGCACGAGCTTGCCTTCAGACCGGCGCAGACCGCGGCTGCACTCGACATCGTGAACCGCGAGCTTGCCCTGTGCACGCCACCCTTTACGCCACGCCGCGTGTTTTTGTTCAGCGGCCACATGATCGATGCACCCGGGCGCAGCACCCCGCGCTTCCCGCCCGACAAGGAGGCCGCCGCCGCGCAACAGATCGCGGTATGTCTGGATGCACTCGGCGCCGGCCCCGGGGACCTCGCGCTCACGCAAGGTGCGAGCGGTGGCGACATCCTGTTCCTGGAAGCGTGCGCGGCCCGCAGCCTGCGTCTGCACCTGATGCTACCGTTGGACGAACCGCTGTTCATCGAGCAATCCCTGCTCGCCGCCAGCAACGGCAGCGAATGGCACAAGCGCTACCTGCGCCTCAAAGCCGGGCTGAACGACGCTCCACGCATCCTCCCGGTCGAACTCGGGCCACTGTCATGGCCCGACGGTACGGAGCCCGACAACCCTTTCGAACGCTGCAACCGCTGGTTGCTGTGGACTGCGCTCGCGTGGGGCATCGACAAGGTGCAGTTCATCTGTCTGTGGGATGGCGGCGGCGGCGATGGCCCCGGCGGCACGGCGCACATGTATCGCGAGGTGAAGCGCCGCAGCGGCAATGTCTGCTGGATCGATACCCGGACGCTGTAGCCGCATACGCATCCGTCCCGCCGCTCGACAAGGAAGGCCGCCCTCAGCTAAGGCACCATCAGCGAAGGCACCGTCATCGAAGGCATGGAAGCAAGCCGGTCCGCTCAGGGCCGACGCACGGTGAAACGCACCACCGGTTCCGCGCTACCGGCACCGCTGGTGTGCAGGCTGAACGCGATCTGCCCGGCCTCGGGCGTGCCCACGTATCGATGAGTGAGTTCGCGGGGAGGATCGCTACCGGAGACCACTTCGGTCCGCGAACTGAACTGCAGGCGACCATCGATCAGCCGGCCCGATTCGATCGCACGCGGCAGCCCGAGGTAGCCCGCGCTACCCATGAGTTCCTCCCCGACCGGAACGAACTCAAAACGTTCGTCCATCGACACCCCCCACGGGTAGTCCACCCGTCCGGTCCATACGCCGGCAACGGTGGCCGGTTCGATGACGGGACCGGCCACCGGGTCGATGGCGGGGTTCAAGACACCGGGCCCGACCATCCACCACGACAAGGCCGCCACCAGCATTGCCGCCAGCGCCATGGCACCCACCATCCGGCCACGCCCGTGGCCGGATCGCAAGTCGCCACCAGCCGGCAGCGCAGCAGGGGTCCACTCCCGCCCGCCTCCACCGTCAGCCACACCGGGCAAGTCGGCCAGCGCCTGCTCCAGGCGCTGCAGATCCGACCTCCAGGCCGCGTCCCGCAACGCCGATGCATGGCGCCCGGCAAGTGCGCTCAGCGATGGCGGCAGGTCTGTGGCCGACATCATCTGCGCGTCGGCCACCAGCACCGGAATCACCGGCTTGCCCGATTGCAGCGCGAGCTCGATCTCACGTCGGACGAAATCATCCGCCCGTTCGAGACGGCGACCCATTTCATCGCTCGCATCCAGCCAACGCGGCCCGATCAGGACCAGCACGCCGCGAACCTGGGTCAGTCGCTCGACGATCACCCGTTCGAATTCGGCGCCCGGCGCGATGTCATCCACATCGCGGAACACCGCGTCCTCTCCGAAACGGCGCTCGAGCGCATCGGAGAGCCGACCGGCATAGCCGGCACTGTCATCGCGCCGGTAGGAGAGAAAGAAGAGTGCCATCGCGTGCGTCCGCAGCAGCACGACCGAGTGTGGTCGTGCTCAGTACGGATTCAAGCATGGCGAGCCGGAATCCGCCACACGAACGGGCACGCCCTGCACCACTCCGCAAAGAAGTGGCAGCGCTCAGCGCCCCTTCCAGACCGGTTTGCGCTTTTCAAGGAAAGCACGCACGCCCTCGTTGCGGTCGTCGGTACCGGCCAGCACGACAAAGTTCCGCCGCTCCAGCGCCATGCCGGCGGCGAGCGGAGTCTCGAACGACTGCAACACCGCGTCCTTGGCCATGCGCACCGCAAGGGGTGCCTTGCCGGCAATCTTGCGCGCCAGCTCGTGGGCGCGACCGAGGCAGGCGTCGTCGGCCGCGACTTCGGCCACCAGGCCGGCAGCCAACGCCTCGCGGGCCGAGATGAACTCACCGGCCAACACCATTTTCATCGCCAGCGACTTGCCCACTGCATGGGTCAGGCGTTGGGTGCCGCCGGCACCGGGAATGATACCGAGATTGATCTCGGGCTGGCCGAACTGGGCCGACTCTCCGGCCACAATGATGTCCGCGTGCATCACCAGCTCGCAGCCTCCGCCCAGCGCATAGCCGCACACCGCGCCCACGATCGGCTTGGGAAAGCGACCGATGGCGGCGAACAGCCTTGGGCGCTCCTCGAGCAACACCGCCTGCATGTCCTTGGCGGCCATCTCGGCAAGGTCCGCCCCGGCCGCAAAGACTGTTTCGCCACCGGTCAGCACGATGCAGCGCACCGCCTCGTCGCGCTCGGCCTGTTCGAGCAGCGCGACCATTCCGCGCAGCAGCGGGGTGGACAGCGCGTTGCGTGCCTCAGGGCGATTCAGCCGGATCTCGAGCACACCCGCCTCAGGCCCGCTGAGCAGCAATCCTTCGGGCGCCACATAGTTCGTTTCGTTCATGCTCTACCTCGACGTTCGTGAAAAGGTGCGTACAGGTCAAGCGACGCGCCCGCCGCGGTCTGCAATGACGCGGCAGCGGAGGTCGCTCGCCCGGCGGCGTCCATTTTTCCACAAACGATCAGTCGGGAATCACCGCAGTGACTTCGATCTCGACCTTGGCTTCATCCTCGACCAGGTCCGCGACCTGGATCGCGGTCATCGCCGGATAGTTCTTGCCCATGACCTCGCGATACACCGCGCCGATCTCCTTGAGCCGAGCAACGTATTCCTTCTTGTCTTCCAGATACCAGGTCATGCGCACGATATGCTCCGGCCCGCCGCCAGCCACACGCACCACATCGACCGAGTTCTTCAGCGCAAGGTGGATCTGCTGCACCAGGTCGTCACTCTCGAACTTGCAGTCGCCGTTCCAGCCGATCTGACCGCCGACGTAGATCTGGCGGCCACGGGCCTCGATGCCGTTGGAGTAGCCGCGGGGCTTGGCCCAGCCTTCGGGTTGCAGGGTGATGTTCATCATTGGTTCTCCATGAATCGGGTAATCGCGTGGCGGACGTCTTGCGGCCAGGCGATAGCGCCGTGGGTGTCGAGCGAGGTGGCGACGATGACCTGGCGCGCACGCAATCTGATCCGGTCATCGCCCTGCGCCACGTGGCGCAGGATCAGGGAGCTGTTGCCGAGCTTCTCTATCCGGAGGTGAAAACTCAGTGTTTCGCCGAACTTCGACGGGCTGACGAAGGACGTGTCGAGCTGGGCGGTCGGTGTACCCATATGGCGAACGCTGACCAGATCGGTCCAGGGGCAACCGATATGCTCCAGCCAGTCCTCGACCACGCTGTTGAGCATGCGCAGGTAATTGGGGAAGAAGACGATGCCCGCGGGATCGCAATCCTCGAAACGGATCTTGCGTTCGACGACGAACTCGGCGACGGGGCCGATCTCGTGTTCGTCCGGTCTATGGTTTGCGCTCATCGGGGGCATCGTCCGTTTTCAGTTGGCGAACGCGGCGAGGCCGGTGATGGCGCGGCCGAGAATCAGCGCATGGACGTCGTGGGTGCCCTCGTAGGTGTTGACCACCTCCAGGTTCACCAGGTGACGCGCCACGCAGAACTCGTCCGAGATCCCGTTGCCGCCGAGCATGTCGCGCGCCATGCGGGCAATGTCGAGCGACTTGCCGCAGGAATTGCGCTTGATGATCGAGGTGATCTCCACCGAGGCGTTGCCCTCGTCCTTGAGTCGTCCCACCCGCAGGCAGCTCTGCAGCCCCAGCGTGATCTCGGTCAGCATGTCGGCGAGCTTCTTCTGGATCAGCTGGTTGGCCGCCAGCGGGCGACCGAACTGCTTGCGGTCCATGGTGTATTGGCGTGCAGTCTCGTAGCAGGCCTCGGCCGCGCCGAGCGCACCCCAGGCGATGCCGTAGCGCGCGGAATTGAGGCAGGTGAAGGGGCCCTTGAGGCCGCGAACGGTCGGGAAGGCGTTCTCTTCCGGGCAGAACACTTCGTCCATGACGATCTCGCCGGTGATCGACGCGCGCAGCCCGACCTTGCCGTGAATCGCCGGCGCCGACAGTCCTTTCCAGCCCTTCTCCAGCACGAAACCGCGAATCTGGCCTTCGTCGTCCTTGGCCCACACCACGAACACGTCCGCGATCGGGCTGTTGGTGATCCACATCTTGCTGCCCGAGATGCTGTAGCCGCCCGCCACCTTCTTCGCCCGCGTGACCATGCTGCCGGGGTCGGAGCCGTGGTCCGGTTCGGTCAGGCCGAAGCAGCCGACCCATTCGCCAGTGGCGAGTTTCGGCAGGTATTTCTGCTTGGTCTCTTCGGTGCCGAATTCGTTGATCGGTACCATCACCAGCGAGCTTTGCACACTCATCATCGAGCGGTAGCCGGAATCGACGCGCTCGACTTCACGCGCGATCAGGCCGTAGCTGACGTAGTTCATGCCGGCGCCGCCGTACTGCTCGGGAATGGTCGGGCCGAGCAGGCCGAGTTCGCCCATCTCGTTGAAAATGCTGCGATCGGTCTTCTCGTGGCGGAAGGCCTCCTGCACCCGCGGCATCAGTTGCTCCTGGCAATAGCCACGGGAGGTGTCGCGCACCATACGCTCGACGTCGGTCAGTTGGCCGTCGAGATGGAAGGGGTCGGCCCAGTCAAAGTGGATCTTGCTCATGATTTTATTTGCTCCGTTGGGGTTGGATGGCAGTTCTGGGAATGGCTTACGGGACTGGATTAATGGAATGGCTTACTTGAGGAGCTCGCGGGCGACGATCAGCTTTTGCACTTCGGTCGCTCCTTCGTAAATACGCAGTGCGCGGATCTCGCGGTACAGCGACTCGACCTTGACCCCGACGCGTACGCCCTGCCCGCCGTGCATCTGCACTGCGGCGTCGATCACGCGCTGGGCGTTCTCGGTGGCGGTCATCTTGGCCATGGCCGCTTCGCGCGTGGTCGGCAACTTCTGCACGTCGCGCCTCCAAGCGGCCCGCACCGTCAGCAGCGCTGCAGCTTCGATGTCGGTGGCCATGTCGCCCAGTTTGGCCTGGGTGAGCTGGAAGTCGGCCAGGGTATGGCCGAACATCGGTCGCTTGCGGGCGTGGCTCAGCGCTTCGTCGAGCGCGCGACGGGCAAAGCCGAGCGCGGCGGCGGCGACCGAGGAGCGGAAGATATCGAGCGTACGCATCGCCACCTTGAAGCCCTCGCCCGCTGCGCCCAGGCGGTTGCCGACCGGCACTTTCATGTCGGTGAAGCGCAGCCGCGCGAGCGGATGCGGGGCGATCACTTCGAGCCGCTCGGCAATCTCGAAGCCGGGCGTGTCGGGATAGACGACGAAGGCGGAGATGCCGCGCGTGCCCGGCGCCTCGCCGGTGCGGGCGAAGACGCAATACACATCGGCGATGCCGCCGTTGGAGATCCAGGTTTTTTCGCCGTTCAGCACATAGTGATCGCCTTCCAGGCGCGCCTCGCAGGCCATCGCACCGACGTCCGACCCGGCATCCGGTTCGGTCAGGGCGAAGGCGGCGATCCACTCGCCGGCAGCGACCTTGGGCAGCACATGGCGTTTGATCTCCTCGCTGCCCGACAGCGTGATCGCACCGGTGCCCAGGCCCTGCATGGCGAAGGCAAAGTCGGCCAGGCCGTCATGGTAGGCCAGCGTTTCGCGGGCGATGCACAGCGAGCGCGAGTCGAGTTCGGCGAGTGCGCCGCCGTAGGCGGCCGGCACCGCGTAGCGCAGAAAGCCGGCCTTGCCGAGCGCGGCGACGAGCTGGCGGCAGGCGTTGTCGGTGTCGTGGTGATCGATCGCCGGCATCGCGGACGATGCCCAGTCGAAGATCGCGTCGGAGAGCTGGCGGTGTTCGGGGCCGTAGAACGGCAGGTCGAGGATGGAGCGGTCCATGGCGGCCTCAATTCCCTTCAAACTTGGGTTTCTGCTTCGACGCAAAGGCTTCGAAGGCACGTTTGAAGTCGCCGGTCATCATGCAGATGGCCTGGGCCTGGGCTTCGGATTCGATCATTTCCTCGATGCCCATGGCCCATTCCTGGTTGATCATGGTCTTGGTGACGGTGTGGGCGAACCAGGGGCCGTCGGCGAGGTTGCGGGCGAGCTTGTGGGCTTGGGCAAGGAGGTCCGCTGCGGGGTGCAGCGCGCTGAAGAAGCCCCAGGCGAGTCCTTCGTCGGCGCTCATGGCGCGGCCGGTCATCAGCAGTTCGGTGGCGCGTCCTTGGCCGATCATGCGCGGCAGCAGGCCGCAGGCGCCCATGTCGGCGCCGGCGAGGCCGACCCGGGTGAACAGGTAGGCGGTTTTGGTTTCGGGGGTGCCGAGGCGGAAGTCGGAGGCGAGTGCGACCATGGCGCCAGCGCCGGCGCAGATGCCGTCGATGGCGGAGATGATGGGTTGCGGGGCGCGGCGCATGGCTTTGACCAGGTCGCCGGTCATGCGGGTGAATTCGAGCAGTTCGGGCATGCTCATTTTGGTGAGCGGTTCGATGATTTCGAACACGTCACCGCCCGAGCAGAAGTTGCCGCCGGCACCCTGGATGACGACGCTGCGGACGTCGCTGGCGTAGGTGAGGTCGCGGAACAGGTTGCGCAGTTCGGCGTAGGAGTCGAAGGTGAGCGGGTTTTTCTTGTCCGGTCGGTTCAGGGTGATCGTGGCCACCCGGCCGTCGTCCGAGCACTCCCACTTGAAGTGGCGTGCGGGGTAGTCCTTGAACGGACGCTTGTGATCGTTCATCGAAAGTTCTGCCATGGTCTCTCTCCTTCCTGTCTCTCAGTCTTGCGGGTCGCCGTGGTGGCGGGTCCGTGATTCTGTCGTTACTTAATCAGCGGGCTTGTGTGCCTGCGATGTCGGTGAGCGTGCCGGGTGCTTTCTCCGCGGCTGCGGAACTCGCCCTTCGGGCTCAGACAGTCCTCGCCGCTGCGCAAACACCCGGCACACTCGCCTTGCAGGGTGCATGCTCACAGCGGAGTCTTATCCGGCCATGACTTCTCCACCGGCCACCGGAATCGACTGCCCGTGAATCGCTTCCGACCCGGGCAGGCACAGCCAGCCCACGGTCCTTGCCACATCTTCAGGCTGCACAAGACGGCCCTGCGGGTTACTTGCGGCCAGCGTGGTCTTGGCCTCATCGCTGCTGCGGCCGGTCTTGGACACAATGTTGTCCACCGCACCGCCCAGCAGCGGGGTGTCGGTATAGCCCGGGCAAACCGCATTCACGGTAATCCCCTGCTTCGCCACCTCCAGCGCCAGCGCGCGGGTGAAACCGATCACACCGTGCTTGGCGGCGCAGTAGGCCGACACATAGGCATAGCCCACCAGACCGGCCGTGCTGGCGATATTGACGATGCGCCCCCAGCGTGCGGACTGCATGCCGGGCAGTACCGCGTGCGTGCAGTTGAAGGTGCCGGTGAGGTTCACCGTCAACATCTCGTTCCACAATTCAGGCGTGGTCTTGCCTGCCGGCGCACTCTTGGCCGCCCCGGCGTTATTGATCAGGATCGCGATCGGCCCACGCTCGGTTGCGGCCCCGGTCAATGCTGCAGCGATCCCGGCGTGGTCAGTGATATCCGCCACGGCAACGCCATGGCCCTGCCCTGCCAACTTCGCACGGGTGCCTTCCAATGGCTCGGCGCGGCGCCCGACAAGCGTCAACTTGGCGCCGAGACTTGCAAGCTCGACTGCAATCGCCTCACCGATACCGCTGCCGGCACCGGTCACCACAGCGTGGCGACCTGCGAGCGGCAGAGCCATCTCACTGTTACTTTCAGGGCTCGCGTTCATTACACCCCACCTTCTCAAGTATTCGGTTTTGACCTTGCCTTATACACAGAGCCAGCACCCCACGTCGAAGAGTGGGGTGGGGTGTTTGCGCAGCGGCGAGGACTGTCTGAGCCCGAAGGGCGAGTTCCGCAGCCGCGGAGCAAATTCCCCACCCCGCTCCCCAAAGCACACAGGTCGAGAACCACAAAGTCCTCTCCCCCTGCCTAGCTCAAGCCAATCACTTCCCAGGCGCAACGTAGCTGCGCTTGAGATTGCTCTCATACTGCCCACGCGCCGACATGTACTGCTTCGGCCACGCCAGCCCCTTGTACTCGATCTTCGCCGCCTCGTGCAGCATCCACGACGGGTCAGCCAGATGCGGACGGGCGATCGCGCACAGATCCGCACGACCGGCAGCGATGATGCTATTCACATGATCGGCCTCAAAGATCGCCCCCACCGCGATGGTCGGAATACCCACCTCGTTGCGGATACGGTCAGCGAACGGCGTCTGGAACATACGCCCGAACACCGGCTTCTCGCCCTTCCACACCTGACCCGAAGAGCAATCGATGATGTCCGCCCCCGCCTCCTTGAACAAACGGGCAATCGCCACCGCATCGTCAGCCGTATTACCGCCCGGGAACCAGTCATGGCACGACAAGCGTACCGACATCGGCTTGTCCGCCGGCCACACCGCACGCATCGCCTTGAACACCTCCAGCGGATAGCGCGCGCGGTTCTCGATACTGCCGCCGTACTCATCCTTGCGCTGATTGGTCAGCGGCGACAGGAAGCTCGACAACAGATAACCGTGGGCGCAGTGGAACTCGAGAATATCGAAACCGGCCTCGGCCGCCATTTTGGTCGAACGGACGAAATCGGCCGTCACCCGGTCCATATCGTCACGATCCATCTCGCGCGGCACCTGCGAATTCGGCAGATAAGGCAGCGGCGAAGCGGAGATCAGCTCCCAGCCACCCGACTCAAGCGGCTGATCGATGCCGTCCCAGGCCAGTTTGGTCGAACCCTTGCGCCCGGCATGGCCGAGCTGGATGCCCATTTTGGCGCTCGAATTGGCATGGACGAAATCGACGATGCGCTTCCACGCATTCACATGCTCCGGCTTGTACATCCCGGCGCACCCCGGGGTAATGCGGGCATCGGGCGACACACAAGTCATCTCGGTGTAAAGCAAGCCCGTGCCACCCATGGCGCGGGCGCCAAAGTGCACCAGATGGAAATCACTGGCAAACCCGTCCTCGGCCGAATACATCGCCATCGGCGACATGATCACGCGGTTCGGCAGGCTCAGGCCACGCAGCTTGAACGGCGTGAACATCGGCGGCGGAGCCGGTTTGTCGGCCGGCACGGTCACGCCGGCCTGCTGCGCAAACCAGCGCTCATAGCCCTCCAGCCATGCGGCGTCGCGCAGCCGCAGATTCTCGTGCGAGATCCGCTGCGAGCGGGTCAGCATCGAGTACATGAACTGCTCTGGCTCCATCGTGTCGCAGTAGCGCGCGTCGCACACCTCGAACCACTCCATCGCGTTCCACGCCGCATTTTGCAGACGCAGCACATCGACGTTGCGGCTTTCCTGGTACTTCGCCAGCACATCGGGGATATGTTCGCGCGTATCGCCCTCTTCCTTGAACAGCCGGGTGAGCTCGATTGCATCCTCAAGCGCCAGCTTGGTGCCCGAACCGATCGCAAAGTGCGCGGTGTGCACCGCATCGCCCATCAGCACCACATGGCTCTTGCCATTGAAGTGATGCCACTGGTCGCACTTCACGCGCTGGAAATTGAGCCAGGCCGAGCCGCGCTGGTGGCGGGAATTGGTCATCTGGGCATGGCCGTCTATTTGCTTCTCGAACAGCTTCTCGCAGAACGCGATCGACTCCGCCTGATCGGCCTTGTCCAGGCCATGCGCCAGCCACACATGCTCGGGACACTCGACGATGAAAGTCGTGGTGGTGTCGTCGAACTTGTAGATGTGGGCCTGGAACCAGCCGTGCTCGGTCTTCTCGAAAATGAAGTTGAAGGCATCGTAGAGCTTGTTGGTGCCAAGCCAGATATAGCGGTTCGGACGGCCGACGATGTCCGGTTTGAACACTTCTTCATAACGACCGCGGATCTTCGAATTGATGCCGTCAGAAGCGATGATCAGGTCGGCGTCCGGGTACTCGAGGTCGGAATCGACATCCTTCTCGAACACCAGCTCGACCCCCATCTGCTCGCAGCGCTCCTGCAGGATGTTGAGCATCATCTTGCGTCCGATACCGACGAAGCCGTGGCCGCCACTGCGGATCGAACGGCCCTTGAAGTGCATCTCGATGTCGTCCCAGTGGTTGAATGCCACCTGGATCGCGTCGGCCGTCACCGGATCCCACTCGCGCATGTTGTCCATGGTCGCGTCGGAAAAGACCACACCCCAGCCGAAAGTGTCGTAGGGCTTGTTGCGCTCGACCACGGTAACCTCGTGTGCCGGGTTCAGCTTCTTCATCAGAATCGCGAAATACAGCCCTGCCGGGCCCCCACCGATACAGACGATGCGCATGCTGTTGCTCCTTCAGTGTTGAGCCATCCGGACACCCTGGGGAGAAGGGCCGAAACTGGCGAGATCAAGTTCCCTTGTTTAGTGAGCAATATTTCATAGTTAAACTATCAAGTCAACAAGCATCTGGGATGGAGCAAGTCGCCCCCTGCCAGCTTGAACTTGCTGACGCTTAGTCCTCGACCGGTACCACCACCGGATGAAGCGCAAGCAGCGCCTTCAGCATCGAGATCAACATCTCCGCATTCTCACGACCGAAAGGCTCGAGCACCCGGTTCTGGTGCTCGATCGCCCGTTCGCGCAGGGCATCCATCAGCCGATGTCCCTTGGGCGTGATCTGCACCACTGTCTGGCGGCGGTCGGTACGCACGTGCGTGCGATCGACAATACCGTCGGCCTCCATGCGCTGCACGACCTTGCTCAAGGTCGGCTGCTTGGTCAGGGTCAACTGGCTGAGCACACCGATACTCTCCCCATCGCTGCCCTCAAGACTCGCCAACACCCGCCATTCAGTCACCGACAGGCCCACTGCCTCGACCTCGCGATGAAACTCACGCGAAATCCGGCTGCTCGCCTGCGCAAGCAAAAAGGCCAGATAGCTGTCGACAAAGCGCAGGGCCTGACCCCCGGCCGGTTCAACAATCTTCTGCGCGGGCGACTCTTCCGTCATTTCTCTACCACTCCCATACGCCACAGATTGACGGACCGGGCTGGGCCGGCACCAACAACGGGGCACGCTATAAAAAAAACCAACTTGCGAATCAAGCAGCTTTGCTTATAAATTGTTTATAACTATACGGTAATCGCGAAATACCAAATCTCCATGGAGCCGGTGATGACAGTGAGCCCCCCGAACACGGTGCCGCCCCTTTCCTTTCACCGCGGGGAACTGCCGTGAATGCGCCCGAGATGATCCGGCTCGGAGAACCTCTCTCCGCCTTCCCCTTCTTCAACTCCCGCGATGCAGACGAGGCAAGGCTAAAAGTTGCCCGCATATTCTGCCCCCATGAGCTTCGCCCGGTCAGCAGCCGAACACCCTTCGCCTCCCGCCACAACGTAGTGAAGCTCGGCGAGACCGCACTCAATTACCTGACATATGGTACCGAGGTCGACATCGTTCCGGGCTGCCTCGACAGCTTTTACCTGGTCCAGATTCCGCTCCACGGCACCGCGCGCATCCGCTGCGGCAAGCACGACGTTCACTCCTCGCCCGCCACGGCGAGCATTCTCAACCCCGATGAGCCCACCCACATGCGCTGGCAGCAAGACAATCGCCAGTTGATGCTATGGATTCCGCGCGCCTCGCTCGAAAGCCGCCTCGAGGAGCATCTCGGCGAAGCTCCGTCGGCCCCGCTGAGCTTCGATGTCGCGCTGTCGCAACGCGAGGGCATGACCCGGAGCTGGTGCCGGATGGTGCTCGACCTCGCCGACAACATCGACCAGTGCGGGGCCGACTGGCTGCGTTACCGCCCCACCGTGGCTGGTCTTGAAGACTGCTTGATCCGTGGGCTGCTGCAACTTCATCGGCATAACTACAGCGACCGCATCAACCAGCCACAGCAATCGGCACTGCCACGTCACGTACAGCGGGCGATCGACTTCATCTACGCTCATGTCGAAGACGCAATCACCGTTGGCGAAGTCGCTCGCGCCGCCTGCGTGAGCGTGCGCTCGCTGGAGGAAGGCTTTCGCAAACACTGCGACACCACGCCGCTGGTGTTCCTGCGCAACGTCCGTCTCGATCGCGTACGCAAGGCCCTCGACGGCTCGGCGCCCGGCAGCGACAAGGTGGCGGTACTCGCACATCGCTTTGGCTTCGCCCACCTTGGTCGCTTCTCCGCCTATTACAAGGCCCGCTTCGGCGAGACGCCCTCGCAGACGGCCAGTCGCCCACTGCGCAACTGAACGCTTCGAAGCAAGTCTGCGGGTTCCGGACAAAGGCATCGCGCAAAGTGGATACCCGGTCGCGCCCCTGAAATGAACACTGTGTCCCAAGGACGCCCGTGGTGGCGTCACCGACCGGAGGACACAGCAGATGAAAGGGATCAATGGCAAGGTTGCCATCGTGACCGGCGGCGCCACGATGATCGGCGAAGCCGTCGCACGCGACCTGATTGCCCACGGCGCACGCGTCGTACTGGCCGATATCGACACGCAAAAGGGGCCCTTGGCAGCCGACCGCCTTGGGTCGGCAGCCCGCTTCCACCAAACCGACGTCAGTAGCGATGAGCAGATCGCACGCTGCGTGGCCGACACCGTGTCCGCCTGGGGCGGAGTCGACCTGCTGGTCAACTGCGCATGCACCTATGTCGATAACGGTGCCGCATCGACCCGCGCCGAGTGGGCCCAGGCGCTCGACGTAAACCTGGTCGGTGCCGCGATGATGCTCCAGGCCTGCCGCCCGGAGATGGCCAAGCGCGGCGGCGGTGCGGTGGTGAACTTCGCCTCGATCTCGGCCGCCGCAGCCCAGACCGGGCGCTGGCTCTACCCGGTCAGCAAGGCCGCAATGCTGCAACTCACCCGTGCCGCGGCCCTCGACCTGGCCCCCGACCACATCCGGGTCAACTCCGTCTCGCCCGGCTGGACCTGGTCCTCGATCATCGAAACCCTCTCCGGCGCCGACAAGGTGAAAGCCGACCATGTTGCCGCCGATTACCACATTGCTGGCCGTCTCGGACTTCCCGACGAAGTTGCCCAGGTGGTGAGCTTCCTGCTGTCGGATCACGCCAGCTTCGTCACCGGCACCGACTACGCCTGCGACGGGGGCTACGCCGCACTCGGTCCCGAAGGCAAGGCCGCAGCCATCACCCGGCTGATGGACTGAGCCCTCCACAAGCTGCCCGCTTCACGTCACGCCGCCCCGCATCCGGCACGTCCGCCACCCATTTAGGGAGACTCTCATGCATCTCGCCTCCGAATCGATCACCCCCCGCTCCATTGCCATCGTCGGCGCCGGCCAGGCCGGCCTGCTGCTCGGCTGCGCCCTGCTCGACAAGGGCTACGCCGTCACCATGGTCACCAACCGCAGCGCCGAAGACATCTGGAACGGCAAGGTGATGTCCTCGCAATTCATCTTCGATCCCGCACTGCAGATCGAACGTGATCTCGGCCTCGACCAGTGGGAGAAGGACTGCCCGTACACCGAAGGCATCGGCTTCTCCATCCCGGCGCCCGACGGCAGCGGCACCCAGGCCCTCCACTGGCACGCCCGCCTCCATGCACCGGGCCAGTCGGTGGACCAGCGGGTCAAGATGCCAGGCTGGATGGCGGAGTTCGTGCGCCGCGGTGGCGACCTGCGCTTTGAGGACGTCGGCGTGGCCGAGCTCGAGACGCTGACCGCCGCCCACGAACTGGTGCTCCTTGCCGGTGGCAAGGGCGACATCGTGAACCTCCTGGGGCGTGACGACAGCCGCTCTCCAGTCCGCCAGCCCATGCGCCAGCTCGCCCTGACCTACGTCACCGGAATGAAACGCCACGACTACTACGAGTGCGTCAATTTCAACCTGATCCCGGGCGTGGGCGAATACTTCGTATTTCCGGCGCTCACCACCCATGGCGCCAGCAGCACCCAGGCCTGCGACATCATGGTGTTCGAAGGCGTACCGGGCGGCCCGATGGATTGCTGGGGCGACGCCAGGAGCCCGGAGCAGCATCTGGAAACCAGCCTCAACATCCTCAAGACCTTCGCGCCGTGGGAATACGAACGCAGCCGCGACTGCCAGCTCACCGACGCCAACGGCACCCTCGCCGGGCGTATCACGCCGATGGTACGCAACGCCGTGCTCACCCTGCCCTCCGGGCGTAAGGTGTTCGGCATGGGTGACGCGGTGCTGGTCAACGACCCGATCACCGGCCAGGGCTCGAACAACGCCACCAAGGGCGCAAAGCACTACTACGACGCCATCCTCGCCCGCGGCGCCGGCGCCTTCGACGAAGCCTGGATGCGCCAGACCTTCGACGCGCTGTACAACGGCTACGCCGAGAAGGTGGTGCGCTGGACCAACAGCCTGCTGTTCCCGCCGCCGGACTACATCGTCAAGCTGCTCGCCACCGCCCAGCACGCCCCCGCACTCGCCTCGCGCATCGCCAACGGCTTCAACGACCCGCGCGACTACGCCGACTACTGGTTCGACGCCGCCGACGCCGAACGCCTGATGCAGCGCGAAATGGAAGCGGTCGCCGCATAAGCCCGCGCCCCTCCCGGGCACGTTCCGGGCGGCAGCCTTCCCCCAGAGGAGACCCAACATGTTCGACCCCCGCCAATTCCGTAACGCACTCGGCCACTTCGCCACCGGCGTCACCATCGTCACCACACGCGGCACCGAAGGTGAGCCAGTCGGCGTCACCGTAAACAGCTTCGCCTCGGTCTCGCTCGATCCGCCGCTGATCCTGTGGAGCCTGGCGAAGAACTCCTACAGCCTGGCCGCCTTCACCGCCACCGACCACTTTGCCGTGCACGTGCTCGCTAGCTCGCAGCAGGGCCTGTCCGACCGCTTCGCGCGCGCCGCCAGCGACAAGTTCTCCGGACTAGAGCTCGACTCCGGCATCGGCGATGCGCCCCTGCTCGACGGCTGCGCCACCGTGTTCGAATGCTCGACCGAGCACCGCTACGACGGCGGCGACCACCTGATCCTGGTGGGTCGAGTGCAGCACTTCGAGGTGCACGACCGCGCGCCCCTGCTCTTCTACCGCGGCTGCTACGCCGCGCCCGAGCCGGAAACAATGTCGTTCGGCGGGCTGATGCACGCGGTGAGTCCAGTTGCGGCCTGAGAAACGCCTCGCGGACGGGTCGGCGGCAGCACAACTTGCTGATCAAGGGAGTTCGCCAGGACCTGATTAGAAGGTCCCTTCCCCTTCAAGGGGGCGTAGGCGGGTTTCGCGAAGCATCGCTTCGCGCCGCCGAAGGGGGTCGGCTGTGCAAAGCCGGCCCCGGATTCTCCGCCGCACTACACCGCTCCGGTAGCGCAGAGCGACGCTCTGCGAAAACCCAAAGCCAGCAGCACAGGCGACTCCGCCCTCCCCCACGGCACAGTTGCTGCTGGCATCACACAATGCCCCCAAACATCCCAATCGTCCTACCGTTGCGGGCCACCAAAGACCCGACGCGGAATCGCCATCGCTCTTGACTGATCGGCGCCATTCCGAGCATGCAGCGCCAAGTGGAGACAAAAGTCACGTTGCCAACGTGTTATGCGCTTGTCAGCACGGCAGCACCCTCTGCATAATTGTTGTAAATAATCGTTACAGGTCGTGCATACTGAATCCCCAAGCTAGGCGCCACGCCGCACAGCACCCTGCACGCAAAGCTGAGCAAGGCACTGCCCACTGCAACCAGTGGTGCAGCATGCCCAGAACATATCAAACGGGGAGGTTCGACCTTGACGGACCATGCGCTGAGGTGCGCATAGCTGGTGCTGGGCAGATGGAATGGTTGCGCACTGGATACACGAACCCGGCTGAAGCCCCGGGATCAATTGGCGCAAGTTACAAGACCAAGGCTTTGAGGAGGCTTGGCATGTATTTCACGAACAAGAGCGCTAACCAGTGCTTGCAGCCGACAGAGCCGTTCTCGGTCGTCGGCTGAAGCTTCACGTTGATCGTCAACTCGAACCCGTCCACCCCGCACACGTGGAATCCATCCTGAACCCATCTTCCTTAACAGCCACAGTTAAATATATGAATAGAGCCGCCTTTCTTGCCGCAATACTCATTTCCATTAGCACACTCTCCGGCTGCGCGAACCGGGCAACGGCGAAAGTCGAGCCTGGAGTGGATCTGCATGCGTTGAAAACCATGCACGTCGTGAAGATCCCGGATGAGACAGCGGGCATCAGCACGTTGATTGCAGACGATCTTCGCCGTCGCGGCTATACCGTCACCGAGGGCACGGAGAAACCGAAGGAAGTGAACGCCATCGTTACCTATGTCGATCGGTGGATGTGGGACATTACGATGTACCTGCTTGAATTGACGGTCGTGATCCGGGAGCCGGAAACTGATTTTCCAATGGCAAACGGAAGCTCGCTCCATGGTTCGCTGACCCGTAAATCACCCAAGGAAATGGTTGACGAGGTCATGGGCAATGTCTTCAAGGAAGCAAAATGATGCGTCTGAACAGGCTGTTGATTCCTGTTGTACTGGCCGCAGTGGTCGGATTGGCTGGCTGCGCCTCGTCTGCAAATCGCGCGGCGATGGTGCCCGGCGATTTGAAGCCCGCGAAGCAGCATGCGCACTCGGTGGCAGTCAAAACCAGTGGAGGCAGCCCGACGGGGGCGATGGACAGTAGCAACATCTCCGATGAGGATCTGAAAGCTGCGATCGAGGATTCGATTGTGCAGAACAAGGTCTTCAACTCCGTTGTACAAGGCAAGGCGGCTGACTACGATCTGATGGTTTCCATCGTTCACCTCAACAAGCCGATGTTCGGACTCTCCTTCACAGTGGAGCTCGAGGCAACCTGGGTGCTGGTGAAGCAATCGGATCGCTCGGTGGTGTTCAAGCGAAGCGTGAAATCTTCGCATACGGCGACCTTCAGTGACGCCGCGGTAGCTATCACGCGCCTGCGCCTGGCATTGGAAGGCGCTGCGCGGAACAACATCGAACAGGGTCTGACAGCAATCTCGGCGCTCTCGCTCTAGAACAGAAGATCGGCAGTCGCCATGGGCATCAAGGCGACTGCTGCTCTTTATGCGACCGGCCTTCAGCACAGCGATCAATAGGGTCAGACATCATTGATCTCTGCTGGCCCAGTTTGCGCAGCTCTGAGACGACGTTGGTGTCGTGCACGTACCTGCTCGTCACTGGATCGATTCCACATCACGGCGTTTGGCGCGCAGTCGGACTGGCTCGACTCCAAACGATGCACGGGCTACCGCGCTCGAACCTTGACTAGATTGACAGCATTGACAGCACCGCCATCAATGACGACAATGAGGCCACTATCGACAAGGGAGGCGCGATCATGGCGGTGTTGACCATTCGCAACGTGGAGGAAACCATCAAGACCTCCTTGCGTGTGCGCGCGGCACAGCATGGGGTGTCGATGGAAGAGGAGGCGCGGCGCATCCTGCGTGACGCCTTGGCGCGCCCGGGCGGGCAGACGCCGCTTGGGCAGCGCTTGCTGGGTCGTTTCAGTGACGTGGCGAGTGAAGATTTCGAGTTTCCCGTTCGTCAGGCTCCACGCACACCACCCGCATGGGACTGATCTCCGTGATCCTGCTCGATACCAACGTGCTCTCCGAATTCATGCGCCCGCAGCCCGCCATCCAGGTTGTTGCCTGGTTGGATGGACAGCCGGCGGACACGCTTCATGTAAGTGCAGTGAGTCAGGCCGAGATCGAACTGGGTCTGGCGCTGATGCCCGCCGGCAAACGCCAGGCAGGGCTCGCGTCGGCGGCCCGGGCCATGTTCGAGGAAGACTTTGCCGGGCGCTGCCTGCCTTTCGACAGCGCGGCTGCCCTCCACTGTGCCCGCCTTGTCGCGGTCCGTACCCGAATGGGCCGGCCGATCAGCGTCGAGGACGCACAGATCGCGGCCATCGCGCTGGCCCGGGGCATGCCGCTGGCCACCCGCAACACGGCGGATTTTCGGGATATCGAAGGGCTGTCGCTGATCGACCCGTGGGTTGCCGCCGGATAGGGCGCCTGCCTAGCACCCGCCGCGCAGAACCGCATCCACAAGGTCGAACGCCACGATTGAAGCGGCCGCGGATGCGAGAACTGCGAAAAGCGGATACAGATCGGCGGGTAACGGATATTTTCCGCGCGCCTGCGGCGGCACTCTGATCGCAGTGCCACCCAATGAGATCTGAGCGATGAGCAAATACGATGCAATCATCGTCGGCAGCGGGATCAACTCCCTCGTCTGCGCCGGCGTCCTGTCCAAGCGCGGCAAGAAAGTCCTCGTTCTCGAACGCGAAGCGGTGCTCGGCGGCTGTATCCGTACCGAAGCACTGACCGCGCCGGGCTACCTGCACGACACCATGTCCACCGCCCACCCGCTGTTCGTCACCGGGCCGGGCTACGCCGAACTGAAGGACAGCCTGCACGCCAACGGCCTCGACTACGGCACCAATGCCACCCCGACCGGGGTACTCCTGCCCGACGGACGCTCGCTGATCCTGGGCCGCGAGCGCGCTGGCAACATCGCGGCGATGAACGCACTCGCCCCCGGCGATGGCGATGCCTACGGCGAGGGCATGGCCTTCGTCGAGAAGAACGCGGAGCTGATCTTCTCGCTGCTGGGCAACGAGCTCTGGAGCTCGAGCGTCGGCAAGATGATGCTCGGCAAGGTCTGGAAACAGGGCGCGCACGAAACCCTGGCTTTCTTCGGCCCGGCGATGCAGAGTTGCCGCGCCTGGCTCGAGACCCACTTCCAGTCCGAGCTCACCCGCGCCCTGCTCGCACCCTGGGTGCTGCACACCGGGCTCGGCCCCGAGAGCCCGATGTCGGCCCTGATGGCGCAAGTCATCGCCTTCACCCTCGAGGCAGTGGGCCTGCCGCTGGTCAAGGGTGGCAACGGGCGTACGGTCGATGCCTTCCGCAGCATGATCGAAGCCGCCGGCGGCCGCTTCGAAACCGGTGCCGACGTTGCCGAGATCCTGGTCGATGGCAGCAAGGCACGCGGCGTACGCACCACCGACGGGCGCGTGTTCGAATCGAAGCAGGTGATCTGTAACGTTACCCCGACCCAGCTCTACGGCCGCCTGCTGCCCAACGAACATGCCCCCGCCCCGCTCCGGCGCCAGGCCCGCGAGTATCGCTACGGCAAGGCCAACATGCAGATCCATCTCGCCCTGTCGGCCCCGCCGCAATGGGCTGACCCAGCGCTGCGCGAAGTGATCTACCTGCACCTGACGCCCGGTATGGACGGCGTTTCGCGCGCGGTGAACGAGGCCGAACGCGGCCTGCTGCCAGCCGAAGGCACGGTATGCGTGTGCCAGCCCTGCGCAGTCGACCCCTCACGTGCGCCGGCAGGCGGCTGGGTGATGTGGATCCAGCTGCCCGAATGCCCGCGCACCATCCGCGGCGATGCCGCCGGCGAGATCACGGTGCCGGCCGACGGCCGGTGGACCACCGAGATTGCCGAACGCTATGCCGAGCGCGCGATCGGGCGCATCGCCAGGCACGTGCCGAACCTCGAGGCCAGCATCATCGGGCGCAAGGTGATCTCGCCCGCGGACCTCGAGCGGATGAACATGAACCTCGTCGGCGGCGACCCCTACTCCGGCGAGTGCTCGGTGGACCAGTACCTGTTCTGGCGCCCGATCCGCGGCGTCAAGGACCACAGCACGCCGATCAAGGGCCTGTACCACATCGGCGCCTCGACCCATCCCGGGCCGGGCCTGTCGGGCGCATCCGGCTTCCACGTCGCCAATGCGCTGGCCAAACGCTGATCCATGCCCATCACACTACAAACTGCCCGATCGCCTTTTGCATCCGACCGACCGACTTGTCCAGACTATCGACCGCCCCATGCGTCTGTGCGACCACGGCCAGGTTCTGGTCCGTCATCGACGCGACACGCTCCACACTCTGCGCCATGATGTTCATGGCGTTTTTCTGCTCTCTGGATGAATGGGAGATGTCGTTGACCATCTGCAGGGTCTTGCCCATCTGAAGGTTGATTTCGTTGAGCGCCCCCTGCGCGTCCTGCACCAGCAGCACGCCGGTCTCCACCTGGGTGGCGCCTTCACGCATGCCGGTAACGGCTTTCTGGGTTTCACTCTGAATCGCGTCGACCATGGTGCTGATTTCACGGGTGGCGTTGCCGGTACGTTCGGCAAGCTTGCGCACCTCGTCGGCCACCACCGCAAACCCGCGTCCATGCTCACCGGCACGGGCCGCCTCAATGGCCGCGTTCAGGGCCAGCAGATTGGTCTGATCGGCAATTTCGCGGATCACCCCGGTTATGCGGGAAATTTCGGCCGACTTGCTGCCCAGGAACTCGACCTGGACGGCCGCGTCCTTCACTGTTCCAGCCAGCGCCTGAATCGTTGCAGAGGCCTGGGCCGAGAGGGCTCCGCCCCGCACCGACACATCACTCGCCGCCTGGGCCGCACTGCGCGTAGCCTCGGCATGCTCGGCCACCTCGCTGATCGACACGGTTATCTGCTCGATCCCCGCAGCAGCTGACGACGTAGCATCACTCTGCACACGCGCCGAGTCACTCACATTGCCAACTCCCGACGCCACCTCGCCCGATACATTGGCAACCTGCTGCGCGGTGTCGCCCATGCCTTGCACGGTGGCCTGAATCGACGAGACAAAACGATCCACACTTCGGGCGATTTCGCCGAGGATGTCGCGCCGGGAAATGTCAAGACGCTTGCGCAAGTCGCCGGTAATCAACAGTTGTTCAAGATAGGCATGTAGCGACGCGAGGTCTGATCCGAGCCGCGGAACGGCAAACAGCAGGAAGAAGCCAGCCCATAGCAGGCCGAGCACGGCCACACCGAGCGTTATCTCCGCCTGAAACGGCACCTGGACGAAATACCCCGCGATGACGAGCATGGCCATCACCAGCAACAGCAGGCCAACCCCAAGCATTTGCGCGGACGCCGAACTGAATACCGCCCAGACCGAAGGCCGCGCGGGAACAATCCGCCCCCGCTCGACACGAATTGATTTGTCACCGCTCTTGATACGCTTATACGCCGCTTCGGCCGCTGCGACCTCGGTCCGTGCCGGGCGCGATCGCACCGACTGATAGCCGACGATGCGGCCGTTTTCCCGCACCGGCGAGGCATTGGCCACAACCCAGTAATACCCGCCATCGCTGCGGCAGTTCTTTACCAGCCCGCGCCACGGACGGCCATCCTTCAGATCACGCCACATGTCCGCAAAGGCCTCGGCCGGCATGTCCGGGTGACGGACGATATTGTGCGGCTGACCGATCATCTCGTCCGGATGGTAGGCACTGATACGCGCGAAGGCCTCGTTCGCTTCGACGATGATGCTTTTCAGATCCGTGCGGGAATAGATGAACTCACCTTCAGGCAGCAAGGTTTCGACATTCGATACAGGTGCAGATTTGCGCATTTTCGGGCCCCGGGATTGTTATTCTTGCACACGAATTCAGCGCATGAAGATAGATCGTAAGATATACGTCTACAGACATAACACAAGCTAGTTTGGTGCGCACGGGAGACCCTTGCAGAAACGCACCGAAAATCGCCATCAGAACACTCAACACCGACAACTACCTAATATTTGCGCCCTTCCGATCAGCCACTTGGACTATCCGGCCTCAGCCATTTAACCGCAAAATCGGGTGCTGAGACAGGCCTACCAAAGTAATAGCCCTGTGCCTCATCGCAACCCAGTGCCAGCAAGCGCTTGGCTTGGGCTGCTTCCTCCACCCCTTCGGCCAGCGTCTTCAGCCCGAGGCTCTGCGCCATGGCGATGATGGTGGTGACGATACTGAGGTCGTTGCGGTCGCTGAGCATCTGGCGCACGAAGGACATGTCGATCTTGAGGGTCTGCGCCGGAAACCGCTTCAGGTAGGACAAGGACGAATGGCCGGTACCAAAATCGTCGATCGCAAAGGCAAACCCGGCATCGACCAGCAGTCGGGTAACCCGCATCGCACACTCGGGGTCGAGCATCATGCTCGACTCGGTGATCTCGAGTTCGATACGGGTGGGCGCAACTCCGGCCTCATCGGCGATCGCGAGTGCCCGATGCGCGAAATCCTCCTGCTCGATCTGCTGCGTGGCCACGTTGATCGCCAACCGGTCCGGGAGCGCCAGGCCCGCCCTGGCCCAAAACCGCAGCTGCGCGCACGCTTCCTTGAGCACCCACTCCCCCAGAACGACCATCATGCCGCGCTCTTCCGCAATCGGGATGAACTCGGCCGGACTCACCCAGCCCCACTCCGGATCGTGCCAGCGCAACAGTGCTTCAGCCCCGGTCAGCTTCCCGGTTTTCAGGTCGCACTGCGGCTGGTAGTGGAGCTTCAGCTGTTTTTCCTGCAGCGCGCGGGTAAAGCGCCGGGCAACCTCCATCCGGCGGGCCAGCTCGGCCCCCATCCTGGCACCATAGAAACAGTAGCCACCGCCGTCCGCCTTGGCCCGGTACATCGCAATGTCGGCATGCTTGAGCAGCAGTTGACTGTCGTCTCCATCATCCGGATAGAGCGCGATTCCGGTGCTAGCACCGAGCGAAAACGCACCTTCCCTGACCTCGATCGGAATATTCAGCACCCGCTTCAGCCGCTCGGCGATAAGCGTTGCCCCAGAGCGCCCGGTCTGATTCGCAATGATGACAAACTCGTCGCCCCCCAGTCGCGCGAGCGTCTCATCATGACGCAATGCCGCCCGAAATCGCCGTCCGACCTCTGCCAGCACCTGGTCTCCACAGGCATGCCCCTGGGTGTCATTGATTTCCTTGAACCGGTCCAGATCCACAAACAGCAGCGCAAGCGAATGTCCGTGCCGCTTGGCCGCCGCAAGCGCCTGATGCAGGCGGTCGTGGAACAGCGCCCGATTGGGCAGCCCGGTCAGCCCGTCATAGAAAGCAAGTTGCTCGATGCGCACTTCGGCGACCTTGCGCTCGGTGATGTCCTGTACCGTGCCGATGGCAGAAACAAACCGTCCTTGCGCATCGAACGCCAGTTCCGCCCGGTTCTCCATCCAGCGCACCTCGTCACTCACCCTGATCCGATGTTCCACGCGGTAAGGCGCCCCCATCAGCGCGGCTAGCCACGACTCATTCACGTGATTCCGGTCATCCGGGTGCACCCGCTCGAGGAAGCTCTGATAGCCTACGGGTGTGCCGTGCATCATGCCGAACAAACGGTAGGTTTCCTCGGACCACTCCAGCACATCTTCGTCCTCGCCGTTCCGATCCAGGCGCCAGCTGCCGATTTTGGCCACCGCCTGAGCGTGGCGGAGCATGGCCTCGCTGCGCGACAGCCTCGATTCAGCCTGCCTGCGAAACAATTCCTCCTCGCTGACCTCTTCGATCACAAGCAGCAGCCTTCCCTCCTCCTCGGCGAGACAGACATTCCGCAACGTAACCCGCACCGCTTTTGATGACCCGCCACCCAGGGCGGACATGACAAAAGGCTGATCCTGCAGCTCGCCCCCGTTCTTGACCACCCCCCGCGCGCACTCCGCGAGCCCTTTGGCGTCGAGCACTTCGTTCAAATGACGGCCGAGCACCTTGTGTGGTTCCAACGCGAACAGCTTCAGCGCTGCGCGGTTGGCGGAAAGAACCGATAGCTCCGGGGACAACACCACAATTCCGTCGTGCATGCTCTCGAAAACCATCTCAGAATAGTTTTTCAAGCCCTGTATGGTCTGGTCGCGCGCTTCGATATAGGTATCGATCGCAAGCCCCATGTCGAACAGCACGACCTTGATCAAGGACTGCACCGTAGCGACAAACTGCTCGGGCATTTCGCCCAGTCGCCGCTGAATTTCCGGAAGAAGCTCCACCAGGTATTTTGAGTAGGCGCCCAGATACCAGGCCGGGCCAAGGCCGACACGGTGGTGAACCATCCCCACGCGAAGACGATGGAGAACGTATTCCGCATCGTAATGACCCGCCGTCAGACCGTCGAAATACGAAGACTGGGAACGCTGCAGCCGGAGCAGCGTCTGCGGGTCGGACACCAGGGCCCGCGTCTCGTCAAAGGACAGGATGTGTTCGTAGAAGGCCTTGGAGAACGCCGGAGCGTATCCCTGCAAGACCTTATGCAACTGCTGCAGGCGTGCGACGTCGTCGTCGGCAAACTCGAGGAATGCCTTCCGCCGCGCGATCGCACTTTCGCTCGTATCGATCGCCATGCGTATCTGGCTCAGCCCAAACGCATCAAATCCCATACATCCCTCCTGATGCTGCTGATTGATCACGCACACTGAATCCACCGATCACTGAGAGCCGGTTTGGCACAACGGAGTTTTTACGGGCAGAGATTGGGCCCGGAACAGCGGCTGTCGCGTTGAAACAACGACGGCACCATGGATATCGCGGCGGGGATTGGGCCGCGTGGAACGAGGGCGTGGAGAAGGCTTGCACGGCACCTTCAACATTCATCCTAATCGCCCGATGACAATCTGCCTCAGGCACCCGGAAAAATCAATGACAATTTATTTATATATGCTTGAACTTACTCCACGCTTTCAGGGTCATCCGCACGCTGCCGGCAACGGATCAAGTCACGCTCAGCACCGGCTCACCTATCCTCACCTCCACTTCGACCAACCCGGCGGACTGCCGAAAAGTGACACGCATGCCAAGCGTGGGCATCAGCGCACGTACGAGGCCAAGGCCGGTACCACCACCCCGACCGGCTTCAAAGTCGAAATCCGCGGGCAAACAGCCGCGATTCATGATGGAGACACAGCCGTGCGCCTCACCACGTGTCAACCTCACTTGCGGCATGCCGTCCTCGTGCACGCCGCCCACCGAGTGCTTCACCGCATTGGTCAGCAATTCGTTCAGAATCAACGCCACCGCCACGGCTTCACTCTCCTTGATCAAGAACCTGCCCTGGGCCTCCTCGATCCCTTTTCGGGAAAAGGGCAAGCCGGTCAACTCTGACACGCTCGACACCACGACCGGAAGCAGTTCGCACAACATGACATTTTCTCGCACGACCTGACCGTACAAGCCATGCACGACAGCTACGGCCTGAACCTGAGCAATGGCAGCTTCGATTGCCGGCAGTGCCTGCGGATGCTTGCCAACCGCCCTGCGCAGCAGCCCGACCACAACCTGAAGGTTGTTCTTGATCCGGTGATGTACTTCCCGCGTCAGCGCGTCGCGAAGCTGGAAGGCCTCCTCCACCCGGGCCTGCTCGGCCCGCCTGGAATCGGTGATATCGGCCAGGGTGACGCGTAGCGATGTCCCCTCATCGCTGATAGGGATAGGAGCGAACGCCACGCACGCGGTGAAAATTGAGCCGTCCTTTCGAACCAGATTCAACTCACAGTTGAGCTTAGCTCGGTCACTTGTACCCCGGCGAAAAAAAAGGCTCCACAGATCCTGCTCCTTGTCCGTCACGAACTGCATGAAGGGTCGCTGCAGCAGTGCGTGGCGCTCTTCGCCGAGCAAAGACGCACCGGTCATGTTGATCGTGGCAATGCGAGCGTCGCGGGACAGCGTTAAATAGCCGACAGGCGCAAGTTCATAAAGATTGCGATAGAGGTCGCGATAGCGATTTCGAGAGTTCTCCAGATCGACCGTTGCCGCGCGCAGACTCTCGTTCTGTTGCTCCAGCTCGACTTGATGCAACTGTAGTTCGTGCAGCATGGCTTCTGCAGAGCACAAGGTCGGTACGTCAGCGCGGATACCAGAGGATTCCACTCCGTCGTCAGGCTCAGGCACTGTTGGCGGAGGCGTGAGGGATGAGCTCACGTTCGATTCTCCGTTACGCAACGCAACAAACGAGTCGACACCCTCAAGCGGAGGGGCTGAATATGGCAAGCGGTGTCATTTCTCATCGCACAGAATCCTGTTGTTGTCCTCCAACGAGGCAATGAACTCCTCCGCCACATCGCCTATCTTGCGTCGCTGCGAACGGGCGCGTGTGCGCAGATAATTGAAGGCCGGTTTCCGGTCCAGCCCCTTGCGTACCATGATGATGCCCACTGCAGTGCGCGTATTCTGTTCAAGCGTAAGCGCCTTCTCGAGATGGTCTCGAGCATTGCGCAAGGCCTCGATGTCGCGGGCGCGTGCAATGGACGCTTCGATGAAGGGAACGAGTTGGGGGACGTCCACCGGCTTGATAAGGTAACCCATGGCACCCACGTCGGCGGCCTCCCGCACCACCGACGCATCGTCAAATGCGGACAGAAACACGAACGGAGGCCTACCCACGGACGCAAATTTCCGCGCAAGCTCAATCCCGCTCATCACCGGCATGCGCATGTCCAGCACAACCAGATCGAAGTCCCGGCAATCGACCAGCTTGAGCGCTTCCTCACCCGACACCGCAATCGACACGTCGTAGCCGCTATCGCGCAGCCCCTCCGCCAGCAGATTCAGGATCACCCGATCATCGTCCACAATCAATACGCTCTTCACTGCGACTACCTCATCCTTGAAACGCCCGCCTCTGACGACGGACCCTTATGGACAGGATGATAACCATTCTTGCGCAATTGGTAAGGGAAGCATGAGTCTTGCGTATCGACGCGGGCCAGCCTGCATGAGCCAGTCCGGCGCACAGGCGAAAAAAAAGCCCCTGACTCTCAGGGGCTTGAAGCACAGAACTCTTGAACTGTCTGTTTATGCGGCTTTTTTCGTTACCTTCTTCTCGGTGCTGGCGGCAGCAGCAATCATCGGCTGCACAGCCTCGCCGGCTGCTGCCAGACTGCGCTCAGCAATCTCGCCGCTCGTCTTGATCATGTTTTCGTAAGCTTCGGTTGCGCTGCTCAGGGCCGTCTTGATCTGCTCGACCACCTCGGCTGAGCCGTTGGGACCGGACTTGGCCATGCTGTCCAGCAGCGTGCTGATGGACTGGGCGAGTTCGTTGGTGCGTTCGACGTTGATCTGTCCAACTTCGGCCTGCGACTTGATCAGGATGCCACTCACGTTGCGCAGGTAATCGGTGACCAGTTCCAGCGAACGTGTCGGCGATCCGAACTGCGTAGTCATCTGCTCAAAAAAGTTGCCGCTCTTCGGCACAGTGACGCTCGCCGTGCTGGACCGAACTGCGTTCAGGCTGAGCGCAAACAACTGCTCCGACGTGTTCAGCCCAATCTCGACGATGGCCTTGAAGGCATCGCCGTTGGCGGTGGCGACTTCGGACAATTTTTCATGCAAGGGCGTGATCGAGCTCATGGTGTATTCCTCAAGGTGAGAAGTGGTGGAGTACATTGATCCGGAATGTCATCCGGTTTTCCGAAGGACCTTAATTACAATAGACTGCCGCAAAGCAACATTCCATAAAAATATTTTTACAACAGTATTTCAACAGCAACTTTCATCAAAAAAATGTCTCCTCGACCTGGCGCCTCTGCGGGCGCACTGCATCGTAAACTCTAGCGGTTTCGCCTTTCCCGGCGGTAGCTGAAAAGCCGTCTCCCCGTATTTCCCAAGTTATCTAGATCAATAACCAAGCCGGTGGACTCCATCCATTCAAGCTGCCACACAGTTCATATTCCGACTTCATTGTGCAGTGCAACTGATCACCCGTCTATCAGTTCAACGCCAGATCAACGTCAGAAAAAGGATCAACTTCTGTCGGATTATTCCTACCTATACGGAGACCCCATCCGATACCTTGCAACCCCGAGCGGAAGGGCGGAGAGCTTAAGCAGGGAGTCGTAAGATGTCAGACCTCATCTCCAGCTCTCGCTTCCGCAACGTGGTCCCGACTACCGGATCGCACGAAAAAAGCCGCTATCGCTCGCTTGCGATATAGCCGTGACGGACGATCAGGTTGAGTACGAGCAGTTGTTCCGAAATATGGAGGGCAATCTCCACCATCGACTTGAGCGCAGGGCCATCTAAACAGCGGTCATAGCATGGCGGGGCCGGGGAAGAAAACGGGATGCAAGTTCCCCTAACACTTGCATCCGTCCAGCGGACTGCTCCGGCAACAAGTCTGCACGCTCAACTAACAGTCCCAGCGCCTGCGCACTGGTCTGAATGAAACGCGCCTCGACTTCGTTGCGAAAAGGTCCGAGCAGCACCGGCGCGGGCTCACGTGTGCCACGTGCCCGTCTACGACTTGATTTTCGTGTGACCCCGGGCACCACCAGGTAATAGCCCGGGTGAGATGAATCGACGTGAGTCAGCTCCTGTGCCAGCCGACCCTGCCGCCGTATCGCAACAAACCTGCCTTGTAGTTTCTGCAAAAAATGTCTCCTCCGCGTGGTGCCTCTTCGGGCACTCGGCCTTACCCCTGAACCGACACACCACCCCGCTGTCGTTTTCGCAGCGCTTTGAGGTAGTCGGGAAAAACCGCCTTGTGCTTATTCCTGCACATTCGTGCTTCATTGATTCCGCAGAACAATTATGCGAGGTCAATCCATTGCAGTCTGTCGGCACAAGGCTGAATCGAAGTCAGATCACCAGATGCATCGAGTAGGACTTTTCCTACACTGATCAATAACTTGAGTTGTCACGTACCCTTTCGACGCAGATTGCAGTACGCTCAAAACGGTGTCCTCGCAGTTCGGAATGGGTTCATCGAATCTGGTGCGACATCGATGCGTACCAGATTGCCTGATGGAGTTGATTCACGACCATGAAGCCGGATTCAAAAAACCTGAACAAGTCCATACCCCTATCCGTTGCGGAGTGCGGGCCAACGGGGGCAGACCAACAAGGGGCCAATCAAAGCAGCGCTGCCTTGCTACAAAGCTCTGCCGACGTGCTGGTGCAGCAACTGGAGGTGCATCGGATCGAGCTCCATGTACAGACCGAGGCTCTGCACGAGATCCAGCATGATCTGGAGGCGTCGCGGGATCGGTACATCAGG
>JAUSOD010000048.1 GCA_030656215.1 Azoarcus sp.
ACCGGCGACGCGCTTGCGGCGCGACTCCCAGCCGTCCATCCACTTGCCGTTGATGTCGAACTTGCCGGGGATGAACTGGGCCGGTTCGGGGTTGAGCATGCGCGCGACCTCGGCGAAGAAGTCATCCGATGCGTAGAGTGCCTTGGCGCCCAGACGGGCGCTGGCGAGATCGACCGAACGCAGGGCCCAGTCGGGCAGGTCGGCTGGGGGGGCGAAGACGGGGGCGCCGGGGGTGTGGCTGGCCATGGTGAGCTTCCTTGTTCTCGTGTCAGGTCATGCGCTGACCGGTGTGGTGTTTGATCTACGGTGAAGTTCGACTTAGCCCATCAGGGCATCAAGCCTGAATCGGGCAATCCTGGCGATTTCACCGAGGCAGGTACGAAACTCGGTGGCGGGGTCGTTTTGCAGCCTGGCCTCGATCGCGTCCATGATCTGGTGACGGCTCAGGCCTTTCACCGCGATCACGAACGGAAAACCGAAGCGGGACCGATAGGCAGCGTTGAGCTCGCGCAGGCGGTGAAGTTCCGCCGCGCTGCACTGGTCCAGGCCCGCGCCTTTCTGCTCGCCGGTGGAGGATTCGGTGAGCGTGCCGGCTGCGGCCTCCTTGCCGGCGAGCTCGGGGTGGGCGCGGATGAGTGCAAGCTTTTCGGCCTCGCTCGCCGAGGCAAGGACGGCAAGCATTGCAGCGTGCAAGGATCCCACGCTCTCGAACGGACGGGCGGTCCAGGCGCGGTCGGCGATCCAGGGTGAGTGTTCGAAAATGTCGCCAAGGCGGGCGACGAAATCTGCGCGCGGGAGTGTGGAGAGCTCGGTCAGGAGACGCTCCGTGGGTGTTTGAGGGGCGGTATTCAGGCTCATGTCGGTGTGCTCCTGCTCGATCATGTCGGGTCAGCAGTCATTGTTCAGCGGTATTTGTTCAAATGTCTTCGTTCAGCCATCTTCGTTCAGTCGGTCAGGCGCGCGCCCTGGGCAAACCAGGTGGCGATCAGCGTGCGCTCCTGATCGGTTATGTGGGTCAGGTTGCCAAGCGGCATGTAGCCGCTGGCGACGGTTTCGGCGATTTTGGCAGCGTGCTGGCCGATCTGCTCGGGGGTTTCGAGGATCACGCCCTTGGGTGGCTGGGCGAAGCCTTCCCAGGTGGGCTGGCCGGCGTGACAGCTCACGCAGCGCTGCACCATGGCCTCCTTGACGGCCGAGAAACTCACCTTGTCACCACCGGCATCGACCGGTTTCGGCGCCATTGCCACCATCAGCACCGCGATCAGGGCCACGCCGCTGGCCGGCAGCCACCACTTCACCTGGCCGCGGTGGCGCAGTACGAAGAACTGGCGGATCAGCACGCCTGCCAGCATCAGCGCGGCGAGCACCAGCCAGCCGTGCTTGTTGGCGTAGGTCATGGGATAGTGATTGCTGATCATGATGAACAGCACCGGCAGGGTGAAGTAAGTGTTGTGCACCGAGCGCTGCTTGCCCACGATGCCGGGCATGGTGTCGACTTTCTGGCCGCTGCGGATCTGTTCAACCATGCGCTTCTGGCCGGGAATGATGTGGAAGAACACATTCGCCGCCATCATCGTGCCCAACATCGCACCCACATGAATGTAGGCCCCGCGCGCCGAAAACACCTGATGCAGCAACCAGTTGGCGAGCATGACGAGCACGAACACGATCGCCGCGAGCAAGGTGTCACGCCCGATCAGATTGCGGCACAGCAGGTCATACACTACCCATCCGGCGACGAGGACGGCAATCGAGATGCCGATGGCTGCAGCCGGCGTCAGCGCCATGACCTGGCTGTCGATGAGGTAGGTCGAGGCGCCGATCCAGTAGATGAGCACAAGCAGCGCGAACCCCGACAACCAGGTGCTGTAAGCCTCCCACTTGGACCAGTGCAGGTCGTTGGACAGCGGTTCGCCCTTGGGGCCGATGAGGTACTTCTGGCTGCAGTAGAAGCCGCCGCCATGCACCGCCCACAGTTCGCCGAACACGCCACGTGCCGCATCCTCTGGCTTTTTTGGCGATTTCAGCGAGGAGTCGAGCATCACGAAATAGAAAGACGCGCCGATCCAGGCTATTCCGGTGATGAGGTGGACCCAGCGCAACAGCAGGTTGGCCCAGTCGAGGAGGTAGGTTTCCATTATTGAATGCTCTCTGTATCCGGGGTTGGCTCTCAGCTTCCGCGGTAGGTGGAGTAGCTCCACGGCGATACGAGCAGCGGCACGTGGTAGTGCTGCGCCGGATCGGCTACCCCGAAGCGAAGGACCACTTCATCCACGAATAGTGGCTCGGGCAGCGGCGCACCGAGAGAGCGGAAGTAGTCTCCGGCGGCGAACACGATCTCGTAGCGGCCGGCTTCCAGGGCTGCGCCTTCGAGCAGGGGCTGGTCGCAGCGGCCGTCGAGGTTGGTGACGGTGCGCACGATCTCGCGGCGTTCACCGTCGAGCCGGAATACGGTCACTGCAATCCCGACTCCCGGCTTGCCGTTGGCGGTGTCGAGTACGTGTGTGGTGAGTCGTCCCATGGTGTGGTCTCCTGGTTCTTGCGATTCTTGCTGCTGATGCGTCGCAGTCTACGACGGCTGGCTCTTATGGGAATCTTGATGTCGTTATAAGTGATATATGCTCTCGCTTATTCTGAAAGTGGCTGCCCCGGTCGGTCAGGGTACGGAGACAGGGCACGGATGCGGGGCCCTGAATGCGGGGCACTGAGACAAGGAGCGCGAGCAATGGTGATCCGGCGTGGTGACGATCCCCTCGATACCTATCTGTTGCGGATATTCTGCCTGTTGATCAACGAGCGCAGTGTGTCCCGGACAGCGCTGAAGATGAACCAGTCGCAGCCGGCAATCAGTGCGGCACTCAAGCGCCTGCGCGAAATCCTCGGAGACCCCTTGCTGGTGCGCGAGAAGGGCGGCATGGTGCCCACCGAGCGCGCGCTTGCGCTGCTGTCACATGCAAAGGGCGCACTGGCCGAGATCGATCGCATGACCGGTGGGCCGGAGACTTTCGAGCCGCAGGTGACGCGGCAGGAGTTTCGCATCGGTTCGCCCGACTATCTGGCCCCGGCCTTCGTCGCGAACGTGGTCGAGCGCCTGCGCCGGGAGGCGCCTCAGGCCAGGCTGACGCTGCATGCGCTGGGGCCGAATGTCGATTTCGAGCGTTTGCTCGCCGAGGGTGACCTGGATGTGGTGATCGGCAATTGGCCCGAGCCGCCGGACCGCATGCATTTGTCGATGCTGCTCGAGGACGAGATCGTGTGTCTGGTGTCCGCGCATCACCCGTTGGCGCGCAAGGGCTTGACCGTGGCGGACTATGTGCGTGCGGTGCATGTGGTGCCGATGCCGTACTCGATCAGTCAGCGCGGGGTGATCGACAGCGTGCTCGCGTCGCAGCGCATCAGTCGCGACGAGCGGATCGTGGTGCAATCCTTCACCGCGGCGCCCTATCTGCTGCAGAACACCGACCTGGTATTCACCACCACCCGCCACTTTGCCCGCTACTACACTGATCTGCTGCCGCTCGCGATCATCCCGTCGCCGATCGCATTTCCGCCGATGCGCTTCTACCAGCTGTGGCACGAGCGTAATCACAACTCGCCCGGCCATCGCTGGCTGCGGCGCTTGCTGAGCGACTGCGGCCGCAGCATCGCGAGTGCCAGGGCGGATTGAAGCGTCTGCGCCGGGCAGACGGTGAGCATCGTGCCCGGCAGGCCACTTGGGGAGCGGAAAAATCTGCCGGCAGGTGCTGGGTGTCTCGCGCTTGGCGCGGGTACGTGCCCATCGTGTCGTGCGTCGGTCACACCTGCCGCATGGGCGGTCTGACGCCGTCTTCGTGGCATGCCGTGCTTCGCGCAGGTTTTCGTCAGCACGCTGGCACGGAACTCGCTGTGTTTGCTTGAAAGGCGGGTCGACCATGGCTTGCCGGCACGATGCGGAGGTTTGCAATGTTGGATTCGATACTGCGCCCGGTGATGGTGTCACCCGGATTGGTGGGGCAGCCTGCTCCCTGCGATTTCTTCGATGTACGCGGCACGCTGCTCCTGCGCGAAGGCGGCGCAATCAGTGCCACGATGGGCCACTTGAGTGGCAACCGCAGGCTGTACTGCCGCGCATCCCAGGCCGCCCGCGTGTCGAACGCCGCCCCGCTGAGCGCGCTGCGCGATGTCGGCGAGGCCTTGTCCATGCTCGACGGACTTGCAGGCAGTGGAACTGGTACAAGCGCTGCGGAATTTCTCTCTCTGGCCGAAGAGACCTACAAGGTGTGGTCGCAGGATCCCGATGCCTGCATCGGCTATGCGCGGATCGTGCAGTTCGACCGGCCGAGTGTCTGCCATTCGATTCTGACGGCACTTTTTGCCGCCGAGCTGGGCAGCGCCCATGGCTTCGTCAAGCAGGAACTCGTCGATCTGATCGGCGCGGCGCTGACGATGAATCTCGGCAGCTTGCCCCTGCATGACGAGATGGCTGCGCTTGCGGGCGCACCCGACGCCTGCGCCCGCGATGCGCTCGCACAGCATCCCTTGCGTGCGCAGGAGATGCTTGTGCGGATCGGCGGTTTTTCCGCCACCTGGCGAAGCGCCGTCGCCCAGCATCACGAGAACTTCGATGGCAGCGGCTATCCCTTTGGTCTGAAGCGGGGCGAGATCGTGCTCCAGGCACGCATGCTCCGGGTCGCGGACGTGCTCGCGGCCCGCCTTGGCGAGCGCAAACGGCGTGGGCCGATGTTCTGGAGCCTGCATCAGGCGCGGGACCCCGAGCGTCTGATCCGCCACATTTTCGGGACCGACATGGACTTCCTCGATCAGACCCTGGTCCGCCTCCTGATGGGACGCTTGAGCAGCTTTCCGCCGGGCAGCGTGGTGCGCCTGTCCAATGGCGAGCTGGCCATCATCAGCCGGCGCTCGCCCGATCCCGCCGAAGCCCCGCGCGAGGTGCTGGCTTTCCTTGACGTACACGGCCGTCCGCAGCATGCACCGCAGGCGCGCCGCATCGGGCCGCGCGATTGCCGCATCTCCGGCTACGCGCATGACACCCAACCACGCCTGCCGCCGTACGACTGGCAGGCCATCTGGGGCTACCGACCACAGGCGGCAGCCCCCGGCACACGGCGAAACTGATGTCCGGGATGTCGCGCAAACACCCGCCGCGCTCCAGCAGGCTTGAATGCGGCCACGCACTGATGTATATTCCGCGCTCTTCGCTGCTGTAGCTCAGTTGGTAGAGCAACTGATTCGTAATCAGTAGGTCACCAGTTCGATTCCGGTCAGCAGCACCAGATGCAGGCACACAGGCCAGTCCTTCATACAGACTGGCCTGTGTGCTTTTCCGCGTCCAGATCGAGGAGCCACCATGCTTAAACTGAACAACCCGGACTTGCTCAAACAATCCTGCCTTATCGACGGTCAATGGCTGCAGGCCGAAAATGGCGCGAGCTTCCCGGTGACCGACCCGGCAACTGGAGAGGTGCTTGCGCACGTGCCCGATTGCGGTGCGGCTGAAACACAGCGGGCGGTTGATGCGGCGGCGCGGGCGCTGGTCGGGTGGCGCGAGAAGACCGCTGCCGAACGTTCTCGCATACTGCGGCGCTGGTTCGAGCTGATGATGGAGAACCAGGACGATCTGGCCTGCATCATGACCGCGGAGCAGGGCAAGCCGCTGGCCGAGGCCAAGGGCGAGATCGCCTATGCGGCGTCCTTTCTCGAATGGTTTGCGGAGGAGGGTAAGCGCGCCTATGGCGAGCTGATACCGTCGCCCGCCAGCGATCGTCGGATTCTGGTGACGAAAGAGCCAGTGGGGGTGTGTGCGGCGATCACGCCGTGGAACTTCCCCTCGGCGATGATCACGCGCAAGGCTGGTCCGGCGCTGGCCGCGGGTTGCGTGATGGTGCTCAAGCCGGCCGAACAGACACCGCTGTCCGCGCTGGCGCTGGCGGTGCTGGCCGAGCAGGCCGGGGTGCCTGCCGGGGTGTTCAACGTGGTGACGGGTGACGCGGTGGCGATAGGCGCCGTGCTGACCGCAAGCCCGGTTGTGCGCAAACTCACCTTCACCGGCTCGACCGAAGTGGGCCGTTTGTTGATGCGGCAGTGCGCGCCGACGATCAAGAAGTTGTCGCTCGAGCTCGGCGGCAATGCGCCTTTCATCGTGTTCGATGATGCCGATCTGGATGCCGCGGTGGCCGGTGCAATGGCGTCAAAGTATCGCAATGCTGGGCAGACCTGCGTGTGCAGCAACCGCATCCTGGTGCAGGATGGTGTGTATGACGCCTTTGCCGCGAAGCTGGCCGAGGCGGTGGCCGGGCTTCGTGTGGGTAAGGGCATGGACGCCGGCGTGACCCAGGGACCGCTGATCGACGAGGATGCTGCGACCAAGGTCGAGGTCCTGGTTGCCGATGCGGTGGCCAAGGGCGCTCGCGTGCTGTGCGGTGGCAAGCGCCATGCGCTGGGCGGAACCTGGTACGAGCCCACCATTCTGACCGACGTGACATCGGCGATGACGGTGGCGCGCGAGGAAATCTTCGGGCCGGTGGCGCCGCTGTTCCGCTTTGACACCGAGGACGAGGCCATCCACATGGCCAACGACACCGAGTTCGGCCTTGCAGCGTATTTCTACGCGCGGGATATCGGCCGTGTGTGGCGGGTATCGGGCAAGCTCGACTATGGCATGGTGGGAATCAATACCGGCTTGATTTCGACCGAAGTGGCGCCCTTTGGCGGGGTCAAGCAGTCAGGCCTGGGCCGCGAGGGTTCGCATCATGGGCTCGACGAGTATATGGAAGTGAAGTACCTCGCGATGGGTGGGCTTTGACATCTCCCCCCGGCCCACCGCCGAGTTCGCCGACTCCCGGCGGCCGACGCTGGCCGGAGGCGATGCGGGCGCTCGGGCACCGTAACTTCCGCTTCTACTTTTTCGGCCAGGCGGTGTCGGTGCTTGGCTCGTGGGTCCAGCAGGTTGCCTTGTCGTGGCTGATCTATCGTCTGACCGGTTCCGTGGCCTTGCTCGGGGTGACCACCTTCGCGGCGCTGCTGCCCATGCTGGTGGTGGGGCCGCTGGCCGGCGCGTGGATCGACCGCCACGACAAGCGCCGCCTGCTGATTCTTGTTCAGGGGCTGCTGGCGCTGCAGGCGGTGGTGCTGGCGGGGCTGACCGCACTGGATGCGATCGGACCGAGCCTGATTGTGGCGATGTCGGTAATGCTAGGTGTGCTCAACGCCTTCGATGCGCCGCTGCGCCAATCGCAGATCAGCGCCTTTGTGGGGAGCCGGAGCGATCTGCCGAACGCGCTCGCGCTTAATGCCATGCTGTTCAACTCCGGCCGCTTTCTCGGGCCGCCGCTGGCGGGGCTGTTGCTGGGGCTGACGTCGGAGGCCGTGTGCTTTGCGATCAACGCGGTGTCGTTTGCCGCACTTGCCATCGGCGTGGCGCGGATTCGGGTGAAGGCTTCTCCGCGCGCGCTCGGGTCGATGGGCAAGGTGTTCAGCGAGGGGTTGCGCTACGTGGCGACGGAGTATCCGGTGCGGATGCTGATCTTCGTGTTGGCGACAGTCAACATCACCGCGTCGAGCTATGCGGTGCTGCTGCCGGTGTTCGCCAAGGATGTGTTCGGGGGCGATGCGCGCATGCTCGGCTGGTTGTGGGGGGCGGCGGGGGCGGGCGCCTTTGTCGGCACCATCTTCCTGGCAACCCGCACCGGTTTGCCGGGCCTGATCAAGGTGGTGGTGGCGGGGGCCGGGGTCAGTGCCCTCGGTCTGCTGGTCTTCTCGTACAACCCGATGCTGTGGCTGGCGCTGGTGGCGATGGCGGCGGTCGGGTTCGGCATCTCGATCTGCAATGTGGGAATCAACATGCTGCTGCAGGGCATGGCGCCGGATCACCTGCGTGGTCGGGTGGTGTCTTTTTTCAGTTCGACCCGTTTCGGATTTGATGCGATTGGCGGTCTGCTGGCTGGTCTGGTCGCAGCGCGTATCGGCGTGCAGGCGGCGATGCTGATCGAGGGGGTGTTGCTTGCGCTGTTCTTTGTGTGGACGCTGCGCATCGTCAGCCGACTGCGGACCGAGGTAGTGTTGCGCGAGCACAGGGACGATTGAGCTGTGATGGCTTCATGTTGATGGCCCCACCCGGCGGTGAGGCCATCGACCGCGACCTCAATTGCCGAGCGCGGCGGCGTGGTGGCGCAGGTGGTCCTCGATGAAGCTGGCGATGAAGTAGTAACTGTGGTCGTAACCCGGTTGCAGGCGCAGGGTCAGCGGGTGGCCGGCGGCGGCGCAGGCACGACGCAGGGCGTCCGGCTTGAGTTGTTCGTCCAGGAAACCGTCCGCTTCGCCCTGGTCGACCAGAATCGGCAGACGTTCGGTTGCCGTGCCGATCAGCTCGCAGCTGTCCCACGCCTTCCATTGCTCGCGATCGTCGCCGAGGTAAAGCGAGAAGGCCTTGTGCCCCCACGGACAATCGACCGGATTGCTGATCGGGGAGAAGGCGGAGACCGAGCGATAGCGGCCGGGGTTCTTCAGGGTGCAGATCAGCGCACCGTGCCCGCCCATCGAGTGGCCAGCGATGCTGCGCCGGTCGGTGACGGGGAAGTTTGCCTCGATCAGCGCCGGGAGTTCATCCACGGCGTAGTCGTACATCCGGTAATGGCGATCGTAGGGTTCCCGGGTGGCGTTGACATAGAAGCCGGCACCGTGTCCGACATCCCAGGCGCCGTCGGGGGCACCCGGCACGTCGGCGCCGCGCGGGCTGGTGTCGGGCGCGACGATGGCGATGCCCAGCTCGGCCGCGACCCGCTGGGCTCCGGCCTTCTGCATGAAGTTCTCGTCGCTGCAGGTCAGCCCCGACAGCCAGTACAGCACCGGCACGGGGCCATCCTCGGCCTGCGGCGGCAGATAGACGGCGAACACCATGTCGCAGCCAAGGACGGTGGAGTGGTGACGGAAGCGCTTGTGCCAGCCGCCGAAGCTGCGGTTGGCGGCGATCTGCTCGATGGGTGCGTTCACGATCAGAACCGGATCACGGTACGGATGCTCTTGCCTTCGTGCATCAGCTCGAAGGCGTGGTTGATGTCCTCCAGCCCCATGGTGTGGGTAATGAAGGTGTCGAGCGGGATCTCGCCGCTTTGCGCCCGGGCGACATAGCCCGGCAGTTCGGTGCGACCACGCACGCCGCCGAAGGCCGAACCGCGCCATACCCGGCCGGTCACCAACTGGAACGGACGGGTGGAGATTTCCTCGCCCGCGCCGGCCACGCCGATGATGATGGATTCGCCCCAGCCCTTGTGGCAGCACTCGAGCGCCGAACGCATGACCTTGGTGTTGCCGATGCACTCGAACGAGTAATCGACACCGCCGTCGGTGAGGTCGACGATGACTTCCTGGATCGGGCGGTCGTAGTCGAGCGGGTTGATGCAATCGGTGGCGCCGAGCTGTCTGGCGATCTCGAATTTGCTCGGGTTGATGTCGACCGCAACGATGCGTGAGGCTTTTGCCATCGCCGCACCGATGATCGCCGACAGACCGATGCCGCCCAGACCGAACACCGCCACGGTGGCGCCGGGCTCGACCTTGGCGGTGTTGAGCACCGCGCCGATGCCGGTGGTGACGCCGCAGCCGAGCAGGCAAACCTTTTCCAGCGGTGCATCCTTCTGGATCTTGGCCACGCTGATCTCCGGCAGCACGGTGTACTCGGAAAAAGTCGAGGTGCCCATGTAGTGGAAGATCGGCTTGCCGTTCTTGCTGAAACGGCTGGTGCCGTCTGGCATCAAGCCCTTGCCCTGGGTGGCGCGTATCGCCTGGCACAGATTGGTCTTGCCCGACAGGCAGAACTTGCACTTGCCGCATTCGGGCGTGTATAGCGGAATCACATGGTCGCCTACCGCAACCGAGGTCACCCCCTCGCCAATGGCTTCGACAATGCCGCCGCCCTCGTGGCCGAGGATGGTCGGAAAGATGCCTTCCGGGTCGGCGCCCGACAGGGTGAAGGCGTCGGTATGGCACACCCCGGTGGCGACGATGCGGACCAGAACTTCGCCGGCCTTGGGCGGGGCGACGTCGACTTCGGTGATTTCGAGGGGCTGCTTTGCAGCCCAGGCAACGGCGGCGCGGGACTTGATCATGGAGCGGATTCCTTGAGTGGCTCAGTCCGCCATTGTATGAAAGCTAGCATCGGGGATAATCCACCTTTCAGAAATATATTGTTGCTGCACAGCAATAAACAGGGGCAGGGGATGAGTCGCTGGGAGGGGGTGGATGCATTTGTCGCTGTGGCCGAGAGCGGTCATTTCGCTTCGGCTGCCGAGCGCCTGGGGATTTCGACCTCGCACGTCAGCCGGCTTGTTGCGCGGCTGGAGGAGCGCTTGCAGACGCGCCTGTTCTATCGCAGTACGCGTCGCGTGACGCTGACTGAAACCGGGCAGACCTTCCTGTTGCACTGTCGTCGCCTCCAGGATGGTTTCGACGAAGCACTGCATGCGGTTCAGGATCTGGGCGGGATGCCCAAGGGATTGCTGCGCATGACCTCCGCGCTCACTTTTGGCGAACGCTTCATCGTGCCCTTGGTGAATGACTTCATTGAGCGCCACCCGCAGGTTCGGGTCGAGATCGAACTGACCAACCGCACGCTCGATATCGTTCAGGAGGGTTTCGATCTGGCCATTCGGCTCGGACGTCTGGCTGACTCCCGTCTCGTTGCAACCCGCCTCGCGCCACGGGTGATGTATCTGTGCGCAGCCCCCTCCTATCTCGCTCGTCGCGGAGTGCCGAAGCAGCTTGCGGATCTTGCGGCGCATGACTGTCTTGTGGGTACGTCCGATACCTGGGCGTTCCAGTCCGGCGGCGAGCCGCAATCGCTCAGGGTGAGTGGCAACTGGCGGTGCAACAGCGGGCAGGCCGTGCTCGATGCCGCATTGCGCGGTTTCGGTTTGTGTCAGTTGCCTGACTACTATGTGCTGGAACATTTGCGCGACGGTCGCCTTCAGGCGTTGCTACCCGAACTTCAGCCGCCGCACACTGCGGTGTGGGCCGTGTTTCCGCAGCAGCGACATCTCTCGCCCAAGGTCCGCTTGCTGGTCGATCATCTACGACATTCTTTGGCCTTGAGGCCGGAATATCGTACCGAGGGTCCGAATGCTGCAGTCGACTGACGGCCGAAGATGGGCCGGCTTCACTAGTTGACGTTTACGTTAACTGGAACTATGTTTGCAGGCTGAAAATTACGGTTCGAAGCCGATTTGCGAGGAGCAGACGATGAAGATTGAAAATGGCGTGTTCGTGATCACGGGTGGTGGATCCGGTCTTGGCGCGGCAACGGCGCGAATGTTGGTCGAGGCGGGCGGCAAGGTGGTGCTTGCCGATGTAAATAAGGATGCCGGCGAGGCGGTGGCCGCTGAACTGGGGTCTGCAGCGGTTTTCGTGAGCACCGATGTGACCGACGAAACGAGCGCCAAGGCTGCGATCGACCGCGCCGTGTCGGCGTTTGGCGGCCTCAACGGGCTGATCAACTGCGCCGGCGTGGCGCCGGCCGAAAAAGTGGTCGGGCGTGAGGCGCCGCACCGTCTTGAGTCGTTTGCGCGCACGGTCAGCATCAACCTGATCGGCAGCTTCAACATGATGCGGCTGGCGGCCGACGTGATGAGCAAGGCCGCACCCGACGAGGGCGGCGAGCGTGGTGTGATTGTCAGTACTGCTTCGGTGGCGGCTTTCGACGGGCAGGTGGGGCAGGCCGGCTATGCGGCTTCCAAGGCGGGGGTAGTCGGGCTGACCCTGCCGGTGGCGCGCGAACTGTCGCGCTACGGTATCCGGGTGATGACCATTGCGCCGGGCATCATGGAGACGCCCATGCTGATGAGCATGCCGCAGGAAGTGCAGGACTCGCTGGGCAAGACGGTTCCCTTCCCCTCGCGCATGGGCAAGCCGGCGGAGTTTGCCGCGCTGGTGCGGCACATCATCGAAAACGCCTATCTCAATGGCGAGGTGATTCGCCTCGACGGCGCGATCAGGATGGCGGCCAAGTAGGCCAGCCGCTTTTGCCGACGGGGGCGACGCTGGCAAAGCCATCGGCGCCCCTTTTCCGTTTTCGTCTGAGCCAGCGCATTGGTCGGTTTCGGCAAATGTGCTAAAACGGCGCTTCCTTTTTTTGTGCGCCCCGGGAAACCCGGCGTCCGTGCCGGTGTCTCCTCATCCAATGAATACAGCTCAACCGACGTCCGTCGCAGTGGAAGAAGACTCCGACTGCTACCACTGTGGCCTGCCTATCCCTTTCGAAACCCATCACTACGTTCGAGTCGATGGCAGAAACCGGAGGATGTGCTGCATAGGCTGCGAGGCGGTTGCGCAATCCATTGTCGACAGCGGCCTGGTCGACTACTACCGTCACCGTGACGCCATGCCCGAAACGCGGCGCGAGGCGATGCCGGTCGAGCTCCAGGAACTGGGGCTGTTCGATCATCCGGATTTCCAGAAGAGCTTTGTCCGTCCGGTCGACGAGCATGAGCGCGAGGCGTCGCTGATTCTCGAAGGCATCACCTGTGCGGCCTGCGTGTGGCTCAACGAGCAACATGTGGCGCGCCAGCCAGGCGTATCCGCGGTCGAGATCAACTACGCCACCCGGCGCGCACGAGTGCGCTGGGACGAGCGCCGGATCAAGCTCTCCGACATCCTTGGCGCGGTCCAGGCGATCGGCTATCGCGCCTATCCTTACGATGCGGCGCGCTCGGAGCAACTTGCGGCCAAGGAACGGCGCTCGATGCTATGGCGGGTGTTCGTCGCCGGGTTCGGGATGATGCAGGTCATGATGTATGCCTTCCCCGTCTATGTGGCGGGCGAGGGCGACATGTCGCCGGAGATGGAGCTGCTGATGCGCTGGGCGAGCCTGCTGCTCACCTTGCCGGTGGTGCTCTACTCCGCCGCGCCCTTCTTTCAGCGTGCGCTCAGGGATATCAAACTGCGCCGCCTCGGCATGGACGTGCCGGTGGCGCTCGGGGTGGGCAGTGCCTTCCTCGCCAGCCTGTGGGCAACCCTGACCAACGGTCCCGAGGTGTATTTCGACTCGGTGACCATGTTCGTGTTCTTCCTGCTGGGCGGGCGCTACCTCGAGATGTTGGCCCGGCAGAAGGCCGTGCGCGGGGTTGAGGAGCTGGGCAAAGTGTTGCCGGCCTTCGCCGACCGGATGCCCGACTGGCCAGAGCCCACGAGCGAACGGGTGCCCGTGTCCCAACTTGTTCGCGGCGATCGTGTTCGGGTGCGGCCGGGCGAGGTCGTGCCAGCCGACGGCATGGTCATCGACGGGCAGGGCGAAACCAACGAGGCGCTGCTTACCGGCGAGAGTCGGCCGGTACCCAAATGCCGGGGTGACATGTTGACCGGGGGCAGCATCAATGTCTCCAGTCCGCTGGTGTTCCGGGTCGACCAGGTGGGCGATGGAACCCGCCTGGCCGCCATTCGCCGGCTGATGGATCGTGCATCGGCCGAGAAGCCCAAGCTTGCGACCCAGTCCGACAAGGTCGCCGTGGTCTTCATCGTCGTATTGCTCGCGCTGGCATTCACGACCGGTGTTGCATGGTATTTCATCGACTCGCAGCGCGCGCTCTGGGTGTTTGTGTCGGTGCTGGTGGTGGCTTGCCCGTGTGCACTGTCGCTCGCCACACCGACCGCCTTGACCGTGGCAACCGACACCTTGGCGCGAATGGGGGTGCTGGTGACGCGTGGTCACGCGATCGAAACCTTGGCAAACGCAAACCATTTCGTGTTCGACAAGACCGGTACGCTGACGCAGGGACGAATGACGCTCGAAGAGGTGGTGTCGCTAGGGTCCCGATCGCAAGCTGAATTATCTGGTCTGGGTGCTGCGCTGGAGCAGGGTTCCGAGCACCCTATTGCAGCTGGCCTGCGCGCTGCCGCCGGTGAGCTTGCGTTACCTGCGGTGAGTGATGTGGTGGCGGTGACCGGGCAGGGTATATCGGGTCGATGCGGTGGAGAGGCGGTCTGGATTGGTCGCCCGGACTTTGTTGCCTCCCAGCTGGATATGCCGCCTCCGGCGGAAGTCGGCTTGCTCGAGCAGCGTGGCGGAACGGTGATTGCGCTCGGCGACCGCGGTGGCTGGCTGGGTCTGTTCCGACTGGCTGATGTCGCGCGGGAGGAGGCGGCCCAACTGACCCACAAGCTGAACGCGGAGCGCACGCCGATGACGGTGTTGTCGGGCGACGCGCCGCCGGTGGTCACCGCCCTGGCGCACAGCCTCGGGATCGCCGATGCGCATGGGGGCATGACGCCGCAGGGCAAGCAGGCGTTCCTTGCCGATCTGCAGACCCGGCCCGGTATTGTGGTTGCAATGGTGGGCGATGGGGTGAATGATGCACCAGTACTTGCGCAGGCTCATGTGTCGATCGCAATGGGTGGCGGTACCGATCTTGCCCGCAATCAGGCCGACATCGTTCTGTTGAGTGAAAACCTTGCCGGGCTCGGTGCGGGTGCCGATCTCGCCCGGCGTACCATCCGTATCATCCGCCAGAATCTGTGGTGGTCGTTTGCCTACAACTTTACCTCGGTGCCGCTGGCGATGGCCGGGCTTGTTACACCGTGGATGGCAGGTATCGGCATGGCAGGCAGTTCACTGCTCGTGGTTCTCAATGCAATGCGGCTGCAACGGATGCCGCGCAAGGGCGAAGGCAAGTAATTGGAAAGTCTCTATCTCCTGATTCCGCTGTCGGTGGTGCTCGTTTTCATCATCGGCGCACTGTTCTGGTGGTCCTTGCGCAATGGTCAGTACGACGATCTCGAAGGCCCGGCATACCGCATGTTGCTCGATGACAAGGACGATTTTCCGGTCGACCACCAGGATGCACCCGCAGATGCAGCCATGGGGGCAGAAGAACGGCCGGCAGGATCGAGGAAATCGTCATGATTTTCCTCAGTACACCTTGTTTGATCTAGGTCAAACGCCCCGTGTGCGTAAATGGCCATACTCCGTCCATGGTTTCAGGGTTGCTGCCGGGATGGCGGCGGTCCGACACGGTTATTCTGTCTCTCTGTTGGGGTTGGGGGTGCGTTCAAGACGCACCCTTTTTTTTTGGTGCGACCGGTAACGACCGGGCTGACCAGTCCGATTTCGTCTGCCGGGGGTTGTCCGGGCAGAAAATGCCATGATCCACTGCGGACGTCCTTTCCCCGTGTCCTGCGCTGCAATACAATGTTGATCTGTGTCAAATTGTAGATCCGGTCCGAAGGTATCCTTGCCGCGGATGATGACGAGGCGTTTTTCGTGATCGGAAAGTTTGTAACAAGGGATTTTCAATCTAAGAGGTGACTCACATGCAATCGCAAGCGACTTATAACTATAAAGTCGTGCGCCAGTTCGCCATCATGACGGTGGTGTGGGGCATCGTGGGCATGCTGGTCGGCGTCATCGCCGCAGCACAGCTCGTGTGGCCCGAACTGAACGTACACGAATTCCTGCACTTTGGCAGGCTGCGTCCGCTACATACCAATGCGGTTATTTTCGCCTTTGGTGGTTGCGCGCTGTTTGCAACGTCGTATTACGTTGTGCAGCGTACCTGTCACGCCAAGTTGTTTTCGCCTGCGCTGGCCGGCTTCACCTTCTGGGGCTGGCAGGTTGTCATTCTGCTTGCCGCCATCTCACTGCCTCTCGGTTACACCCAGGGCAAGGAATACGCTGAGCTCGAGTGGCCGATTGACATCCTGATCGCCGTGGTGTGGGTGTCGTACGCAGTCGTGTTCTTCGGCACCATTGCCAAGCGCACGGTGACCCACATCTACGTGGCAAACTGGTTCTTCGGTGCTTTCATCCTGACGGTAGCGCTGCTGCACATCGTCAATAGCGCTGCGATCCCGGTTTCGTTCATGGGCATGAAGTCCTACTCGGCTTATGCCGGTGTGCAGGACGCAATGATCCAGTGGTGGTATGGCCACAATGCGGTCGGCTTTTTCCTGACGGCGGGCTTCCTCGGCATGATGTATTACTTCGTCCCGAAGCAGGCCGAACGTCCGGTGTATTCCTACCGTCTGTCGGTGGTGCACTTCTGGGCGCTGATCTTCACCTACATGTGGGCCGGCCCGCACCATCTGCACTACACCGCACTGCCTGACTGGACCCAGTCGGTCGGTATGGTGTTCTCGCTGATCCTGCTGGCACCGTCCTGGGGTGGCATGATCAACGGCATCATGACCCTGTCGGGCGCCTGGCATAAGCTGCGTACCGATCCGATCCTGAAGTTCCTGATCACCTCGCTGTCCTTCTACGGCATGTCGACCTTTGAAGGTCCGATGATGTCGATCAAGACGGTCAATGCGCTGTCGCACTACACCGACTGGACCGTCGGCCACGTGCACTCCGGCGCGTTGGGCTGGGTCGCAATGATCTCGATCGGTGCGGTCTACTTCCTGCTGCCGCGTCTGTATGGCAAGACCGAGATGTACAGCACCAAGCTGATCAACACCCACTTCTGGATCGCCACCATCGGCATCGTGCTCTACATCGCTTCGATGTGGGTTGCCGGTGTGATGCAGGGCCTGATGTGGCGTGCGACCAACGCAGACGGCACCCTGACCTACTCTTTCGTTGAAAGCGTCAAGGCCAGCTACCCGTTCTGGACGATCCGATTTGTGGGTGGCGTACTCTTCCTCGGCGGCATGCTGATCATGTTCTACAACATGGTGAAGACCATTGCCGGTCAGAAGGCATACAACGCGCCGGTGCTTGCACCTGCGGCTGCACACGCCTAAGCGGAGAACAAGAACATGGCTCAATCGAAGCACGAAAAGATCGAAAAAAACGTATTCCTGATGATCGTCCTCACGCTGCTCACCGTGAGCGTGGGCGGTCTGGTGGAAATCGTTCCGCTCTTCTTCCAGCACTCCACCACGACCCCGATCGATCAGAAAGGCAACAAGCTTGACGTCAAGCCCTACAGCCCGATTCGCCTGGTCGGTCGTGACATCTATGTCCGTGAAGGCTGCTACAACTGCCACTCGCAGATGATTCGTCCGTTCCGTGCAGAGACCGAGCGTTATGGTCACTATTCGGTGGCGGGTGAGTACATCTACGATCATCCGTTCCAGTGGGGCTCCAAGCGCACCGGGCCGGATCTGGCTCGTGTGGGTGGTCGCTACTCCGACGAATGGCAGCGTACCCACCTGATCAATCCGCGTGATGTCGTGCCCGAGTCGAACATGCCGGCATTCCCCTGGCTTGATCGTCCCGTCAAGGACGACATTCAGGCCAAGATGCGTGCGCTGAACATGGTCGGTCTGCACAAGTACAGCGACGAGGAAATCGCCGCGGCGCCTGCCGAGATCGAAGGCAAGACTGAACTCGATGCCATTGTGGCCTACCTGCAAGGCATGGGTACCGCGCTTCAGAACGTAAGGTAAGGATTGGGGACGCGCTGTGGAAATCAATGACTTGAGAATTGTCGTGACCGTAATGGGTTTTGTCTGCTTCCTGGGGATCTGTGCCTGGGCTTACAGCAAACATGCAAAGGACGGTTTCGACGAGGCGGCGCGTCTGCCCCTGACCGATGACGATCTGCCGGTCCACAACGGCCGGCTGGAAAAGGAAGGAAAAGCAAATGGCTGACTTTATCAGCGGTTTCTGGAACATGTACGTGATGGTCCTCGTGGCCCTGAGCATCCTGTTCTGTGTCTTCGTGCTGGTTGCGAACATGACCAAGCGCGAAGCGGGCGAGGTCAAGCTGCACGGACACGTATGGGACGAGAACTTGGCGGAGTTCAACAATCCGCTGCCGCGCTGGTGGTTGTACCTGTTCTGGATCACCATCGTCTTTGCCGTTGTTTACTTGGCGATTTACCCCGGCTTTGGCAATCTCAATGCCGATCGTGGTCAGCTCAGCCAGTACAGCACCGAGATGAAGGTTGCGGACGAAAAGTATGGTCCGATCTTCGCCAAGTACGGCGAGATGGACCTGATGGCAGTGGCCGCCGATCCGGAAGCCAACGCTATGGGTCAGCGCATGTTCCTGACCTACTGCGCTCAGTGTCACGGGTCTGCGGCTCAGGGGGCGAAGGGTTTCCCGAACCTCACTGACAATGAGTGGAGTTGGGGAGGCGAACCCGACACCGTCAAGACCACCATTCTTGAAGGTCGTATGGGTGTGATGCCGCCGTTCGGTCCGGCGCTTGGTGGAGAAGGGGTCAAGGACGTTGCCAACTACGTTCGTTCCCTGTCCGGTCTTGCACATGATTCCCTGCGTGCGCAGCGCGGCAAGGACATGTTCGACCAGAACTGCACCGCGTGTCATGGTGCCGATGCAAAGGGTAATCCGATGCTCGGTGCGGTCGATCTGACGAACAACACCTGGCTGTATGGATCCTCCGAGTCGACCATCATCGAGACGATCACCAACGGTCGTCAGAATCAGATGCCGGCATTCAAGGATTTCCTTGGCGAAACCAAGGTTCATATCCTTGCAGGCTATGTACTCAGCCTGAACAAGGACAAGAAGTAAGTTGTGAGCTCCGGGGGCCCAGGCCCCCGGAGCTCTTTTTCAATCATAAGAATAAGAATCCACTAATAAAGCGATCATGAACAGCCCAGCCCCGAAGTCTCAAGCCGCCGTCTCTCCCCCCCAGGAGCAAGATACCCTCTACGCCGTCCGACAAAAGGTCTACATGCGGGCGGTTAGCGGAATTTTTGCTACTTGGCGATGGGCCTTGGTGTGGATTACCCAGATCATCTTCTACGGTTTGCCGTGGTTGATGTGGAATGACCGACAGGCTGTGCTGCTGCATCTGACTGAGCGCAAGTTCTATATCTTTGGCTGGGTGTTCTGGCCTCAGGATGTGTTTTTCCTCGCCATCCTGTTGATTATCTCCGCATATGGGCTGTTCTTCTTCACTGCGATTGCAGGTCGATTGTGGTGTGGTTACGCCTGTCCGCAGACGGTCTACACTGAAATTTTCATGTGGATCGAACAGAAGATCGAGGGTGACCGCAACAAGCGGATGAAACTCGACAAGGCGCCGATGGGGCCGAGAAAGATCGCAATCAAAGCGGCCAAATACGGCGCCTGGGGCGCGGTTGCGTTGTGGACCGGCTTTACGTTTGTGGCCTATTTTTCGCCACTGGAAGAACTGCTTAAATCGGCTTCCACCCTGGCTTTCGGTCCGTGGGAGCTGTTCTGGATCCTGTTCTACGGCGGATTTACCTACCTGTTCGCAGGTGTGATGCGCGAGCAGGTGTGCAAATACATGTGTCCGTATGCGCGCTTCCAGGCTGTGATGTTCGACCCGGATACGCTCGTCATTACTTATGATGAGTCGCGTGGTGAGCCGCGTGGCGCACGCAAGAAAGGTGTAGATCCCAAGGCAGTGAGCAAGGGCGACTGCGTGGATTGCGGTATTTGCGTGCAGGTCTGCCCGACGGGCATCGATATCCGCCAGGGCCTGCAATATGAATGCATCGGCTGTGCCGCGTGTATCGATGCTTGTGACCAGGTGATGGACAAGATGGAGTACCCGCGTGGCTTGATTCGATACTCTACCGAGAATGCGATCAAGAAGGGTTGGGGCAGCAAGGAGATCCTTGTTCATGTGTTCCGGCCGCGGACACTGATCTACGCAACGGTGCTGGTCATCATTTCTCTCGCGTTTGTATGGGGGCTTGCAACGCGTGACCCATTGCGCGTCGATGTGATGCGTGACCGCATGTCGCTGGCTCGTGAGGTGGAAGGCGGGATGATCGAGAATGTTTATCGACTGCAGGTGATGAATATGACCGAGCGTCCACGTACCTTCGTGTTCGAGGCTACTGGGCTGGAAGGGGTTAGAATTGCGAACAATCAACCCATTGAGGTCGGTGCCGCATCGACCCAGTCGGTGAACATGCAGGTGCTTGTTCCGTATGATGCGGGTAAGCCGGGTGCGAACGAAGTGTTCTTCGTGGTGTATCCCGAGGACGAACCTGGTCTCAAGCTGCGTGAGAAAACGACCTTCCTGTTTCCCCGTTGAGGTGATTCGACAATGACTGCAAGCGTGTCAAGCAAGACGGATTTCGTGCCGTGGTACAAGCAGGGCTGGCCCTGGTTTCTGATTGCGGTGCCGGCAACGTCGGTGGTCGTCGGCTTCGCCTTTCTTACGGTTTCGATCAAGACCTGGGATGGTCTTGTGGTCGATGACTACTACAAGGAAGGTCGTGCAATTGTTCAGACTATCGGTCGGAGCGAGCATGCCCGGGAGCTCGGCTTGTCGGCACAGATGAAGATTCGCCCCGACTCGCTGCGTATCGATCTGTCTGCATCGAAAGCAGAGAACCTGCCGGAAACAATCCGGTTGCTGATTTCACATCCCACCCGTGGCGGGTCCGATCAGGAGTTGTTGCTGAGCGGGCCGGGGGGCGTGTTCGAGGGTGCCATTTCACCCCTGAGCAAAGGTCGCTGGTTGTTCCTGATAGAAGACGAGTCCCGCAGCTGGCGAATGAACGGGGCCGCTTACCTTCCGACAGAGACGGATATAAGGATTGATCCTACTGGTTCCTAAACTGTCGAAGAAGGAGGTTTCATCATGGCCTGGAATGAGTTGTTAACGACCGATATCGGTCTCCTCAGCCTGTTTACCATCGTTTTTGTGCTGGTCATCGGGGTGTATATCTACCGTTACGCCAAGCGGCACATGATCGAGGACGAGAACAAGGCCAGGGAGGCGGGGCTGCTCTAACATAATCAATATCGTTGCACGGTAAGGAGGATGCTTCCATGCATAAACTGATTCAGGTGCTTTGGCCGTCGTTCCTGGTGGCCGGCGTGGTGGAGGTCATTTTTTTTACCGTGATCAACCCGCGCGAGTTGTATCTGTTCGGAGACCCTGTCTACCTTGACCCGCTTGCGACTTACTCGATCGGATTTTTTGCCTTCTGGTTGATCTGCGCAGCATCAAGTCTGACTACGGTCTATTTTCAGCGTACGAGTGACGATATCAATCACCTGAAATTGCATCAATGACAAAAAGGAACGGCCCGCATTGCGGGCCGTTCCTTTTTGAGCAGCTACTGTGACGGATTACCGATACACCAGAACCGGCGTTCTGCTGTGGGTAAGAACTTTCTGGGTTTCGCTGCCGAGCAGCAGCCCGGCGATCCCCTTACGGCCATGCGAAGCCATGAAGATCAGATCGCAGCCATGACGATCGGCTGCATCGATGATGGCCTCATAGGGAACTTCGTTTACCAGCGTATCCGTACCGGCCAGAACGCCAGCCGCGTCAGCTGCTGCCTTGGCGCGCTCAAGAATATGCTCTGCCTCCTGTTGCGCCGAGCGGGCGAATTGTTCTGGCGTGGTTGGGTCGATCAGTGCGCCTTCACCATAAATCGGCATCGGGAAATCAGGCTGGGCATAAAAGAAGGTGATTCTGGCGCCAGCCTCCTTGGCAAAGGTCACTGCGCGCGCGACTGTGCCCTCCGAGAGGGGTGAGCCGTCTGTCGGTACTAGAATGTGCTTGAACATGTTGGTACTCCTTTGATCTCGATTCATGAATGATTATAGACATTCGAGCATCATCCCTGCGTTTGATCCCGGTCAACCCGGAGTCAGAGAGTCGGGATGATCCTGCAGATGGAGGTGCGTAATGGACATCACATTCTACGGTGCAGCTGGAGAAGTTACTGGCTCCTGTGCAGTCGTGCGGCATGCGGGCGGTTCCTTCATGGTCGATTGCGGCATGTTCCAGGGCGGCAAGGAAGCGGGACTGAAAAATCTCCGTGCGCTGGACTTCGATCTTGAACAGATAGATTTCGTTCTGCTGACCCATGCGCATCTCGATCATTCGGGCCTGCTGCCGCGTTTGCTCGCACTTGGCTACCGTGGCCCAGTGCATGCCACCTCGGCCACGGTCGATCTGCTTGGCGTCATGTTGCTCGATTCGGCGTACATCCAGGAGAAGGAGGCTGAGTGGACCAACCGCCGGAATCGCTCACGGCATGCTCGACGAGGCTGGGACCTTGCTCCGCTCTATACGGTGGAGCAGGCCCGCAGCACCCTGCATCGACTAAGACGCGTCGACTACGATGCCGTCCTGCACCCGGGTAAGGGTGTGATGTGCCGCTTCCGCGACGCAGGACATATTCTCGGTTCGGCCATCATCGAGGTTGAAGTGAGCGATTGTGGAAGCGTTCGCAAGATCGTGTTTTCCGGTGATCTCGGGCAGCCCAGCCGACCGGTGTTGCGTGATCCCTATGTGGTTCGCGCTGCGGACTACCTCTGCATCGAAACGACCTACGGCAATCGCGCTCATCGAGCGATGAGCGATACCGAGGATGAGCTTGTTCACGCGCTCACTGACACCCTGCAACGCAAGGGTGGCAATGTCATCATTCCCGCCTTTGCAGTCGGTCGTACGCAAGAGGTGGTGTTCGTGCTTGCGAAACTGGTGCGTGCGGGGCGTCTGCCAGACCTCGAAGTTGTGGTGGACTCGCCGATGGCTACGGCGGTCACCGATCTGACTCTTCAGCATTCGGCATTATGGGATGAGGAAACGCGTGAACTGCTGACCTGGATGCGGTCGAATCAAGCGCGTTTCCACTTGCGTTTCGTGGCGGATGTCGAGGAGTCGATGGCGCTCAACCACCGGCAGGGGGGCTTGGTGATTATCTCCGCAAGCGGAATGTGTGACGCCGGACGGGTCAAATACCACTTGCGCTATAACCTTGGTCGCAGGGAGTGTTCCATCATCATCGCCGGTTTTCAGGCCGCAGGTACGCTTGGTCGTCGGCTCGTGGACAAGGCTCGGGTGGTGACAATCTTCGGTGAGCGTATTCCCGTTCGGGCCGACATCCATACCATCGGAGGTTTATCGGCACACGCTGATCAGCCAGCGTTGCTGGAATGGATGCGCCATATTGAATCACCTCCAAGGCAGACCTTCCTCGTGCATGGAGAGGCTGAAGCCACAGCGACCTTTGCCCAACTTGTTGGCGACATGCCAGGCTGGCCTGAACCGGTCACCCCCGAGGTCCGTAGAACGTATCTGCTGAATTAAGGCTGGGCTGGGTGCCCTTTGCTGAGTTCGCTGAGTACGCCATGTCCGCGGGTTCAAATGGGCCGGGAGGCAAGGCCACAGAACGCGTCGCTTGCTGCGCTTCATCGAACGTGTACCGGCGCGCACCGAGGATGAGAACTTATGCGCAGGGGCTGACTCCCATACAAAGAGCGCATTCGCGGTTTTCGAGTTGAGTGTCTGGCTGTCACGGAGGTCATCCCATGCAAGCATGCCTGTTTTCATGGTTACGGCGCCTCGCCGGTGCGGCACTCGTGATGGTAATGGTGTCTGGCGGCGGGATGGCAAACGAAGGCGGCGGCAGTGTGCTGGTGCTGCGGGTGGACGGCGCAATCGGGCCGGCGACTGCCGACTACGTCCATCGTGGACTGAGTCGCGCAAGCGCATCGGGCGCCGGGCTGGTCGTGATCGAAATGGACACGCCTGGCGGGCTTGATACGTCGATGCGTAGCATCATCAAGGATATCCTCGCGTCACCTGTTCCGGTGGTCACCTTTGTGTCGCCGGAAGGCGCGCGCGCAGCGAGTGCCGGCACCTATATCCTTTATGCCAGCCATGTTGCGGCGATGGCGCCGGCGACCAATCTCGGCGCTGCAACCCCGGTGGCTATCGGTATCGGCGGCGCCCAGCCGGGCAAGCCCGGTCCCGAGGCGGGGTCCGGAGCCGATGATGCCGCGGCCGAGGGCAAGGAGACAGGGACGACATCCCCCTCCACGCGCAACGGTGAACCGGCCACGAGGCCTCCGCCGCAACCCGCTCCAAAACCTGCGTCGAAGCCGCTTGCGGGTACGGATGCGATGAGCGCGAAATCGGTCGAAGATGCCACCGCCTACATTCGCAGCCTGGCACAACTTCGAGGGCGTAACGCAGATTTTGCTGAACGTGCGGTGCGCGAGGCTGCGAGCCTTTCGGCACAGGATGCGCTGGCCGAGAAGGTGATCGACCTTGTTGCCACTGACTTGTCCGACTTGCTCGCAAAACTCGACGGGCGGGAGGTCAGCATGATCAGCGGCAAGGTGGTGCTCTCGACCGCCAAAGCGACGATCGAAAGGCTCGACCCGGACTGGCGCAGCCGGGTTCTCGCCACCCTGACCAACCCCCAGGTGGCCCTGATCCTAATGATGATCGGCATGTACGGCTTGTTCTTCGAGTTCACCTCGCCCGGCTTCGGTGTGCCCGGGGTAGCCGGGGCCATCTCGCTGCTGATTGCACTTTATGCCTTCCAGTTGCTGCCGGTGAATTGGGCCGGCGTTCTGCTGCTGGCGATCGGGGCAGGACTCATGCTGGCAGAAGCCTTCATTCCAAGCTTCGGGGTGCTCGGGGTCGGCGGCATCATTGCCTTCATTGTCGGCGGGCTGTTCTTGATGGACACGGAGGCGCCGGGTTTCGGTGTTCCGGTGGGGCTGGTCATCGGTCTCGCGCTCGCCAGTGCGGTGCTGTTGCTTGCGATCGGAGGCCTTGCGGCGCGCAGTTTCAAACGACCGGTGGTAAGCGGGCGTGAGGAGATGACAGGCGCTCTCGGTACTGTCATCGGTGCTGCCGCCCAGGGAGGGTGGTGGGTGATGGTGCATGGCGAGCGCTGGCGAGCGCGCTCGGATGCGCCCCTCGAGCCTGGTAGCCCGGTGCGGGTCGATCGCCTCGATGGTCTTGTGGTGGATGTTTCACCCACCGCCAGTTTCACGGATTCCTCAACCTTCCGGAGCCACTCATCATGATCGATCTACAGCTGGGCCTTGCGCCACTCCTTCTTCTGCTCATTTTTCTGGTTGTTGCATCGATCAAGATTCTGCGCGAGTACGAGCGTGGTGTGATCTTCTTGCTAGGCCGATTCTGGAAGGTCAAGGGGCCGGGTCTCGTGATTGTGGTGCCCGGCATCCAGCAGATGGTCAAGGTGGATCTGCGGGTGGTGACCATGGATGTACCCCCGCAAGATGTGATCTCGCGCGACAACGTGTCGGTCAAGGTCAATGCCATCGTGTTCTTCCGGGTAGTCGATCCAGAGAAGGCAATCATTCAGGTGGAGAACTTTCTTGTCGCCACCAGCCAGTTGGCGCAGACCACGCTGCGTGCAGTGCTCGGCAAGCACGAGCTGGATGAGATGTTGGCCGAGCGCGAGCGGCTCAATCTCGATGTCCAGCAGATTCTCGACGCCCAGACCGACTCGTGGGGCAGCAAGGAGACCAACGTCGAGATCAAGCACATCGAC
>JAUSOD010000060.1 GCA_030656215.1 Azoarcus sp.
TGAACCAGGTGCTGCGCTTCCGAGCCTGATACGCGCGTATCGAAACGTACGTACGAGACGTCATCGCTGGGACCGTTCAGGGCTGCGATGTCGCAGGCCAGGAACACATCACCTTTCTTGGGCTTCACTTCGCGGATGCGATTGAGATACCCGAGGCCGGTGATGTGCAGATCGAAGTAGGACTTTTCAGTGGACGTGGTCATGGTGAATCTCCTGGAGGACAAAGAGGCGGAGACACACCCGACCCAGGCGGGGAAGGTGTGGAACCCCCGCGTGGGTTGATGGAGCAGCTTGGTGGCATCACCATCGAGAATCGATGGGCGTTCGCGCGTGGATGCCGGTGCGAACGGGCGTGATCAACGCGGTCGGAACCGCGTCGTAGCCTTGATGATCGCGGCTACCTGGGCATGCTGCTGACGGAAGTCAGCGGAACACGGTGGGAAGCGTGGGGGTAGGACGGTGCCCGCGCGAGCAGATATGGGGATTGGTCAATGCCCGTATTGGTGGTGCTTCAGTTGATGAGCCGTCGAACGTTTACGCGGCAATTTGGGCAGTTGATTGGGATGACTGTCGTGGAGTGGCTTCATGCCGAGCGACTCGCGCTGACCCAACGCCTGTTGGAAAGTAGCGATCACTCCGTCGACACCATTTCGTCACTTGTTGGTTTCGGGTCGCCTGAGTCTCTAAGGCTTCATTTTCGCCGCGCGTTTGGGGTGTCACCAACTGCATGGCGATCTGCCTTCAAGGGGTGTGCCATTGTGGGAGTCAATCCGGGAGGAGCTCATATAGGAGATTCCTTAACTGGATGTTGAAGATCTCGCTTTTTCCCGTGAAGCGCTGCTCGTCGCCACTCTCGAGGAATTAGCATTGCGGATTTTCTTGGTTCGCTCGCTGCATGCTCGCCGCTAGAGTGCGAATGCTCGAAGGTGCGCAGCGAGTGGCGCTGCGTTGCCTGCCCCCGCCAGCAAAGCTACCGGAGCGCCGCCCATGAACGCCATCACCACGAACGCACTATTCGCCGAATCCTCCGGGCGCGCCCTGCGCGCACATCAATTCCTGGAGGGGTTGCCGCTTGCTCGCGGCGGCTCGAAGCAGTTGCGGCGGCTGCCTGATGGGGGCGTGGTGGGCGACTGGTATGGGTGCGAGCTGTCGAGCGTGTTCCAACCCATCGTCGATCCCGCAAGCGCACGCATCGTTGGTCACGAAGCCTTTCTGCGCATCCGCGGCAGTGGTGGGCACGAACTGTCACCGTGGACGCTGTTCTCGGCCAATGCGGACGATGCCCGCCTGGTGGCGCTCGACCGGCTTGCGCGCACGGTCCATGCGCTCAATTTCATTGCTTCTGCGAATGGCGGCGAGAGCGACGACACGCTGCTGTTCCTCAATGTCCATGGCCGTCTGCTCGCGGCGGTAGATGCCGATCACGGCGCAGCTTTTCGTCGGGTGGTCGATGCGCTCGGCATTGCGTCCGGACGCATCGTGATCGAGACGCCGGTCAGTGCGAGCTCGCAGCCTGACCTGCTCAACTTCGTACTGCGCAACTATCGCCAGAACGGCTTCCAGGTCGCGGTGAATGTGGAGTCGCCCGCGCAGTGGCAGGCGTTGGCGGCGACGAGCCATGCCCAGTACATCAAGGTGGACGGGAGTAAGCTCATCGCGGAGCGCGATGCGCCGGAGCGCATCCGCTGGTTCGCCAGCCTGCGCGGCGCGGCGACGCCGATTCTGACCCGACTCGAATCGCAGCTGGCGCCGGACTGGGTTGAACACTGCCTGGTGCAGGGCGCTGCCTACGGACCTTCCAATGTGCGGGTCGCAGGCGCTGTACCCGATCCCAGCGCCCTGGGCTGATGCGCGAGGTCTGAGTGCGACCGGGCTTGATTGCCCCGTTGTGTTCCGTGTGGCCGGGAGGCTTGCCCGTTCGTCCGTTTCGCCGGTCTGACAACGATGCGGCGGACGCCGGTGCAGCTCGCCGGTGCAGCTCTTGGGCGGGGCGTGGTGCGGTCACCGGTCGTGCACGGTTGGCGACCGCACCACCGTATCGCTACACCGCGGCGAGGGCCTGTGCGAGGTCGTCGATGATGTCGTCGATGTGCTCGATGCCGATCGACAGGCGCACCGTGTCCTCAGTCACGCCGGCCTTGGCGAGTTCATCCGGGGCGAGCTGACGGTGAGTGGTGGAGGCCGGATGGCAGGCTAGCGACTTGGCGTCGCCGATGTTCACCAGCCGGGTGACCAGTTTCAGTGCGTCCTGGAAACGGGCACCGCCCTCGCGACCGCCCTCCACCCCGAAAGTGAGGATGCCGGACGGACGGCCGCCGAGGTATTTCTGCGCTAGCGCATGGTCGGCGTGGTCTTCCAGTCCGGCGTAGTTGACCCACTTGACCTTCGCCTGAGCCTTGAGGAACTTCGCCACTTGCAAGGTATTGGCGGTAATCCGCTCCATGCGCAGCGCGAGGGTTTCGATGCCTTGCAGGATCAGGAAGGCGTTGAACGGGCTGATGGCGGCGCCGGTATTGCGCAGTGGCACCACCCGCGCGCGACCGATGTAGGCCGCCGCGCCGAGCGCTTCGGTGTAGACCACGCCGTGGTAGGACACATCCGGCTCGTTCAGGCGGCGAAAGCGCGCCTTGTGCTCGGCCCACGGGAATTTTCCGGAGTCGACGATCGCGCCGCCGAGCGAGTTGCCGTGACCACCGAGGTACTTGGTGAGCGAATGCACCACGATGTCCGCGCCGTGCTCGAAGGGACGCAGCAGGTAGGGTGTGGGCACGGTGTTGTCGACGATCAGCGGCACGCCGTGACGGTGGGCAATCTCGGCGATCTTCTCCAGATCGGTGATGTTGCCCAGCGGGTTGCCGATCGACTCGACGAAGACCGCCTTGGTCCGATCGTCGATCAGGTGCTCGAACGAGGCGGGGTCGCGGTGGTCGGCGAAGCGAACCTCGATGCCGAATTGCGGCAAGGTGTGGGCGAACAGGTTGTAGGTGCCGCCATAGAGCGTGGCGGCCGAGACGATGTTGTCGCCGGCCTCGGTGATGGTCTGGATCGCGTAGGTGATGGCGGCCTGCCCCGAGGCCAGCGCCAGTGCCGCGATACCGCCTTCGAGCTGGGCCAGACGCTGCTCCAGGACATCCTGGGTCGGATTCATGATCCGGGTGTAGATGTTGCCCGCCACCTTGAGGTCGAACAGATCTGCCCCGTGCTGGGTGTCGTCGAACGCATAGGAGACGGTCTGGTAGATCGGTACCGCCACGGCCCGGGTGGTCGGATCGGGGCTGTAGCCGCCATGCACGGCGATGGTTTCAATTTTCATAGGTTTTTTCTTGATCAGGAAGAGTGAGTTGCCAGCGCTCGATCATAGGAAGGTCGTCAGTCGACCGGAACCAAGAAAAGATGCAAAGCAAATTCCCCGGCGCTGCTATTCATTGCAGGAAATAGTATTGGAATATCCCCTGCCTCCCCTGCACATTGACACCACACCAAACGAATGAACCAAGCTGGCCCGCCCGGCGGTTCGCAAGGGAGCGACGATGAAGGCACTGATTGTGGGAGCAGACAAGGTGCGCGCACTGCGCAACGAACTGGAGCAGTTTCCGAGCCTCGGGGTGCAGCGCACCGAGCACTGGTCCGGACGCCATGTCGGTGACGTGCGCAGGCAGATTCCATCCGATACCGGGGTGGTGATCGTGCTCTGCGATCGAGTCAATCACGACCTCCTGTTCAGCGTTCGGCGCCAGGCGGCCAGTCGCGGTCTGCCGGTGGTCTATTGCCGCCACTCGGTGATCGACATGCGCGACAAGCTCAGCCGATTTACGGCTGGTCTGGTCCACTGAACGGTGCCACTCTGAACGGGGTCAGTCTGAGTGAGGTCAGTTCGACGGCGTCAGTCCGGCCGATAGCTCCAGCGTGGCGTCACCAGCAGGATGATCAGCGATGCAATCGCGAAGGCGCATGCCGTCCATACGAGCGCCGGATTTTCGGCAACGCGTTCGGGGTAGATCCTGAACACTGCGCCGAGCCCGATGGTGTTGCCGCCGGCAACCAGCACCGCGGCCGCATAGTCGTGAAAGCGACGGGCTTTGTTCGCGCTTACCGCCCAGCGCGGATCGGTGTTGTAGCTGGGCAGGCTCAGGTGGGCATCATCGAGCCGTTCGAGATCGGAGAGGAAGCGGCGCAGATTGGTGATCGCGCGCTCGGCCTTGTAGTTCAGGAAGGTCAGGCAGGTCGAGGCCACCGGAAAGCCGAACACCAGCCATTCGGCGGGCAGTGCGGTGCCGCCCGAGCCCGGCCTGAGCGCGACCAGCGCCGCGAGCAGACTCACCACCAGCGTTACATACAGCGCCAGGGCCTGCTGGCGCTGGGCGATGCGGGCATTGACTTCCTGGCAGGCGGCGATGAAGCGGTAGTTGGCATCGACGTGGGACTTGATCGGCATGGCGGTTCACCGGGCTGCATTTCTTGCGTATTGAAAGAAAACCGGGCCGGGATCCTGCGATCCCGGCCCGACCTGGACCATCGTCATACCGTGATCAGCGTCGCGCGAGTCGGTGCAGTACCGCCACCAGGGTGTCGACTTCCTCGCAGGTGTTGTAGAACGCGAGTGAGGGCCGCACCGTCGCCTCGTGACCGAATCGACGCAGAATCGGCTGGGCGCAGTGGTGGCCGGAGCGCACCGCGATGCCTTCCTCGTTCAAGGCGGTGCCCACCTCTTCCGGCTTGTAGCCCTTGAGCACGAAGGACAGCACGCTGGCCTTGTCGCGCGCGGTACCGACCAGGGTCAGCCCCGGCACCGTGAGCAGGCCGCGGGTGGCATACACCAGCAGATCGTGCTCGTAGCGCGCGATGTTCTCCATGCCGATGCGCTCGACGTAGTCGATTGCGGCACCCAGGCCGACCGCATCCGCGATATTGCCGGTGCCGGCCTCGAACCGGGTCGGGGGGCCGTGGTAGATGGTCTTCTCGAACGTGACATCGGCAATCATGTTGCCGCCACCCTGCCACGGCGGCATGTTTTCGAGAATGTCGCGCTTGCCATACACCGCGCCGATGCCCGTCGGTGCAAATACCTTGTGGCCGGAGAAGACGAAGAAGTCGGCGTCGAGCTCCTGCACATCGACCCGCATGTGCGACACCGACTGCGCCCCGTCGACCAGCGCCACGGCACCGGCACGATGCGCCATCGCAACGATCTCCCGGACCGGCACTACGGTACCCAGCGCATTCGAGACCTGCGTTACCGACACGATTTTGGTGCGATCGTTGAGCAACTTGCGATACTCGTCGAGCAGCACCTGACCCGAGTCATCCACCGGGATCACGCGCAACTTTGCCCCCTTGGCGGATGCGAGTTGCTGCCAGGGCACGATGTTGGCGTGGTGTTCGAGATGCGAGACGATGATCTCGTCGCCTTCGCCCACGTTCTGCCAGCCCCACGTCTTCGCGATCAGGTTGATGCCTTCGGTGGCACCGCGTACGAAGATGATCTCCTCCGACGACGATGCGCCGAGGAACCGCGCCACCTTGTCGCGCGCACCCTCGTAGGCATCCGTCGCCCGCGCTGCCAGCTCATGCGCGGCGCGGTGGATGTTGGAGTTCTCGTGCTGGTAGAAGTAGGCCAGGCGGTCGATCACCGCCTGCGGCTTGTGGGTGGTCGCGGCGTTGTCGAACCAGATCAGTTGCTTGCCGTTGACCCGCTCCTGCAGGATGGGGAAGTCGCGCCGCACCGCATTGACGTCGAACGGCGGGTGCGCACCCTGCGCGACCGTTGGCGCCGGGTCGCCCGGATCCGACTCGATAAAGTAGAACGCGGGGGCGGATGGCGAGGCAGGCGGGGCGCTACGCCGGCCACCATCGAGCCCCTCAAGCAGCGCGCGCAGGTCCGCATCGCCGGGCAGGCCGAAGGACTGGGCCGTGACCCGGTCCTCGGGCACCGCCACACCCTTGCCCGCCGGCTGGGCAGAAGGATAGCTGCTGGCCTCGCCGAGAAAGTAGTACGGCGACGACACGCCGCCGGGAGGACTCCCGGGCGCATTGGGCGCCTGCGGTGGGGCGTGGGTGGGCAGTTCGGTCAGATGCGCTTCGGGCACGCCCAGCGCGGGCTTGCCTGCGCGTCCGGCGGCGGGCGCGGCGTCGACCACTTCGTCGGGGGCGCCGCTGGGCGTGCCCGCGGCCGGGGCCAGCGCTGGCGCGCGATTGCCCAGCGCAAGCTCGGTCTGTGCGGGCTGCGGCGGCGCGCCGAACGGCAGTCGCGCATCCGGGGTGCCGCTGGGCAGCATGGCAAAGAACTCACCGGCCAGCTGCGCCAGCATGGCCACGTCGGGCAAGCCCGCAGGTGCGCCGCCACCGAGGGCGGTCACGCCCTCACTTGTAGGTATCGAGAGCGGTGTAGTCATGGTACTTGCCGACCTCCACGTCATCGAGCACTGCCAGCGCATCTTCGGTGTGGACCACCAGCGAGCAATACAGCGAAACCAGATAGGAAGCGATCGCGTTGCGGCTGATACCCATGAAGCGTACCGACAGCCCCGGGCCTTGCTCGCCGGCGACGCCCGGCTGGAACAGCCCGGTTACGCCCTGGCGTTTTTCACCCACGCGTAGCAGCAGGATCTTGGTCTTGCCGTCCTCGACCGGTACCTTGTCCGAGGGCACCAACGGAATACCGCGCCAGGTCAGGAACTGCGAGCCGAACAGCGACACGGTCGGGGGCGGCACGCCGCGCCGGGTGCATTCGCGGCCGAAGGCGGCGATCCCCAGCGGGTGGGTCAGGAAGAATGCAGGCTCCTTCCACACCTTAGTCAGCAGGTCGTCCAGATCGTCTGGGGTTGGTGCACCTGTCAGGGTGGAGATGCGCTGGGCGTCATCGACGTTGGCCAGCAGGCCGTAATCCGGGTTGTTGATCAGTTCGGATTCCTGGCGCTCCTTGACCGTTTCGATGGTCAGGCGCAGCTGTTCCTTGATCTGGTCGTGCGGGCTGCTGTAGAGGTCGGAAATGCGGGTATGGACATCGAGCACCGTGGTGACCGCGTTCAGGAAATACTCGCGCGGCTGATCCTCGTAGTCGACGAAGATCTCGGGCAGATCGGCTTCGCCGTCGCGCTGCGAACAACTCACCCTCACGTCCTGCGGATTCTTGACCTTATTCAGGCGGTAGATGCCGGCTTCGACCGGCAACCACTGCAGGAAATGGACCAGCCAGCGCGGCGAAATGGTGGCGAGCTGGGGGACGGTTTTTGTGGCGTTGGCGAGTTGGCGGGCGGCGGTGTCGCCGAGCGCATGATGAACCTTGGGTTCGGTTGCCATGACTGACTCCTTATGTCAAAAAGCAGATATCGATATGAAAAATTCAGCTAAAGAGTCTCCGCCCGCGCCCGTCCGGCTTCAACATGCTATAGCCATCAAATGCGGATGGTTCAGGCTGCGTTGAGAGGTTCGCAGCGGGCGATGAGCTCGGACAGGCGGGTGTCGAGCGCGTGGGCCAGCTTCTGTGCCGTGAGCAGCGAGGGCACCGCGTCGCCGCGCTCGATTTCGCCGAGATAGGAGCGGTTGAGGTCGGCCCGCTCGGCCAGCTTTTCCTGCGACCAGCCGCGCTCGGTGCGCAGGTGCCGAACGATCGGCCCGAAACTAGACATGGGCTGCACCCGCTTCCGCCGGTGCGTGCTGCAGGCCGGCCTGAGTTACATGGCTGCCTGGCGGCACGCTGCGCGTGAGCCAGACATTGCCGCCGATGCTGGAGCCGCGACCGATGGTGATGCGTCCGAGCACGGTGGCGCCGGCGTAGATCACCACGTCGTCCTCGAG
>JAUSOD010000069.1 GCA_030656215.1 Azoarcus sp.
ATCGACCGCGCCTTTGTCGACGGTATCGACAAGAGCCCCGAGAGCCGGGCCGTCATTCAGGCGGTGATCGGGCTCGGTCGTGCCCTGGGCCTGAAACTGGTCGCCGAGGGGGTCGAAACCGCCGCCCAGCAGCTTGAACTCTGTGCCTTTGGCTGCGACTTCATTCAGGGCTACCACTTTCACCGGCCGCTTGAGGAGGCGGTGTTCATCGCTACCGTAACGCAAGCACTGCAAAACAGGTGTGTGGGCCCTGCGACTTCCCTGCACTTTCTGATCTATGCCAGCCAGGCAGTGGCACCCCTGTCCGCATCGGCCATCGACGAGCTGATCAACCAATCACGGGCTGCAAATCGTTTGCTGGGCGTCACCGGCTGCCTCGTTCATCAGGATGGCCATTTCATGCAGATGCTGGAGGGCGACCGGGACACCCTGTTCGCCCTGATGGACAAGATCAGGAGCGATCCCCGCCATCGCGATCTGCGCGTCGTCATCGAGGGTTCGACCCCGCAACGGGTTTTTTCCGGCTGGGCCATGGTCCTCCGTGAACTGTCATCAGGACCGGCCACCCCTGATTTCGACAAATGGCCGGGACGCACTGCCAGTTTTCTTGATCTCGCCGAAGACCCACGGATCTGCTACGGCTACATCACTGCCTATTCGAACCGGCACCTTTCCGCCTGATGCTCAATCAACCGACGGCGTGAGCTACCGATACCGAGGGCAGTCAGCAGGGGGGGCTACTCTTCCAGCAACATGCGCTTGAGGTAGTCCGGCAGTCCGGACAGCACCAGGGTATCGGTGATGCGATCGTAGTGCACCGCACCCGAATGCAGGCCACTGCGGTCGAACTCCAGCTTCCACTGCTCGCCACTCGCACTGAAGCGCACCAGCTGGCGGATTGCACGGCGGTCCGGGACGAAACCACTGTTCAGCTTGAGCGCTTCGGTGTGGAGGACCGCATCGAGCTGTTCGGCCCGCTCCGGGCAGATCTGACGCGCCACCTCGCCTAGCGCGAGGGGCTCGCCGCTCTCGCCCAGTTCGTCGAGATAGCCGTGTGCGCGCTCCAGGAGGGCGTCGCGTGCGGGTGGGTCGAGGCGCTCGCTGTCGACAAACTGGTTGAGCGCCAGCACCAGCTTCTTTGTCTCCTTCAGCGCCACCACCACGTCACTGCAGCCGAGAAAGCGCTTGAACCACGCGGCAACCTCACCGCGCCCCTTGAGGAAGCTTATGTAACGCTCGTCGCCGCGCTGCCAGCCGCTCAGATCGATGCGCCCGGCCGCGCGCAAACTGGTGAAGTCGAGATGGGCGCAATCCACGATGTCGAGCGCACTGGTGATTGCCGTGCCCACCGTTTCGCCCACCAGCGCCACCCACAACGTGTCAGTGGCGCCCTCCTGGATGCGGGCGATCAGCACGAAGCCGCCGGTCTCGACCTCGTCGTCGATACAGGCCTGAAGCTGCTCCATCATTCGTTGCGACAGGGTGATGAAGTCCAGACTGCGCGCCACCACGTGATCGTGCACCAGCAAGGGCAAGGGAAACGCAGCCTGATCGTCCTCGAAACGGCCGAAACCCTTGCTCGAACGATCGGCATAGTGCCCGCAAAGGCGCTCGATCAGGCGCACCGCCGCGCCGTCGAGCGTATTCGATGAAGCACGCAGTTCGACCACCGCGGGCGTCCCTTCCGGCTTGCTCAGGCGATGGACGACAAGGTCGGTGATGGTGTGCTGAACCTGGCTCATGTGAAACCTCGGGGTCGTTGAAACGTGGGGGCGCGATTTTCGCACAGTCGCCGCGCTGCGTTCAGCGTAAGTAACAAAACGCAACGTCGGATCGACAAGCCGGCAATGTTTGCCCAACATCAAAGCACCTGAGGCCCCCGAAGCGTGTAATGGGCCGTTGGGAACACAAGCCCGAAAGTTCGGGCGGGAGAAGACAATGCTGACAATTCAAGACTGTATCGAGCTATCGGACCTCACCGAGGACGAGCTCCTTGCAATCGCGGAGCATGAACATGTACCGGAGATGCTTGCGGTGGAGATGGGCGCCTACATGGTCCAGACCGCCGAAGGCGAGAAACGGATCAAGCGCATGATTGCAGACGACATCGCGATGGCCAGGGAACACGGCAACCTGAAGCATGCGGCCAAGCTTAAGTTGGTGCTCAAACACTATCTCGAAAATCACGCCGACGCAAAATAAGTACTCGCTGCGGCGGGTGATCACCGCCCACTGCACCGCGGCTCACCGAATGCGAACGCCCCGCCAGCCAAGCATGGCTGACGGGGCGTCTTACTTGTATTGCCGCTTGTCTTACCTGTTGTTTTACCTTTTTCGGCTCAACTCAGGACACCGGCACCAGGAAGTCGTCGGCGATCCGGTTACTCAGGCCTTGCACACGATCGAGCAAGCGCAGGATGTAGCTGTGCAGCCCGCCACGAACGATGTCGTCGATTCGACCAAATCGAAGCTGGGCCTCGAGTTCGCCGGCCTGGCGTTCGGTTTCGGCAGACTGGGCGTTGCTTACGCGCTGCAGGTTCGTATAAACCTCTTTCAGACAGCGTGCCAGCGAACGCGGCATGTCCACCCGCAGCAGCATCAGTTCGGCCACCCGCGACGGCGTGATCAGGTCGCGATACACCTTGCGATAGACCTCGAACGCCGACACCGAGCGCAGCAGCGCGCTCCACTGGTAATAATCCGCCGCCCCGCCTTCGGCCTCGCCGGCCGGAAGCAGGATCTGGTACTTCACATCGAGAATCCGCGCCGTATTGTCCGCGCGCTCGAGGAAGGTCCCGATACGGATGAAGCGCAGCGCCTCATCCTGCAGCATGGTGCCAATGGTGACACCGCGCGACAGATGCGAGCGGTACTTGACCCATTCGAAGAACTCGCCGGCACCAATGTCGGCAAACTCCTCGCGGGTGAAATCGCGCATCTTGAGCCAGGTGCCGTTGGTTGTCTCCCATAGCTCGGAGGTCAGCGTGCCACGCACCGCGTGGGCGTTTTCGCGCGCAGCGCGCAGGCAGTTGCGGATACACGACGGGTTGGTCTCGTCGAAAATCATGAACTCGAGCACATTGTCGGGCGTGACTTCCGAGTGGCGCTCATGAAAAGCCGTCTCCAGCCCCATGATGCGCAGCGTGGCGCCCCACGCCTGGTCCTCCTGGACCTGCGACTGCGGCATCATCGACATGCGCAGGTTTACATCCAGCATGCGTGCAATATTCTCTGCCCGCTCCATGTAGCGGGCCATCCAGTAAAGGTGATCAGCAGTACGGCTCAGCATTTGTGGTTCTCCATCAAGCCTGTCATCACGCTTCCAGCACCCAGGTGTCCTTGGTGCCGCCGCCCTGCGACGAGTTCACCACCAGCGAACCCTCACGCAGTGCCACGCGCGTGAGCCCGCCCGGAATCATCTGGATCTCTTCGCCGGACAGCACGAAGGGCCGCAGATCGATGTGTCGCGGCGCGATGCCCGCCTCAACGAAGGTCGGGCAGGCCGACAGCGCGAGCGTGGGCTGGGCGATGTAGCGTTCGGGAAATTTCTTGACGATCTCGCGGAAGTCGTCAATCTCGGCCTTGGTGGAGGCCGGCCCCACCAGCATGCCGTAGCCACCGGCGCCGTGAACCTCCTTCACCACCAGCTCCGCCATGTGCTCGAGCACATAGGCCAGATCGTCCTTCTTGCGACACATGTAGGTCGGCACATTGTGCAGGATCGGCTCTTCGCCAAGGTAGAAGCGGATCATGTCCGGCACGTAGGGGTAGATCGACTTGTCGTCGGCCACGCCGCTGCCGATTGCATTGGTGACCGTGACCCGGCCCGCCTGGTAGGCGCCGAGTATACCGCGCACGCCCAACTCGGAATCGGGGCGGAAGGCAAGCGGGTCGATGAAGTCGTCGTCCACCCGGCGGTAGATCACATCCACCCGTTGCGGCCCCTGAGTGGTGCGCATGAACACCTGCTCGTCCTTGACGAACATGTCCTGCCCTTCCACCAGCTCCACGCCCATCTGCTGCGCCAGGAAGGCGTGCTCGAAATAGGCACTGTTGTAGGCACCCGGCGTCATTACCACTACCGTCGGGTCGGTTACCCCGGTCGGCGCCACGCTGCGCAGCATGTTGAGCAGCATGTCGGGGTAGCGATCGACCGGCGCCACCTTGTAGCGCGAGAACAGACGCGGGAAGAGCCGCATCATCATCTTGCGGTTTTCGAGCAGGTAGGACACCCCGGACGGCACCCGCAGGTTGTCCTCGAGCACGTAGTACTCGCCCGCACCAGCACGCACCACGTCGACGCCCGCAATGTGTGCATAGATGTCACGCGCCACATCGACGCCCTGCATCACCTTGCGATATTGGGCGTTATTGAGCACCTGTTCGGACGGAATGGTGCCGGCCTTGAGAATGTCCTGATCATGGTAGATGTCGCGGATGAACATGTTCAGCGCCTTCACCCTCTGGCGCAGACCCGCGGCAAGCATCTGCCACTCGTCAGCCGGGATGATGCGCGGAATGATGTCGAACGGGATCAGCCGCTCGGTTCCCGCGTTTTCCCCATACACCGCAAAGGTGATCCCGTAGCGGTGAAACAGCGCGTCAGCTTCGGCACGCTTCTGCGACAGCCGCTCTTCTGGCATCTCGGACAGCCAGGTGGCGTATGAGGCGTAGTGCGGACGAACCCGCCCAGCCTCGTCTGTCATCTCGTTGTAGAAGTTCTTGATGGTCATGACGCAGGGCCTGCCTTTCTCGTTGTGATTCCGGACAACCGTATATCAGCGAAAAGCGTGCCAGCAGAAACGCGCTCTTAAACCATGCTGGCAGGGTCTTTCGCACGGAGAATGCACCATCTTTGTGCATAGCTTTGATCGCGCACCAAAATGTGGTGCATCCAATCAGAACGTGCCGCAGCCAGCATCTTGATGCACCGGCCGAGCACACAGCCCAGTCTACCGAAGCGCGTCGCATCAATCCACGGCCACATAAAAACAAACCCCGCCGAAGCGGGGTTTGAACGGGTTTGCAACCTGCTAACTGACTACTGCAACACTCAGATCCGTTCCCAGATCGTGGTGATGCCCTGGCCGCCACCGATACACATGGTGGCCATGCCGTAGCGGCCATTCACGCGAATCAGCTCGTGCAGCAGCTTGGTGATGATCACACCACCGGTGGCGCCCACCGGGTGACCGATAGCGATCGCACCACCGTTGGGGTTCACCTTGGCCGGGTCGAGTTCCAGCCCCTTGTTCACCGCCAGCGACTGGGCGGCGAAGGCTTCGTTGGATTCGATCACGTCGATCTTGTCCAGCGTCAGGCCTGCACGCTGCAGCGCGATCTTGGAAGCCGGGATCGGGCCTTCGCCCATCAGCTCGTTGGGTACGCCGGCAATGCCGTACGACACCAGACGCGCGATCGGCTTGTGACCGCCCGCAGCCGCCTTGGCCGCATCGGCCAGCACCAGGAAGGCTGCCGCATCGTTGATACCCGATGCATTGCCCGCCGTCACCGAACCGTCCTTCTTGAACGCCGGCTTCATCTTGCCCAGCGCTTCCATGGTGGTGGCGCGCAGGTGCTCGTCAGTGTCGAACACCACGGTACCCTTGCGGGTTTCGAACGAGATCGGCACGATCTGGCTCTTGAAACGACCATCGGCAACAGCCGCGGCAGCACGCACCTGCGACTCGAGCGCAAAGGCGTCCTGATCTTCACGGCTGATGTTCCACTTGCTTGCCAGATTCTCGGCGGTGATACCCATGTGGCCGACACCAAATGGGTCGGTCAGTACCGCCACCATGGCGTCGATCGCCTTGGTATCACCCATGCGGGCACCGCTACGCAGCGCCGGCAGCAGGTAGGCACCGCGCGACATCACTTCCACGCCGCCGCCAACTGCAAAATCGGCATCACCCAACAGAATGGACTGGGCGCAATTAACAATGGCCTGTTGGGCAGAACCACACAGCCGGTTTACCGCAAACGCCACCGAATCCGTGGTCATGCCACCCTGCACAGTCGCCACGCGAGCCACATAGGCGTAACGGGAATCGGTGGGGATGCAGTGACCAACGGCGGCGAACGGAATTGCCGCGGGATCTACGCCCGATCGTGCAATAGCTTCCTTAACGACCAAGCCACCGAGTTCGCCCGGCTCCAGATCCTTCAGCGAGCCATTGAAACCACCTACAGCGGAACGTACGGCACTCAGCACTACGACTTCACGATTAGCCATCAATACACCCTCCTCGAAAATTAACCGCCCACCCAGCCAGCCAAACCCAGCAAGGCAAGCAACAACAGACACACAACCAGCGCTCGCCAAACGAGCCCGACCGTGCTCTGCATGTAATCGGCATCGGCTTCGTCACCCAGCCCCATTTCAGGCCGCTCGACGATCTCGCCCGAGATGTGAACTGGCATTCCCAGCCGCACCCCCAACGCACCCGCACCGCTTGCAATCAGTATAGCGGAGCCCCTGTCGGGCCACAGCATCGCCTGCGTCCGCCAGCAAAACACCGCATCTTCAAAGTCTCCGGCCACCGAGAACGACGCCGCAGTCAGCCGTGCCGGAATCCAGTCGATCACGCCAAAGGTCTGCCGCGCAAAGCGACCGAACTCGCCAAACTCCGCATCCGTACGCGAGCCCCACTCCTCGTCCAGGAAGCACGCCAGCCGATACATCAGCGCCCCGCTGGGCCCCGGCAGCAGCACAAACCAGAAGGCAACGCCAAACACGTTGCGGTGCGCTGCCACCAGCGCCTGCTCGATCGCCAGTCGTGCCACTTCGCTCGAACTCGCCTCGTAGTACTGGCCGCCGCGCCACTCGGCCAGCAAGGAGCGCGCCCGATCAAGCTCGCCCATGCGCAACGCAAGATGAATATCAGTGAAGAAGTGGCTTTCCTGGCGGAAGCCCATGGTGAAGTAGAGCACCACGATATTGAACGCAAACGCCAGCAGCGGGTGCAAGTGCCACAACAGAAAGTACGCCACCGCGCACGCCACCGTGGCCAGCACCACGATCAGCAACCACGCAATGCGCCCGTTGCGGGCGTGTCCGTCGTTGAAGCGATGTGTCAGCGCGGCAGAAAGCCGGCGCAGTGGCCCGGTCACGAACTGCTGTACAGGAAGCGGCCGCAACTGCTCGATCAGCAGGGCAATGATCAGCGAAAAAAGCGTCATTCGTATTCGGAAAGGATGGGGAAATCAGTGCATCTGATTGTTTGCGGCCAAGATACCACAAAGGCACGACAGAATCGCCACGACTGAGCACCGCGAGGCCGAGCAAGGAAGGTGGCGAAGGCATCCAGCGTCAGCTCGAAAGGGCGACGCACCAGCCCGGTTGTGGGTTTATGCGTTGGCTGCTCAAGGACAAGCTCAGGCCAGTCAGCACTCGACAGCTTGGACCCACCGGACAGCGTGAGCCGTTTGCGGATCCGAGCCGCATCCAGTACATCGATTTGCGCTGATACCTTCATGTCGTTTCAGGATTTCAGTACCGCTTCTTGAGCACCAGCGAATCGCCGTCCCGTTGCCAGTGCGGTTGCAGGATGTCCTGCCAAGACATCTCCTCTTTCGACAGAAAGTTATATGCCGCCGCTGTCTCGACCCAGCCGCCGCAGGCCACTGCGATGCTCGCCAATGGCTTCGCCGCCAGCTTCTCCGCCCGCCAATTTCACCGCCCGCCGGTTCAGCCGCTCGTCCCCAAGATCCATGCCTTCGAACTCCATCGCCACCCGGCACGCTGCCTCTGCCGCCATGTGCTCTCGCCAACAGAAGAGAGCGGACGCTATTTTCAGAAAGTCCACAACAAAGATCTAACTAGCTGAATTAGCAGAACTTACAGCCAGCAGCGGGACGCCAGAGATGTGTGTAATGGAATGCGCTTACCGCTCCTCCGCAGCAAACATGGCCCGCGCCCACCCTTGCGCGGGCGGTCGGAATTCGCTCGAGTCTGCCCAATCCGTCACGAACGGCATACCGCAAGAATAGGTGTATTCACACGATTTTAGTAAAATGCGTTCAAATTCGAGTAACAGAATGTTTTCTCAAGTGCATAGTCAAGCAGGCAAGGATCCCGCCGAAATATGTCGCCGGCACAGATCGGGCACGACCTTCAAGAGCTATCACTTATGGATTATCCAAAGATCGGCCACAGCGGCTGTTTTTGCTGGAGAGGCGATCGATATCGAAGTGAATGCAATGACAAAGAACGCGAGCGGTGCAATGAGCAAATCTAAAACTCGGGGCTTTACCCTGATCGAGCTGATGATCACCGTCGCCATTGTCGCAATACTGGCCTCGGTGGCTTATCCGAGCTACCAGGAATACATCCGCAAAGGGCGGCGGGCCGCGGCGCAGGCGGAGATGCTCGACATCGCCAATCGGCAACAGCAGTACTTGCTGATCAATCGGGGTTATGCAAGCAAAACCGCGCTTGAGAACGGCGGCTACGCGCTTTCCACCGACGTTGCCAATTACTATGGCTACGCCATTACGGTGGGCAGCGGGACAGTCCCGACCTACAGCCTGACCTTCACCCCGAGCGGCGCTCAGGCCACCGACGGCGATCTGGTGCTGAACAGCGACGGGCTCAAGACACGCGCGGGAGTAGCGTCGAAATGGTAGCGACGCGCCCAATCCCGGACCGCCGGAAGCTGGCCGGCACGACGATGATCGAAGTGCTGGTCACGATCGTCATTCTCTCGATCGGGCTGCTCGGGCTCGCCGGCGCACAATCGCGCCTGCAATTGTCGGAAATGGAGTCCTATCAGCGCACCCAGGCGCTGATCCTGCTCAATGACATGGCAAGCCGTATTTCGACCAATCGCCATGCCGCGCCCGACTACCTCAGCGACGCCACCACGCCGTGGGTCGGGGCCGGGATGAGCTGCCCGACCGTAACCAGTAGCTCGACCCGCCAGCAGATCGATAGTGCCCACTGGTGCAATGCGCTCCAGGGCGCGGCCGAGATCGAGGGTCTCGACGCCCTCGCCCGGCGAGGCGCGGTGATTGGTGGCCGCGGCTGCATCGAACGGATCAGTACCTCGAACGACTATCTGGTGACCGTGGCCTGGCAAGGCCTGACCCCGATCTCGGCGCCGCCGACGGACGTTGCGTGTGGTGCTGACAGCGCCGGGACCAATCCGTACAACGGTGCAGCCGGCTCGCCCTGCACCAACGATCGATGCCGCCGGGTAGTGACCACGATCGTGCGCATCGCCAACCTGAACTGAGTTCAAACGTGACCTCCACCCTCAATCCGGCGTCCTGTCGTCCGTCGACCGTCCGCCACACGCAGCGTGGCTTCACCCTCGTCGAGTTGATGATCGCGGTCGTCATCTCCTTGCTGATTCTGATCGCACTGGTGGCCGTGTTCCTGAATACCTCTCGCACCAACACCGAGATGGCACGGACCAACAGCATCATCGAAAACGGTCGATTCGCAATGCAGGTGCTCCAGGACGACGTGGTCCATGCCGGCTACTGGGGCCAGTACGTCCCCCAGTACGATGACCTCACGGCCACCGGAATTCCGACAGACGTACCCACAGAGGCCCCCGCCGTCTGTACTGCTTATGCTGCATGGGACACGCAATACCGCACCAATCTGATAGGGGTTCCTGTTCAAGCCTTCAGTGATGTCCCACCGGGCTGTGACGCGGTCGTCGCCGACCGCAAGGCCGACACCGACGTCCTCGTGGTTCGCCGCGTCGAGACCTGCGTGGCGGGCAGCACCGGCTGCGCCGCCGACGTCGCCGGCACCCTGTACTTTCAGTCTTCCCTCTGCGCTTCGGACCCCGCCGCCACACCGTACGTCCTCGACACCACGGGACACACCCTCCGAACCCGGGCGTGTTCCACGATACTCAGCCCGAAACGCCGGTTCGTCTCCAGCATCTACTACGTCCGCACGTACTCGGAGGTAATCGACGACAACATCCCGACGCTGGTCCGATCACGATTTGATTCTTCACCCGGCGCGCTGGCCCATCAAGACCCGGTGCCCCTGGTCGAGGGCATCGAGGGGTTCAAGGTTCAATTGGGGATCGACGCCAGGAGCCGGGTCGATCTAGCCGC
>JAUSOD010000076.1 GCA_030656215.1 Azoarcus sp.
ACGCCGATCCGGCGCTGGCTCCTATGTGCCGATCCGCGACTGGCTCCAATATGCCGATCACAGGGTGGCTTCAATGTGCCGATCACAAGGTGGCTCCATTGTGCCGATCATCAAATGGCTCCTATGTGCCGGTCGGTGACAGGCAGATTTCGTCGGCACATCAAGCTGTCGTCGGTGCAGGACATCACTGGAAAACGTGTCCGTGAGTATCTGCTCTTGGCGCTCAATGCGTCCGTTGAACCGTGAGACCACGCACTTTGCACGTTCTTCCGGCTATGCAGCCACATGGGCTTTCTTGGTTCGCAGGTTCGACAAGTAGATGTTATCCGGCTCGAGTGCCCTGCGTTCGCGCATTGCAACTACCCAATCCTTTGTCGTTGTGACCGCTGCGAAGTTGGAATGGAACACGGTGCAGAAGACCCGGTGGATCTCCTCCGCGCTCGCGCGTCCGCCAGCGTTTTCGTACGGCAGCGCGCCCGTCGCATCAGACAGCAACTCGACCTTAAATCCATCATGCGTGGCATGGTAGATAGTAGCTGCATCGCAGTTGTGCGTCATGTAGCCGACAATTGTGAGCGTATCGATGGTATGGGCAGACAGCCACTGCTTCAGATCGGTACCGGCAAAGACACTTGCCATGGTTTTGTTGATGCGGTGATCCGCCGGGCGGTCGGCGACGATGGAGTGCAGTTGCCATCCATGGGACCCTTTGGCAAACACCGGAAAACCTTCGGGTGCGTCATGTTGCACCACGATGACGGGGATGCCAGCCTCTGCGGCCGCGTCCATTGCCAGTCCGATGTTGGGCAGCGATACTTCGACAGGCGGGTGTTCGATGCGCAGATTACCCATGACGTATTCATTCTGCACGTCAATCACGATCAAGGCACGGCGAGGGGATGTAGGCATACTGTTCTCCGATTATGGTTTTGGCCAGCGAGGATGCGTGCTTCCTCAATGAGCTGCATTCTCTGCTCGTCGGGGATCGCCGACGAGCGGCCTGAAGGACGATATTCGATACAATCGGGCCATGCCTAAAGTACCGCCCCAATCCAGAGCGCTCAAAGTTGCTGTCGTCGCCTTCGATGGCATGACCCCCTTCCATCTCTCCGTGCCGTGCCTGATTTTTGGCGCCGTTCTCGACGCACCCCGCGCGCAGACATTCGAGGTGCTTGTCTGTGCCGCCAATGACGCGCCTCTGCGCACCTCGGCCGGCTTTTCGATTGCTACTGAGTTTGGCTTGGCGGCAATCGATGATGCCGACATCGTGATCATGCCGGCTTGGCACGACGACTGCCGCAGCGCGCCGGCGGCCCTGCTTGATGCACTGCGTCGCGCCCACAAGCGCGGAGCCAGGATCGTGGGTCTGTGCCTTGGCGCGTTTCCCTTGGCGGAAGCGGGCCTGCTGGATGGCAGGTGCGCAACGACGCACTGGGAAGCTGCTGCCGAATTGGTCAGGCGCCATCCCGAGGTAAACGTGGATCGGGAAGTGCTGTATGTCGATGAAGGCGACGTGCTCACCTCCGCAGGGGTTGCCGCTGGCCTGGACTGCTGCCTGCACCTGTTACGCCAGATTTCCGGTGCAGACGTGGCCAACAAGGTGGCACGGAGACTCCTGATCGCCCCGCATCGTCAGGGAGGCCAAGCCCAGTTCATCGAGCGCCCGCTACCAGTCTCCAGCAGCGATGGCCGTTTCGCCCAGGTGCTCGAATGGGTGGCAGCGCATCTGGAGCAGGCGCACAGCATTGATTCGCTTGCGGAACGGGCGGCCATGAGCAGAAGGAATTTCACCCGGCATTTCCGCCACGCCACTGGCACGTCTTTCAAGCAGTGGTTACTGAATCAGCGCATGGCGCATGCGCAGCGGATGCTTGAAAGCAGCGATGCATCAATCGACCTGGTCGCGCAAAAGGCGGGGTTCGGCACGGCGCTTTCGCTACGGCAGCATTTCCGCACTGCGCTTCGTACCTCGCCATCGCACTACCGCAAGCAGTTCAGAGCGAATTCATCGGCTAACGCGCTGCTATAGCGACGAGGCGCGGGCGCCGCCTTGGCAAGGACACGAGGGCACCCGAGCCTACTTCCTGAACAGTTCATCGAGCGGATTGGATTTCTCCGCCGGGTTCGCTGCGATCCGACGGCGGGAGAAGTCCTCCTCGATGTTGTCGCGGTAATAACTCCACGCCGAACTCGAACCCGACAGCCGCCGCCAGATCTCTTCGCCGACTCCGGCATACTCGATCGCGCTACCATCGGGCCATGTGCACGACAGCATACGAGATGCCGGGGTGGACCGCGGACGTGCGCAGTGCCGACCATCAGCTCAAGACGCCCACGGCAACTCGATCGGCTGGCCGTCTGGAAAGAACACCGCAACCGGCGTCATCGAGAACACGCCGATCAGCTCGAGCGCCGTGTCGCCCACGTTGAGAATCTGATGCGGCGCGTTGCGCGGCACGATCAGCGTCGTATCCGGGCCGAAGCGATGCACCTGCCCGTCGAGGTGCAACTCGCCGCAGCCTGCCACCACCAACACCACCTCTTCGCAGTCGTGCCGATGTGGGGGGGTCGCGCCGCCGGACGCGATGCTGTTCTTCCAGATGGAAAGCTGCTTCAGGCCGTTCTGGGAACCGGCGAGGGTGACGTTTTCGATGCCGGGCAGTGCTGCGCGGGGCAGCTCCGAGTTCTGGATGACGTTCATGGTTCGCTCCTTGGTTGTGTGTGAACCCAGTATGGCTGCGCGCGATTAAGGCGTGAACGGCAATGGAAGTCGTATTATTGGCGACTCAATATCTTCAATAGGGGCGAGCCATGGTCAGTTTCGAGCTCATCGTGTCGTTCGCCTCGGCGGCACGCCATGCGAGTTTCGCAGCCGCGGCGCGCGAGCTGGGCCTGTCGCCGTCAGCCGTGGCCAAGAACGTTGCGCGACTCGAGGCGCAGCTGGGCGTGCGGCTGTTCCACCGCACCACGCGGCAGGTCAGCTTGTCGCCGGACGGCGAAACGCTGTATGAGCGATGCCAGCGCATCCTGGACGAGGTCGAATCGCTCGACGCCGCCGCGGCAGGCGCCCGTGCCGAGCCGCGAGGCACCCTCCGCATCGACATGCCTGTTGTCTACGGCCGGCTGGTCCTGCTGCCGATCCTGGCGAAGCTCCGGGCGTGCTATCCGCAGCTGAAGATCGACGCGCGCTTTTCCGATCAATTCGTCGACATCAATCTCGAGGGCCTCGATGCCGCCGTGCGCATCGGGCCGCTGGCCGACTCGCGTCTCGTCGGACGCACGTTCGATCAGCAAGTACTGTGGTGCTGCGCGAGTCCCGACTACATCGCGCGTCACGGCCACCCCCGCTCTCCCGACGAGCTGTCGGCGCACACCTGCCTGCTGTTCCGGATGCCATCGAGCGGCCGCGATCGGCCATGGCAGTTTCGCGTCGGCAAGCGCGACTGCTCCGTGCTGCCCGAAAGCGCGGTGCGGCTTGGCGATGGCGAAGCGCTCGTCGCAGCCGCGGCCGCCGGCATGGGACTCATCCAGGTGCCGAGCTACATGGTCGAGCATGAAGCCGGGCGCGGGCGGCTGGTGGAGGTCCTTCCACGGCACAGGCCGGCGCCGCTACCGATTTCCCTGGTGTATCCCAGCCATCGCCACATTCCCCTGCGGGTGCAGGCGGTCGCCGAGGCCCTTGCCGAACTGCATGGGACTGGCCGCATCGCGAGTTGGTCCGGCCAACCGCGATGAAAATGGCGCCCCGAGCACCACATACGCCGCCCGTTCGCCAGAGTTCTGCATCGCCAGCACGAGATCGACCGGCAGCTTTGTGTTCTTCGGGCCGAGAAACACGATTACCCGGAAGTGCTCGCCCTTGAGCAGTTCGAGCGACTTCACATGGACGTTCTCAAAGTCGATCAGGACATGGTTCGTTCGCAAGCTTCACTCCGGTTCTGCGACAATCGGATCGCGGACGCATACATTGGCAATGGTCTGCAGCGTCCTTTGTCATCAAGCTGGGCAATAGGGATTGCCGGGATCAACGGTAAGGCCTCGTGATGCGATCATGTTCGAGGAGACCCGACGCGGTGCAGTTCAGTTGCATGGCGATGAGGACCTATTTCTCATATCAACTTTGAAAACGACATCAAGACCCACGGCACCCTCACCAAATGGAATGACGATCGCGGCTTCGGCTTCATCACCCCGGCACAGGGTGGCGCGGAGGTCCGTGGTGTTTGCCTGTGAGCACTATTCGGGCGGCGTTGGCAACTTGATGGGTGCACTGGGCACGAGCGCGCAGCAGCGCCATGTTCCGGCCGCCAAGCAGGCCCCCGTGCAGACCTTTCGCTGCGATGGCCTCACGCATTGCTCGCAGATGACGTCCTGCGCGGAGGCAATCTTGCGAAATGCAATGGTGCGGGGGCTGAACGGCCGCGCCAGGCGCTGTTCTCAAGCAAGATTACAAGGACTGACCTGATGCCGACCGACCGCATTTCAAGATTGCTCGAAGACCTGCGCCTGCTCGATTCCGGGCGCTTCGAGCTTGTGCAGGCACTGAGGGAGATCATTCTTGGTCTGGATGCCTCCGTCTCCGAGGAGGTGAAGTACGGCGGGTTCCTGTTCTCCGCTGACAAGCCGTTCTGTGGCGTCTTCTCCTACGCAAAGCACGTTTCGCTGGAGTTCGGTGCGGGCGCATCACTCCCGGACACGTTCAAGGTGCTGGAGGGCGAAGGCAAGTTGCGTCGGCACATCAAGCTCTCGTCTGTGCAGGACATCGCTGCAAAACATGTCCGTGAGTATCTGCTTCTGGCGCTCAATGCGTCCTTGAAACGGTGAGACCAACCATTGTGGTCGACGGCGCTCCACCGTGAGGACATCCGTCTCCGAGCACTACAACCCAAGAAACGGAGAGTTGACGCTTGCAGGCCGAAGGCGGGATTCGCGCTGACTTGCAGCGGATTTGGGCCGATAGCCCATCGAACGACAACCGTCCATGGTGTAAAGACAATGCCCCGCCCGTCCTTCCTCGACACCGACACACTTGCTGAACTCTGCCGCCAGCACGACATTCGACGTCTTGCGCTGTTCGGCTCGCAACTGAAAGGCACTGCAAAGCCGGACAGTGCCGTCGATTTCCTGGTCGAATTCGAGCACAGGCACCCCCCTGGCTTGCTAGGCATATCCGGGCTCGAGATCGAACTCTCCGAGTTGCTGGGTCGCAAGGTCGATCTGCGGACGGAAGCGGAGCTCTCACGCTATTTCAGGGGAGACGTCGTTCGCAGTGCGGAGGTCATGTATGCAGGCTGAAGGCCCACCGCAGGCCAGATGCGGAGTTCCGTTCGGTTTATCTTCTGCAGGACACCTCCTTACTGCTCCTAATCCGTCGCGGCCTCGCCCGCTTCAACGGCTCCGGCCGCGCTGTCGGCGTTTGGCTCTGCGTCTGAAGCCGGCGTGTTCCCAATTTGCGCCTGAAGCTTGTCCATCGAATCGATAAAGTCTTTGGCAACGGATTCGTGCTCCGCTACCCGCTCAATGCGGGCAAGCACCTGCGGGAGCCACTTCGGTCGCATGTCTTCTGGTGCGGTGATCACGTCAGCGGCTTGGACCATTTGCTTCTTCATCAGCACACCTTGGCGGATAATCCAGACTTGTGCAGACCGGAGCATCACTTCCGGCTCCCTTCCCTCGCAAGACTTCTTGTTGATGAGGATAGCCTGACCGGCGGTCTTGTCAGGCTCCGGGGGACGGACAAGAACGCCGTTGCTATCGACCTCCTCCCAATCCCGAACGTAGGGGACCATGAGGCCACTAAAGTCACACTTACCCTCTTCACGCCACCCCTCGCGGTACAAGTGGACTTCCGTGACTTGCTCACGGTCCTCCCCCTTCTTGGCGACGTACATGTCCTTGGAGTACATGGTGATATCGGCGAGCATTACTCCACCGAGAAAAAGCAAGTTCAAAAATTCCAGCATTCTTCAATCTCATCTTGTTGATGACTAGCGTGGGTTGGAAGCTCAAAATTGCATTGGCGTCGTCCAGAACCTTCGTAGCACGGTCGCCGTGTGCAGGCGACAGGTTAGTGGTCCGACACTTATCGCAGATGTCCCACAGTGGGCAATCTGAAGTACTACCCGCGATCTTAGTCGTTGGCCGTATCTGCCATCATTTTTTTGATACCGTCGACCTCGGCTTGGCTGTAGGTCGTTGTGCCGTCACCCTTTACGAAATATCTGTAGCCAAAGGCATAAACGACCTTCGACCCGTTACGGTAGGGAAATACAACAACTGAGGCAATGACGTTTCCGCGGGGACTTGGAACGAGGAACTGCTGAGACTTTTCAATATCCAGAGAGGTCACTTTCAATTCGTCACGATAAGCATGCCAAACTGTCGCCGGCACCGGACTCAGCTTGCGCTTGTAGTTTGAGAAGACGGAGACATCATTAAACGCCGTGTTGATCTCACCTTTGAACTCCTCTGTATATGGAACTAAAACGGCAGTCGAGGCACAGGCGTTGCTCACACTCGTCCCAATTTTCTCATTGTTCCACTTCGGAATACCCGTGATCGAGAAATCCTGGATATCAGACCACATTGTCTTCGGGCATTGAAGCGTCACTTTGTACTCAGTGTCGGATTCCTCAATGACCAGAGGAAAACTAACTGCAATGACATTGTAGTTCAATGCCAAAGCCCACTTCCACTTTGCTTCAAACGCGCCTACTTGGCCGTTATAGACCAAAGTCGCGTCTTGCAGCATATCTTCACGGAGTGAGCTTTGAATACTGGCAATGATGGCATCGCGACCAACCGCCTTGTTAGTGGGTGTTATCTTTTGAACCCTGAAGGTTCTGTCTTTGGCCGGACTGGCGATACTGATTGCGTTCCCGCTCCCAACCTGACCTTTTGCGGCTTGGCCTGCACATCCCGCAACAGCAACGCTGGCAACGATAACAACCGCAAAAATAAAACGCATTATTCCCTCTTTTTTTTTGCAAAAAAAAAAGCCCTCGACCAAATTGGTTGAGGGCCACATTTCTACTTGTGAGCAACAAACGCTTCGAACGTTTGGCAACCCCGCTGCCATAGAATAAATCTTTAGGCCGGTAGTTTTGCGTCCCCGCTTTTCAGTCGGGTATGCCCTTCAATGAACAGAGCATACAGTGCTTCAAGTGGAATGTCACTTCTACCGAATTATTTTGACTAATGCCCGTGCACAGGGCCTGTTGGTGGTCAGACCCATTCCAGTACACACAACCTCATAGCTCGCCGAGTTTTCGGGCGTGACGCAGGCCAGCGGCGACGTCGGTAATGCGCTGTAGTCCGAGCCAGATGGTCTTCACGCCCGAGAAATGCGAGAAATTGTCTGGGGCGACAGACCCATGCCATGGTGCGATCGCTGTCGGCACTGCAACGGGCAGTGGCGCTCTCGCGCTATTTCAGGGCAGACGTCGTTCGCAGTGTGGAGGTCATGTATGCATCGCGCCGCAATCCCTGATCAGGTCCGCGCGCGGATGCCCTCATCCTCTACCGATCGGAGGAATATCCCGCGCGGCAGATAGGCGGACACCACCCAGTTAGGCGCATTCACCACTTCGCTGACGGCCTGCGCAGCGCGGGTGTCGCCGAGCGATAACAGCGCGCGAGCACTGCCACCGGCAGCCACAGCCTAAGCGCGGTCGCGAGCATGCCCTTGGGCAAGGCGCTGCAAAGCCCCGCCCCGGCGGGGACGATGCGCTATGGCGACGGCGGCGAACAGCGCGGCAGTCAACCAGCAGGCGGTTCCGAGCGGTTTCAATCCGGCCATGACCGAAGCAACCTCCGTCATGCCCGCGGCCAGTGCGAACTGATAGGCGAGCCATAGAAGAAAACCCGACACGGCAGCAAACGCCGACCACTGGCCAAAGAAACGCCCCGTGTTCTCCCTTGTGCTGCGTGGCTTCTGCCATGGCAAAGTCGAGGCCAGCGCCATACCCAGCCGCTTGCTGGCTCCCATGAGCAAGCCAGTGAGCATTCCGAGCCAGAACGCGACCTCAACGAAACCAGGCCAGAAGTTCCCCATGAACTCCCCGCCCGGATAACCGCTACCTTTCGGCAGGAGAGCGATAAAGATACCCATGGCCAGCGCAAAAATGGCGCCAAGGACGACCGAACCGCGTAATTCCTTCGCCCAGAAGCGGAGTTCGCTGTCGGCGTCGTCGTTGATGGGCCAACTGGAAGGATTGAGTTTCATGACGACCTCCTTGGGAAGCGTAAAACACTCCAGCAAACGCCATGCCTCGCAGGAAGGTGCGGCGGAATGCATCCGCCCGCGGCGCTGTTGTAGTCATTTCAAACTCTAGGCATGTTTTTCCGTCAACCCAAGACGCGTTCTTACTGCGGGCTTCCCGGCCGCCTAGAATGGGCTGGCGGTGGCGAAGGAAGTGTTTGCACCGCGGGGGGGTGGGCAATGAAGCGGATCATTGTCCAGGTGGGCCTTGCGTTGAGTGTTGCCGGTGTGCCGCCGCTCCGGGCAGGTAGCCCTGGCACGCCGATCGGATCTGCTGCCGTAAGGCGGGTTCCCTGAAGCACCTCAGGGCTTGCGGCAGCACATCAGGAAAACCGGGTAGTCGCGCGCCCCGTCACCCGCCCCACGCGTCATCCGGAACACGGTGGAGAAATCCACCCCGGAAAATCCCGCCTTTTCGGCAAGTGCGCCCAGCTGCACGCGCTCGAAGCCATTGTGGCCATCGAAGCCCTCGCCATGGAACGATCCATCCTCGACGTCCAGATCCGCCACACATAGATAGCCACCGGGTTCGAGCAAGGTGTGCGGATCCCGCAGCAATTGTCCGGTATCGGGCACATGGTGCGCAGTCATCAGGGAATAGATCAGGTTGAAGCGCTGCACGGGCATCGGATCGGTGGCCAGATCCAGCAGCAAGGTTTGCATGTTGTGGATCTTGCCGTCGGCAATCTTCTGCGCCGCGACCGCGAGCATCCCCTCCGAGCTGTCCACCAGCGTCAGCTGCCCCACATCGGGTTGAAGGAAAAAACTCAGCAGTCCGGTGCCGCTACCAAACTCCATGCCGCGGGTGTCGCGCGAAAGCGGCACCCACATGCGGATGGCCTCGGCAACGGCCGCGGAACGCGCAACCTTGACTGGGTCGGCATCCCAGGTCGCGGCCTTGGCGTCAAACTGACTCATGATCGGTGACATCCTCCGGGTAGTTGATCCAATCATACTTCCCGCCTGCGCACTGCGGCCAAGCCTGTGCGTGGCCTGCACCGAAACGGGCCGCACAATTTGCCGCGGGGAAACAGGGGGCAGACCAGGGTGTTGGCGTTGATTAGCAGGGGAAATCGTGGTCCGTCCCCTGTTTCCAAAACGGCATCGTCCTCGGTGCTATTGTGAAACATCGGCTTCCCAGCTGCGCATTGTCGACGCCGGGACCCGTCAAGTTCCATGGTCAGAATCGACCAGGTGCTTCGCTGCCGGATCCGGCGCTCACCGAGACGGAGGAGGAGACGATGATAATTCCCGGCTTCATATGGTCCAAGGCGTGTGCGCTGCTCGGCTTCAGCGTCGCGAGTTCGGTCGCGCTCGCTGACGAGGGGGGACTTGAGCTGCTGGCTGGCCACTGGGACATTCGCGTCCAGATTCTCCAGCCCGAGCGCACGGTAGTGAACTACAAGGAGCGGTACGAGCCAGTGCTCGATGGCAAATTCATCCGCGGCCACACCGGACTCAAGCCCGACGGCAGCGAGGACATCGTCTTCGGCACCTACGACGCCAAAGTCGATGGCTACCCGTTCTGGATCTTCTCTTCATCGGGTAGCCACATCTCTCTGCCCCCGGGCACTTTCGATGCACGGCGGCGGACGATGGAGTGGAAGACGCCCGCGGGATGGGACATCAACTACCGCAGCCGTTGCCATTTTCCGGATGCGCGACTGCGGCGCTGTACGCTGATCATCAAGGACTGGAAGGGTAAGGTGCTGCTGGAACAGGAGTCGACCGCGGTCCGCCGCAACGACTGATCGCAGCGATTTCCTCTGGCCGCACACGCTGGCACGCCCATGATCGAGGAGTTCACCCCACAGGTGCTGATGATCACGCTGACGCTGGTCATCCTGGTGTCGCCCAGCCTGACGCTGGTGATCTCGGCCGCACTGATGTGGCGTTACCGGCGCGCCGTCGCCCGCGCGATGGCCGAGCCGTCCGGGACGGAGTCGATCACCGCCGCAGCCGATTGGGCTGGTGGGGATCCGGCCGCGGGCTGGGACGCGCCGGATCGGGCCGCAGGTGTCCACGGTGCCGATCTCTATCGCCACGCGATGCGGGCTCCGTGGCGCAACGCAATGCGTTACATGGCTGGCGGCGTGGCGTTCGCGCTCGTGTTGGCTGGGGCCACAACGCAGGTCTATCCATCGGGCCTCGGCCTGTCCGGCTTTGCGATCGCGGTGTGGATCTACGCGTGGCCGATCGTGCTCGCGCTGCCGCTGATTGTGCCCCAGCCCTTTCGCATCGCAGCAGCTGCGGTGGTCACCTACTTAGTCGTGTATGCATTGCTCGGGCTGTGGGCCGGCACGGTCGAGAATCTCTCCGAGTACCGTTTCGGCGCCGTCTTCATTCCGGCGCGCTCGACGGTGACGCCCGCGGGCATGCTGCGAACGTGGCTCACGACCAACGCCGCACCGACGCTGCTGATCCTGCTGTGCCTCAATCGCCGGGTGCGGGCGGTGGCGCCGTTAGTGCTCGCGCTGGTGACGAGCATCGTCGCCGGTTTTGTGGTCGTCGTCCTTGCGTTGTTTTCTCCGCGCGGGGCGGACGCGGTGATGGCCGTCGCCATATCCCTCGGGCTCGACAAAATCTGGCTCGTTGGCGCAACCTGCCTGCTGGCCCTCGGCTGTCTCGGCCTGGTTGGCTGGCTGCTGGCACGCGGCATCGCACGCGCCTATTGCAAGGGCCGTCTCAGCGACCAGTCACTCCTGCTCGACGCGTTGTGGCTGCTGTTTGCCAGCACCTATGGCATGTGGCTGGCGTGGGGCGGCGCGGAGTGGATTGCCAGCCCGGTCGTCGCGTTTCTCGCCTACCGGCTGGTGTGGACGGCAACCGCGAGGTTCGCGCGTCCCCAGTCCACCACGGGTATCGGCCTGACCTTCTTGCGCGTGTTCTCGCTAGGCCGGCGCAGCGAGGCGCTGTTCGAGGCGGTTGCCGGCTACTGGCGCCACCTGGGCAGCGTGCAGTTGATCACCGGTCCCGATCTGGCGCACAAGACGGTACAGCCCCACCAGTTCCTCGATTTCGTCAGCGGCGGACTGTCACGACATTTTGTCCGTGACGACGCCTCGCTCACAAGTCGCCTCGCCGAGTACGATTTCGCGCCCGCCGCCGACGGGCGGTTCAGGATCAACAATCTTTTCTGCCACGCGGATTCCTGGCAGGCAGCGCTACCAAGCCTCGTTCGCGGACGGAACATCGTGCTGATGGACCTGCGCAGCTTCTCCGCCAGCAACGCCGGATGTATTCACGAAATACGGTTCCTGGTGCAGACCGTGCCCGTCGAGCACTTCGTCCTGGTCGTGGACGACACGACCGACATGCGCTTTCTCGACAGCACCTTACAGGAGGCCGTCGCGGACCTTTTTCCGGGCGCTTCAAACTCAAGCACGGTCACGCCGCAGTCACGCGTGTTCCAGATCGGGGATGGGCGCAGGCCGTTGCAGCGACTGCTGCGTGGGCTTTGTGACGCGGCGGGCGGAGTGGACGCCCGCGGACCGCCCTCCCCAACTCGGACCCCGTCGGCATGGGGCATCAAAGGATAAGAAATTCAACGCCCCCCCACAGGGGCATTGCCTCGCCTTTTTTCGCCCCACAGCGAAAACAGGCGAAACAGAAGACAAAGCACGGTTCCTGGCGGTGGTTGGCAGGGAAAATCGTGGTCTGTCCCTGGTTTGCTCTGGTTTGTCCTGGTTTGTCCCTGCCGGGGCTGCTCACTGCTTCGCGTCCTCTGTGCCGCCGGCCGACAGCTCGCGCTCCCGGGCCATCTTTCGGTTCCACGCCTCGTAGCACTCGCGGGCGCAGAAGTTTTCCTCATAGTCCATGTCGTCAGGGTCGTAGGCGGCCGAGAGCGGCATCTTCTTCATGCACTCGGCGCAATTGACCTCCGGGTCGGACGAGATCTTGTCGGGATGTATGTCTGGCATCACGGTTCTCCATTCTCCGTTTGCGGCTCACGGCCCGCGCAGTCGCGTCGCCGCCTGTACCCCTTCGAGCCCGATCAGCTAGGCTGCGTCGCGCAGGCTCAGCCCTTCGTCGTCGGCACGCTCGCAGACCGCCCTCCAGGCGCGCCCGAGCACCGCTTCGAGCTCCTCGAACACGCGCTCGCGCGGCCTGCGTTCCGGCAAACCGGACCCGCGTCCGCCTGCAGATGACGTGTGTAAGGGAAGACAGGCCCGGCGGAGCGGAGTTTCAGACCAAGCCCTGCGCCGACGAAGATGAAACCGGTTGAGAGTCTCGCTGCGCAATCACTCAACCTGAAATATGTGCGAGGGTGGGATCGACGCGTGGTGCTCCGGAGCACTTTCCGCGTCGGCAAGCTGATCGGCTCGATGAGCGGGAGCGCGCAAGTCCTCGGGAGCACGCGGGAATCATGCGAAAATCGGCGCATGTCCGGTCTTTTTATCAGCTACCGTCGCGACGACACCCAGGGTTTCGCGGGTCGTTTAGCCCATGACTTGGGCCGCGTGTTCGGGCCGGATCGGGTTTTCAGCGATATCGAAATTCCGTACGGTTGCGATTTCGGTGACGTACTGCATCGCGCGATCGCCGCCAGCGATGCCTTGCTGGTGGTGATCGGCCGGCGCTGGGCGGCCGATACCGGCGACGGCAGCCCCGGGCGTCTGTTCGACGCGGACGACTGGGTCCGCACCGAGATCGAGGCCGCGCTTAGCCAGGGCAAGGTGGTCGTCCCGGTCCTCGTCGGCGGGGCCGTCATGCCGCCGGCAGCGGCGCTTCCCGACAGCATCCGCCACCTGGCACGCATTCAGGCCGCCAGCTTTGAAGACCGGCACTGGGATGCTGACCTTGCATCACTGGTTGCACGCTTGCGGGCCATGTTGCCGGCCTTGGGCGAAACGGCCGATCAAACGCCCAGCCAGGCGTCTGCCGGTGGCGCGAACGACAGCCTTGCGCAGGTCCTGCGCGAGATCGCCGAGCGTGTTCTCGACGAAGCCAGGGCGCCGCGCATGCCGTCCCCACCCGAGAACCGGCGTACGGGGTTAGCCCGCGCCTTGCTGCAGCCACTTTGGCGGGCGCTGGCCCGAATGGCAAAGATCACGCTGGTGCTGGCACTCATCTACGTCGGCGTACGCCTGTTCGGCGACGACAGCCTGCTCCGACAACTGGACGCGATCGAGTCACGGCTGGCGATCGCCGGGCAACGCCTGCTGGCTTACGTCGGTATGCGTTGATTCGAGCACTGATGCCGCAGCGTCCAGGCTTTTGTCTCCGGCTGCGACCGTAGCTATCGGAACCTGAATCCTCTACCTGGTTTGGTCAATCGATCCGGGCCATCAGGGCATACAACAAGGGCCGCGATTGCGGCCCTCAATTCAAGCTCTGGTCGAGTGACGCTGTTAGTAGCTGGCCAGCGTTTCGGCGCATTTTTCGGGGTTTGCCTTGCTTGCGATGGCGACATCGTCTTGCACCTTGCGGGTGAATTTCCAGCCGGAGGGGGTGTTGACGTAGGCGAAGCCGGTCGGCGCGTCGATGTAGACGTCGAAGGAGCCCGCGCTGGACTTGGCGACGGCTTCGGTCGAGGTGAGACGCTTGCCGTAGGGGGCGGTTTCGTCGGCCGGGGCGGCGTGGGCGCCAAAGCTGGCTGCGAGCAGGGCGGCGGCGAAGACGAGGGTGGTCTTCAGTTTCATGGTGGACTCCTTTACCGTAACAAAAGGTTTGTCAGGGTTGCGGCGTGCCGTTGTGCAGCACACTTGTTGTCCATGACGCGATCGCTGAATGCTGCGTATTAGACGACAAAATGCTGCGACGCAGCAAATCGGATGTGCTGATGTCACCATAAGTCCGGCTTTTACCGCTGATGGCGAGCGACGGCACGCACATCAGCGCCCGACTGCGGAGGCCCGGCGCGGACGCCCTCTGGTCCACGCGCCAGGCCGACCCGGGTACTGCTACCGGGCGCTACCGACCAGGGCGAAGAACTCGCGGCGCGTCGTGGCATCGTCGCGGAAGGCGCCGAGCAGACGGCTGGTAACCATGGTCACCCCTGCCTTATGAACCCCGCGCGTGGTCATGCACTGGTGGCTGGCTTCGATCACCACCGCTACGCCCTTGGGCTGCAACACCGCCAGCAGGGTGTCGGCGATCTGTACCGTCATCTTCTCCTGGATCTGCAAGCGCCTGGCGTAGACGTCCACCAGCCGCGCCAGCTTGGAGATGCCCACCACCCGGCGGTTGGGCAGGTAGGCGACATGGGCGCGGCCGATGATCGGCACCATGTGGTGCTCGCAATGGCTCTCGAAGGGCACGTCGCGTAGCACGATCATCTCGTCATAGCCTTCCACCTCCTCGAAAGTACGTGCCAGCAGGGCGACCGGATCTACCGAGTAGCCGCCGAAGAACTCCTCGTAGGCGCGCGCCACGCGTGCCGGGGTGTCGCGCAGGCCCTCGCGTGCGGGGTCGTCGCCGGCCCAGCGCAGCAGCGTGCGCACCGCAGCCTCGGCCTCCTTGCGGCTCGGGCGTGCGCCAGTAGCCCCAGCCCCGTCCGTCGTCTTGACACTGGCGGCCTTGGTGGATTTGGTCAGCTTGGCCGTCCCGGCCGACTTGCGCCCGCTCCGGGGGCCAGGCTCGGCAGACCGCTTGGGTTCGGGGTTGGTTTCGTCAAGCATGCTTGTTCTCCTCGTCTTGGGGGTGCAGTTCCGTCCCGCAAGTTGCGGGCCAATCTATGAGTTGTTCGGCAGCCGGCGGTTTGCCGAGAAAACCCTGGGGGCTCGCGCTGGCGCCGTAGGCACCGGACTGGAAGACCGCGACCAGGTCGCCGGGCACGGCCACCGGCAAGGCGATGTCCTCGGCCCAGGTGTCGTGGGGAGCACACAGCGGGCCCACGACGCTGACCCGCTCCACCGCGCGCCCGGCGGCACCGAGCACGGCAAGGGGATAGTGCAGGTGGCGGCGTCCTTCCAGGGCACCCGTGGCGTGCCAGTGGTGGTGGGCGCCGCCGTCCACGATGAGGAACACAATCCCGCGCGACACCTTGCGCTCGACCACCCGGGTCAGGTACACGCCCGCCTCTCCCACCAGGTAGCGGCCCAGTTCGAGTGCCAGGCGTGCGCCGGGCAGGCGCCGTGCGGCGTCGCCGGCAAGCCCGCGCAAGGCATCGCCGAGCGTTGCCAGGGCGACCGGCGCTTCCCCCCAGAAGCACGGGACACCCAGCCCACCACCGAGGTTGAGCAGGCGCACCGGAGACGGCGCATGGGGGGCGAGCGCGCAGGCGAGGCGCAAGGTGGCGCGTTGTGCCTCGGCCAGCGCCCAGGCGTCGAGGCAGCGCGAACCGGCGTAGACGTGGAAACCTTCGAAGGCCAGCGGCAGCGTCCCGAGCGCGGCGAGCACCGCCGGGGCGTGCTCGCTGTCCACCCCGAACTTGCGCGGGCCACCGCCCATACGGGCGTCCGCGGCGAGGGTGAATGGCGGGTTGATGCGCAGCGCCACCCGCGGCCGCACGCCCCCACCGGCGAGCGCCGCCAGGCGGCGTGCCTCGGCCAGCGACTCGAGCACGATCAGGGCATCGGCGTCGATAGCGGCGGCCAGTTCGGCGTTGCTCTTGCCTGGTCCGGCGACGCTGAGCGCGGTGCCGGCCACGCCCGCCTGCAGCGCGAGCGCGATCTCGGCCACGGAGGTGACGTCGCAACCATCGATCCACGGCACCAGGCGATGCAGCACCGCCGGGTGCGGATTGGCCTTCACCGCATAGAGTAGCGCCAGGTCGCGTGGCAGCTCGGCGCGCAGTTCGGCCACCTGGCGCTCTATGAGCGGCCCGGAATAGAGATAGAGGGGGGTGCCATGGCGCGCGGCGAGATCCTGCAGCACCGTCGTCGCGCCGCCATCGGGCGCCAATTGCCAGCGTTCAAGCGCCGCGGCAAGAAGGTTCATGAGTGCGCTTCCCCCAGACGCCAACGGGCCCTGTTCTTGCTGCGGAATGGACGAGTGCACCGAATGTGGCACCCACCCGTGTGCTGGCGGGCCGTGTCGGCCGGTTGAATGACGCACGCTCCGCCGCCGCTTGCCGCGCCGGATAAACCGTGCGGCGGTGCTGGATTGCTGCGCGGTGCCGGATTCAAAAAAACGCACTGGAGGTTTTCTTCCCCATGGATCACGAAGTCTTTCTCGGTCTCGGCAGCAATCTCGACACGCCCGAGCGCCAACTGTGCCAGGCGGTGACACACATTGCCCACCTCTGCGGCGTACGCTTGCACGGAGTGTCCTCGGTGTACCGCAGCGCGCCGCTCGGTTACGCCGACCAGCCGGCCTTTTTCAATGCGGTGTTGCGGCTGTCCACCACCCTCCCCCCGTCCGCGCTGCTCGACGCACTGCACGGTATCGAGCACGAGCACGGACGCACCCGCGAATTCCGCAACGCGCCGCGCACGCTCGACCTCGACATCCTGCTCTACGACCAACTGCGCCAGGAGGACGCCGTCCTGACCCTGCCCCATCCGCGCTGCCACGAGAGGGCCTTCGTCCTCCTGCCGCTGCTCGAACTGGCACCGGACTGTGTCATCCCCGGGCGCGGGCCGGCGCGCGACTGGCTGCCGGGCTGCAGCAATCAGGCGATCGAGAAGCTCGGCGCCCTGGAGATCGGCGAGACGCACTCGAACCACTGACGTTCGGACCGCTGACGTTCTGACCGCCGAAGCTTGGACCACTGAAGCGGCACACCACGGATCACGCATCGGCGAGCACCTCGACAATGCGCCAGCCGCGCGCCTGTGCTTCCTGGCGCAGGGCCGGATCGGGGCCCACCGCAACCGCTTCGGCGACGCGGCGCAGCAGCGGCAGGTCGCTGGCCGAGTCGGAATAGAACACCGAGTGGGCAAAATCGCCCCAGCCAAGGCCGCGCCCGGCCAACCAGGCCTCCACCCGTTCGATCTTGACCGCGCCATGACACAGCGCACCGTCGATCTCGCCGCTGTAGCGCTCGCCGCTGCGCTGTGCCCGGCTCGCCACCAGGTGCCCGAAGCCGAGGGCATGAGCAAAAGGCGCGGCGACGAAGTCGTTGGTGGTGGTGACGAGCACGCACAGGGCCCCGGCCTCGCGGTGGCGGGCCACCAGCGCACGCGCGGCGGCGGGAATCGCGGCGGCCACCCGGGTGGCGAACTCGGCCTGCCAGGCTTGGAGCGTGGCGGCCGGGTGGCACGCCAGCGGGGCCATGGCGACGCGGTGCAGGGCGCGCAGCTCGAGCGCCCCGTGCACGTACTGGCGGCAGCAATCCAGGTAGTGGTCGGCGGCGGCCGCCTCCAGTGCGCCGCGCTCGACCAGGAAGCGCAGCCAGGCCATGCCGCTATCGTAGGGGATCAGGGTCAGATCAAGGTCGAAGAGGGCCAGGCGGCGTTCAGTCATGATCCACCAACGAGGCCGCCGGGATGGCAGTGGGCCCGACCGGCGCCAGCATGCGCGCAGCCAGCGGGCCGCGCAGGGCGTTACATACCACGATGCGCTCGGCCCGCAGCAGGTCGGCCGGGGTCAGCGGCGCCTCGCGTGCGCCCCACGCGGGGTCGGCGAGCAAGGCTGCGCGCATCACGCCCGGCAACACGCCCGCACTCAGCGGCGGCGTGCGCCATTCGCCATCGATGTGCACGAACAGGTTGCTACGCGCGCCTTCGGCAAGTTGCCCATGGCGGTTGACGAACAGGACATCGAAGGCGCCGTTGCGTGCGGCCAGCGCGAGCGCCGCATCGTAACGGGTGCGCAGGCTGGTCTTGTGGCGAACGAAGGGATCGTCACCGTCGACCGGCTCGGTGGCAAGCAGCAGGCCGACCGGTTCGTCCGGAATCGGTGCGAGCGGGCTCACCACCAGGTCGAAGCGACCGTCGTGGTGCAGGGCCAGACGCAGGCGCGATGGCGCCCAGGCCGGCAGCTCGGCGAGCTGCGCGCGCAGCGCGCGTTCGATCTGCTCCAGCGGGCAGGCGAAGGCGAACGCAGCCGCACTGGCAGCCAGCCGTGCGAGGTGGCGGTCGAGGTGGCGGATACCGCCGCTGCGGGTTGCATATAGCGTTTCCAGCAGGGTGAAGCCCGGATCGAGCCCGGTGAGGAAACGCGCCTTGAGCGCGCACTCCTCGAATTCCTCCGCCGCCTTGCTGTCGCTCACGATCCCCGCGCCGATACCCATCCGCCCCGCGCGCAGGCCCTTGCGCTCGGGGCCGAGGGTCAGGGTGCGGATCGTCACCGACAGGCAGAAGTCGCCACATGCCCTGGACGACTCGACGGGGGCATCGATCCAGCCGATGCTGCCGGTGTAGAGTCCGCGTGGCGTGCTCTCGAGCGCGCGGATCAGCTCCATGGTGCGGTGCTTGGGCGCACCAGTGATCGAGCCACACGGGTAGAGCGCGCGCAGCAGCGCGGGAAAGCCCGTATCCGACGGCAGTTCGGCCTCGATCGTGGAGGTCATCTGGAACACCGTGGAATAGGCCTCGACCGAGAACAGCGCCGGCACCCGCACGCTGCCGATGCGGGCGATGCGCCCCAGGTCATTGCGCAGCAGGTCGACGATCATCAGGTTCTCGGCCCGGTTCTTGGTGTCCCCGGCCAGCAGGCGGGCGATCTCACTGTCGCCCTCGGGCACCCCGGCGCGGCAGGCGGTGCCCTTCATCGGCCGGGCGAGCAGGCGCCCGCCCCGATGCTGCAGGAAGAGTTCCGGCGAGCACGACAGCACGTGACTCGCCCCCTCCCCCGGCGGCAGCGCGATGAAGGCGCCGAAGCTCACCGGCTGGCGCGCTCGCAGGCGGCGGTACAGGGCCACCGGCGAGCCGAAGGCCTGGAAATCGAGGCGGTAGGTGTAGTTGACCTGGTAGGTCTCGCCATCGCCGATCGCGGCCAGGATGCGCGCGATCGCGGCCTCGAATTCGGCCCGGTCCACGCTGGGACGCAGCGCCAGAATGCCGGCCGGGCCCGGATGGGCAGTGCCGCCGCCGGCGGGCACCGCAGCCCCGTTGGCGTCATTGCCGCCGCCCTCCTGCGCCTGCAGCCAGGCCTCGACCTCGGCCGCCGACAGCCGGGCCAGTTGGGCGAAGATCAGGATACGCAACGCCCCGCCGTCGGCCGGGACGAGGCCCTCGTCGCCGGCACCCAGCAGGCGCGCACCCCATTCGTAATCGGCGAGCAGCACCGCGTGGCCGCCAGCGCGCTGGTCGGACTCGACCGCGGCCCACACCGCTTCGAGCGCCTGCGGATCGTCGCAGCGGTGTTCGCGCAGGAAGCCGGTGTACAGCCGGCTGCTGGGGGCCGCCGCGGTGGCGGTGCAATCGTCGAGCAAAGCGAAGCAGCTCATGGTGTGCTCCTGCGGGTGGGGATGGGTGAGCGGGGCCGCGCCACATCCACTTTTCACGGCCTACTCGCTCCAGTCATCCATGTCGTGCCGAATCGTGTGGCGGTTGGCAATCAGTTCGTCGACCGTCGGCTCATTGGCCAACGCGCGGCGGATCGCCAGTTTGGTGGCCTCGTAGTTGGTGCGGTACATGTCCTTCTTGTCGAGCTCGGCATGGGTCGCACAGCGCGGATCGATCCACACCAGGCTGACGATGCACAGATTATTAGCCTCCTCGCGCGGGATGATGCCTTCGATCAGGCAGTCCACGATCGCGTCGGCAGTGGCCGACTGCACCACGCCGCCGAACAGCTCGATGTTGGCGCTGTCCTTGAGCGTGACCTTGGGCACCATCATGGTGGCCGGGCGGACCAGCTGGTTGCACGCGCGGATTACGAACATCGCGGTGTGGCCCTTGCTCTGCGCCATCATGTTGGCGAAGGCCTGGCCCACCGGACCGTCCGTGCGGCCAATCAGAATCTCCGGCATGGCGTCGGTGAACTGGCCGTCGGCGGCCAGCACGGTGGCCTCGCCGGCGTGAAAGAGGTAGTTGCTCATCGGGTACGGCTCCAAAAGGTCGAAAGAGAATCTTTGGCTGCGGCGCAGCGGACGCCCTCAGCCGGGCAGCAGCCACTCCCCCTTGCCGTCGGCGGAGAGATCGCCGACCAGGCGTTGCGGGCGCCAGCCCGCGAGCCCTTCGAAGGGGCCACCATGGGCGGCGAGGCTGCGCGCGAGCAGCGCCCAGAACACGCGGATGTCGTGGCCGGTGGCGGCGAAGGTGGCCGGGATCGCGGGCGGTGGGCCGGCGAACACCAGGCTGCCGCGGCGCATGGCGTAGCCGCAATGGGCACCGGTCTCCCCGGCCACCGCGATGGTGCCGGCGACCATGCGCGAAGCGAGGAAATCGCCGGCATTGCCGAAGATCAGCACGGTGCCGCGGCGCATTCGGTCGCCGAAACGCGCGCCGACATTGCCACGCACGATGAAGAGGCCGCCGCGCATGCCGTCCATGTCGCCGGGCAGCGCGCTCGCGGCATGGTCGCCGACGTCGCCTTCCACTTCCAGGCGGCCGCCGGCCAGCTCGCACGCCGCCAGCAAGCCCGCGCTGCCGCTGACACGGATCTCGCCCGCGCTCAGTTGCGCGCCGAGGTAGTCGCCGACGTCGCCCTCCACGCGCAGGCTGCCGCCGTCCATCGCCCGGCCGACACCGTCGCAGCGCCCCAGGTCACCCTCGAACACCAGGGTCGGAGCTTCGTCGGCCAGCACGCGCACGTCGAAGAATTCGCCCAGCGGCAACGCTTCGTTGCCATGCCACAGCGGGCGTCGGGCGAAGGCCGCGGCGTCCTGCCCGGCCATCGCGGTCGGCGTGATACCGGCAAGATCGAGGCGCAGCGCGGGTTGGGTGCGCAGGCGCAGATGGAAGGCTGCACTCATGAGCGCACCTCCCCGGCCAGCAGCTTGCGCAGATGAAAATGGTAGGGCCCGAGCTTGCCGCCGTAGTTGCCGGCCGAGATGCGCCGCACCCCGGCCGCGGCACCGAGCGCCAGCACCGCCTCCATGCCGGTGCGCATGGCCCGCGCGACATCGGCCTCGAGCAGGCCGTCGATGACGATCTCCATCACGCAGCCGGTCGCGGCATCCAGTTCGGTCTTTTTCGCCAACGGAGTCAGCGCCGGGCAGAAGGCTTCGTTGGAGGAGGCCACCAGCGCGGGGTACTTGCTGCCGATCTTAGAGCCCGAACGCACCACCCCGCCCGGAAAGGGCATGATCACGCCGGGCACTGCGCGCATCGCCGCAACCGCGGCTTCCGCCGCACCCAGCGCGGCGTCGGTGTCGTCAGCGAGGAAGATCAGGTTGCCGCCGCCCACCGCTTTCACCACCGGGGTGGTCTCCTCCGCGAGAAACTCGCCGTCCATCACCGGCACCCGCCAGTAGCGCACGCCGTCGAGCATCTTGGAGATCTGCCAGCCGTCGCCGAAGAAGCGCAGATTCCTGCCCAGCGCAATCGCCTCGCCTGCGGGCAGGCCGGCGTAGATCGCGGTGGTCGGGCAGGTCAGCACGCACTGGCCGACGCGCCGTTCCAGTTGCTTGGCGAGCTCCTTGCCCGACACCGCGAACAGCAGCACGGCCACACCCGGGCGGCCGTCCGGGGTCTCGTCCGGGCTGAGCACGCGCTCGATGCCGGCCTCGCAGCCGCAGGCGATGACCGAGGTGGCGAAGCCGGTCATCGCCACCGCGGCATGGTTTGCCCAGGTGGCGTTGTGGGCGGTGATCAGCACCCGCGTCGCCTTCATCGGAAAGGCTTCGGCGAAGGTGTCGTCGACGCGCACGCCGTTGCGCTCCATGGCGTCCGCCCCCGTCGTTGCGGTCGCGGCGCTCATGCCGGGCGCTCCGCACGTCCGTGCAGCCGGCACGGCAGCAGTGCGCCGCCATTGGCGCAGGAGCACAACTCGTCGCGGCTGATGGTGGCGTGGCGATAGCTCAGTGCCAGGTGCGCCTCGCTGTAGCGCGCCAGACTGCGTTCGATGCCACGGTCGAACTCGGGCTCGACGTAGTGGGTGCCGCCCACCGGGGTGGCCTCGATGCGCCCACGGCGTGCGACCAGGGCACCGTCCTTGAACACGTACTCGGGGGTGGTGAACATCGCCTCGCGATCGGCGTCCTCGCGATACACGGCGATGTCCGCGGCGGCACCGACGCCGAGCTGGCCGCGGTCGGTCAGCCCGAGCAGGCGGGCCGGCGCGGCGCGGGTCATGATCGCGATCTCGTACAGGCTGAGCTCGCGGCGGATCTCGCGCAATTCGGCGTTGGCGGCCACCTCGGGGTGGAGCTTGGCGAGTTGCTCGTCGCGGAAGGACTTGTCCATGAGCAGGCGGATCAGGTGGGGGTAGCTGGTGAAGGGGCCGCCGTTGGGATGGTCGGTGGTGAGCACCACCCGCCACGGGTCGTCGACAAGCAGGAAGAGCTCGAGCCCGATCGCCCACTGCAGCGCATTGACGTAGCTCTGCTCGCGGTAACGGAAGGGCACCACGCCGCAGCCGGCATCGCATTCGATGTCGGCCCCGATCCACTTGCGCGGGCTGCCGAGGTCGGCGTTGGCGTGCTGGCGCATGGTGTCGCCGGAGGCGGTGACGGTCTGGCCGAAGATGATCTGGCCGACGTCGATGCTGATGTTGGGGCGCGCATTCACCTCCTCCGCCAGGCGCCGCGCAGCCGACGAGAACTTGCGCGAGCCCTCGGTACCGTAGCTGTGAAACTGAAGGTGGGTGAGATGGCCGGGGAGCCCCTCGAGCGCGTCCATGGTGGCGAGCGTCGAATCAACGTTGCCGGGCACGCCGAGGTTGCTGGCGTGAATGTGCAGCGGATGCGGCACGCCCAGCTCGTGCACCGCGCGCGCCAGGGTCTGCACCACCTGGCGCGGGGTGATGCGCCAGTGGACGTGGTCCTGGTCGACGTCGAGCTTCCTCTGGTTGAACTTGAACGCCGAGATGCCGCCCGGGTTCACCACCTTGACCCCCATCGCGCGGGTGGCGTTGATCGCCCAGCCGACGTAGTCGCGCACGCGCTCGACATCCTGCCCTTCGGCGAGCATGCGCAGGAACACTTCCTCGTTGCCCAGCATCACGTAGGCGCCGTGATCGAGGATGGGGGTGTCGCCCATCTCGAGGTGGGCGTGGCGCGCGTTGGACACCGCCATCGCCGGCTCGAAGGCGGCGGTATAGCCCATCTCGGCATAGCGGTAGCCGGTGGCGAGCGTGCCTGGGGTACAACAACCGGCGGAGGCGAGTTCCAGCGGATTGTCCGAGCGCCGGTTGATGCGGTGATCCTCGGGCAGCAGCATGCGGGCGAGGTTCACCTTGCCGCCGCCGATGTGCGAGTGCAGGTCGATGCCGCCCGCCATCACCACCATGCCGGAGACGTCGTATTCGTGGTCGACCGCCTCGGCCGCAGGCAGCTCGACGATGCGACCGTCGCGCACGCACAGGTCGCCGAGGTCGCCATCGATGCCATTGGCCGGATCCACAATGCGGCCGCCACGCAGGCGCAGCGTGCTCATTGCGCACCTCCGGCGATCGCACGGCGCCGGGCAAGGCGGGCGCAGAGCGCGGCGGCGACCTCGGCCACGGTGGGCAGGGGGTCGTCGTGGATCGGCGCGAGCGGCACCACCACGCCGCCGTCGGCGCGAAACAGATGGCCGGCCGCACCGATGCCGGGCGTGGACACCGGGATGAACACGGTCGCGCCCTGCCCCCCGTCCTGTCCCTCGCGCGGCGCCAGCCGCGCCCCGAGTCCGGGATGGCCGAGCACCACGCGCGGCAGCGCGGTGGCCGGCGGGACCAGCTCGGGGCCGAAGCTCGACACCCACAGCAGCGCATCGACCGCGCCATCGGCGAGGAGGCGGTCGGTGGCGTAGCGCAGCGGCTCGTGCACCAGGCCGCGGGCATGCACGCCGCTGCGCAGCGGCAGGCCCGACAGCCAGGTGAGCACCTGGTTGGCGGTGTAGCCGCCGTCGCCACCGCCGCAGCAGAAGGCGGCCGCGCGGGTGCTGCGGTTGAGCGTATTGACCAGGCGCTGGATGCCTTCGGCGATCAGCGCGCCATGCGCCGGCAGGCTGGCGGATTCCCACACGATCACGGTGTAGCGCGCTGCCTGCATGCGCGTCACCAGCGCCTCGAGCACCGGCGGCACCTCGCCGACCCGGCGCCCGGCCAGGCGCGCGCCGAGCAGGGCCACGGTATCGAACAGATCACCCGCGAGCGGGATCTCTTCGGTGCTGCAACCCTCCAAACCGGCCACTCCGGCGGCGGCACGCGCACCCAGGAACACGATCTCGCGTCCCTGCACGGCGTCGGCCGCGGGCGCGCAGCGGCGGAAGAACTCCGGATAGTGCGCGGCAGGATTGGTCCCCAAGCACAGCACCAGGTCGGCCCGGTTGCGGATCTCGGCCAGCGTCGTGTAGAACACGCCGCGATCCTGCAGGGCGCGGGTCGAATGCATCAGCGCATCGCCGCGCACATGATCGAGGATCGCCCCGCAGTCGTTCGCCAACCGGTAAAGCGCGCGCATGCCGGCGACGTCGGTGGCGAGCCCGGCAAAGAGCGGCTGGCGGCTGGCGGCAAGGATGTCGGCGGCGGCTGCGAGTGCCTGTTCGGCATCGACGACCTGCCCGCCGACCCGCCCACCGACCAGCGCGGTCGCCGCAAGCGGTGCTGCACCGAAGTGGGCCAGGGCAGCAGCGGCGGTCGGACAGGCACTGTCGACCAGCGCCGGACGCGAGGCATCAAGGGTGTAGCCGTCGCACAGCAGCGGACAGAAGGGACAAGTCCAGGTCTGGCCGGAAGCGGCCGGCCCGACAGGGGCAAGAGTGGCAGTCATGGGCTCTCTTGAGCAAGCCATATGCCACCCCGGACTTGCGCTACCTGGCACCGCCTGCAGCCACTTCGCCGGCGTGGCGACCGCGCGGTCCTCAACAGAGTGTCAGGCCCCGGCCCGGCCCCGGTGCAACAGACTGTCACCATCGCCGGCCTTCCTGCCCGCCCACGCCAGCATATCCCGGGCTGGCACGAATCCTGAATGGCTGAGTTCCGGGGCGGTTGCCAGGCATCACCGTTCGCCCCAGGGTCGGCAACGGAAGTCGGCAACGAATCCTGAGTACCGCCCCCCGAAGTACCGACCCTGACCACCAAGCTGTACGCTGCCCGGAACCGCCGCATGCCGCTCACCCGCTGGAAATCCCTTACTGTCCGCGTGCACGCCGCCGCCGTGTTCGGCCTGGCCTGCGCGAGCCCGGCGCTGGGCGGTACCCCGGTCCACGGCTACATCACCAACCAGGGCTCGCACGATGTCAGCGTGATCGACGGCAGCACGCTGACGGTGGTGGAGCGGCTGCCGGTGGGACGTTCGCCCGCAGGCATCGCGGTGAGCACGGCGGGTGGCCGGGCCTATGTGAGCAACCCGGACAGCGCCACGGTGAGCGTGATCGAGCTGGCCTCACGCCAGACCGTCGCCACCCTGGCGGTGGATGGCAGCCCGGTGGGCATCGCCACCGCGCCTGACGGCAGCCGGCTCTACGTCGCCGACTGGTACCGCAACCGCCTGCAGGTGTTCGCCACCGACGACTACCGCTTGCTCGCGAGCATCGCCGTCGGCCGTGCGCCGGCCGGCATCGCGGTGAGCGCGGACGGGGCCACCGTCTACGTGGCCAACCGCGATGACGACGCGCTGAGCGTGATCGATGCACGCCAGTTGCGCGTGAGCGCCACCCTCCCCGCCGGCCATCATCCCTTCGCCCTCGGCCTGAGCCCCTCCGGGCGCCATCTGCTCGCGCTCAATGTGCTGAGCGACGATGTCAGCGTGATCGATCCCGCCAGCGGGCGCACGCTGGCCACCGTCGCGGTCGGCCGCGCCCCATACGGGGTCGCGTTCGACGCCGAAGGCCGGCGCGCCTTCGTCACCAACCAGCATGGCGACAGCCTGTCGGTGCTCGATCTCGAGCGCCTCGAAACGGTCACCACCTGGCCGACCTCCGCCTACCCCGAGGGCATCGCCTACGAGGACACCGCCGATGGCGGTCGCCTGTGGGTGGTGAGCTGGATGGATGACGAGGTGGTGATCCACGACGCACTCAGCGGCGAGCCTCTCGGCAGCGTTCAGGTAGGGAGCAACCCGCGCGCCTTCGGAGCTTTTCTCGACGGCGGAGCAGCGCAGCGGGTGACGCCATGAGCACTTCACTCCTCCCTTTTTTCTTGCCCCCGATACGCCTCTCGAGGATCGGGGGCCTGTTCCACCCCAACGTCGGAGACCGACCTTGATGTCCAAGAAACTCCTCCTCGCCGCCCTGCTTTGCACCGCCACGGCCACCGCCTGGGCCCACGGCCCCACTCGCCAGAAGGTCACCGAGACGATGACCATCGCCGCCAGCCCGGAGGCGGTGTGGAAGCGCGTCGGCGACTACAGCGCGCTGCACGGCTGGCATCCGGTGGTGGAATCCTCCGAAACCACCGCCGGCAATGAACCGGGCTCTGTCCGCACGCTCCACCTCAAAGGCGGCGGCACCATTGTCGAGGAGCTCACCAAGTATTCAGCCGAAGGGCGCAGCCTGAGCTACAAGATGAAGGACCCGGGGCCGCTGCCGGTCACCAATTACAGTTCCACCCTGAGCGTGAGTGCGGGCACCGGTGGCACCAGCACGGTCGAGTGGCGCGGCGCCTTCTACCGCGGCGACCCCAACGGCGACCCGGCCCCGGACAAGAACGACGAGGCCGCCATCGCCGCGATTACCGGGGTGTACAAGACTGGGCTGGAGAATCTGAAGAAGGTGGTGGAAGGGCAATAGGCGGGCAACGGAGGCAGCTCCGCCGCATCGCCGCGCGCGCTGCGCGTCGATGCATCAACCCCCGCCCGTCCCCCCGACCTGAACCCGGCTGGTGAAACTCAGATTCTCGGTATCCACCACCCGGGCCTCAAGTTCGCCGCCGCTCCCGGGGAGGAAACGGAAGCTGAAATCGGGATTCTCGCTGATGGCGAAGGTGAGCTCCGCCTTTAGCACCGGCTGCCCGCGGTAGAGAATGTTCAGCTCGCGCACGAAGTGCGGTTTGGCGTAGAAACGGGTGAGCTGGTCCATGGCCAGACCCGAGGTATTGGGGTGGCGAATCATCAGGCGCGCACGGCGCGGCCCTTCCTCGAGCGCCGCCTCGGCGCGCAGGCGCAACTGGCCGAGGTTGGCCGCGGCCGCGGCGGGGTCCTTGCCGGCCGGGGCCGAACAGCCGCCCGCGGCCTTGACGAAGCTGCTGGCCAGATGCAGGGAGCCGTCGTTGAGTTCGGCGATGGCACGCACGAAAGTGTATTGCTCGACCCGCACCCGGGTCTCCACCTCGGCCCGCCCGCTCTCCGGGGTAAAGTGGAAGATCGCCGCCAAGGGGGTGGGATTGCGGTCGATCACCAGGAACAGGGTCTTGACGTAACGGCTGGCCGACTGGTCGAAGGGGCTGCGCAGGGCGAGCGGCACCGTGGCCGCATCCGCGGCACGGGCCGGCGCCTCGAGGATCGGCAGCGCGGGACCGTCAGTGGCGATCGGGCGGCCACTGAACAGCTGCTCGCGCAACTGATCCCACTCCGGAGTGGGCTGATCGTCGTCCGCCCGGGCGAGACCAAAGCCCCAGGTGGGGACGAGGACCGCGCTGCCGAGCAGGAATTGTCTACGCTCCATGTGCTAGTCCTCCCATTCAAGTTCGACATAGGCCGCAGTGACGTTGCGCCGGTGATACTCCTCGGCCAGCTTCCAGCCGGTGAGCTGCGCCGGGTCGGCCGCGTCCACCGTCTCGGCCAGACTCTTGCGCGCGCGCAACGCGGTGCGCACCTCGACCACCAGACCGTTGAGGTAGCGCTCCATCGGCACCAGCGCGTCCGGCCATCGCAGGTCGAGGGCGCCGTGACCGGGAACTACATGACGCGCCGGCAACGTGCGCAGTTCGCCCAGCACCGCGAGCCAGCCGCGCAGACTCCCGTCCACCACCGGTATCCGCTCCTCGAAGAGCAAGTCGCCGAGCCACAGGGTGGCGGTCGCCTCGTCGAATACGGTCAGGTCGTTGTCGGTGTGCGCGGTCGGCCAGCTGCGCAGGTGGAGCGCGCGGCCGCCGAGATCCAGGCTCATTTCACCATCCACCAGCAGATCGGGTGGAACCGGTCGGGCTTCGAGCGCGGCCGCCTCCGATCCTTCCCCGCCGGTGCATGCGCAGGGCTCCCCGGTCGATAGCGAAATGGCTGATTGGTAGACCGCCGTGCGGGCCGAAAGTGCGGCGGGCAGACGAATACTGCCGACGAAGCGGACGCTGCCCGCCGGATCGACGAAAGCGGCATTGCCGAGGACGTGGTCCGGGTGCATGTGGGTGTTCACGACGTAGCACACCGGCAGCGCGGTGCGCTGCCGGATCGCAGCCAGGAGAGCACGCCCGATGGCCGGGGTGCCGCCGCTGTCGACCACCGCCACGCAGCGCTCGCCGACCACGAAGCCGATGTTGGCGATGTCGCCGGCGTTGTCGACCGAGTTCTCTTCGTGCCGCCCCTGATGGACGAAGACGCCGGGCGCCACCTCGGCCACCGGCAGCGGGGCTGTCGTCTGCGCATGCACAGCGCCGAAGACGGCCAGCCCGGCCAGGGCAAACGCGGCCTTGGCAAATGCGGCCAAGCCACGCCAACTGCGCCGTACTGAAAGCCACCGCGACGGCAGATTTGCGGAAAGTAGCCCCACGTACGTTGATCCGGAAAGCGGCATATCCATCCACCTCGTGACACAGGCAGGACGATCTTGTCCATACGATCGGCTTGCGGCCGCTCAGCGCACGAAGCAGCCCTTGCGCGCCTCCGCCTGGATGCTGCGGTAGCGGCCCGCCATCTCCCTGCCACCGGTGTAGGCGCGCATCACTTCGCCACGCTCGCCACCGATGCTGAACGCATTGGTGGCGGTAGAAATCTGGACGTACTCGTCGTAAGTCAGCTTGGCGGCGATGGCGTCGATAACGCAGGCGCACTTGTAAATGTTCTCTCGCGGGGAACCCTGCGCGTCGCGGGCACAGCCGAGGACGTACTCCACCCGCTCGATAGTGGGAAAATCATTGGCCGCAGCCCCCCAGGGCAGGAGTACACCGGCGAGCACGAGCATCAGTCTGTTCATGGCTACGAATCCCTTTCTGTCGTGTAATGGGCCCATCCGGAGCGTGCTATTGCGCACGCAAGGTCAGGACCTCCTCGACCCGCGGGGCGCCGGCGGCGGCGTCCTCGACCACCGTGCGCAATTCATACACCCCGCCGGGCACCTGCGGTGACAGCGTGAACAGGTAGGACTTGTGCGCCATACCCTGGAAACGCGCCTGCAGTTCGTCATTCACGTAGGGCTGGATCAGCACCTGGGTCGCCTGCACCGTCTTCCCACCGTAGGAGACGGCAAGCTCGCTCAGCTGCGCCGACTCGGCAAGCGCAAGCCGGATGCGGCGCCGGAAATAGTTTTCCTGACCGCCCAGGCGAGCGCGCATGGTGCGCACGTCGGCCTCGAGGAAATACAGGATGAGTGGATTGCTGCTGGCCTGATCCACCTCGGGCAACACCAGGTGACGGTCCTCGTGCAGGTAGTCGACCTGGGTGACCCGCCCGCGCTGCGCATCGTGCTGCGTGGTAAGAATGACCTCGTCCGCCACCGGCGGCTGCCCGGCTTCGTGCCGGCGGTAGTCGTAACGCAGGGTGGACGCCGGGGGCAAACCGTCCATGTGGGGGTCGGTAAACACCCGTTGCTCGGCCGGCGAAATATCCTCGCCACCACCGGCCGCCAACGCCGCCGGGACATTGCCGCCCAGCAGCACCGCCGCCATCAGCAAGGAAATTGTGGTCGACACGCGCATGCCTAGGGTTCTCCTCATGGGGCTCAGCGTGGCGCCGGCGTTGCCGCCGCCACGCGAGGGCCGCCGCTGTCAGCGGGCGCGTCAGACACCGTCGGTGAGGCCGGTTCGGGCAGCAGCGGCACACCGTAGTCGCGAAGGATGGCTTCAATCTCGCTCCGGTTGCGCCCGATCAGGTCCTCGATCTGCTCCTTCCAAGCCTTCTCGCCGAAGCGCACCCCCATCGCCATCGAGTAGTCGAACTTGACCCCGGGTTCGGACGCCAGGGGCACCACGCGCAGGGCCCGGTCCTTCGCCTCGCGCGCCAGATAGCCGCCGATCGGCCCCCATACAACCGCCACATCGATGGTGCCGGCAGCCAGGTCACGCGCGATCAGTTGGGCCGGCGCTTCGTCAGGGTTGGGGCTCATCAGCAGGTAGGGCACCCCGGAATCGACCAACTGGTGGCGGTCGAGCCAGGCCGAGGCGGGCGAGCGGTCGAACACGCCGATCCGCAGTGTGTCGAGTGTCGCGCGCGGCAGGGCGAGAAAATCTTCGGCACTCCGGACCTCGGCCAATGCCTTTTCGGCCGGGAACACCAGCACGTAGGTCGAGCGGTAATAGGGTTTGGTGGGCAGAAGCTGGCCGAACCCAGCCGGTACTCCCATCACGATGTCGCAAGGGTAGTCTGCGCCCGGCAGCTTGTAGCGCAGCGTGTTGCGGACGAAACCGAGGCGCTGCGGAAAGGAGTAGGTTTCCACCGGCAGACCGAGCTGGGCGGCGAAGAGCGCTGCAATACGGTCCTCGAAGCCTTCACCGCTGGCATTGGTGAAGGGCATGTTGCCCGGATCCTTGCACACTCGAAAGGCCTTGCGTGCCGGCTCGTCCTGGGCAGCGGCAAAAGGGGCCAGGGCCGCGAGGACCAGCGCCAGGAGCAGGCTCAGAACGTGACGCCCCGTACAGACTTGGGTGGACATGATGTCATTTCTCCATCTGCTCGACCTTGGCGCGGGTGATCGCCCCGTCCGAACGTCCCTTCAGGTAGGCGTAGAGCTGGTCGATGTGCTCGCTGACCCTGGGGTTTTCGCCAAAACTCGGCATCCCCTTGTCCAGCCGTCCGGCCAGCACGGTAGTCTTGAATTCCTCGGCACTGAGGACCTTCAGTCCTTCGAGCAGGGAGGGCCCGACCATGCCCTCCTGGTTGGGGCCGTGGCAGCGATCGCAGGCCGCGGCACGCCAGGTGCGAAAGCCCTGCATGGTATCGGGGTCGACCTTGTATCCGTCCTTGACCGTGTATAGCGCTTTGCCCGAGCTGCTGTCGCTGAGCGCGGTGGCCGGGACTGCGACGCTCACCATCAAGGCGGCCAGGGAAAAATAGAAAACGCCTTTCATCAATCTGTCTCCTCTGTGTTCGAGGTGTGCGGGCGCCCTACCCGACATGAAGGTCGGACGGGCGTCTCTGTGTGGAAGCATTTCTTTGATTCTCGGCGGCACCCGAAGTTGCCGCCGAGGTCCCTTGCTTCAGACTACTCCGGCACCGCGAATACGGTAAGCGACCCGCCAAGCGCGGTGAACTTTTGCAAGTCACGATAGCCCCCCACCGCACCGAGACCGTCCGCGTCCTTCTCCAGACCTGCCGCCATGCCGATGCCGGCCCAGCCGCCGATGCCCGAATAGACGCCGACGTATTGCTTGCCGCCGTGCAGGTAGGTGAATACATTGCCGATGATTCCGGACGGGGTCTTGAACTTCCACAACTCCTTGCCGTCGGCGAGGTTAACCGCCTTGATGTAGCCCTCGAGCGTGCCGTAGAAGATCACGTCACCGGCGGTGGTCAGCGCCCCGCTCCACACCGAAAAACGCTCCGGCTTGGACCAGGCGATTTTGCCCGTACCCGCGTCCCAGGCGATGAAGTTGCCCATACCGCCATGGCTGTTGGGTGCCGGGTACATCGCCAGGGTGGCGCCAACATACGGCTGGCCCGCGGTGTATTCCACCTCGAAGGGCTCGTAGTCCATGCACACATGGTTGGTGGGCACGTAGAACAGACCCGTCTTGGGATGGAAGGCCGCCGGTTGCTGGTCCTTGGTCCCGAGTGCCGCCGGGCAGATCCCCTTGGTGTTCACGTCAGGCCCGTTCTGCGCCGTGCTGTACTGCGCCACCACCTGCGGCCGGCCGGTCTTCATGTCCACATGGGTTGCCCAGTTGACCACCGGGTCGTACTTCTCGGCCACCAGCAGGGCACCAGTTACGCGATCCATGGTGTAGGCAAAGCCATTGCGGTCGAAGTGGACCAAAGCCTTGGTCTTCGTGCCCTTGACGTCGATGTCGGCGAGGATCATCTCGTTGACACCGTCGAAGTCCCACTCGTCGTGGGGCGTCATCTGGTACACCCACTTCGCGATGCCGGTATTGAGATCGCGGGCCATGATCGTCATCGACCACTTGTTGTCACCGGGCCGCTGCGACGGGTTCCAGGTGCTGGGATTGCCGGTGCCGTAATAGACCAGATTCAGCTCCTTGTCGTAGCTGTACCAGCCCCAGGTGGTGCCACCACCGATCTTCCACTGGTCGCCCTTCCAGGTCTTGAGCGAGGAGTCCTTGCCCACTGGCGCGAGCTTGCCATCGGTCCAGGTCATGGTCTTGTCGGGGTCCATCAGCATCTCGGCATCGGGGCCAGTGCTGTAGGCACGCCAGGCAAGCTTGCCGGTCTTGAGATCGTAGGCCGTCAGGTGGCCGCGTACGCCCCACTCGCCGCCGGAGACACCGGTAATCACCTTGTCGCCGAATACGTGAGGTGCGTTGGTGGCCACCGCGCCGAGCTTGGGATCGCCATTGACCACCGACCACAACACCTTGCCGGTCTTGGCGTCGAGGGCCTCCAGCGTACTGTCGGCGCGCTGCAGGAAGATCTTGTCGTCGCCAAAGGCCAGGCCCCGATAGACGGTGTCACAGCACATCTGGGCAACGACCGAGGAGTCCTGCTTGGGCTCGTATTTCCACACGATCTCGTGGGTCTTCAGGTCCAGTGCAAAGACGTTGTTGGGAAACGGCGTGTGGATATACATCATGTCGCCGATCACCAGCGGTGAACCCTCGTGGCCGCGCAGCACACCGGTGGAGAAGGTCCACGCCACTTGCAGCTTGGCCGCGTTTTCAGCCGTGATCTGGTTGAGCGTACTGTAACGCTGGTTATAGTTGTCGCCCGCCTGCGCGGCCCAGTTGCCCGGGTCCTGCATGGCCTTCTCGAGCGCAGCGTCTGCAAGCGCGGCCCCTGAACAAACACAGGCACACGCGGCCACGATTTGTTGCTTCAAGCTGAGTTTCATTGCGATGTCTCCTCTTATTATCCGACTGCTTCCGATGTCGGCCTGCGGAGCAAGCCTCCACTGTCCGCCACACCACCAATCGCTGCATGGATCAGGCCCACACCGGCTAACCCGAAGACACGCGGAATAGCTTCGTCAATCCTGTCCTGAAGAGACTAAACGCAAATGACGTGCCACCCCGTCCAGACCTCCGAACCGGCACCGCTCACGGGCTGCATCCGCAGCTCGCCCGCGCGCCGCAGCGCGGGCGCAGTCGCGCAAGACCGCGGCACACGGACCGGCACTGCAGCGGCGTATGGCGGAATCGGGCAGCACTAGCGGACCGTGCCAGACTGCCCGAAGTGGTTACACACTGCCCCGTGACACAGTGCTCCTGTTCACGAACACTCGGCCGCCGCGAGTGGGCATCGTGCGAGCCACGTACGAGCCCCGTACGAGCCCGGCACGCGACCTGCCGTCCCGCCGAACGCTCCGGGGCCGCGCAGCCTTATCCCGCCCCCGACATCGGCGCGGGGAAACGGACGACGCTTGGCACGGTTCGTGTTTCGTATTCGACTTGAGGGATGTTCGCACCCAGGATCAGCGGCTACCGGCGTATCGTGGCAGACGGCCTTCGTGCAACGCCGAGGCCACCAGCCACGCCTCGGCACCCGCCTCGGCGGCAGCCTGCAGATCCGCCGCACCGCGGATACCGCCGGCGCCGATGAGACGGGCGCCGGGCGCACGGCGGCGGACCTCGGCGAGGGTTTGCAGGTCAGGACCGGAGTCGGTACCGACGCGCTCAAGGGTCATCACGATGATGCGCGCCGGCCACAGGGTTTCGTTGCTCCAGCACGAGGCGGGGTCAAGCGCAAGATCGCCGCGGCGGTCAAGCGAGAGGATGGCCCGCTGCGGGTCGGCCAGGCAGGCCCGGGCGGCGTGGGTCGTTGCCAGGGATTCACTGGCGAACACCGGCGTCAGCTGCGCAGCGGCGGAGCCGAGTTGTTGTCCGAGTGGTTGTGTCAGGGCGGAGAAGGCCGCCGCGTCGCGAAATCCGCCATCGAGCCAGATCGCGGTATGCGGAAGGGCCTGAATCAGGGCCGCAAGCAGGGGGATTTGGGCCGTACCGCCGCCGAGGGCATCGAGGTCGGCGATATAAAGCGTATCGGCACCGCAATAGTCGAGCAGCGCGCAGGCCACGTCGAGCGGCGCGCTGCCGGTGCACAGTTTGGAACGGATCGGCCGGTAGCCTGCGCGTTCCCCGCGGACCGCGCGTACAACCTGACCGGCCATCAGATCAATGACGGGAATGACACGCATGACGGTAAAGGAAAGAGTGTTGGTATACGAATGTATCAGCGGCGGCGGGCTTTCGGCCAGGGATGCCGGCGACGCATCGCTGGCGCTGCCCTGCACCGGGCTCCTGGCCCAGGGCACGGCGATGCGCGATGCACTCGTCGCCGACCTGCTCGACCTGGAGCAGCTGTCCGTGTCCTGCGCCGCCGCATGGTATGCCCCGCTGCCTGCCACCCTGGCGGGAGCGCAGTCGCTGCGTGCCGACGCGTACGAAAGCGCGACCGACTTCCTTGCTCTGCGCGTACACGGCTACGACCGGGTGTGGGTGATCGCCCCCGAGAGCGATGGCCTCCTCGCCTCGCTGGTCGCCACGGTCGGCCACACACGCTGGGTCGGCTGCAGCCCGCCGGCGATCCGTCTGGCCGCGTCCAAATCAGCCACCCGCAGCCGGCTCGCCGCCTACGGCATTTCGGTACCCGCCTCATGGCGTCCGGGCGAAACCGAGCCCCCCGACGGCAGCCTGTGGATCGTCAAGCCCGACGACGGCGCGGGCTGCGAGGCCACCCGCCTTCACGCGGACTTTGCGCAGGCACGCGAGGATTTGCTCGGGAGGATCGCGCAGGGGCTGGCCACCACCCTCGAAAGCTGGGTCGACGGGATCCCGTTGAGCCTGTCGCTGCTGTGTGCCGACGGCCGCGCCGAACTCCTCAGCATCAATCGTCAGCGTGTCACCGGGCGCCCCGGAGCCCTGCTCGTCTACCACGGCGTCGATGTCGGCACGGTCGAGCTCGGCAGTGTGGAAGGCCGACGACTGGCGCGCCTGGCGCAGGAGATCGCCGCCGCAGTGCCGGGCCTTGCCGGCTACGTCGGCGTGGACCTGATCTGGTGCCAGTCGGGCGGGCCAGTGGTGGTAGAGATCAATCCGCGCCTTACCTGCGCCTATGTCGGACTCTCGGCCGCGCTCGGGCGCAATCTGGCCGGGGAGATCCTGAATGCTCGCCACCCGGAGGCCACCCCCCATGCAGTGCATTGAGCACAACACGGGCGCACCACTGATCGGCTGGGACGTGGGCGGCGCTCACGTCAAGGCCAGCCTGCTGGTCGACGGTGCGATTCACGATGTCGCCCAGTGGCCCGCGCCGCTGTGGCAGGGCCTGGAACACCTCGACGCCGCCATTGACGCCGCCCGCGCGCGCTGGCCGGACTTAGCGCGGGCGCATCATGCACTGACCATGACCGCGGAGATGACTGACCTCTTCCCCGATCGCGAAGCCGGCGTTCTCGGCCTGGTCGACCGGCTGGCCAACCGTCTCGGACCCGGGCTGCGCTTCTATGCCGGCGATGCTGGCTGGCCGACGGCAGCTGAAGCCGGCGCACACTGGCGCGCCATCGCCTCGGCCAACTGGCTTGCCACCGCCCACCAGGTCGGCACCCGCTACCCCGATGCCTTGCTGGTGGACATCGGCAGCACCACCACCGACCTGATACCCATCGTCGGCGGGCAGCCCCGACCGCGGGGACGCTGCGACGCCGATCGCCTCGCTTCCGGAGAGCTGGTGTACCTGGGCGTGGTGCGTACCCCACTGTGCGCCCTCGCCCGCCAGATTTCCTTCGACGGACGGATCCGCAACGTCATGAACGAATGGTTCGCCACCAGTGCGGACCTGTTCCGCCTCACCGGCGAGCTCGACCCCGGCCATGATCAGCAGCCGACCGCCGATGGGGCCGGCAAGGACGAGGCCGCCACCTGTCGCCGGCTCGCGCGCATGATCGGGATGGACGCCCGCGATGCAGATCCGGGAACCTGGCGCGAGTTCGCCACGCGCTGGCGCGAGGCGATGGTCGACGAGATCGCCCGCCATGCCACCCGCGTTGCCCACGACAGCGGCCTGCCCGTGAACGCGCCGGTGATCGGCGCCGGCTGCGGACTGTTCCTCGGCCGCGAGTTCGCTGCGCGGGCGCGGCGGGCCTTCGTTCCGTTCCACCAGATGGCCGCGCTGGCCACGACCGCCCCCCCGGGCACCGCGGCCTGGGTCGACATCTGCGCGCCAAGCGCGGCGCTTGTCCTTCTCCTGGCGCAAAGGAGTCAAGCATGTGGGTGATCAAGATCGGCGGCAGCATGGCCAAGGATCCACTGCTGGTGGACTGGCTCGAACAGCTCAGCGGCCTCGGCGGCGGCCGCGTGGTGATCGTCCCCGGTGGCGCCGGCTACGCCGATGCCGCGCGGCTTGCCCAGAGCGAATGGCATCTGGACGACGTGGTCGCACACAACATGGCCGTGCTCGGCATGGGACAGTTCGCCTTCATGCTCCAGGGCCTGTGTCAGGACCTGGTGCTGGCGGCCGGGGAGGAGGATCTCGAGCGCGTCGTGCATAGCGGCCGGGTGGCCCTGTGGATGCCGCTCGACCTGCTGCGGCGCGAGGCGGACGAGCTCACCACCTGGGACGTCACTTCCGACAGCCTCGCCCTGTGGCTCGCCAACCGCCTCAATGCGGAGCGGGTGATCCTGGTGAAATCCTGCCCGGTCCCCCTCCTGCCCCCCTCACCCGGGCAGTGGCTCGAACTCGCCGAGGACGGCGTTGTGGACCGCCGCTTTCCGGCCTATGCCGCCGAAGCCGCCTATCCGATTCACCTGCTGGAACGCACCGAGCTGCCGCGCCTGCGCGAGCTGCTGCTGGCGGAGACATAGAAGCTGCAGGTGGCACTACCTGGCGCTGGTGCCCCAACCACCTCCTGCGGCGGGCTGAAGCCCGCCCTACGGCGGCTGTTGCAATCGGTGCAGCAGGAAGAGGGGCTCTTGTAGGGCCGACTTCAGTCGGCCACAGGTGGCAATGTCCAGCGCTGGCGCCCCAATCACCCCCTGCGGCGGGCTGAAGCCCGCCCTACGGCGGCTGTTGCAATCGGTGCAGCAGGACGAGGGGTTCTTGTAGGGCCGACTTCAGTCGGCCACAGGTGGCAATGTCCGGCACCGGTGCCCATCACCCCCTGCGGCGGGCTCAAGCTCCGCCCTGCTCACGCAGCGCAGATCTGGACCGCCTGTGCCTCACCGCGCAGAGCGACCGCCACGCCACGCACCTTGTCGCGCTCGAGTGCGCCGGTGCGGGTACCGCCGCACAGGGCCCCGCGAAAACCGGCGAAGTCCGGCGCCAGGGCGAGCAGCTGCGGCAGGTGATGCAGGCGTAGCGCGCCCGACAGCCCGGCCAGCTTGCCCGCAGCCCGCACGCGGTGGACGAACTGCGCCAGCGTGGTGGCCGGAACGCAATCGAACAGGCTGCCGCCACCCTTGTCCTCGGTGTCGATCATCAGCGCGGGGAAGGGCAAGCCGCAGGCCGCCTCGATGGCCTCGAAGTCGAGGCCGCGATCGGCGATGAAGACCGGGACCACCGCCCACGGTGCCGCCGCCAGGCGGGACAGCAGTGCGTTTCGGGCACGCGGGCTGGAGCCGGCGATACCAACCTTGACGTAGTCCACGCCGCAGTCGCCAACCTCGGCCACCCGCGTCATGATCGCGTCCACCTCGTCGGCGGCGTGATCGCCGATGGTGGCGCTGATCGGCAAGCCCGGATGCGCCTGGTGCAATGCGCCGACGATCTCTCCGATGCGCGCCGGCCTCAATCCGCCGAGCGCGCCGCTGCGCGGCTCCTTCAGATCGATGAAGTCGGCGCCGGCAGCGGCTGCGATCAGGGCCTCGTCCACCGTGCGCACGCTCGCGAGCATTGCGATCATGCCGCTGCCCTGCCAGCCGCGGCGCGAAACGCCGTCACCGCGTCGCCGATCCAGCGCCAGGCTTCGAGCTCGGCCGGGCCCGCGGTCTTGTCGATGGCGATCTGCAGATAGGCCAGCTCGCGGTCCACCTTGTCCGGCGCCAGCATGTGCAGCCGGCTCACCAGCACCGCGGCCTCGATCACCGCCGCCTGCGCCCGGTTGAATCCGGCAAAGGCGCGGTGATTGCATTCCACCACACGTCCCAGATGGAGCACCGGGCGCTGCGGGTCGTCCTCCCAGCGCAGCAGGCGCAGCTCGACGTGGGCCAGCGCGGCGGCGAGGCGGCGTCCGGCGATCTGCTCGGCGGGCAGCGTCGGCCACTCGCGGCGGCCGGTGACGCAACCGGCGAAGATGCGCACGTCGGTGGCGGTGTTGAGCACGGCACAGCCGCTCGCGAGGATGTTGTCGAGCGTGGCCGAGGGCCTGAACGGCATCAGGATCACCTCGTCGCCGTCGTATTGCGCGCCCATCGGGGCGCAGTGCACGGTGCCGTCGGCGGCCACGGTGGTGACCAGGGTTTCAAAGATCATCGGCATGGGTGGAGGTGGCGCCCTGGGCGCAGTCGGTTGAGGTCGCCGCTCGCGGCGCGGGCGTCCGCGGTCGCTTCGTGGCGGCCGGCGCACACTGGTGCAGCAGGTCTTCGGCCGGCCGCTCGGCGGCACAGCCCCAGTCGAGCGGCTGGTCCTGGGTGTAGCGCTTGCCCAGCGACCATGCGATCTCGGCGCGTGCGAGCTCGACCCCCATGTAGAAGGCATGGCTGCCGTCCGTTTCCAGCCCCAGATGGGGAAACAGGGCGAAGGGGTCACTGCCGACGTGGTGGCCGTCGCGGTTGTAGACATGCAGGCCGTGCTCCGAGGTCTGCACGCGAAAGCTCGGATCGCGCACCGCACGGGCGGTCTCGGCGATCTCCTCCGGCGAGTCGGGGAAGGGGTACTTGCCGTGCACCGTCATCAGCGCATCGGTGATGCCCTTGGGCAGCGAACTCGTCTCGCGTGCCTGGTACATCACCCGCCGGGCGACGTCGGCCTCGCGCACCGCGCGGCGCGCATGCTTGCTGACCTCGGTGGTCAGCACCGCGCCGGCACGCAACTCCGCCGCGATGCCGAACAGCACCGCATTGATGCCGCTGGTGTCGGCCTCGGTCAGCTCGGTGACGTTGCCCACGCCCATCATGATCGCGACCTCGGGAAAGCGCTCGCGCAGGCGACGGTAGCGGCACAGCGACTCGAGGAGGCCGAACGGGATCGGGTCGAGGATAGCATCGGCGAGGAAGGGTCGGCCACGGCGCGCGAAGTGCTCCACCGCGGCATAAAGCGAAGCCTCGTCGGCCGGCTCGCGCGGGATCAGGATCGGGGTGGAGGTGACCTCGTCGGCGATCCACAGGGTATCGACGGTGAGGCTGAGCAGGTAGTCGGCCCCGGCCCGCCCGCCGCGCAGCAGTTCCTCGCTGTCGACCGAATCCACGCTCACCCGGTGCCCCTCGCCCTTGAGCGCAGCCACCGCCTCCTCCAGATGGGGAAAAGGCGTCGCCGGCAGGCAGCCGAGGTCGATCACATTGGCACCGTCGGCGCGCAGGCGCGCGGCGCGGGCGACGATGGCGTCCACCCCGAGGCGTGGTGCGTCGACAATCTCGGCGAAGATCTCGATGTCGTAATCGTCGAGCGTGCTGACCCGCCCCACGCGGTTGAAATGCCGCGGCAAGTCCTTGAGTTCTTCAGGCCCGCGCTCCACCGGCATGCCGAAGTGCGCCGACAAGGCCTCGAGATCGCCGCGACAGCGCCCCGGCACCATCACCCGGTCGGCCGCGAGCGGCGGCACCAGCCGCCGCCGGATCAGGTCGGCAGTCATCAAACCCGCTACCTGCAGCCCGATCTCGCGCACTTCCCAGGTGAAGGGCGCCGCCTCCATCCCGGCAAGCACCCGTTCCAGGCTTCGCTGCGCAAGCCGTCCCGTCAGGAAGACAATGTGCTCCATTTCAGGGACAACTCCGCGAGACGCGCATCGAGGGCCAGCTCCAGGCTTGTGACGGACTCCACCACCCGGCAGTGGTCGATGCGCTTCAGGCGCTCCACATTCTCCAGGTCGATGTTACGCGGACGCAGTTCGACCCAGTCGCTCGGGCTCTTGGTGATCACCACCGGTTCACCGTCGCATGCAAAGATGATGCCAGGGATGCCGAGCTTGCCCGCCTGGGCGAACATGTTGGTGGGCAGGGTGTCGGACAGGCCGTAAGCACACTTGGCCACGGTATTGCTGGTGGCCGGCGCCACCACGACGGTGTGGTACACGTCGTCGTAGAGCATGCCGACCGGCCGCCCGCTGGCGCTCTTGTCGCGGAACACGCGAAAGCGTTCGCGCAGGCGCTCGATCGGGTAGCCGTAGAGTGGCAACACCTCCTCCGCGGCGGCGGAGAGGAAGAAATCCACCTCCGGCAGGCGGAAGGCGAGTTCAAGGGATTCGGTCAGGAAGTGACCGGATCCAGTAATGGTCCAGGCAAAGCGATGCCGGCGTGCGGGGTCGCTCGCCCGGGCGGCGCCGGGTGGCGCAGCCCCGACATCACTCGCTGACCGCATCGCCGTGGGATAGGAGAATTCGCAGTCGATGCAGTCTGCGGTAGAGGGTGTTGCGGCTGATATCGAGGGCCTTGGCGACATTGCTTACGTTCCAGCGCTGTTCTTCGAGCAGGCCGAGCAATACCGCGCGCTCACTGGCCTGAACCGGGTTGAGGCACATGCCGTCGACATCTTCAGTGGCATCGACAGCCAACGCGTCTCCGGAAAAGGCGGCCGCAGCGGGCGTTTCGTTCCGTTGCCGCGGCCCGTTGCGCAGGGCCGGCGGCAAAGCCGCCATGCTGAGCCGTCCGTCCTCGGTCAGGACGGCCGCAGTGCGCAGCACATGGCGTAGCTGGCGCAGATTTCCCGGCCACGGGTAGGTCATCAGCAGGGCCTCTGCATCGGGGTCTATGCTCATCCGCATACCGGCCTCCTCTTCCAGCACACGGTAGATCAGCTCACGCTTGTCGCTGCGTTCGCGCAGGGCCGGCAGGCTGACCTCGAAGCCAGCGAGCCGGTAGTAGAGATCCTCGCGGAATACGCCTTCGGCCACCAGCTTGGGCAGATCGCGGTGGGTGGCGCTCACCAGCTGGAAGTCCACCGGGATGACATCCTCAGAGCCGAGCGGCGAGATCCGGCGCTCGTCGAGAACCCTCAGGAGACGGGCCTGGAGAGTGAGCGGCATGTCGCCGATCTCGTCCAGGAACAGGGTGCCGTGGTCGGCCTGCAGGATCTTGCCGCGGCGGCCGTTGCGCTGGGCACCGGTGAACGCCCCTGCGCGGTAGCCGAAGAGCTCGCTCTCGATCAGGCTCTCCGGCAGCGACGCGCAGTTGACCGCGACCAGCGCACCGGAAGCGTACGGACTGCTTTCGTGCAGGGCGCGTGCAAAGACCTCCTTGCCTGCCCCCGTCTCACCATGCAGCAGCACCGGGATGCGCTTGGCGATGACCCGCGCGGCCACACCCATCTGCGACAGGATGCGCGGATCTCCGAACTGGCGGGCGGCCTCGCCGCCAACATGGCTGGCGGACACCGGCTTGCCGCTACGTTCGGCCGACTTCAGAGACAGGGTCGCCGGCTGCTGCGCGACCACGAAGAAGCGGTTTGAGCGCCCGGCACAGAAGGTCGGGATGGGGTGAAAGGAGCTGCGCGCGCTGCGCTGGAGGATGTCAGGCAGCGTGGTCTGAAAGACCTGGTCGATCTGCTTGCCGCGGATGTCATCCACCGATGGAAAACCGAGCTGGAACAGGGCACTGCGGTTGGCCCCGCGGATACTGCCGTCCTCGGCCACGACCAGCTTGCCCTCGTGCAGGGTATAGACGAACTCTGGCCGGCTGTGGAAGTGGATCGGGCAGGCGTCGCGGAAGCGCCGGTCGAGGAGACGGTTCTCGATCATCTGCGCGGTCATCCCGAGCAGCACCAGCGAGTGCTGCTGCATGAGCTGGGAGCGGCTGGTGACATCGAGCGCTGCGACCAGTTCGCCGTCCGGATCGAAGATCGGTACCGCCGTACAGGTGAGCGAAGTGTAGGCCCCGAAGAAGTGGTCCTGCTGGCGCACCACCACCGGCTCACGCGCCACCAGGCAGGTACCCATGCCGTTGGTGCCCACCGCCGACTCGCTCCACACTGCACCGGTGCAGAAACCCACTTCGCGCATTGCCCCGGCGAACTCGGGTGCCGCCACCATGTGCAGGATGACCCCGTCGGTGTCGACCAGCACCACCGCCGACTCGCGGTCGCTGAACTGCTGGAACAGGGTGGTCATCTCGAGCTTGGCGCACTCGATGAGGTCGGCCGCACGTTCGCGGCGTTTTTCGAGCAGGCGATCGGCGAGGACATCCGGCCGACACGGCTTGTCCGGATCGAGGCGGTAGTCTGTGACGCAGCGTGTCCAGGAGCGGGTGACCAGATCCGAGGTCACAGAACGGTCGCGGCCATCCACCACCTCGTGAACCCGGCGCGAATGCTCTCGCGGTTCCGGCATGTTTGGAATGCTCATTGTCTCCTCCGTACAGCCTACTGACACGGTACGGGTGCAAGGCATCTGATGCGCCTCGTCACTCCGCCGCGGATTGCCGGCCCCCGCAAGGGAAGCATCCGGACTGGTCACCCACATGGTGGCAATCCGGATCGCACATTCGATGAACGCGCCGACATCTTGTGCTGTCAGTGCGAGTATAAGCTGCTTGCCCGCCGACCGACACCCCAACTGGGACGATTCTTGCTTGTGCAGCGCACCATCCTCACCCTGGCCTGCTTCTCGCTTATTCCACCGTGCGGCGCCTGCCAGTGCAGCATGCCGCGCCCTGGAAACCCTCACGCAGGAGTCCGCCATCGTGCACTCGCCCCAAGCTCTGCAGCGCCTGTCCGTCAGCCCCGCCCCATCGCTGTGGAGCGACGCTCCCCCGTCGATGGACATCATTTTCATCGAAGGCTTCCGTGGCACCACCGTCATCGGGATCTGCGACGACGAGTTGCACGCCCCGCAACCGGTGCGTATCGACCTTAGCGCAGGCCTGCCACGCAGCCTCGCCTGCAGCACCGATCGCATCGGCGACACCATCGATTACGGCGCAGTCCGCGCCGCCCTGCGCGAACTCCTGGAAACCCACCGCTTCCAGCTCCTCGAGGCCTTCGCCGAGGAGATCGCCAAGCTTCTTCTCAGCCGCTTCGGCGCGCATTGGCTGAGGGTCAGGGTCACCAAGCCGGGCAAGTTCGACGACGTGGAAGGGGTCGGCGTGATCATCGAGCGCTACCGGGCCAGCACCGAGCACCCGGCTCCGCGCCGTGCCGCCGAGGTCCTGCATCTACTGGGTACCGGCCTCATCCCGGACGCCCGCAACGACTGAGGTCCACCCGCACGGACGTCCATCCGCATAACGAAAGAAGCCGAAGACATCCTTCGGCTTCTTTCGTTTGCGCGGGCGGTGGGCCGTCGACCACCCGTCCGCCCGCGGCCAGCCTCAGTGGGCGGCGAAGGGATGCTCGGCGGTGCGCTTCTTCTCCAGCACCTCGGCCGGAGTCGGCAGACCCGCCACCGCGCGCTGGATCGCTTCGCGGGTCGCCTGGTAGTTGTAGTCCTGGATCTTCTTGTCGTCTTCGGCAAGCCAGTGGATGAAGACGCCGACGCACACGAACAGGTTGTCGGCCTCACTGATCGGGATCGTGCCGTCTTCCACGCTATCGGCCACCGCCATGGCGACACCACGCTGGGCCGGGCCAAACATCTGCACTGCCTGCTTGGCGCCCTTGATGGTCACCTTGTTGAACAGCACGGTCGCCGGCTTGGTCAGCAGGTTCGGTGCGACGACGGCCAGCAGCGAGGTGAAGCCGTCCTTGTTGTTGGTCAGGGCGTTGCTGAACGCGGTCTCGGCGGCGCTCCCGCGGGGCCCGATAAGGAGGTCGATGTGGGCCACCTCATTACCGTCTCCCACCAGCGATTCGCCTACCATCATACGATCGATCTTTGCCATTGCGTTGCGCTCCTTTGAGTTTCACCATGCCCTCCGGGGCGGGAGGGTTATCCTTGTATCAGACGTCGGAAAAAGTCCGATGCCGATATGGTGAATACACATTCCATGCCAGGTCTGGTCCGATGCCATGCCAATCGCGCCCGGACGGATCAGCGCAGCCGCAAAAAGCGTGCATACGGTGAGATCGGCGCTCGTACCAGGGTTGATTCCGGCGCGCTTGAGCGCTTCGTCCCACTGCGCGAACGCCACCGTCTCGCCCGCGGCCGGATCGGCCTGCAGGCGTGCGTGCCACTCCGCGGCCTCGGCGGTGACAGTCTGCGCCACCCCCAATCCGAGTTTTCGCACAATGTGTGAATCGGGCCGACCGGCAAGGAAACCCAGAAACAGCGTCTGTACCGCAGCGGCCAGGGGTCCGGTCGTCGCGCACAAAGTCGCCAGCCCCTCGTCGAAGATCTCCGCATAGCCGTCGGCATACTGGCGGGCAACGCTGTCGCGCTCCGCGGCAAGTGCCATGGCGGCACGCAGCGTCACCTCGGGCAGCGCGCTCACGTCCTGGCTCTCGGCACGCCCCAGGCCGCCCGGGTTGGCCAGCGCAATGGCACGGTAGGCGGCGCGCGCATCGTCCACATCCAGCGCCGCGAGCACACTGCGCACGGCCATCCTCAGCGAGACCGGATCACAGCCGGCAAAGCCGTTGTTGCCCGCCGCGGACACGCCGGCTGCAGCATCGCTGGATACCAGCCCGGGTGCCTTGCCCGGAATGTCGTCACGGACGTCGATCGGCAGGTGCTCGAGCGCGGCGGCCAATGGCGCGCACAGGAGGAGGATGCCCAGGTTGGTGTTGCAGCCCACGGCGGCCCGAGTGGCTACCACCGCCGCCTCGATGCGCTCGCCCACCGGCCGTCCGCGGGCAAACAGCGGATCGGCGGCGGCCCGGGCGCTGGCGAGAAACTGTGCCGCCTCCATCGCGTGGCCGGGCGAGGCGGTGCTCACGTTGCCCGGCTTGCGCACCGCCACATCGAGCCCGCAAGCCCACAGAAAGGCCGCCCGCCCGCGGGCGATGCGCGCGGAGACGCCGTCCGCGCTCATCAGGCCCATGCCTTGGCCCCCGCCTCGGTGCCGGAACCGCGGGCGAGATCGAGGCCAAGGCCGAGCCGGCGCTGCAGGAGGTCGTCCACCAGTGCCTGGGCGATGTCGAAATCGGTGACCGATTGCAGGCCGCGCCAGGCGGCCACACCGTTCACCTCGAGCACCTGGGCGCCACCGGGAGCACTCGCATCGGGGACCAGGTCCACCCCCGCATAATCCATCCCGAGCGCGGCGGCGGCGGCCTCAGCCAGTGCGGCGATGGCCGGGGTCAGGACCGCCGGCAGGCAGCGGGCGCCTTGTGCGACGTTGCGTACCCAATGCGGGCTCACGCGCTTCATCGCCGCCCGTGCCCGCGCTCCCACCACCAGCACCCGCCAGTCGAAGCCGGGGCAAGCCGGGTCTTCCGCTTGCGCCACGAAGCGCTGCAGATAGGCGAGCCCGGCGCAGTCCGCCAGATCGGGCAGCGCCACCGGCCGCCCGTCCACCAGCCCCACCCGCTGCAAACCCTTACCCTGGGAACCGAATAGCGGCTTCAGCACCACGCAGCGGCCGGCGGCGGTCTCGGTCATCACCAGGCGCCGTGCCTGTGCTTCCGACTCCAGTGCCCAGGCAGGCGGGGTGGCGATGCCGGCGCGGTGGAGCAGGAAGCTGGTCATCGACTTGTCCACGCTGCGTTCGATCGCGCGGGCGTCGTTGTACACCGGCACCCCCAGTTCGCGCAGCGCATGCAGGATCCCGAGCCGCTTGGTGACCTGTTCCAGGCTGCCGCCTGCAATGCCGCGCACGATCGCTGCCAGCGGCAGCTCGCGGCCGAAGCCCGGAATAACGATCCCCGGGCCGGGCCGGGCGGTGTCGAAGCGGCAGTCGGCTAGATCGGCACAACGTCCCTCGAAGCCGCGCCGTGCGAATGCGCGCCGCAGGCGTGCTGTATGCCAGCCGGTCTCGTCGGTGAGGATGGCGACGCGGGCGCGGCCGGCGGCGGTCGGCGTGCTCATTGGCATAGTCAGGCCTCCTCCAGCCACAGTGAGCACAACAGCGCGAGGTCGGTCTTGCCGGCGTGCCACGTCCGCCCGCTGGCAAGGCTGCTCACCCACACCTCGGCCGGGGCGAACAGCGCCGGGTCGATCTTGTAGAAGTCGTAGTCGTAGTCGCGGAAGATGTCGGTGAAGGAGCGCCCGTAGTCACGCGCGGTGTCCGACGGCAGGCGGCGCGCGAGCTCACGCGCGGCCTCGCCGTCGCCCGCCACGGTGAGATGTACCTGGCCACCGTAGAGGATCGCGTCGTTGGTGCGCCCCATGGCCACTCCCCCGTCGGGACTGGGGGCCGGCAGGGGCGCGCGAGCGCTGCCGCCGACGATGTCGCCGAGCGCGAAGCCCAGTTCGTGCGCCTTGTGCAGGGCCACTTCGAGCACCCGTGCCACGACCTGGGTGGTCCCGGCGAGACTGCTGGTGGGGGTCAGGATGAGGGTGAGCTGCGCCGGTTCGAGGCCGCAGTCGCGCAGGATTTTGTCGATCACCACCGGCGGCGGCGCCCGATCCACCTCGAGCACGAGCACCGCGCCGCGCTCGGCCCGGTCGCGGTAGCCCAGTTCGTCGAACAGCGGTTCGCGCCCGGCCAGCGCCCGTGCCGGGCCGGAGCCGAGAGAGAAGAACTTCTTCCCGCCCGCCTCCTCCTTGCTTGCTGCCAGGCTCCAGCCCGCATACTGGCTGGCAAGACAGGCGAGCACCGGTTGCGCGCTCGCCACCTCCAGCCAGGTCGGCCACGCCGCCCCCGGATCCGCCGTAGCCAAGCGCACCCGGCCGAGCCCACCCATGCAGATCTCGCCAATCGCGAGCCCCGCCGCGATGCTGCCTGACACACCGATGCCCCCGTCGACCACGGTCACCCCGTTGTCCAGGCGCTCCACCCCCAGCCGCAACTCGGCGGCGCGCGCAAGGAGGTCGGCAACCAAGGGCGCAGCGAGGTCATTGACACTCAAGCACATGCTGTCCGGCGACACCGGGTTCGGGGGAAACAGTGCAGCTTGATTCATCGTATTGCTCCAGCAAGAAAGGAATCTGTCGCCGGCGCTGCCGGAGCAGCGCCTGAACTTCGGTTTCGGTCCCGCCCGCAGCCGACACCGTGCATAGCGGCGCTGCGGGCGGGACGCTGCTTCCGTGCTGCGGCAGATCGTGACACCAGGGCCAACGCGCGAGTGCCGCGGCCGCGGTGGCGTCGATACGATGGTGTTCGCGTGCGAAAACCACTTCGACGCCCCGCACCGTCGACGCTCGAGCCACCTGCCCGACGCTCACGACGGCGCCGTTTCCATCCCCGGCACCGGCCAGCAGGCGTCCGTCCAGGCTCGCTGCGAGGTGGGCACGGATCAGCCCCCCGGGCAGCGCGTCCGGGTACAGCGCGATGCTCGCCGGCGGGCGCGGGTTGAGTTCGAGCACCGCGAGACGCTTGCCGTCGAGGAGAAGATCAAGACCGTTGAGCCCGCGCAGCCCGAAGTCCGCAGTCAGCGCATCGACGATGCCGTGGAGTGCATCGCGCACGACCGGCGGCACCGGCACCGGGCCGATGCAGCCGCGAAAGACGAAGGGCTGGCGGCCCAGGTGGCGCACGATCTGGCGGTTGACGCCGAGCACCCGGCTACTCCGCCCGTCGGCGAGAAACAGCACCGACATCGGTCGGCCAGGCGTCAGGCGCTGGTAGTGGATACCTCCATTACCAACGTCGGCGTCGGAGTTGCAGTGGGAATCAGAGTCGGACGGGCTCCCGCCCGCCCCCGGCAGCACACCGTGCTCGACCGGACTCACCTCCCGACCGCCACTGCTGTACGCGTTCTTGCGCAACCAACCAGCCGCGGCCAATGGCGGCGCGAAACGGGTTGCGGGATGGGGGATGCCCAGCGCAGCGAGACGGCTGAAGAAGTTCGCCGGATCGCGCACTGCAGCCACGACCTCGGCCGCGTTGCCGATCAACGGCAGCAGCCGGGCACCGGCCGCAAGCAGGCCGATATCGGCTTCGAAACCGCTACCGGCGATCCACCCCGAAGCGCCCTGTGCGCGCAGGCTGCGCAAGGCCGCAAACAGGGTATCGCCGTCGATGGCAAGCCGTTCGGGATCGCCGATCGGCAACCATGCTTCGGCCGCGCGACGGGTATCCGCGTCACCGAAGAGATCCAGTGCCGCCGCGCGAAAGCCGCCATCCCTGGCCGCTTCGACCAGCATCCGCGCCGACAGTCCAGCGAGCGCGAGCAGTTGGGACACGGGCGTCGCCTCGATGCGTCGGGGCTGCGCCCGGGTTCAGGCGGTCGCGGCCGATTTCTCGGCCACGACCTCGCGCGCCATGGCGAAGGCCTCGCGAAATCCGAGGTAGAGCGGCTTGTCGGCGCCACGCATGGCGGCCAGCAGGCGGTGCTCGACCTGGTACTTGACGTTGCCCACGGCCAGCGCGCCAATGCCCACCGCACGCCCCTCGGGCAGCGCCTTGCCGTCGTCCATTACGCCGACCCCGGCTATGCCCTCCGGCGGCACCGCATTGACGTCGGCCGCCACCAGCAGGCGCGTCGCACTCGCGCGGTCCTCGGCACTCACCACCTGGACCCCCGCCGCTGCGGTGGCGAGCACCACGTCGGCCCCGGCCAGCGCCGCCCGGCGCGCTGCCGGACTAATCGTGTCCACCCCCTGCAGTGCGCAATCGAAGCGGGTGCCTGTCGCCCGCGCGGCCTCCTCGGCAATCGCCAGTTCGCGGTGGTGCCCCAGCGCCACTTGCGCCCCGAGGCCGGCCACGAGCACGCCGGCAATGCGCCCCACGGTACCGGCGCCGCCCAGGATCAGAACCCGCTTGCCCGCGAGGTCGGTGCCATGCACGCGCAGCAACTGCTGCTCGACGCAGGCTACCAGGGCCGCCGCGGTAGTGTAGGAGCCGCTCGGATCGGCCATCACCGACACCTGGAAGGGCGGCACCATGGCTTCGCGGGCAGTGTCCAGCATGTCCGCTGCGAGCAAGACGTCGCGCCCACCGATGAAGATCGCGGTCGCCTTCACCCCCTTGGGACCGCGGGAGAAGATCGCGTCCTGGGTCAGCCCGCGGATCTGCGCGCCCGCCACTTCGCAATACGGCACCACGACCTGGTAGCCAGCATCGACCGCCATGTTGATGTCGAACGGGCTCATCTGCTTGCCGGGGGTGAACATGTGAAGGATGTATTGGCGGTCCATGGACATATCCTTTGACTTGGTCCCTTGAGTCGGTCCCCTGAGTCGGTCGCAAGAGGAAATAAATGAAAATTCAAAAAAAGGAGGCCGGAGGCGGGCTCGTGCCCGTCTCAACGGCCATCCAAGGGAGGAAAATCTTCGTTGCTTACCCGGGCGCCGTGGTTACGCCCACTCACCACCAGCAACCGCAGCGCCGGATTCACCGCGCCGGCAGCGCGCGCAGCAAGAATCACCTCGGCGGCCCGCGCGGCCGACGGCAGGATGGCAAAGCCGGTCGGCCCCCACGAACTCTGGCCGATACCGGCGCAATAGCGGGGGCGGATCCACTCCAGCACCCGCGCGACGTCCGCACTGGTGTACATCGAGCCGCCCTGGGCCGGCGCAAAGTACTCACCAATCAATTGCTGTACGGTGGACACCCCTGCGGCGAACGGCTCGAAGTCGGCCTCGAGCGCCGCCGGCAGCACCCGCATCAGCACCTGGTGACAAAGCGCTGCCGCCAGCGCCTGCGGAAAGGGCGGCAGACTGCCCATGGCACAACGCTCGGCCGCGCCATGGAGGCCGTCGATGCGCTCATCGAGCACCAGCAGCACGCGCCACTCGGCCGGGAAGGCGGTACGCGCCAGTAGCGGCGCCGCCATGCCGTCCGGCCCGGGTCCGCCGTCGAGGAGAAAGCCACCGCGCTCGAAGCCGGCGATGCCCACCCCGGAGCGCTCACCGCGACCGAGCAGCGCAGCGATCCGCCGGGTGTCCAGGTCCAGTCCATGGAGGCTGGCAAAAGCCCGTCCGAGGGCAAGCGCCAACTGGGTGCCGGAGCCGAACCCGGCATGGGCCGGCGGAGCGCTGTGCACCGTCACGCGCAAGGGTCGGAGCGCTCCGGTTTCACGCTGCAGCGTGGCGAGATGACGACCCAGTCGCTCCCGCACGGCCTCACCCTGACCTGCGACGACCGCGTTGGCGCTGGCCGCAGCCAGGTGCAGACGGGTATTCATGCCGTCGATCACGAGGCCAAGACTGGCGAACTTGCGCCCGAGGCTGGCGCTGGGATCGAGAAACCCGAGATGCAGCCGCGCCGGAGCCTCCACCAGCGCGGGCATGAGCAAAGAAGACACGTTAGCGATCGGAGCCGGGGAAGTGATCATGGGTTCGCGAAGTCCTGAAAGGCTGGATGTCGTGCTGTCTGCAGATCCTCCAGCGACAGCCGACGCGTATTGACTAGCCATGAGCAAGGTCCATTCCACACCGCCGATCGGCCCGTTGGCGACACTCCCGCAACACACGCACGCTCGCCGCAGAACAGAGTGTCACCGTGGTTGTCACGCAATGCAGGACAGCCTGCTCCACCCGGGCTCAAGTCAGACACGGTACTGAGCGCTGCCGACCGCAAATACGTTACGTGCGCCGCCAGCGGGGGTGACTCGGGCATCTTCTCCGACTGCATGCCGATGGAGCTTGACCGCCCCGAGTGCCTGACTGAAAAGGAGCCTGTCGCGCTGGTCTACAATAGAAATCACACGCCGCGCTGGCCACCACCGCTGTGCCGACGGAGCCCGACCATGCCCTCACCCCCGCTCAGCGGAAAACGCATCCTGATCGCCGACGACCACGCTGTCGTGCGCATGGGTTTCCGCCTCCTGCTCGAGGGTGCAGGCGCTATCGTGGTGGCCGAGGCCGACAGCGGTGAGGCCGCACTCAGCCTTTACGCCGAGCATCGGCCCGATGCGCTGTTGATGGATGTATCGATGCCTGGCATCGGCGGGCTGGGCGCACTCGAAAGACTCGTCGCCCGCAGCCCCAAGGCCCGCGTATTGATGCTCTCCGCGCACGAAGACCTGCAGATTCCCAGTCGCGCGCTCAAGGCTGGCGCAACCGGCTACCTGTCCAAACGCGCCGAGCCGAGCGAACTGGTGCGCGCACTCGCGCAGGTCGCCTGTGGCCTGCGCTATATCGACCCGGACCTTGCGCCACAGTTAGCGCTGGCCCAACTGGGCGGCGCAGCGGATCCAACCGAAGTCCTCACCGAGAAGGAATTCGCCGTTTTCCTGGAGATCGCCCGGGGCCGCTCGATCAGCGACGTCGCTGCCAGTCACCACCTGAGCCCGAACACCGTGGGCACCCACCTCTACCATATCAAGCAGAAACTCGACGCATCCAATGCCGCTGAACTCGCGCTGATCGCGGTGCGCGCCGGCCTGATCGAAATCTGAAGCGCGCCGATTTCGGGCGGCTTCGGCAACTTGCCATGACTCGCCAGCACGAGATCGAGCTTGGCCAAAAAGGGAAATTTGGGTATATTTCCCCCATTCCCTCGCGGAGCATCGAATATGGCTCAATCCCTCAAGCTGGGTGCGGTCGCTAGCCTTTCCCATACCCCGGCTTCGGACGTCAAGCGGCTCGGCTGGCGTGGCGTGATGAAGGCGGTGGGCAGCAAGGGCAAGATCGTCGTCACCAACCATAACGAACCCGAGGCGGTGATCCTGTCGATCGCCGAGTACACAGCGCTCGCCGACGCCCTGGCCGCACCGGATGACAGCCAGGCGCTGGATGCACTGCGCCATCGCTTCGACGAGCGCCTTGCCTCCTTGCAGACCGACGACGCCAGTGACCGGCTACGCGCACTGATTCGCGCTCCCGCCAAGTTGAAAGGCAGAATCAAGGCCGGTAGCAGCTGTTGATGCCGCGCCCGGTCGTCTTTGTGCTGGCAGGCGTCAACGGTGCCGGCAAGAGCTCGGTCGGCGGCTACCTGCTGGAGCAGGCCGGACTGAGCTGGTTCAACCCTGACCACTACGCCCGAGAGTTGCTCGCGGTGACAGGCTATTCGCAGGCCGAAGCCAATGCCGACGCCTGGCAGGAAGGCATGCGCCGCCTGGACACTGCCCTGACCAAAAGGCGGGCGTACGCCTTCGAAACCACCCTGGGCGGCAAGGCGGTGCCCGCACGACTGAAGGCAGCGGCTGCAACCCATGACCTGATCGTCTGGTTCTGCGGCCTGGCCTCGCCCGAGCTGCACCTCGCCCGGGTCAGGGCGCGCGTTGCCGCGGGCGGTCACGACATTGCGGAAGCCAGGATCCGCGAACGCTGGGTGAACTCGCGTGCGAACCTGATCTCACTGATGCCCCACCTCGCCGCCCTGCGCGTGTTCGACAACAGCGCCGAGGCCGCACCCGACGGCACGATACCCGATCCTTTGCCGGTGCTGGAGATGGCGGAAGCTCGCACCCTGTGGCCCACCGACCCGGAAGACTTGCGCCATACCCCTGACTGGGCCAAGCCGCTGGTCGAGGCGGCTCTGTCTCTGGCGCCATCGAACTGAAGCGGCAAGCCCTCCGCAGCTTGCCACCCACAGTACAGATTAACGGGAAACTCAAGGATTTCTGACCCCATTGATCCACCATTGATCATCCACTCGATGGACCGAGGACGTGTTTAGGATCGTGCTTGGGGATGTCCAGGATCAGCCGGTCATATTCGGACTTGACCACCACGTAGCATTCACACACAACCTTCTCCAGCCCCGGGCGATCGATCAGGGAGATGCGGCCACGGGTGTAGCGGATCAGCCCTGCGCGCTGGAGCTTGCCCGCCGCCTGCGAAACCGCCTCGCGCCGTACCCCGAGCATGTCGCCGATCAGCTCGTGGGTCATGATCAGGGTGTGGGTGGTGACGCGGTCGAAGGTGATCAGCAGCCAGCGGCACAACTGCTCTTCGGTTGAATGGTGCTTGTTGCACACTGCGGTCTGGGCCATCTGGCTGGTCAGGGCCTGGGTGTAGCGCAGCAGGATGCGCAGCACCGGCCCGGCGCGATTGAACTCCTTGTTCAGCAGCCCGGCCTTGAGTCGATAGCCGTATCCAGCACATTGCACGACCGCGTGATTGGGCGTGGTTTCACCGCCCATGAACAAGGCGATGCCGAGTACGCCTTCGTTGCCGACCACGGCAATTTCGGCAGAGGCCCCGCTTTCGAGCACATAAAGCAGCGAAACCACTGCGGTGGTCGGGAAATAGACGTGCTTGAGGCGGCCATGAGACTCGTAAAGGGTGTCACCAAGCACCATCTCGACCAGTTCGAGATTGGGCAACAATCGATCGAACTCGGCTTTGGGCAGGCATGAAAGCAGGTGGTTCTGGGTGGGGTCGTGATGCGGCTTGTTCATCCGCGGGCTCCGTTTATTCAGTGAAATAGTGGCAGCTGCCACCGTTTTTCCAGCGCGTTATGCTTGGAATGGCGCGCGAGCGTGCACTAATCCGCCCCGCCGGTCTGTGCGCTAGCGTACGGACAAACGAATTGAGATCCGGTAACAGGGCTATCGCTGGAACGGCGTGAGCGTCAGGATGCGGAATCCGGTGCCGGTGGAAACCTGCCGGGTTTGGTTTTATCAGGCGATCAGAAGGGCTCGCGCCCTTTCCGCCGTGCCCAGGAACTGTTGCTCGAATTCTGCGGCCGGCAGCGGACGGCTGTAGTGATATCCCTGACAAAGCTCACACCCTGCCGCCCGGAGCCAGTTGAACTGCTCGATGGTTTCCACGCCTTCGGCCACGACCTCGTAGCCTAACCGGTGGGCGAGCGCGATCATGGCACTGACGATGGCCGTCCCACCGCGTGCGCCGCGCGTGGTGGGCGCAGCAGTGAGGTTGGCAACGAAGGTCTTATCGATCTTGAGGCTGTCGAACTCGAGCAGCTGCAGGTAGGAAAGCGAGGAATACCCGGTCCCGAAATCATCGAGCGCGATGCGACACCCAGCTTCGCGCAGCGCATTCAATGCGTGCAAGGCGGTACCCTCAGGGCTCAGCAGCACCGACTCGGTAACCTCCAGCTCGATGCAGCCTGCCCTGACGCCATGACGCGCAATGGCCGCAAGGACGTCCATCTCGACGGCATGGCGGGGAAACTGACGGGTGGACAGATTGATCGACACCCGCAGCGCATCCGGATAAGCCGATGTCCACTGCGCAAGCTGGCCGATTGCGGACTCGATAACCCAGTGGCCAAGCGGCACGATCAGTCCGGTCTCCTCGGCCAGGGCGATGAACTGGTCCGGGCGGATCATCCGCTCGCCGTCCTGCCACCGAACCAACGCCTCTGCGCCGACCAGAGTTCCGTCGCTGAATCGGCACTGCGGCTGAAAATGAAGAACCAGGTCGCCGTTCTCGATCGCACCCCTGAGCCGGCTCTCCATCGTGGCCCGGCTGCTTACCCGCTCGCGCATTGCGTTCTCGAAGAAGCAGACCTCATTGCCGCCAAGTGCTTTCGCCGCATACATCGCCATGTCGGCGCACCCGAGCAAACTGTCGGCATCCTGGCCGTCACCCGGGAAAAGCGCCACCCCGATGCTGGCGGTGATCCGGATATCGGTTCCTTCGATGGTGGCAGGGGCGGAAATCAGCTCGAGCAGCCGTTGCGCCACCGAGGCCGCCTCGGCACGACTGGTCAGCCCGGTCAGTATCACCACCAATTCATCCCCGCCGTGGCGCAACAACAGATCGTAGGCGCGCAGGACATGAGGCAGGCGCTGCGTGATCGCCACCAGCAGGGCGTCGCCAAAGAGGTGGCCGCGCGCGTCATTGACGTTCTTGAACCGATCGAGATCGATGAAGATCACCCCGATCTGATGGGCATTACGCTCCGCCTCGGCAATCGCGGCCGGGAGGCTTTCCATCAGACTGCGACGATTCGGCAGCCCGGTCAGCTGATCGTTGAGTGCCAGGTCGCGGATCTGCTGCTCACGCTGGATGCGGTCGGTGATGTCCGACACCGAGCCGGCCATCTGGGTGGCGACACCCTTTCGGTTTCTCAGTGCGATGCCGCGTGCGGCGAGCCAGCGATATTCGCCGGTGACCGCCATGACCCTGTATTCGCAGTAGAAATGATCGGTCAGCCCCTTCAGGTGGGTGGCCACCGCCAGATTGTAGTGCGCCCGGTCATCCGGATGAACGATCTCGAGCCAGGCGTGCGTATCGCGCAGAAAGTTGTCTGAATAGCCGAGGATGGCCAGCAGCCGCTGCCCGACCTTGAGCTCCTTGGTAAGCGGATTCCACTCGAAGATGCCATCGTGCGCACCCGCCATCAGCAGCGCCTGGGCGCGCAGCGAGCGGCGCATCGTGAGCAGGGCCAGTACTGTGAGCGACAAGGCGCCCGCCAGCACACCGATCGCGAGGGCAATTCCGCCGCCAAGGCCATTTCCGCTCGCGAACATGCTCAGGCCAAAGGCAAGCCCCGCAGCAAGGCAGAGACTGGCCAGCACGATACAGTGCGAACGAAGGCCGAAGCTCTCAAGCCAGGACGCGAATCTGTTGCGGACATGAATCAAACGATCGACCTCTGGTTTCTGTTGCAACGAGGGCAGTCGAAGCCCCAACGCTGGCGCGGGACGATCTTGGCCCGAGTATTTCATAAGACTTAGTCGCACGCAAAAGCAGGCGCTTCGGGAGGTTCAGCAGCGGATTCCAGATGCGCGATGCCGAAGCGCAACTCCCCCGCTTGGGATGCGAGTTTGCCTGCAGTTTCGCTTGAGGCAAGCGATGGCCGGAACTGATTCAGGATACCGGGGAGGCTGATCAACCCAAGTGTCTCCGGCGTGCGCATCGCCCTCCTCCGTGATACAACACAACACCTCGACGCCCGCGTCCCGAGCGGACGCAGACGAGAACCCGGACAGGAGGTGCCCGATGAGCAATCTGACTCGGAAAGTGGAACAGGACTGCGCGGCGGAGCAAGGCTGCGATGCAATCGAACTGATCATCCAGCCCCGCGACAAGGACCTTGGTGGCTTCTCGGTGCGGCGGACGCTGCCGACCGCACAGCGCAAGATGGTCGGACCCTGGATCTTCTTCGATCACATGGGGCCGGCGGAATTTCCCCCCGGCGAGGGGATCAAGGTACGACCACATCCACACATCAATCTGGCGACCGTCACCTATCTGTTCGAAGGCGAGATCCTGCATCGCGATTCGCTCGGCAGCCTGCAGGCCATCCGGCCGGGCGACATCAACCTGATGGTGGCCGGCAGCGGCATCGTCCATTCGGAGCGCGAGCGCCCGGAGTGGACCGCCACTGCACACCGCCTGCACGGCCTGCAGCTGTGGCTGGCCTTGCCGGAGAAGGATGAGGAAGTCGATCCCGCCTTCCATCACTATCCCGCGGCGGACATTCCCGCGGTGACCGTGGAGGGCGTGCCGGTGCGGGTGATGATGGGCACCGCTTACGGGGTCAGCTCGCCGGTGCGGGCCTTTGCCGAAACGCTCTACGTCGAAGCCCATCTGCACCCGGGCCAGACCCTTGCCCTGCCCGCTGCCCAGGAGCGGGCGGTGTACGTGGCTCAGGGCAGCCTGAAGGCACGGGACACTGTGATTCCGCAGCATGCGATGGCCGTGTTTGCCGATGTGGAGGGCGTGGTGCTGGAGGCGACCGAGGAATCGCGCATCGCGATCATCGGGGGCGAGCGCCTCGGCAAGCGCTTCATCGACTGGAACTTCGTCTCCAGCCGCCAGGAGCGCATCGAGCAGGCCAGGCGCGACTGGAAGGAAGGACGCTTTCCCAAGGTACCTGGCGACGAGATCGAGTTCATTCCCCTGGCCGATTAGGCTGGGGACGAAGTATGAACCAACCGATTCAGTCAGCCCGGCGGCGCACGACATGGACCGAGGCCCTTGTAATCACCGTGCTTACCGCCGGCCTCGCGCTGGTGCCGGCATCCCTCCTGATCGGCTTGCTGCATCTGCTCGGCCTGCAATCCCCGGCGCAGTGGCCAGGCTTGGTGGTGCTGACCGGCATGCTGTTTGCGCTTGGGCTGATTCCCGCACGCCGCGTCGGTCCGGCGCTGATCGCGCGCTACGACGGCGACGTGATGCGCGTGGAGGCGCCGACAAGCACGGCGGCCATTCGTCCGGAGAACATTGAACCAAGGGCCACTGACCCGGCGACTACTGACCTGCAGACCCTTGCCCCGGGCGACAGTCACTCGCAAGCGGACTGGCATCGCTTGCAGGCCTGGTGCTTCGCCGGTGCGGGCTCGGGCCGCAGCCCGCTGTGGCAGCCATGGGTGGCGCCGCAGGTGGAGCAGCGCTTTACGGTTGGATCGTTTGCGGGCGGGATGGCCGCGCACGACACCGGCTTGATCGAGCGTTTTTCCAGGTATCTGGATGGCAGCACCCAACTCGACACCGCCGGCGGCGGCCTTGCCCGCCTGCTACTGCGCCTGCGCGTCAAACGCAACGACTGCATGTGGTGGCGCGAACGCCAGGCCACCGATCCGTGGGACTGCGGCTACCTGGCGCCGCAGCCGGCGACGCTGCAACACCTGCGCCACTTTCGACCGCGGCGTGCCACCCTGCTCCTTGCCCACGAATTGCCCGCCACGGACCTTGCCGCCTGCATCGCCACGCTCAACGCCAACTGCCACGACTTTCATCACCCGGTGCGACTGCTGGTGCTCGGCTCCGCCGCCCCCGGCAATCCCGATGTTGCGCCTCTTGATGTCGATCCTGTATCAGCGCGATCGCCAGACCGAGTCTCGGGCAACGGATTGGCCTCCCACGATGATTGGCACTCGATCACACCGCGTCAGGAAACACCATGAGCCCCCCTGCCTACTGGATTCTGCGTTTCGAGCAACGCCTGCTGACGACAATGGCCGATCACGCCGGCTCGATCTTTCCGTCGGGCTTGGCGGCCGACTTCGGCAATCCCGAAAACGTGCTTCCCGTGGGTCGGTTGCAGGGGCGTCCCTGCTACGCCGCAGACCTCGACCGGCTCCCCGACATCCCGTCGTGCGCAGCCACGCCTTTACGCTCCATCTTCCAACTGGCCGGTGCCGAGACCTTTGCCCTGGCCGGGCGCGCAGCCCAGTTGCTGGACTGGCAGCAGCAGCACCGTTTCTGCGGCCGGTGCGGAACCGGAACGGTCATGAAATCCGGCGAGCACGCGATGCAATGCCCCTGCTGCGGGCTCGTCACTTATCCGCGCATCTCGCCTGCGGTCATGGTCCTGGTGCGCGATGGCGACAAGTTGCTGTTGGCGCGCAGCCCGCACTTCAAGCCAGGCGTGTTCAGCGCCCTGGCGGGCTTCGTCGAGCCCGGCGAAACGCTGGAGGAATGCGCCATCCGCGAGGTGCGCGAGGAAGTCGGCATCGAGATCGCCAGGCTGCGGTATTTCCACAGCCAGCCCTGGCCCTTCCCGAACTCGTTGATGATCGCCTTTTTTGCCGACTATGCCGGCGGAACGCTCACGCCGGATCAGCACGAGATCGAAGCCGCCGACTGGTTTGCGCTCGACGCGCTGCCGCTGCTGCCGGAACCGATCAGCATTGCGCGGCGGCTGATCGATGCGGCCCGGTTCGGTGAGTTCGACGACCCCGCTGGATGACCCCGAGCGAATGCACGCGAACTAATGCACCCGAACTAATGCACCCGAACAAGTACCCCGGCGGCGAGCGAAAAATGCGTCTGAGCTATACTGCGGGCCTGGCTGGCGTTGCGCCGTACTCCTGATTTCACATGCAAGCACTGCAATTGAAGATTCCGCCTCCGGTGGTCGCAACACTGATCGCCACCGCAATGTGGATTGCCGCCCATGGTTTTTCCGGTGCGCCGTCCACATCTTTCGGGCTGACTTTCGGCGGTCCGGTCGCCCTGTTCGGCGGCGCCATCAGCGCTGCGGGGTCTTTCGCCTTCTGGCGCGCTCGCACCACCATCAATCCCCTACACCCGGAGAAATCTTCGCATCTGGTCACCTCGGGCGTTTTTCGGTATAGCCGAAATCCGATGTATCTGGGACTGGTGATCACGCTATCGGGATGGGCCATTCACCTGCCATCGCAGCTACCCTTCCTTGGCCCCGCAGCCTTCGCACTGTATATCCACCACTTTCAGATCCTGCCCGAGGAACGCATCCTGCTGGCGCTGTTCGGCGCCGAGTATGAACGCTACCGGACCAGGGTTCGCCGCTGGTTCTGAGCCCGATCGCCGCCAGGCCGGTTGACCAACCTACCCGGGACACCACCAGGAACTCACCGCCTTGCGGTGTTTTTCGCCACCTACACCGACAGCGCCCGAATGTCCTTGAGCAGCGCATCGACGCTTTCCGGCCGGGTGTCCCACGCACACATGAAGCGCGCGCCGCCAGCGCCGATGAAGGTGTAATAGCGCCAGCCGCGCACGCGCAGGCCGTCGAGCACCGCAGCCGGCAGGTTGGCGAACACGCCGTTGGCCTCCACCGGGAACAGCAGCTCGGCACCCGGAACGGACGCCAGCCCTGCCGCCAGGCGCTGCGCCATGGCATTGGCGTGGCGGGCGTGGTGCAGCCAGGCATCATCCTCGAGGATGCCCAGCCAAGGCGCGGCGAGAAAACGCATCTTCGACGCGAGCTGGCCGGCCTGCTTGCAGCGCCAGGCAAAATCCTCGGACAGCCGGCGATCGAAGAACACCACCGCCTCGCCCATCGGCAAGCCCATCTTGGTGCCGCCAAAGCACAGCACGTCCACCCCGGCGCGCCAGGTGATGTCGGCCGGCGAAACCCCGAGCGAGGCAACGGCATTGGCGAAACGGGCGCCGTCCATGTGCACCCGCAGCCCCTTGCCATGCGCCAGTTCGGCAATCGCCGCGACTTCGGACGGGTGGTAGAGCGTGCCGACCTCGGTGGCCTGGGTCAATGTGACCACGCGTGGCTTGGGGTAGTGGATGTCGCTGCGCCGGGCGATCACCTCGAGCACCCCGTCGGGCGTGAGCTTGCCGCCCACGCCGCGCGCGGGGAGCAGTTTGGAGCCGTTGGAGAAGAACTCCGGCCCGCCGCATTCGTCGGTCGCGACGTGTGCCAGTTCGTGGCAGATCACGCTGTGGTAGCTCTGGCACAGCGAGGCCAGCGCGAGCGAGTTGGCCGCGGTGCCGTTGAAAACGAAATACACGTCGCAGTCGGTGGCGAACAGTTTGCGCAGGCGCTCGGACACGCGCCGCGTCCACTCGTCGTCGCCATAGGCCGGCGCGTGCCCTTCATTGGCACCCAGAAACGCGCGCAGCGCTTCCGGGCAGATGCCGGCGTAGTTGTCGCTGGCGAAATGCTGCATGTCGATCTCCCTGTACTCTTCAGGCCCTTGCTGCTTCCGGCTCGAGCACTGCGTCCGCCGGCGGGCAGGCCGCCGCGGTGAATAGCACGTCGGTGGAGGAATTGAGCGCCGTTTCGGCCGAATCCTGCACCACGCTGATGATGAAGCCGATCGCCACCACCTGCATCGCCACGTCGGTGGAGATGCCGAACAGATTGCACGCCATCGGGATCAGCAGCAACGAACCACCGGCCACGCCGGACACGCCGCAGGCGGCGAGCGAAGCCACCACACACAGCAGCAGCGCGGTCGGGATGTCGACGCTGATGCCCAGGGTGTTGGCCGCAGCCAGAGTCATCACCGTGATCGTGATCGCCGCGCCCGCCATGTTGATCGTGGCACCGAGCGGGATCGAGATCGAATAGGTGTCCTCGTGCAGGTTCAGGCGCTTGCACAACTCCATGTTGATGGGGATGTTGGCGGCCGAGCTACGGGTGAAGAAGGCGGTGACGGCGCTCTCACGCAGGCACGTAAATACCAGCGGGTAGGGATTGCGGCGCGTCTTCCAGAACACGATCAACGGGTTCATCACCAGGGCGACGAACACCATGCTGCCCACGATCAGCAGCAATACACGACCATAGTCGAGCAGCGCGCCCAGGCCAGAGTCGGCCAGCGTGGCGGCGACAAGGCCGAAGATGCCCAGTGGCGCAAAGCGGATCACGACGCGGACGATCTGCGAGATCGCATCCGACACGTCGGTCAGCATTGCGCGGGTGGTCTGGCTGGCATGGCGCAGCGCGATGCCAAGCGCCACCCCCCAGGCGAGGATGCCGATGAAGTTGGCCTCCATCAGGGCCTTCACCGGATTCGAGACCGCGGACAGCAGCAGGTTCTTGAGCACACCGATGATGCCCCCGGGCGGCGTGCCGGTGACCTGCGGCGCATCGAGCACCAGCGTGGTCGGAAAGGCGAAGCTCGCCAGCACGGCAACCACTGCCGCGCTCAGCGTGCCGAGCAGGTAGAGCATCAGCACGGGGCGGATGTGGGTCGGCTGGCCGCGCTTGTGGCTGGCGATCGACGCTGCCACGAGCACGAACACCAGCACCGGCGCCACCGCCTTGAGTGCGGAAATGAAAACATCGCCGAGCAGCGCGACCGAACGCGCAGCATCGGGGGCGAGCATCGCGAACACGATGCCGCAGGCCATGCCGATGGCGATCTGGGCGATGAGGCTGGTGCGGCACACGAGCCGGAATAAGGGGTTCATTGTTGCGGTGGTCATGCCTTGTCTCCTGATTATTTATGGATATGGCGCTGCAGCGGGCCGGCTGTCAGCATTCGGTGAAGCTCACGGCCAGCCCGCCGCGTGAGGTTTCCTTGTACTTGTCGAGCATGTCGCGTCCGGTGTCGCGCATGGTGCGGATTGCCTGGTCGAGCGAAATGGCATGGGCGCCATCGCCACGCAGTGCCAGCTGGGCGGCGTTGATCGCCTTGATCGAGGCCATCGCGTTGCGCTCGATGCAGGGCACCTGCACCAGACCGCCAACCGGATCGCAGGTCAGGCCGAGGTTGTGTTCGAGCCCGATCTCGGCGGCGTTCTCGACCTGCTCCGGGGTGCCGCCCATGACCTGGGTGAGACCGGCCGCAGCCATTGCGCAGGCCGAGCCGACCTCACCCTGGCAGCCCACTTCGGCGCCGGAGATCGAGGCGTTCTTCTTGCACAGGGTGCCGATCGCCGCCGCGGTCAGCAGGAAGTCGACAACGTCGCGCTCGCTGCTGGCGGGCTGGAATTCCATGAAGTAGTGCAGCACCGCGGGGATGATGCCGGCCGCACCGTTGGTCGGCGCGGTGACCACCCGGCCACCGCCGGCGTTCTCCTCGTTCACCGCGAGCGCGTACAGGTTGACCCAGTCCAGCGCAGCCATGGTGTCGCTGATCAGGTTGCGCCCGGCCTCGCGCTCGCGCAGCTTGCGGTGCAGCGCGGGTGCGCGGCGACGCACTTCCAGGCCGCCGGGCAGCACGCCCTCCTGGCCGATGCCACGGGTGACGCAGGCCCGCATCGCGTCCCAGATGCGCAGCAGCGCCGCGCGGGTCTCGTCGTCGCTGCGCCAGGCGCGCTCGTTCTCCAGCATCACCTCGCTGATGCGCAACGAGTGTGTGCGGCAGATCGCGAGCAGCTCTCTGGCACTGTTGAACTCATGCGCCAGCGCCACGTCGGCCACGCCGGCTGCGCCCGCTTTGGCATGCGCTTCATCAATGACGAAGCCGCCGCCGATCGAGTAATAGGTATTCTCGAACACGACGCCATCCGCGCCATGGGCGATCAGCCGCATCGCATTCGGGTGGTGGGGCAGGCTCACCGGCAACAAACGCATGTCTTCGGCCCAATGAAAGGGCACGGCCACCTTACCCGCCAGCAGCAGGCGCCCGCTGCGCTGCACCTCGGCAACGGCGGGGGCGATGAAGTCGGGATCGATCTCGTCCGGACGCTCGCCCATCAGCCCGACCACCACCGCCCGGTCGGTGCCGTGGCCGACCCCGGTGGCCGACAGCGAACCGTAAAGGCGTACCTCGACGCGGCGTACCGATAGCAGCAGATTTCGCGCCTCCAGATCGGCCACGAAGTCGTGCGCGGCGCGCATCGGTCCGACCGTGTGGGAGCTGGACGGACCGACGCCGATCTTGAACAGGTCGAGTACGCTGATGGACATGGGGACTTCCTCTGGGTGCTGCAGGGTTGAATATCGCTAATACGAAAAAGCGGGTGCTTGCGTGGTGCGGCATTCTGTTGGCGACACCCGCGCAATTCAATCGATGCTTTTTCGACTGCGGTTTACTAAAACTAAACCATGCAGACCGAAGCCCCGACCCAGGTCCATGCCCGGCTCAGAGTCTTCCTGGCCACGGCCCGCCATCTGTCCTTCACCCGGGCGGGCGAGGAACTGCACATCACCACCGGCGCGGTAAGCCAGCAGATCAAGCTGCTCGAGGAGTGGCTGGGGTTCAGGCTGTTTCGCCGCCTGCCGCGGCGCATCGAACTCACCGATGAGGGGCTTCGCCTGCTGGCGGCGGTCGATCCGGCCTTCGCCGCGGTCGACCTGGCGATCGGGCGCCTGCGTGGCGGTGCCCTGAGCGGCGTGGTCCGCCTGCGCGCCCTGCCCTCCTTCCTCGCCACCTGGCTGGTACCCCGCCTGCCCAAGCTGATGCAGCGCTATCCGGCGATCGAACTGCAGGTCGAAGCCGAAGACAGCAACCGATCGCTGCGCGATGGCGACTTCGATCTCGCCATCGACCTCAACGACGGCACCTACCCCGGCATGCAGAGCACCGTGCTACTGGAGGAGGAGATCTTTCCGGTGTGTTCGCCAGCGCTGATGCGCGACCGCCCGCCGCTGAGCTCACCGGAGCAGCTGGAGCACTACCCGCTGCTGCATGACATGACCGCGTGGCGCGGCAGCCCGCCCTATGCCGAATGGGAGCGTTACCTGAAGGCGATCGGGGCGGCGCACGTCAATGTGCGCCGCGGCTACATGTTCAACCGCAACCACATCACCATTCAGTGTGCGATCGCGGGCATGGGCGTTACCATCGCCCGCCGCACCCTGACCACCAACGAACTGGCCAGCGGCCTGCTGGTGGCGCCATTCGAAAAGTCGGTGCGCACCGGCAAGCGCTACTGCCTGGTGTACTCCGCCCGCGCGCTCGATGACCGCCGGGTGGCCACGGTGCATGACTGGATTGTCGGCGAAGCGCGCGGGACCGACCCCTGAGCGGTTCGGCGAGCGCGGGGGCCAGCGAACCGAGCAAGCGGGTCAGCCACTTCCCCTGCTGCAACTGGCTGTTGTCGCGCCTTAGCCGCGGTCCTCGACGATGAGCTCGTGCAGGGTCCAGTCGCCACCCGCGTTGATCAGCGAGAAGCCGGCGGCATCCGTGTCGAGCTTGCGGTCGACGGCATCGATCAGCACCCGGCCGTTGCGGCTCACCGTCATCCGGCCATCGGGGTGACGCTGCCACACCAGCTTTTGCGGGCCGCCGCGGTCGATTCGGAAGGGGCCACTACCGATGACCGTCGTCCCGCTCTGGTCGGCGACCACGAGATGCAGCATGCCGGGCTGATCGGCGCGATAGATCAGCCGGTAGCCGTGGTTCAGGCGATCGCCCTGATACGGGCCCAGATCAAGGTGGCTGTTGGCCGCGGCAGTCCCCGACAACGCAACGGTGATGCGGAACTGTTGGGTAATCCGGGTCGGCAGGTGCGCCGCCGCAGCGCTCTCTTCGCCACCGCCCATATTGACCCCGAGTTGCTCCTTGAGCAGATCGTTGAGCATCCTGCGACCCACATCCTCCGAGCGTTGTGACGGCGCGTTGATCACCGATCTCAGGCCTCCATTGCGCACCTCGAAGTTGCCCGAGACCACGCGCCATGCCGGATTGCGGGTGTAGTCGCCGTCCTTGAAGTTGTCGCGGACCCGCAACTGGTAACCATCCTTGGTCGCCTCCGGCTGCTCGGCAACCGCGGTGCCGATGTTGATGCCAAGCAGTTCCATTGTGCGCGCGCCGAGTTCGCCGGTGGGGTCGATCTTGTTGCGCGCCTGGAAGTTGCGGATTGCAATCCGGCTGCGCGGGCCGAGCACCCCGTCGGGCGGCCCGGCATCGAAGCCGCGCTCGTTCAGGATGCGCTGTGCCGCCGCGCGCTGAGCGAGGGTATATTCCGCAACGGGCGCCGTCTCGGCGCTGGCAGCGCGCAGCTCGGCGAGCAGCGCCGCGCTGGGCTCGCCGGTCACCGCCACGCCCTGGCCCTGTTGATACTCGCCGATCGCCTGGCGGGTCTGGGCATCCATCTGGCCGCTGACAGTCGGAATCGGGTAGCCGCGCAGGCGCAATTCGGTCTGGATCCGGGCCACCGTGTTGGCGTCAGCCGCAGGCGCAGCCGGTGCAGGCGACCCGGCTGCGGCGCGCTGGCGCATGTGGCGCAGCAGTTCGGCGCTCGGCTCGCCGGACATCAGTAGACCATGGTCGGACTCGTAGCTGCGGATCACGCCGCGAGTTTGGTCGGTAAGCACACCGGACGGACCATCGACGCGGTAACCGAGGCTGCGCAACGCACTCTGGATGTCGGCGATCTGCTGTGACTGCGGCGCGGCCACCGGCGCCGGCGCTGTGGGCGCGCCGCTGCGTGCCGTGGTGCGCACATGGGACAGCAGGCTGGAGGTCGCCTGCCCATCCACGTGCAAGTTGCTGTCGCGCTGGTAGGCCTGGATTGCGCTGCGCGTGCGCGCCCCCATCAGGCCATCGGCGGAGCCGGCGTTATAGCCGAGCTGGTTGAGTTCGCGCTGAACCTCCATTACGGTGGAGGATGCCTGGGCGTACTGTAAGCCGGGCAGCGCGCCGGACAGCGCGTGGAACGGTGCCACTTCCGATTGCGCCAGCCCTTGGCCGGAGAGCCCGCCGAGGGCGGCGAAACAGAACACTAGCGCAGCATGAAGCGAGCCATTGCGATGGTTGAGCATGATGGAGTCATCCTTCAGGAAGAAACAGTCGGGGGCGCCCGCTCGATCTCCCCGCCTGTGACTAACCCGACGTTGCCGACCTCGCCAGCGTATGTGTTCTGTCGCCTGGCACACCTCGCCGGCCGGTCGCTTGCCGGCGCTGCATCGAAGCGAGTGCCCTGTAAGCCATGGAGCGGGGTCTGCCACCAAGGAGCATACTGGGGCGCAGGATGCGCATCTGTTTGGTCGCGCACATAGCTCCATCGCCCTAGGAGGCTGTCACTTGAACGTCGGACGGCCCGTGCTACTGTATGCACCCGCAAAACCTGATGGCCCGGTCCGGGTGGCCGCGTGCCCTCATCCAGTAATTGGGAAACTCCATGGCGATCGACAAGAAGCTACTCGACGATCTTGAGCGACGACAGGCCGAGGCAAAGGCCTCCGGTGGCCCCGAGCGGATCGCAAAGCGCCACGCAAGAGGCCAGCTGACGGCCCGCGAGCGCCTCGAAGGCCTGTACGCCAAGCACACCTTCCAGGAATTCGGCCTCCATGCCCAGCACGAGACCCGCGGCTTCGGCATGGAAGGCAAGTCGCTGCCGACCGACGGCGTGATCACCGGCATCGGCTTTGTCGACGGCCGTCCGGTGGCCGGCTTCAGCCAGGACTTCATGATTGCCGGCGGCTCGCTGGGCAAGATCCACGCACGCAAGATCTGCGAACTGATGGACCACGCCGGACGTGGCGGCATGCCCATCGTCGGCTTCAACGACTCCGGCGGCGCCCGGATCCAGGAAGGGGTGGAGAGCCTGTCGGGCTATGGCCAGGTGTTCAACCGCAATGTGCTGATGTCCGGCGTGGTGCCGCAGATCGCGGTGATCTGCGGGCCGTGCGCCGGTGGCGCGGTGTACTCGCCGGCGATGATGGATTTCCTGATCATGACCCGCCACTCCGCCAGCATGTTCATCTGCGGGCCCGAGGTCATTCGCGCGGTCACCGGGCAGCACACGACCATGGAGGAGATCGGCTCGGCCGAGGCCCATGCCCGCGACTCGGGCAACATCCATTTCATTGCCGAGGATGATGCTCACGCGATCGATCTGGTTCGCGCGCTGCTCGGCTATCTGCCGTCGAACAACATGATGGATCCGCCACACCGGCTGGCCGCGGAAATAACCCTGAGCGACGACCTGGAAGTGGAGGCGCTCATCCCGGAGGATTCGAAGCAGGCCTACGACGTCAAGGACATCATCGGCCGCCTGACCGACGAGGGGTCGTTTCTGGAGGTACAGGAGGAGTTCGCCCGCAACCTGGTGGTCGGTTTCGGCCGCATCGACGGCGTGGTGGTCGGGGTGGTCGCCAACCAGCCGCTGGTCAAGGCCGGCACGCTGGACATCGACGCCTCCGACAAGGGCTCGCGCTTCATCCGCTTCTGCAACATCTTCAACATTCCCCTGCTTACGCTGGTGGACGTGCCCGGCTTCCTGCCCGGGGTGGAACAGGAGAAGCGGGGCATCATCCGCCACGGCGCGAAAATGCTCTTCGCCTATGGTGCATCGACCGTACCCAAGATCACCGTCATCATGCGCAAGGCCTATGGTGGCGCCTTCCTCGCAATGTGCTCGCGCGACATGGGCGCCGACCTGGTACTGGCATGGCCCACCGCGGAGATCGCGGTGATGGGCGCAGAAGGGGCGGTCAACATCCTGTATCGAAAGGAAATCGACGAGGCCGAGGATCCGTCCGCCCGCCGTCGCGAACTGATCGCCGAATACCAGGCCGAGTTCGCCTCGCCCTACCGCTCGGCCGAACGCATGTTCGTCCATGACGTGATCCTGCCGCGCCGAACCCGGGCAGCCGTGTCGCTGGCGCTGCGCTCGCTGCTGTCCAAGCGCGAGACCAGACCGCCCAAGAAGCACGGCAATATCCCACTATAGACACCCGCTCAGCCCACTGCCATGAACATGACCGACACGCTGACATTCATCGCATCCGGCTTTGCCATCGTGCTGTTGGCGCTTTCGCTACTGTGGATGGTGAGTGCCATCATCGGACGCGTGTTCGCCGGCGCGACTTCCCGGCTCACGGCACCTCCGGTACGCACGACACCGCCATCGCCCGCTTCGGTCGACGCGACACCGGCAGCCCGAGCCGGCATCCCGCCCGCACACCTGGCCGCCATCAGCGCTGCGGTGGCGGTGATGACCGGCGGGCGCGGACAAGTGGTATCGGTTCGCGCGCCGGCACACCTTTCCGGCGCATGGTCCCGGGAAGGACGCACCGATCAGTTCTCGTCGCACCGCGTGCGCTGGGACTGGGATGTTGCAGCGCCTTCCACTGCCGGACCAAAGGCGCCAGAACAGCGGCCGCCATCGCCCCTACCCTCCACCAACAAGAGTAAGCAATGAGGGATGCAATGAGGAATTTCCGGATTACCGTTGATGGAACGCCCTACGAAGTCAGCGTCGAGGAACTCGATGCAAGCGATGCGGGTGTATCCCCGAGTGCTTCCGCCAACAGTGCTGCTACCGCGAGGCGTCCGGCGACCCCGGCAGCGAAGCCCTCACCCACAGCGCCACCGACACCGGCAGCGCCCCCCGTCACGCTAGCTGGCGCCGCCGGACCGAACGATGTCGCCAGCCCACTGGCCGGCACCGTGGTCAGCATCGAGGTCACGCCCGGCCAGCAGGTCAGCGAAGGTCAGCCCCTCATCGTGCTCGAAGCGATGAAGATGAACACGCACATCACGGCCTCGCGGAGTGGCACGGTCAGTGCGGTCCATGTTGCAGTCGGCGCTTCGGTTACCGAAGGGCAGATCCTGCTCTCCATCGGCTAGCACGTGCGCACAACGCCCCGCCTGCCCGAGCCTCCTACCCCGAGTCTCCTTCCATAGGGCCGCCCGATGGACATGCTGAACGAGCTTTATGCGCTGACCGCTCTGGGACGCCTGACGTCGCAGATGATGATCATGTGGGTGATCATCGGCGTCCTGTTCTATCTCGCGGTCTACAAGAACTTCGAGCCCCTGCTGCTGGTGCCGATCGCCTTTGGCGCACTGTTGGCCAACCTGCCGACCGAAGGTATGGTTAATCCGCCGATCGGCGACACCCCCGGTGGGCTGTTCCACTACATCTCGCAGGGCGTACATCTGGAGCTGTTTCCGCCGATCATCTTCCTCGGCGTTGGTGCGCTGACCGACTTCGGGCCGGTCATCGCCAATCCGCGCACCTTCCTGCTCGGGGCTGCCGCACAGTTCGGCGTGTTCGCCACCTTCATCGGTGCAACCCTGCTCGGCTTCTCCACCGACCAGGCCGCGGCCATCGGCATCATCGGCGGTGCCGACGGCCCGACCTCGATCTTCCTCGCCAACAAGCTCGCGCCCGAGTTGCTGGCGCCGATCGCGGTGGCAGCGTATTCGTACATGGCGCTGGTGCCGCTCATCCAGCCGCCCATCATGCGTGCGCTGACCACGCACAAGGAACGCGCGATCAGGATGCGCTCGCTGCGTCAGGTGTCGAAGACCGAAAAACTGATCTTCGCCCTGGTGGTGACCATCCTCGTCATCCTGCTGGTGCCGGCCGCGTCCGCGCTGATCGGCATGCTGATGCTGGGTAACTTCCTGCGCGAGTGCGGGGTGACCGAGCGTCTGAGCAAGGCCGCCCAGAACGAGATCATCAACATCGTCACCATTTTGCTCGGCACCTCGGTCGGCATCACCATGACCGGCGAGCGCTTCCTGCAAATCGAGACGCTGAAGATCCTGAGCCTCGGCATCGTCGCGTTCTCGATCTCGACCGCCTCGGGCGTGCTGATGGCCAAGCTGATGAACCTGGTGTCGAAAGAGAAGATCAACCCGCTGATCGGCTCCGCCGGAGTATCGGCGGTGCCGATGGCGGCCCGCGTCAGTCAGGTCGAGGGGCAGAAGGCCGACCCGGGCAATTTCCTGCTCATGCACGCGATGGGCCCGAACGTGGCCGGCGTCATCGGCACCGCCATCGTCGCCGGCTACTTCATCGCCCGGCTGGGCGGCACCTGAGCCGGTGGCTCGGCCGCGGCGGCCGGGCGCTCTTGCGTTTGTCCTGCGCGCCAGCCGCGCTCATCCGCGGCAGGCGTTTGACTCGCGCGCCGATTGCGGTAGGCTCTGCACTTTCTCAAAAAGGAGCACTCCACATGGCCAAAGCCACTGCCCGTCACATCCTGGTTGACACCGAAGCCCGCTGCAACGAACTGAAAGCCCAGATCGAAGCCGGCGCCGACTTTGCCCAGGTGGCCAAGGACAACTCGACCTGCCCGTCGGGTCGCGAAGGTGGCAACCTCGGCTCCTTCGGCCCCGGCCAGATGGTCAAGGAATTCGACACCGTGGTGTTCAGCGCCCCGATCAATGTCGTGCAAGGCCCGGTGAAAACCCAGTTCGGCTTTCACCTGCTCGAAGTCACCAGCCGTCGGGACTAAGTTCCTCTTTCCCCACGCGGTGCGTGGGGAAACACTGCTGTGTCGCCGCGCTCAATGCTCGATCAGCGTAAGCCCCGCCGGCAGGGATTCGCCGAATGCACGCCGGCGATCGGCCTCATCCAGCGCCACCACGCTGCGCACCTGAACAATCCAGCTCTCCGGCGCATTGACCTGCGCCAGCCGGCGTGCGACCTCCTCGCGCACCGCGGGCGCGAGATCGCGAGCGCGGTCGCCGGTGTAGCGGGCAAGCTGGGCGGCGGCGAAGGCGGCGGGTTCGACTTTTTTCCAGTCGAGGGCGAAGAGCGCATCGAGCCACTCACCGGCCACCTCGGCCGGCACCACGGTGTGCGGGCTGGCGTAGAGCGGTTCGCGCGCACCGACCCTGCCCAGGGCCCACCAGGCCTGCACCTTCTCGCCCGGCTGGGCAAGGCGCTCCAGTAGCCAGCGCCCCACTTCCACCTTGTGCATCACCGGCACCCGCTCGAGCGAGGCGGCCAGACGCACCATGTCGTCGTAGGCTCCGAAGGCCGCGGTCTGGTTGCGCCGGGGCGCGGCGACCAGGGCCTCGAGCTGGTTGGCGAGGTTTTCGAGCAGCACCAGTTGCGCGGGCTCGGTCAGGCCCGCTGCGGCACGGCGCCACAGCGTCCACCACTCGGACCAGTTCTGGCGTTCGTTGACATACTGGATACCTTGCTCGAACAGCGGCCACAGCTGCTCCACCCGCCACCCGTCGAGCGGCGCACCGCAGCCGGGGCGCAGGCAGAAGCCGGCCAGATTGAGCCACACCCGCTCGTGTTCGGGCGAACGCCGGCGCCGTTTGGCCCGCTCCCACAGGGCGTCGAACAGGGCACGCGCCAGCGCCATGTCCCACGTCTCGCGCTTGCCCAGCAAGCCTTCGAGTTCGCCGCGCAGCTGGCGCACGGGTTTGTCGACGGTGCCCTGCGCGGGGTTGCCGAAGACGCGATCGATACGCTCGACCGCCGCACCGAAGCGCGGCGGCAGACCGGCCTGCGGATCGGGTGCCGCGTCCGTGTTCGTATTCGTATCGGCGCCACGCAGCTGAAACTCCAGCAGCCACTTGCGTGCAGGGTCGGCCGCGCTGACGCAATGCATCTGCAGGGTGCCGACCTCGGTGATCGCGCTGATCAGTTCTACCGCCACCTCGCCGCGCCCGCCCCCCTCACCGGGCGTGCCCACCACCGTCGCGATCGGCGGCAGGCGGACGAAGCTCTCGTCATCAAAGGACACGAGCTCACCGGGTTGGTGGATACGGTCGGCGCTTGACGCCACCAGATGGAAGCGCACCGGCTGCCCCAGACGTAGCGCAAAGCGGCGATCGGCCAGGTGGATCTCGCAGTCCTCGACCGTGCCGCGCGGCAACACGCAGATACCGCGCGGGGTACTGGTCTGGGTGCCGGCCGGGTCGCTGCGCTGATCGCCGATGTCGTCCAGTACCAGAAAGTAGCTGCGCGCCGAGCCACCGCCGATGGCCGGCGCCAGGCCTTCGCGCACCAACGCGTAGGCGACTGCACCGCGCGCGACCGCCACCTCGGGGTCGTCGTTGACCAGCACCCGCGGCGGCGATCCGCGCCAACCGGCGAGCGCGTCCACCAGCCGCGCGGCAAGCAGGGGAGAACGGAACACGCCGCCATTGAGCAGCACCGTATCGGGCACAGGTATGCGCTGCGGGCCGGAGCGGTTCGGTGCCGGATTGTTCGGCGCTGAAGCGTCCCGAATGGGGTCTCCAGGTATGGGGTCGCCCGATGTCGCATCGCTCGTTGTCGGGTGGTCCAGCTCCGAATGGTCCGGCGCAGAGCTCCCGAGGGCTGCGCGCGAGGCCGCGGCGTGGCGCCCGAGGAAGGCGGCGAGATGGCGGGTGACGGCCGGGTCGGCCGGATAGGGCAAGCCGAATTCAACGATGCCGGCACGCCGACGGCGTGGCAGCTCGTCGGCGGCCACCACCGGAAAGAATCCATCGGCGACGAGGTGCAGCACTTCCTCACGGCTGAGTTCGGTGGAGCGTGCGCCGCCCACCAGTCTGGCCCCCGCCCCCAGCAGGGTGACGGTGAGCTGCGCTGGCGCGGCCTCCGCGAGCAATTGCTCCTTGGCCACCCGGCAATGCTGCACCAACTGCGAAAAGCGCGCCGCCGTCAGCCGTTGTCCAGCGCCGGCCAGGCGTGGCTCGAGCAGATGGGCCAAGGCCAGATCCATGTTGTCGCCACCCAGCATCAGGTGCTCGCCCACCCCGATGCGGGTGAGCAGGGGGGTGCTTGCCTCCCGCATGGCCTGATCCGCGTTGCCCCGATCCGTGCTGGCCGGATCCGGCGCAGCCTGGATCAGCGTGAGATCGGTGGTGCCGCCGCCGACGTCGCACACCAGCAACAGACGGGTGTGCTGCAGCTCGGTGGCGAGGCTCTTGCGGTGGCGGAACAGCCAGTCGTAGCAGGCCGCCTGCGGCTCCTCGAGCAGGCGCAGCGTGGGCAGCCCGGCCAGGCGCGCGGCCTCGACGGTCAGCGCGCGCGCGCCCTCATCGAAGGACGCCGGCACAGTGAGCACGATCTCCTGCGCTTCCAGCGGCGCGTCGGGAAAATGCTGCAGCCAGGCCAGGCGCACGTGGGCGAGATAGCTCGCGCTCGCCACCAGAGGCGACACTTTGGCCACGTCGTCGCCCGCCCCCCAAGGCAGGATGGGCGCCAGCCGATCCACCGCGGCATGCGACAGCCAGCTTTTGGCGCTCGCCACCACCCGCCCGGGCACCTGCGCGCCCAACTCGCGGGCCAGGCCACCCACCACAGCCTGTGTAACGCCCCCCACATCGGGCGCAGCCCACGGCAGTCCGGTGTCGCCCTCAGCCAGCTCACCGACCGCCGGGTGATAGCGCAGCGAGGGCAGCAAGGGGCGCTCGGCCACCGCCCCGGGTGCCACCAGCTGGGCGATGGGCAGCAGCCGGATCTGATCGCTGCCCGGCGCGGCATAAGCGACCACGGTGTTGCTGGTGCCGAGATCGATGCCGACGCGGTAGCGCTTCAAGCGGCCCTCTGGCGGCTTTCGCCCGGCAACGTCACACGCCGGCAAACGATGTGGCGGCAAGCCGCTCTCGCGGCCGCGACGTGCACGACAGACATACCGCGGTGCATCTCAGTTCGACGCGTCGCCGCGCACCTCGAACTCGACCTTCCAGCGCTCCGTGCCAAGGACCGGCAAGGCTTCCAGCTCCAGGGTACCGGTTTCGGTGACGCGCGCATGCAGCTTGACCCGCACGATCTCGCCGACGGCGCGCCCGTCCGCCGGCAGGGTGGCCTCGATCTCCTCGAGTTCCTGCAGCTCGTCCGGCGCCCATGCATCGAGCAGCGTGCCCACCTGGTCGTGGCGTCGTACCGACGAGCCAAAGAAGCGAAACCGCACCGGCTCGCCCACCACCAGGCCGAACTCCAGCGCAGGCAGGGCCGCTTCGGTGCCCTCCTCCATCCCGAATGGTGCCAGGCACAGCGCCTCGATCGGCGGCTCCATACCCGGTATCGCGGGCATGCTCGATTCGACCGCCACGTAGTAGGCGCGCGCGGTACCGCCGCGAATGCGCACCCCGCGCCCCCGGCGCACGTAACCGTAGTAGGCCGCACCGCGCGCCACCGCCAGATCCAGATCGGCGCCGGCCAGCAAGCGTGCCGGCGGCGCCCCTTCGGCTGTGAGCCACGACGCCAGGGTGCTCAGCACACGCTCGGCGAGCAAGCCCGACTTCAATACCCCGCCGTTGAACAGCACTGCGGTGGGGTGGAGAAAGCTCGCCTCTTCCGGCAGCTGCGCCCCAAAGCCGTCGAGCTCGGCGGTAGCCTCGCGCTGGCGGGTGAGGAAGGCGGCAAGGTGGCGGGTGACGGCCGCATCCTGCGCATAAGGCAGGCCCAACTGGGTGAGCGCGCCGCGCGCGCGGCTTTGCGGGTGTTCGGCAACGCCCACCTGCGGAAAGAAGCCGTCGAGCAGGATGGCGTCGAGCTCGCTGCGGGTGAGTTCGGTGCGGATCGAGCCGCCCACCAACTTGGAGCCACGGCTTGGCACCACCAGCGGCACCGTGTCGACGTCGTCATCGCCCAGCAGCGTTTCCTTGGCTGCGCGGCAGGCATGGGCGAGCGCGCGCGTCTGCCACGCGTCGAGCTTGGTACCCTGCTCCGCCAGCTTGCGCACCACGCCATAGGCCAGCGCCAGATCCATGTTGTCACCGCCGAGCAGGATGTGGTCGCCTACGGCCACCCGGTGTGGCTCCAGCGTACCGTTGCGCTCGACCACCGCGATCAGCGACAGGTCGGTGGTGCCGCCACCGATATCGACCACCAGAATGATGTCGCCCGGACGCACCTCCTTGCGCCAGCGCCCGGCGCTGCTCTGGATCCAGCTGTAGAGCGCGGCCTGCGGCTCTTCGAGCAGGGTCAGGCGGTCGTAGCCAGCGGCCGTTGCAGCCTCGGCGGTCAGCTCGCGCGCCGCCGGATCGAAGGACGCGGGGATGGTGACGGTGACGTCCTGCTCGGCGAACGGCGCCTCCGGATGGGCCGCGTTCCATGCTTCGCGCAGGTGGGCGAGGTAGCGCACCGAGGCCTCGAGCGGCGAAATGCGCGCCACTTCTTCGGGGGCGTCGGCGGGCAGGATGGGTCCGCGCCGATCGACCCCGGGATGGCACAGCCAGCTCTTGGCGCTCGCCACCATGCGGATCGGCGTGGCCGCACCGCGCGCACGCGCAAACGCACCGACGGCGAAGGTCTGATCGGCCGCCCATGGCAGGCCCAGATCGCCGGGGGCGAGTTCGCTCTCGTGCGGCAGATAGACGAAGGACGGCAGCAGCGGCAGCTCCTCCACCGCGCCCGGGGCGCTCAGTTGAGGGATGGAGAGCACCTCGAGCTGCGCCTGCTCGCCATCGCTGGCTTCGGTGTCGACATACGACAACGCGCAGTGGGTGGTGCCGAGATCGATTCCGATGGCGTAGCGCGGCGCGGAACCCGCGCCAGCGCCGGCGCCCTCGATCAGTGCTGTTTCCTCGCTGTCCATCAGTTCATTCTTGCGACTCATAGTTCCACCTCCGCCGGCGCAATGATGGCCGCATCGTGACTGTCCGAGAGCCGCGGCAGACGTGTGTCGGTGACGCGCCAGCCGCGATGGGTGAGCTGCCCCGCAAACGGGGGCTGGCCCACCACCTTGCCGCTGAGGCGAATCGCTGCCGCATCGAACCCAGCCGCAAGGGTGACCCGGTCGCCCTCGAGCTCGGTGCGCACCGGCTCCAGCGTGAAGTGCTCGCGCAGCGCCTTGCGGCAACCTTCATGCACCAGCCGCGCGGCCGCGCCGATGTCGGCGTCGCTGTAGGCGGCGATGTCTTCCTCGACGAAATCGACCAAGCGTGCCTCGCGCTGCAGCAGACCGAGCAATTGCAGGGCCGCGTCAGGTTCGGCCTGGCGCATCGGGGGTATCACGGCAGGCTGGGGCGCGGCATGTGGTGCAGATGGGGCCTGGGACAAGGGTTCGTCCGCCGCCGCAGCGGAGCGCAACTGCCGGATCCGCGCAGCCAGTTCGGCATTGCCAAGTATGGCGAAGAAGGTCCCGAAGGCAATCGAGATACGGCCGAGCAGTGAGGGTTTTTGATCAGTCATGCGGGCTCTCCTGGAATCATGGTGATTGGTGGAGGGTCATCGAATCGCATCCGCGACCACTGCGCGGATAGCCAAGCCGGATACACAGGCGTCGATGCCGTCCAGCATTTTGCAGTGCAATATAACTCATTCGTCCACGTGGCGGAACCGCGCGCCGCCACCGGCCACGCCGGATACTCAACGTGGCGGAATCGCCGCCAGCACCGCCACCAGCAAGCGCCAGGCACGCTCCACGCTGGCCACTTCGAGCCGCTCTCCCGGCGCATGCGCGCCGCGGATCGTGGGGCCGAAGGAGATCATGTCCATATCCGGCCAGGTCGCGGTGAAGATGCCGCACTCCAGCCCGGCGTGGATCACCTTGACCGCCGCCTCGCCACCGAAATCTCGCCGATAGACGTCCAGGAACAACGCCAGCAATCCTGAGTCCGGATTCGGGGCCCAGCCCGGATACGGCCCCTTGACCTCCGCGACCATCCCGGCGAGCGAATAGAGGCTCACGATCTCCGCCGCCAGCGCACGGGTGCCGGCATCGAGCAGAGAGCGCACCATCAGGGTCACCTGCAGGCGCTCCGCATCCAGCCGCAGCACCCCGAGGTTGTTGGACGTTTCCACCACGCCCGGCACGCGGGCGCTCATCCGTCGCACGCCGTGCGGGGTCGCATGCAACAGCGCCAGCACGGTCTTCCCGGCCGCCGTGCCCAAGGCCCGCGCCGGTACCGTCGGCTCTGGTGTCAGCTGCAGCCGAAAGCCCCCATCCACCCCGACCAGCTCGTCTGCGATCTCCGCAACCACTTGCGCCACGGCCTGTTGCAGTGCCGCGGAATGGCCATCGGCCAGCAGGATCACCGCCTGCGCCTCGCGCGGCAGGGCGTTGCGCGCAGTGCCGCCCTCCAGCGCCGCGAGGCGAAACTCGATGCCGGCCTGCGCGAGGCTCTGCAACACCCGCAGCAGCAGCTTGATCGCGTTGCCGCGCTGCAGGTGGATATCCACCCCGGAATGCCCACCCTTGAGTCCATCCACCACCACCCGCACCGCCTGCAGCCCGTCCGGCACCGGCTCAAAGGTGAGCGGCGCATCCACCACCACATCCGCCCCGCCCGCGCAGCCAAGGTAGAACTCGCCCCAGTCCTCGGTATCGATGTTGATCAACAAGCGCCCCTGCACCGCATCGGCCCGCAGCCCGTGCGCGCCAGTCATGCCGGATTCCTCGTCCACCGTCAGCACGACCTCCAGTGCGGGGTGTGCCAGGTCGTCCGCCTCGAGCACCGCCAGCGCCAGCGCAACCCCGATTCCGTTGTCCGCGCCCAGCGTGGTGTCGTCCGCCACCAGCCAGCCATCGCACAGCTCGGCACGGATCGGGTCGCGCAGGAAGTCGTGACCGCTGGCAGCGTTCTTCTGACAGACCATATCCAGGTGCCCCTGCAGCACCACGCCCGGCCGGTTCTCGTATCCGGGGGTCGCCGGCTTGGCGAGGATCAGGTTGCCGGTGGCGTCGATCGCAACACCCAGCCCGCGCTGACGCGCCCAGGTGGCGATTTCATCGCGCACCGCCTGCTCATGGCCCGAGGACCGGGGAATGCGGCACAGGGTGGCAAAATGCCGCCACACCGCGGCAGGCTGGAGGGAGGAGAAATCCATCGAATGAGTCCTTATGTGCATGGCGCTGCGAGCGTGAGGGATGGTGCCAGGAGGTGAACGGCTTGTGGAGGCTTGCTCCGGCAAGGGGCCGACGGTGGCGCGGGACCAGGCGCGGGCAGGACGAAGACGAACGAAACCGAGGACGGAACGAGGGCGACGAGCAATGACGAGCGACGAGGCTCAGCCGGTCTGTCGCTGCTCGAAGCCGCTGAAAAACCCTTCCCCTTCGCGAACCACAACCCGGACAACACGCGCCCCCGAAGGGCCTTTCCAGGCCCAGTCAACGAGTGCCTGAACCGACCCGGCAGGCCCGGAAGCCATGGCCTCCACCGAGCCATCCGGCCGATTGCGAACCCAGCCGGTTACGCCCAGGACGGTGGCCTGCTCGACCATCGACCACCGATAGCCGACGCCCTGAACGACGCCGCTGATCTCGAGGTGCAGAACTTGCTCGGACATGGCTTCTCCTCAGGCGCTCGCTTCGAACTTAATCGCCGGGATGATAGCCGCAGCGGGTCGGCAGCGCTCAGCGGGCGGTGGCGCCGGTAGTGGTGGTTTGCGCTGCGCTAGTCTTTTCAGCTGTGTCCGCTGGTGCCTGCAAGGCTGCCAGACGAGTGGAGAGGAAATCGTCCAGCCCTTTCTGTACCAGCTCAAAGGTTTTCTGGATGCCCGATTCGACCTCGCCCCCGAGCACGCCAAGCCCTTTCAGGATGTCGGCCGCCTCCTGATATCCCTGCTCGAAACCACTGCGAATCAGCCCCACGAAATCCTTCACCAGGGTCTCCGGATCCTTGCCTGGGTTCTGCGCAGCATAGCTGTCGAAGAAGCCGGTGGAGAGACTGAGAATACGCCCGGCGGTCGCCTCTGCGGAGTTGTCCTCCCCCATCGCAGACTGCAGCGCATCGACACCTTTGGCCGGTGCGAGCAATTCATTGATCTTGTCGATCGCCGAGCGGAACAGCAGCGCCTGGCTGTTGTTGCCCGACTGGATCGACACCTGCAATGAGGCCTCGAGGATCCGGGTATTTTGCGCAGTGCGCTGCTCGGCCTGCGCACCGGCGGCAGTCGTACGGTTCTCACTGCTCACGCCTGCGGCGGACGACTGGCTGCTGCGCTCGACAGCGGTGACGGATTGGGTCGACGACACGGTGATGGCCATTTCGATTCTCCTTACTTGAATTATCGGCGCGCCGGAGAAATACTGGAAACGTCAGGCCGAATGAGGGGCCGGTCTGCTGCGCGTCAGACTGCCATCCGAGATGGGGCTCGCGCAACCGACCTTGCTCTCAGGCAAGCCTGAACCCGGCGAAAGGATTTCGCAAGGAAGCATTGCAAACATGCGGTGAATAACAAGCCGACCATCGGCCACGTCAAACCCAAAGGAGAGCACGTCATGGACGAGCAACTGCGCAAGGATGCGCTGGATTACCACGAGTTTCCGACCCCGGGCAAGATCTCGGTCACCCCGACCAAGGGGCTCGCCACCCAGCGCGACCTGTCGCTGGCCTACTCGCCCGGCGTGGCCTACGCGTGCACCGCGATCCAGGAAGATCCGCTACTGGCCGCACGCTACACCTCGCGCGGCAACCTCGTTGCGGTGATCACCAACGGCACCGCGGTGCTCGGTCTGGGCAACATCGGCGCCCTCGCCGGCAAGCCGGTGATGGAAGGCAAGGCGTGCCTGTTCAAGAAGTTCGCCGGCGTGGATGTGTTCGACATCGAGCTCGACGAGCGCGACCCGGACAAGCTGGTCGAGATCATCGCCAGCATGGAACCCACCTTCGGCGGCATCAACCTCGAGGACATCAAGTCGCCCGAGTGCTTCTACATCGAGAAGAAGCTGCGCGAACGGATGAAGATCCCGGTGTTCCACGACGACCAGCACGGCACCGCCATCGTCGCCGCCGCTGCGGTGATCAACGGCCTGCGCCTGGTCGGCAAGGACATCCGCGAGGCCAAGCTCGCCGCGTCGGGCGCCGGCGCCGCCGCGCTGGCCTGCCTCGACCTGCTGGTGAGCCTGGGCATGCCGGTCGAGAACATCCGCGTGGTCGACGGCAAGGGCGTGATCTATGTCGGCCGCCCGGAAGGCATGGACGCGAGCAAGGAACGCTATGCGCGCGACACTCCGGCGCGCACGCTGGTCGACATCGTGGACGGGGCGGACATCTTCCTCGGCCTGTCGGCAGGCGGCGTACTGAAGCCGGAGATGGTCGCGAAGATGGCGCGGGATCCGATCATTCTGGCGATGGCGAACCCGACGCCCGAGATCATGCCGGAGCTGGCCAAGGCGGTGCGCCCGGATGCGATCATCGGCACCGGCCGCTCGGACTACCCCAACCAGGTAAACAACGTGCTGTGCTTCCCCTTCATCTTCCGCGGTGCGCTCGATGTGGGCGCGACCACGATCAACGAAGAGATGAAGGTGGCGACGGTGCGCGCGCTGGCCGACCTGACCCATGCCGAGATCCCGGCCGAGGTCGCCAGCGCCTACGGTGCCGAGGGCCTGCGCTTCGGCCCCGAGTACCTGATTCCGAAGCCCTTCGATCCGCGCCTGATCGAGAAGGTCGCCCCCGCGGTGGCGAAGGCGGCGATGGACAGCGGCGTGGCGACGCGCCCGATCGAGGACTTTGCCGCCTACCGCCAGCAGCTGCGAAGCTTCGTGTACCACTCCGGCACCAGCATGGAGCCGGTGTATCAGACGGCGAAAAACGCGCCCAAGCGCGTGGTGTATGCCGAGGGCGAAGACGAGCGCGTGCTGCGCGCGGCGCAGATCGTGGTGGACGACGGCCTGGCGACGCCGCTGCTGATCGGCCGCCGCGAGGTGATCGAGGCGCGCATCGAGAGCTATGGCCTGCGCCTGAAACCGGGCACCGACTGCGAGATCGTCAATGTGCTCGACGATCCGCGCTACGACGAGTGCTGGCAGGAATACCACCGTCTTGCGGTGCGCAAGGGGGTGACTCAGGCGGTGGCCAAGGAGGCGATGCGCAACCGCAGCTCGCTGATCGCGGCCATGCTGGTGCGCCGCGGCGACGCCGACGGCATGCTGTGCGGCACCACCGGCATCTACGGCGAGCACCTCGGCTTCGTGCGCGACGTGATCGGCCTGCGCGACGGGGTGAACACCTTCGCCGCGATGCAGATGCTGATGCTGCCCGGGCGCCAGTTGTTCATCTGCGACACCCATGTGAACCTCGACCCAACGAGCGAGCAGATTGCCGAGATGACCCTGCTCGCCGCCGAAGAAGTGCGCCGCTTTGGCGTCAAACCCAGCGTGGCGCTGTTGTCGCACTCCAATTTCGGCAGCTCGAACGCGGATTCGGCGACCAAGATGCGGCGCGCACTTGCCCTGATCCGCGCTCAGGCGCCGGATCTTGCGGTCGAAGGCGAAATGCATGGTGACGCTGCACTGTCGCGCCCCGTCCTCGATGAACTGATGCCGGAGAACAATCTCAACGGCGAAGCCAACCTGCTGATCATGCCCAACGTGGACGCGGCAAACATCGCCTACAACCTGCTGCGGGTGGCAGCCGGTGGCGGCATCACGGTCGGCGCGATCCTGCTTGGTGCAGCGCGCCCGGTGCACATCCTGACGCCGTCGTCGACCGTGCGCCGCATCGTCAACATGACCGCGCTCACGGTGGTCGACGCCGACGTGCAGCGCTGACTTGCACCACTGAGCATGGCAGGTGGCGCGTTGATCAAGCGCACCACCCGCATCGATGCAAACCCGGGTGCGGCCTCATCCAGTTCCCCAGATACCGGATCGATGATGCTGCACCCCCTCACCCCCACTGGAAGGAGACAAACCATGACAAATAGAATCGCGCTGGTCACTGGCGGCATGGGCGGCCTCGGCGAAGCCATCTGCATCAAACTGTTCAAGCAGGGCTGCCAGGTGGCCGTCACCTACTCGCCGGGCAATACCCGCTACCAGGAATGGCTCGCCGAGATGGAGGCGAACGGAATGAAATTCCTTGCGGTGGAAGCCGACGTGGCTGACTTCGACTCATGCACACGGGCGGTGGCCGCGGTTGGAGAGGCCCTGGGCCCGGTCGACATCCTGGTCAACAACGCCGGTATCACCCGCGACATGACCTTCAAGAAGATGGGCAAGGCTGACTGGGATGCGGTGATCAGCACCAACCTCGATTCGGTGTTCAACATGACCAAACAGGTCATGGACGGAATGCTCGCGCGCAAGTGGGGGCGGATCATCAACGTGTCGTCGGTCAATGGCCAGAAGGGCGCATTCGGGCAAACCAACTACGCCGCGGCCAAGGCTGGCATGCATGGCTTCTCCAAGGCGCTGGCACTTGAAGTGGCGCGCAACGGGGTGACCGTCAACACCATCTCGCCGGGCTACATTGGCACCAAGATGGTGATGGCGATCCCGCAGGAAGTACTGGACACGAAGATCCTGCCGCAAATTCCGGTGGCGCGCCTGGGCAAGCCGGAAGAGATCGCTGGTCTGGTGGCCTATCTGTGCTCGGAGGAAGCCGCCTTCGTCACCGGCGCCAACATCGCGATCAATGGTGGTCAGCACATGTACTGATGTCGTGCTGCACGCTGTACGGTGCTTATGTCAGCCGGAAACCCGCCGTCACAGGTGATTACCTTAAGTAACAGCCGGTGCAGGGCGAATGGCCTACCTTGGGGGTGAAGCTGCCCGGAGTCTCCGCCGGAGAACTCCGCAGCCTTACCCGAGAGGCAGGCCATGAGCCGTCAAACCAACACAGGGCGAATCCGCTGGAGCGCCCCCCTGATTGCCGCGCTGTTACTCAGTGGCTGCGTCGTCGCGCCGATCGATCGCTATGCTTACCAGGAAGAAGTGGTCATCGTCACCCCGGCACCGCGCATCGAGTATCGGGGCTACCCGCCCGTGGCCGGATATCTCTGGATCGACGGCTACTGGAACCGGGTCGGACAACGCCACCACTGGGTGACCGGACGCTGGGCGCCACCCCCAGCCCGCTACCGTGCTCCCGATCGTAGCCGGGATCGCGACCGCGATTACAGCCGCGACCGGGATGACGATCGCAACCATCACCGGGACGGCGATCGCGATCGCAAGCGCACTCATGATCGCGATCGCGGCGAACTGCAGAACACGGTCCAGCCAAACGAATACCAGGCGAACACCCGGCGGCGCGGCAGCGAACACGAGCAGGTTCAGCCGCTGGCCATACAGCCAACGCGTACTCGCGACCTAGCCCGAGAAGACCGGACCGAGCGCGACCGCGTCGCAACGCGAGCGCCCGAACCGAATCGCTACCGGAACGAGCGCAATGGCTGGCAGGAACGGCCGCGCCAGCAGGGCGAGACGGGCCGGCGGGGCGAACCGTCCTGGCGCACTGGAACACGCTAATTTAGTGCTGCGCGCTGTACGGTAGTCATGTCAGCAACGGCAACGGCCCGCGCAGCCCTTGAGGAACCCATCATGCCCCCTCCGGGCAAAAGCCGCTGACGGTGCCGCCCCGCAGCGGTGGTGCCGCAAGCGCCGGGCAGGCACAATGGACCATGGTCAAATAAAACGGCCGGTCCGGACGAGGTTTCCCTTGCGGGCCATATACCTGGCCCTCAACACGGAAATCCGCCGATGATCGAACCCTTGCTGCTGACCTCTGCCCGCATCGTCACGTATGTGAATCACCAACCGCTGACCAATGCCAGCGGGTTTTTTTTCGAGCGCGACAAGCGTCTGTTCCTGGTCACGAGCCGGCACGTGCTGTTCGACGGGCCCAGCCAGCACAATCCGAACCGCATCGAAATCGAACTGCATATCGACCCGGACAACCTTACCGCTTCGACCGGCTTCTCGATACCGCTTTACCGCGAGGGCGAGAGCCTCTGGCGCCAGGGCCGCGACACCGCGGGCGCAATCGACGTAGCCGTAATCGAGCTCGACCGCGACGCTCTTCCCCCGAAGACCGTTTACCGTGCCTTCACCCCCCAGCACCTGCTGGGCCGATTCGACCAGGTGGAGGTTGGCAGCTCGCTGCTGGTAGTGGGATTTCCGCTGGGTTTTCACGATACGCTGACCCATATGCCGGTGGTACGGCAGGCCATCATCGCCTCGTCGTTCGGACTGCGCTTTCAGGGCAAAGGCTATTTCCTGACCGATGCACGCACCCACCGGGGCACCAGCGGCGCACCGGTGGTGATGCGGGTTGCCGAGCCCGACGACTTCCTGCAGGGCCTGCCCTGGATGCTGTTGGGCATCCACTCGGCCCGGCTCGACGTCGGCACCCGCGACCAGGAGCTCGACGAAGCACTCGGGCTGAACTGTGCCTGGTATGCCGACATCCTGCTCACCCTCACAACGAGCGGACCTGGGGCATCCCCTACAGTTGAGCCCTCACCTGCCCCTGTACCGGAACCTGCACCGGACCCTTCCCTTGACTCTTGAGCCGGTCCCGACCCGCAGCTTTTCATCCTTATTTCTCTTTACCCGGTTTCTTCCTGCGCGGCAGCCTATACTGAACCAGCACTCGCGCCCGCAAGTGTTATTCCCGGAGAACGATCATGAGTAAAGGTCAGCAAAACAAGAAGGAAACCCGAAAACAGCCGGCACTGAGCCCCAAGGAAAAGAAGGCTGCCAAGCAAGCGAAGAAGCATGAGTCCGACGTAAAGCCGATGGTCCCCCATTGAGCACCTGGCAGCGGTGACGCCGGGCGGCACCATCCGCCGGCTCGTTCCCCTGCCCGCACGAAGCTAGGCTCCGCGCCCCGGCCAGTACCGTCCCATCATCGGCTTCACGCTGATGCCGTGGAGCACGATCGATAGCGTCACCACCACCAGGGTCATGTGTATCAGTTCCAGCGCTACCGGCTCCGGCAAGCCGTGCTGGATCGCATACATCAGGTAGTAGAGCGAGCCGATCCCGCGCACACCAAACCAGCCAGAGAGCCCCCGGATCCGCCACGAAGTGCGCGTACCGAGCAAACCCAGGAAGACGCTGACCGGGCGGGCCACCAGGAACAGGAACAAAGCCAGGCCGACGGCCCGCAGGCTCCATGAGTCGATGAACAGGGAGCCACCGACCAGCAGGATCAACACCACCTCCGACAAGCGCTCAAGGTGCTCCTTGAACATCAGCGACCCCTCGCTGATACCCACCGGCTGCGCCGGCGCAGCAACGCTCGCCTCAAGCTCCCCATTCGCGCCATGGCCCCCCTGCAGCCTCTCCACCATCTCGGGCGCTGCGCCCGCGAGTTGGCGTTCGGTCTGACGCAGCGCAACGGCGGCAAAGAACACCGCCAAAAAGCCCCACGCGCTCGCCATCACGCTCAGCCCGTACACCATGCCTATCAAGCCGAGGCCGAGAAAATCGTCCATCAATCCCCAGGCCGGCTTCCTTGCACGCAACGCATGACCCACCCGCGCCAGCGCGACGCCCCCCACCACCCCGATCACGACCGCGGCAACGGTCGCCCACAGCACGTCCACCAGCACCCAGCGCAGTCCAAGATCACCCAGCTCGTGCACCCCGAGCAGCCCGAGGCCGAGCATCACAAACGGAAACGCACTACCGTCGTTCATCCCGGCTTCGCACGTCAGCGTGAAGCGCAGCCGGTCGCGGTCGCCCGGGTGGCGGGTCTGGACGTCGGTTGCCAGCACCGGATCAGTGGGCGCCACGATGGCCCCGAGCAAGACCGCAGCACCGATCTGCATGCCGAACACCCAGTGCGCAAACGCCGCCACCATCCCCACGGTGAGCATCATCGACGCCGAGGCCAGCAGGATGGGGGCTCGCCAGCGCGGCAGGCTCACCGGCACCGGCATCTTCACCCCGGCCGCAAACAGCGAGATCAGCACCACCACCTCGGTCAGCACCTCCAGCAGCGCAGACTGCTTGAGTGGATTGAAGTGAAACAGCCCGAGCCCGATCGGACCAACGATGATGCCGACCGCCAGATAGACGATGGCCGAGGTAACCGGAAGGCGCTTGAGGACCGAAGAGGTCAACCCCATCGCCAGCATGAGCGTGCCGACGAGCAGGATCCATTGCGCGTTTGTCATTGCTTCGTTTGTCTCGTATTGTTAGGGGGCAGTCGCGTGGTCACGGCATCGGCGGGCGGGGGAAACACCGCCACCGGTGCATATGCAGCGCGCGACGAGCGGATGCCGGGCTCGCAGTATCGATGAAATCCGGGGGAAGCGGACGGCCGTTTCCTGCCGTTACCGATCGAGTGTGTAATCTGCCATGACCGCGAACCGTCAGAAAGAAGAAAACCCCAAAAAACATCTAGAATAGTGTGGTCTCTTGTACCGCGCTAACGTTTCCACCAGGGCACCATGACTGACCCAATCCGCCTCGGACTGATGCCGCCCCTGACCGGCATGGTCGAACTCTACGGCGAGGAGATCGTGCGGGCCGCATGCATTGCCTGCGACGAGATCAACGAACGCGGCGGCATCCTTGGCCGCCCGCTGCAACTGATCGTCGAAGACGACGGCAGCCTTCCGCTCACTGCCGTTCCGGCGGCCGAGCGGCTGATCCTCGAGCATCGCTGCGTGGCCATCATCGGCAACCTGCTGTCGAACTCGCGCATTGCGGTTGCCACCCAGGTTGCCGAGCCGAGGCGAATTCCCTATCTGAATTTTTCGTACTATGAGGGCAGTATCTCAGGGCACTACTTTTTCAGCTTTTCGGCGCTACCGAACCAGCAGATCGACAGGATGATCCCGTCGATGGCAAAGCGCTTCGGCCTCAAGATGTTTTTTGCCGGGCACAACTACGAATGGCCACGCGGGTCGATCGACGCCGCCAAGCGGGCGCTGCAGCGTCTCGATGGCGACATCGTCGGCGAAGAGTACCTGTCCATCGATGCAGACCTCGAAGCCATGGATCACCTGTTGCAGCAGGTGGCCCGCTCTGGTGCTGATGTGTTCGTGCCCTATTTCGCCGGCGAGGCGCAGATCACGTTGCTGAACCGCTTCACCGAGATGGGCATGAAGAGCCAGATGGCAGTGGTCGTGGGCGGTTACGACGAGGCGCTGGTGAGCCAGATGGCACCCCACATTCGCGAGGGTTTCTATACCAGCAACACCTATTTCATGTCGCTGGACAGCCCCGGGAACCACCATTACCTGCAACGTCTCGCGCGTCAGCCGGGGGTCGATGGAATCTGGCCCCACGGCAACGGGATCCTGACCAGCTTTGGCGAAGGCACCTACCTGTGCGTACATGCCTTCGCCAATGCGGTGGTAGCGGCCGGATCGACCGATGCCGATGCACTCGTTGCTGCGCTGGAAAAGGTCCGGGTCTCAGGGCCTCAAGGCACCGTCGAGATGGACGCAGCCACACATCACGCTGCAGTCAACACCCGCCTGGCGCGGTGCAACGCCGACGGTACATTCAGTATCGTGGAGCATTTCGGCTGCATTCGCCCCCGGATTCCGGAGCGTTATCGTGGGCTGGCACAGGCACTTCGGCCGGACGAATCTGCCCCATCACCCAAGCTTACCGCCCGCCTGGCAGCGGACGTCAGGGCGGCGAGAAAGAAGGGCGGCACCGCACAACAGATCCTGTCCGTCGCCGACATGGCGGTGCTGGCTACCGACGCTCACGGCGTCATTACCGAGTCCAATCGCAGCGCCTGTGTGATGTTTGGCTACTACGATGGAGAACTGCTCGGCAAGTCGGTGCATGTGCTACTGCCGCCCCATTTCCGCCAGCGCCATGCCGAACTGGTGCAGCAGTTCGTCGCGGGCGAGGAGTCCGAGCGACGGATGGGGGGCCGCAGTCCGATCACCGGCTACCGCAAGGATGGCAGCTTCTTTCCGCTCGAAGCCTCGATCGCAAAATCCCGCAATGGTGATGACTGGCTGCTGGTCGTCACCATGCACGACATCACCGAGCGCATGAAAGCGGAAGAGGAGTTGACCCGACGGGCGACTCATGACGCTCTGACCGGCCTGCCCGGTCGCACCTTGATCCGCGACCGGATTGCCAGCGCCCTGCTGCGATCGCGCCGCAGCGGCTTGAGCGTCGCCCTGCTGTTCGTGGATCTCGATGGGTTCAAGCTCGTCAACGACACCCATGGCCATGAAGTCGGCGACCAACTGCTGAAAACGGTTGCGACCAGGCTGATCGGGCAGGTGCGTCCGGGCGACACCGTTGCACGCCTCTCCGGCGACGAGTTTTTGATCCTGTGCGAGCAGGTGGAGCAACCGGCCGCGATGTCCGTACTGGCCGAGCGGATCAACGATGCCCTGCGTCAGCCGATCGGTGCAGGCGCCTTGCAGCTGTTCGTCACCGCCAGCGTCGGGGTCGCCATCGGGAGCGGCAGCACGCATTCGGCCGACGATATGTTGCGCGCGGCCGATACGGCAATGTATGCCGCAAAGGAAAAGGGCCGCGACGGCTGGCAGTTTTTCAACGAGAGCCTGCAGGATACGGCCAAGCAACGGCTATTGATTACCAATGGGCTGCGCACTGCGATCGAGAACAAGGAACTGTCGCCCCGCTTCCAACCGATCGTCGAGGCAGAAAGCGGCCGCATAGTGGGCGCAGAACTGTTGCTGCGCTGGTTCCCACCCGGCGGCGAAATCTCGCCGGCAGTGTTTATCCCGATCGCCGAGATGACCGGCGCAATTGTGCCCATCGGCGCCTGGGTGTTCCGCGAGGCCTGCCGTGCCGAGGCAAACTGGCGCCGGCGCTGGGGCGACAAGGCCCCGTACATCTCGGTCAACGTCTCCGCAAGACAACTGTGCGAGGAGTCGCTGGCCGACGATTTTGCCAACACGCTACGCGACACCGGCGCCGACCCTGCGCGACTATTGCTGGAGATCACCGAAACTTCGCTGATGGCCGACGTCGAGACCAATTTGCGTATATTGCGTCGTCTCGCCGGCCTGGGCTTGCGGGTGGCGGTGGATGATTTCGGTACCGGCTATTCATCGCTCGCACAACTGACCCGCCTCCCGGTCGATGTGCTGAAGATC
>JAUSOD010000090.1 GCA_030656215.1 Azoarcus sp.
AGAGGAGCAGGAATCCAAGATAAACTGCCACCCCAATACTGCATAGCACGAACAACCGCTCCAGCATTGTCAGCCCACCGACGAAATCCATCTCTCTTGCGGCCAGTATTGAAACAACCATGAGTAGAGAGCCGCACAGAAAAGGCCATACATGGGAGTAAAGTTCTGCAAATGAGATTCCTATCACCCGCCTGACAAGCACAAAACTCGGTGGTGTGGTGAGCAACTGGCTTACAACGTAGGCATACACAATGAAGCTCATTCCCTCATTGCGAGAGAGAATCAACGCGCCGAAGGTGAGTACCGTCTTCGCAATCATGAACTTCAAGCTGATTGACGGCCGGCCTATCGCGTTATAAACGACACCGTTGTAGAACTGCAGCACCTGGACGGCGCCCATGACGGCCATTGCGCGCATCACCTCTGCGCTTTCGATCCATTTTTCGCCAAAGAAAACGACGGTAGCTTCCATTGTTACACTGGCAAGAAGCAGAAACACCGGAACAGCAACCGCAGCCGTGAAACTCATCGATTTGTAGTAGGCCGATACAAGGGCTGGCCGGTCGTTTGCAAGGCGCGAGAAGCCACTGTGGGCAACATTGAGCACGGCAGAGCTGATCGCGTGCATCAACGACTGATAGACCCTCACCCCAACCGCATAGATACCGAGGGCAACCGGACCGAGCACGGAAGCAATGAATATCTCGATATAACGCGTGTTTGCAAAGTCGAGTAATTGAGTCGCCAGGCGGTTCAAACCATAGCGCACCAGTTGGCGGGCTCCGGCAAAGTCGAAACTGAAGGAGAATCCCCATTGCGGCTTAAGCCACATCATTGCCGTATTGATCGCGGCAGCGACCAGAAACTGGACCACCAGACTCCAAGCACCCCATCCACGCAAGGCAAGAATAACCGCCAGGACGCCAGCTATTGCCGTCGAGATCAGCGAACATACAGCGAGCCATCGGTAATTGAACGCCCGACGGTGCATTGCCTGCTGACTGAAGCTCATGGCATTGATCAGGACACCAATACCAGTGATCTGCAGGATTTCGGCCAGCTCGGCTATCTGCATGTGGGACGCGATAAAGGGGCCACTCCACGACAGTGCTCCGAACACCAGCAGTGAGATTCCGACATTGATCACGAATGCGGAATTGACCTGCTCACGTGTAATCGTCTCGCGCTGAACGATCGCCTCGCGCAAACCCTGATCGACAAAGATCTCCACGAATCCGATGACCGCCATTGCTGCCGCAAAGACGCCCATCTGAGCCGGCTCGAGTACCCGTGCGAGCACCATGAACAGGACCAGAGTCATGACCTTCATGCCCCAACTCTGGGCTATCGACCAGATCATGCCGGAGACGACTTTTGCGCGAAACGATGTGTTTTGTGTCATGTATTTTTTGCCTGCACGATTCTGGGCCCCTGTGACTGGCTGACACCAGCAAGTGCGACCCCTGCCAGACGGGCACGATCGGCAGGGTGAAGCACCGAAAGCAAAGCGGCTACAAACATCCGCTGCGCTTCGAAAGCCTGCTCACTGTCCTGACCGATACTCGACAACCGGAAAATCACCCCGTCCGGGATGACGCCCTTTATTCCATATTCAATTTCCACCAGCTTGCGCTGAAGTCCACCCGAGATCGCCACCCCGCCGACAGTGGTCCAATAAGTAAGTGGCTCAAATCGGGAACCCGCATTGGTTTCCATGCGCACGACAGGAATATCGCCATAAGGCGTTTGCAGCGAGCCCTTGCGCGTGGAGGTGACACTGAAACCCTGGGCGGGATAACAGAAGTCCGGCTTGTGTGCCTGCAGGCCCCCACGCTGGTCCTCGCCATAGGCGACGGAGATCATCACCCGGTCTCCCGCGGTGTTGACGTACACGCGATTGACGACTTGGGAGTAGAGCTTGTCGAGCAGCACCGAGGATTGGGGGTTGATGATTGCTGCCGGAGCGGACTCGATGCGTGACCAGTTTTCGAAACGATCAGGGAGGATGGATTCGAGGTCGACCTTGGACCTTAGGTCGGCCAGTTTGAGCGTGGGCTTGAAGTGCTCGCCGAGGATCAGGGTGAGCACCATGATTAGCGTGAGCGCGATGGCGGTGATAAGGCTGATGGATTTCACGCGCGGACTCCTGAAGCGGAGGCCCGCCTGGCCACAATGAGGCGCAACAAGGCGTCGACTGCGATGATGATCAACAGCGCTGAGACGAACAGCACCATGCCGGCAAAGCCGTGCAGAAAGCCTTGCCCCGCCGCGTCGCCAAAATGGTAGGTGACCAGGGTGAGGACGATTACCCGGATGACGTTGGCCGCGAACGAGATCGGCACGATCAATATTGCCAGCGTGATGTTGCGTAGCAAGGAGGTATGGCTGACGACATTGAGGTAGAGCAGACCCAGCGATTCGAGTGCGAGCAGGGTCTGCAGGCCGGCGCAGGCATCGGCCACCAGAAGCTGGTATTGGCCGATCTGGATGATGACGCCGGCACGCGCAATCGGGTAGCCCAATGCAAACAGCGTGCTCTCGGCCACATATGAGACGGCGATCTTCATCGGCATGGTCAGTGCGTCGACCAAGGGCCCAGGCAAGGGAACCAGGAAGAACAGGAAGAACACCGGAAACCAGATCACCTTGAGGCTGTGCGGTCCGCGCAGCAGAAGAATGGTGCCGATGAGGACGGGAATGAGCGAGAAGGCCTGCGCGCCGTCGATACCTTGCGAGCGCCCGAGCACGTACATGAGGCAACCGCCCACAAACAGCGGCCAGCCAAGGATGGACAAGGGCTGGTCGTGCTCCACCTGGCTGAAGGCTGACCACTTGCGCATGATCAGCCAGATGGCGATGCCGAGTACCAGCGGGCCGTGAAACTGCTCTTCGGTGCGCCAGATTCCGGTCGCAAAATCGACCACCATCGGGGTGTAGAGAAAGAGCAGGCCTGCAAGCACCACCAGCCAGGGCAATTGAGCGCGCATGGCAAACGTTGTCATACGAGTCTCCGGGTGGGCAGTGCGACAGGCGCGAGCACGCCGCATGGGACGGCGATCAAACGATCACCGTCATTGATTGTTGAGGATAGACCCGACAACGGTGCAATCCGCCTGGCGCAAGCTGTCGGCATAGGCACGAACGAGCCGGCTCTGGGTGCGATCGCGACGGGCAACCATGACCGCCGCACCAGCGCGGGCAGAGAGCGTCTGGCCGTCGGCATACTGAGCACCCGGTGGGGTGTCGAGGATGATCACGTCGTAGTGGGTGCCAAACTGTGCCAGCAACTGGGGCAGCACCGGCCGGGCAAGGAGCTCTTGCGGGTTGGGCGGGGTTGCACCGGCGGGCAGAACGGATAGCCCGAGCAGTTCGGGGATGCGTTGAATGGCGTCGGGGCTGCTTCTGCCCGACAGCAGGGTGGACAGCCCGACCCGGTTCTCGATGCCGAACAGGCGATGCTGTGCCGGGTTGCGCAGGTCTGCGTCGATCAGCAGGGTGCGCTCGCCGAGCTGACTGAACACCACGGCGAGGTTGGACGCCAACCAGGAACGTCCTTCGTTGCGCCCGGGGCTGACGATGGCGAGTGCCTTGCGCTCCGGCACGACATCGAACCAGCGCAGCATGAGCTGGCTGCGAAGGGCACGAAGGGCTTCGACCTTGCGCGAAAACGGGTGATAGGCGGCAATGACCTCGGCGTCCACCTTGCTCTGGCCGGCTTGCAGGTAGGGATAGTCGAACTGTTGCGACAGGGCGAACTGGATGTCGGCATCGCTTACCAGGCCTAGAGCCTTGGCCGCATCGCCAAAGCGCAAGCCCTGCTCGCGTTGCAGACGCAGAATGCGCTCGGCATCCTCGGCCTTGAGCCGTCCGGTGTCGATCAGGATTGCCCCGATGGAGCGTTCGCCGGCGCCGTGCAGGCTGGCGATGAGTTCGTTTGCGTCGTGGATCATGTTCATGACCGCTCTCCTGCACCGGCGCATCCGGTTTGTGCTTGTTTGATTCGGGTTGAACGGAACCCCGCTCTGTCAGGCAGACGCATGTGCGCTCCTCCTGCGCCAGCCGCGTTTGACGGCGTCGTTGCCGGGGATGACACCCAGCACCGGCAGGCCGAGCTCCCGGACGAGGTCGTCGGCAGAACGGACGCGGGCGTTGAGCAGCTCCAACAACAGGGCGACGCCGCAGCCGAGCGCCGCACCGAACACGCATGCAAGCAAGGCATTGAGCAGCAGGCGCGGGCTCGATGGCGACGCGGGCACGGAGGCCGCGGTGAGCACCGCGATGTTGGTTTGCTGGGTCTGGCTTTCGAGGTTGGTCTGCATCAGGCGCTGGGTAACCAGGTCGTAAGCGCGCTGGGCGTTTTCGACGTCGCGCTGAAGGACGGCGATCTGGTCGCGATGGGCCTGTAGCTCGAGCAGGCGAACTTTTTGTGCCTCGACGGCAGCGGCGATATCGGCTTCGCGGGCAACGCTGACCCGGGTGCTGGTGCCGAGCGAGCGCACGATGCGATCGGTTTCGAGCCCTATCCGTTGGCGCATGGAGGCCAGATCGGCATCGATGCGCATCAGGTCGGGGTGGTTCGCCCCCAGCTTGCCGATCATCTGCTGACGCTGCGATTCGATCCGCGCCACGTCGGCCTTGAGCGAGGATACCAGGGGGTTTTGCACGACTTCGGGCAGGGACTCGGCCGACCCGGTCTGGCTTTGGCGCGACCGACTGTCCGCCCTTTGGCCCTGCACCGCCACCAGTTGGGAGGACAGCTCGGCCATCCGCGCGCTTTCGACGTCGAACCGCTCGTCGGAGGCTACGATGCTGTTTGCCTGCTGGTAATCGGACAGCTTCTTGCGCGCAATCTCGACCTCGTCGCGCAGCCCGCGGGTGCGCTCATTGAACCAGTTTGCGTACTGCTTGGCAGGCTCGACCTTGAGCTCGAGTGCGGTATCGATGTAGGCCTGGGCAAAGGCATTGGCGATGGCGGCAGCAAACTCCGCGTCAGTCGCGGTGTAGCTGATCGAGATCACGCTGCTTTCGCGCGAAGGCCTGACGTCGAGGCCGCGACGCAGGGAGTTGCCCAGCCAGACCTGCAGCGAGCCAACCCCGTTGGTGGTCTCACGCCAGCGCTCCTGGAACGCCGGCAACTGGTCGAGGCCGGTCATCGTGACCACCCGCTGCGCAACCCGGCTGGAGCCAATGATGTCGACCTGAGTGGAAACGTATCCGGATGCGGTCTGCCCCGAAGATGCAGTACTCAGCAAAGGGTCGGCGGCCTTGCCATCGACCACCACGGAGGCTTCTGCGGTGTACTTCTTAGGCAAGGCCAGGCTGACGCCCATCACCAGCACAACCACGCCGACAAAGATGGCGACGATGGTCCAGAGCCGGGCCCGAAGTATCTGGAAGAATTGATCAAAGCTCATATGCGGCCCCTGGTCAGAACAGGCTTTCCTTGACGTAGATGACGTCGTCAACCCGGAGAAGATCGTCAAGCTGAGGCTCGATGATCTTCAGCGTGCCGTCGGCCTCACGACGATGAATACGCAGCCCGCGGATGGTGCCGCGCAGGGTGGTGCCACCACCCGTGGCGAGCCCCTGCATGACGCTCATGCCACGCTCGAGCCGAAACGCGCCCGCGCGCTGCACTTCGCCATAGATGTAATAGACGGGTGCGCGATGTACGTAGATGAGATCGCCGCCGGAGAGCAGTGCGTCGTTGGCCAGATCGCCAGTGAGGAAGAGCTCGGGGATGTCGATCTCGCGGCGTACCTTTTTGCCATCGCGGATGCCGACCAGCACCGCTACGTCTGCCCCGGTGGTGGCAATACCGCCGGCGGTGGCGAGCATGTCGGTAAGGCGCAGGTTGGCGGTTTCCATTGGATAGCGCCCGGGACGATTGACCTGCCCAAGCACCGCGACCTGATTGCCGCGAATCTGCACCGGCAGCACGTTGACCTGGGGCTGAAGTACGAAACCGCCATCGCGCAGACGAGCGGCGATGGTTTTTTCGGCAGCGGAAGTGCTTTGGCCACCGACCGGGATCGAGCCGATCAGCGGAAAGGTGATCGCGCCGCTCTCGGATACCCGTGTCTCGGTGGTGAGATCGGGGTTCTGGAACACGGTGATGCGCACGATGTCACCAGGCCCGAGGACGAACTCGCGCTCGTCGGCGGCAATAGCAACGCCGCCCAGACCGAGGGCCAGCAGGCAGGTGGTGAGCAGGAGGCGAAGGGAGCGAAGATTCATGTGCTTTTTGTGGCCTTGGCGGTTTGGTTCAATTGGCGCATCGAAGGGGTGCATCGGTTTGGACCATCGGGCCTATTTCAGGCCGGCGGCCCCTTTCTCGAGTGCGGTGCGAAGGGTTTCGTCGTTGCTTGTAGCGGGGACGACCTCAGATGCCGTCACACGGGGAGCCCTGGTCGCGGGAGCCGTGGCGTTTCCGGCGGCGGGGGCGTTTGCGACCGCGGTGGGGGCCTTGCCGGCAAATTCGCCGACGTATTCGATTGCCGCGATGTCACGTAGGCGCTTGATTTCGGCCCGTGCCAGCTCGGTGCGGGCCTGTGCTGTGAGGTATTGCTCGATAAAGGGGCGTGCCCTGACTTCGTCGATCGGCTCATCCCGGGCCGCCTCGATCAGCATCAGTGAAACGCCGGTCGGTGTGCGGTTGATCGCAACCTGCCCTTCTTTCATTGTCGACAGCGGCCCCAGGATCTCGAGCGGGAGTTGCTCTGCGGGCTTCACGCCTGCACTGGCGACGAACGGGATGCCCTGTTCGCTAAGCCACGCCGCCAAGCCCTGCATGTTGTTCGCTGCCTGCACCTGTTCGCGTAGCTCATCGAGGCGCTCGGCCGGAATCCGCACGTTGAGCTCCTGGATGTTGTAAACGCGCCGTTTGGAGAAAAGGCCGGGGTTGTCCGCGTAGAAAGCGCTGATCTGGGCCCCTGTGGGGCGCGGCCCCATACCGGCTACCTGCTCGGCATAGGCACGGGCAAGAATCTCGCGCCGGGCGGTTTCGATGGCCTGCATCACCTTGGGATCGCGATCGAGCTTGCGATCCCTGGCCTGCTGCACCATCAGCTCCTGGTCGATGAGGCGCTCAAGCGCCGCGCCACTCGCCTGCGTGACCTGGTCGGCAGGAACATCACCGGCGCGGGCAAGCAACTCGTTGAGCTGATGGACCGAGATCTCGTCCTTGTTAACCTTGACCACGACCTGCGAGGCCGGCTTGGCACGCTCGCTGTCTGCGCTGCAGCCGATGAGCAGGCTCGCAAAAAACAAGGCAAACAATGGCGCAAGGCGAACAGATCGATACATGAACTTCCCCGAACTAAAATAAATAACTTTTATGGCAAACCCTTCTTCTGCCCCACTTACCTCACGTCCTGACCACAGCTCAAAAAATGGAGAATTCGTTGGGCTTCTAACACAACGATCCCACTTCGACCTACCGCGAACATACGCAAGGTCCGAGCCAGGAGATCAGCAACGATGCTCGATACGCGAACATCATTCTGCAGACGAGCGCCGTTAGTCAAGCTCTGGATCATGACTGAGCGTGACTGTACGTCATTATCTTGCGGCGCAACATAACAATATCATTACAGCAAGTAAGCTGATCTGAAACCCGGGAACGAGTTTCTAGCTAATTCAAACAATTTTGTGCTATGCACCATTGCTGTGCGTCATAAGCCACTGCAAGCACCAAAGAAGCACAGACTCGGTGCGAGCAACCGCCTCTCAGAAGGCAAACCTGCCGGTAATCCAGGCTGTCTCGGCCTCATATTCGCGCGCGGCGAGCACCGATGTTCGACGCACCTTCTGCACTCCTGCAATCAACTGAAGTGTGCGCATCGGCTGATACTGAAGGTTTAGCCCGTATCGACGAGTGCGGTCTTCGCCGGTGGAGTCCGTACCGTCAAATCCAAGCTCGGGGTCACCACCGTAGTCGCGCTTGCTGTATTCGAGGGTGGCACCTAACCGGATCTTTTCTGTGATCGCCCAGTTTGGCGCGAGGGTGATGGCGTTGGTAACGGCGTAGTTGTTGAAGAGATCCTGATCCGCCCCCAGCTCGCGCCGCCACGACACATTGATGGACGTCTTGGCCGTGGGCACCCACTGCAGGGCCAGGCGCCCGGTAACCCCACTGAAGTCGCGATTGGGGGCGAGATCGTAGCTGCGCCCGGTATGCCCCAGGTAGCCGGAGATCACGGTAGCGCCCGTCAGACGCCATTCACCGCGAAGCCGGTAATCCCGTTGTTGATAGTCGCGAATCGAGCCCGCCACCGCTGGCCGTCCGGGATAGCGCCCGTCCGTCTGCCGCAAGGTAAGGACAACGGTGTTGCCAGATGCAGGGCGATAGGTGAGGTTGAAGTCGAGGTCGCGCGCATCGAGCTCGGAGGTGGGACGCGCATCGTCCTTATAACGACTTCGAGCAGACGAAACTCCCAGCCCTGCGGCCCAGTTGGGATGCCACCAGTAGTTGGCGCTGGCACCGGTGCGTGAGTAAAGCAGGATGGTCTGCTGCACACCTACAACGTCTTCAAAGCCAGCAAGCGACTCGCGATAGTCATGACTGAGCAGCCCACTGAAGTGATTTCCGACCTGCCAATCCCAGGCAAGGCGTGCATCGGGCGCGGTGTAGTCCAGATAGTCGTGTATGGCGTAAGACGCGTGCTTTACGTCGAGAGCAGCCCGCAGGCGCTGACGGCTATAGACCCGGTCGAACGCCGCACCGAGGCCGGTAATGGCAATCCGGTCGTGGCGCTTGCCACCCGGGGCTTGTGCCCCGTCGGCCAGTTTGTAGAGATTGCTTTCGTAGTACGCCGCCTGCGAAACGGTGAAGTTAAGCGCATCGGCCTCATCGGCCATCGCCGCCCCGTGCGCCAGGGCGAGGGCAGCGATGACAGCCCTACCTCCAAGCCTGGTTCGGTTTATGCGTACGTTTGCGTTCATGTACCAAGTCTAGACAAGTGGAGGTTTCAGGAGTCCGCATTGCACCATGCTTTACGAAGTATTACATCCACTTCGCTACAAATGGACATGCCCACATGCTTAAATCGGGCAGTCACGATGCTTGCTTTTGTACTGCAACGCACCAATAATGATGTCGGATTATTTTACACCGACTGATACAGCATTGTGATCAAACGTGTCTCGGCGCAAAGCGATCTGCGCGGAAGGCATTGAATCAAAACCGCTCCACTCAACTTGACCCACTTTGGGCATGTTTCGTGCTTAGTAGGCTTACGGTTGCACGGAGATGACCAGATCAGTACTCGTTGCAGCCTCGTTTCCTAGCCACCACTTGCTCAACGCCTCATCAGGAGATTTTATCCATGAAACTCAAGAAATCTGTCCTTGCCTTGGCTCTGAGCTTGGGCTTTGTTGCCAATGCGAGCGCGCTCGACTCGACGTTCAACGTCGGCACGATCAGTGCGCCGACCTACTTCTCCGACGTCATTCAGAAGGGTATCGGTGCGTTCAACGACACTTGGAACTTCACGATCGCCACGCCGACGTATAGCGGCGGTTCGGTCAGCAACCTGGCAATCACGATTCCGGACCTGGGCAACTTGTTCAACATTGCTGACCTGTCGGTGCAGTTGTTCACCAGCACCAACCTGCTGATCTCCAACCTGGACAGCAACGAGGGAAGCACGAGTCAGATCAAGGTCGGTTCCGGGACGTTTCTACCCGGTAGCTACTACTTCAATATTTCCGGCAACGCGAACGGCTTGAGTGGCGGCCAGTACGTATTTGCCGTAACCACGCTGCCGGTTCCGGAACCCGAAACCTATGCCATGTTGCTGGCAGGTCTGGGCCTGGTGACCGTGATGGCTCGCCGTCGCCTCAACAAGCAGGCGTAACCCCCGGGGGGCGGGCTTTGTCCGTCCCCTTCGCCTACTGACAATCGCAATCGGCATATGCCCTGCATTCATTGCAGTACATCTTTCCGCAAGCTTTACATGCCATCCTGATTTGCCAATAGCACTCGGAGCTTCGTTGTGCGGCAGTATGAGTACCGTTATGCTGCAAAGCACCATTTAAGGAAAAGCGAACATGTTTGCAGCAATTGACCGCCAGAACGTGCTCCGCCGTAGCAGCTTCACGCTGAGCACTGCGATTGAAGCCTTCCTTGACCCCCTTCTGATCGTCGGCGTGCTGCTCTGCACCGCCTACTACTATGACGACCGTTTCGGGCCGCACTACCTGATTCTGTGCGCACTTTCATTTGCGCTGACCTTCCCCGGCAACGTAGCCTTCCATGAGATTCCGCGGCGCATGTTGCGCAAGCTGGTATCCAACTGGTTGTTGTTCGTGGCGGCCATGGGTACCTTTGGTATGGTCTCCGGGTACGTGCACTATTTCCCACAACACATCCTGATCGTATGGGCGGTGTTGACGCCGTTTGTGCTGCTCGCCGGACACTGGTTGGTTCGCGCGGTTCTCCCGCGCTTCATGGCCATGGATCAAAATCACCGCGTGGCGGTGGTGGCCGGCGTTAACGACATCGGCATCAAGCTCGTGCAGCAGTTCCACAGCAACCCGTACCTCGGGACGCGAGTCGTCGGGTTCTTCGATGACCGCAGCACCGACCGATTGCAGAGTTCCGACCTGGCACCGATGCTGGGACGGATGTCTGAACTGGCCAGTTTCGTGAAGCGCCACCACGTCGAAGCCATCTACCTCGCCCTGCCGATGGCGACCCAGCCGCGGATTCTGGCGTTGCTCGACGACCTCAAAGACACCACGGCGTCCATCTACTTCGTGCCCGACATCTTTGTCACCGACCTGATTCAGGGCCAGCTCGACAGTGTTGGCGGCATGCCTGTGGTTGCCGTATGCGAGACCCCGTTCAGCGGTGTGAGCGGAATGGTGAAGCGTGTGTCGGACGTTGTGTTGTCACTGCTGATCCTGATCTTGATCGCGCCGATCATGATCGGGCTGGCCGCAGGTGTGAAGCTGTCGTCACCCGGCCCGATCATCTTCAAGCAGCGCCGCTACGGGCTGGATGGCAAGGAGATCCTGGTCTACAAGTTCCGCTCGATGACGACGACCGACAACGGTGCGGTAGTAAAACAGGCCACCAAGGGCGACCAGCGCATCACCCCCTTCGGTGCGTTCATCCGCCGTACTTCGCTGGACGAGCTACCGCAGTTTGTGAACGTGCTTCAGGGCCGCATGAGCATCGTCGGCCCCCGCCCCCACGCGGTGGCGCACAACGAGACCTATCGCAAGCTGATCAAGGGCTACATGGTGCGCCACAAGGTTAAGCCGGGCATCACCGGCTGGGCCCAGGTCAACGGCTACCGCGGCGAAACCGAGACGGTAGACAAGATGGAAAAGCGCATCGAGTACGACCTTGAGTACCTGCGCACCTGGTCGCTCAGCCTGGACCTGTGGATCATCATCAAGACGGCGCTAGTCGTGGTGAAGGATCGCAACGCGTATTGAACGGGACGGAAGGTGCCGAAAGGCGGTAAGGACGCAGACCTTCCGCAGGGCTGACTTGTAACTTGTAGGGCCGACTTCAGTCGGCCGCTGGTGGTCGGGTCGGCCGCTGGTGCCCAAGCCCGGCGCTGGTGCCCGCATCACCCCCGCGGCGGGTTGAAACCCGCCCTACGGCGGCTGTGCAAGCAGCGGTGGTAGAGCTCGGAGGTTTTCGTAGGGCCGACTTCAGTCGGCCACCACACGTTAAAGCCACACGGCATCCCAGAGTGGGTACTTGCCAATCTCATCGACCAGCCCCGCACGCAGGGGATTGGCAACGATGTACCGTGCCGTGGCGACGACATCCTCGTCGGTACGAAGGGCGTGATCGTGGTACGCGCGTTGCCAGACTGCTCCACTGCTGTGCCGATGGGCATTGATGGTCCTTGCCGATGCGCCTTTGAGCGACTGCATGATTGCCGACAAGCTCTTCGTTGTACCAAGTTCGAAGAGCCAATGCAGATGATCGGGCATCAACACCCAGGCGAGCGTGCTTGTGAGCGCCCGTTCATCCTGTTCCCGCACATGGGACACGATCAGCCGACCAAGGGTGATGTCGTGGAATAGCGGCAATCGCCCCTTGGTGACGATGGTGACATGATAGATGCGAAGCGTTTCCGACCAACGCCCCCGTCGCAGTGCATCGTAGGTCATAGTGAAGGGTCGATTGCTTCTGTAGGCTTGAAGTTATGTGATTGACATTCATTCTAGCGGCAAGGAGCGGTGGATTGAAAGCCTGCCCTACAGCAGCGGAGGCGATCAGCGGAAACTTGTTGGCGGTTTTCGTAGGGCCGACTTCAGTCGGCCGCAGGTGGCCGTGTCGGCCATAGGCGCTCATGCCCGACGCCGGTGCCCGCATCACCGCTGCGGCGGGTTGAAACCCGCCCTACGGCGGATGTCCGGGCAGGGGTGGTAGGGCGTGGGGTGTTAGTGGAAAACCTCGTCGAGCGTGTTCGCAAACAGAATATTCTCGGCCCAGACGCTTAGGTGGGCTGCGGTCGCCTTGGTCAGACGAGTACGGATATCGTCAGGGAGCGGGCCGAATTTTTTTTGCAACTGTCGCTCAAGGAGCCTCAATTGTCCTTCTTCGCGCCCCTTTTCAAGCCCCTCTTCCCGTCCTTCTTCTCGTCCCTGCGCCCGCCCCTCTTCCCGCGCCGCATTAGTGAAGCTGACTTCGTCATGCAGTGCCCGTTCGCGCACGAACGCCAGCCGGCGCATCTCGTCGTCGGCCGACAGGCCCTTCAGCTGCTCCATGGCCTGTTGCACAGGGCGATGGGTGATTGCGCTCATGATGCTCTCCTCATGCCAGTGTTCAAACCATGCCACCCAGGCGGCGAGCGTGCCCGCGTGCTGCGGAAGCAGGCGGTCGGCCTTGCGTAGTTCGATCACGTTCAATTGTAGTTCGCCCGTCAGCACGATGTGTGGCTGCGTGCGGTCACGCAGTTCGAAGCACCACAGTGCCTGGTCGGCCGCATCGAACAGATCGAAGTCCACCAAGTGGATTCCGATCACCGGCTTCAGTTCGCGGTAATCGTCGCCGTTATTCAGTTGGTTGGATAGTGTGCGGGCCAGGTAGTAGGTGCTGCGTGCGTTCCATCCGGCGTGGCGGCGGACGTGCATCTCGATGTTGTACAGGCGCCCGGCCTCGTCACGGGCGAGCACGTCGAGAATGATGAATTTGCCGGTGAGCTCGTCCGGGTCGATGCGCGGGTTGAGCACCTCCACGACCTCGATCGGGGGCGCGTCGGTGCGCACCGCATTAATCAGATCCGCCAGTAGTTCGGGCGAGCCGGCGAACAGGCGCTTGAACACGAAATCGTTCTTGGGGTCGAGTAGCGGTGGGGGCATCGGGTGAGACCCATGACATGGAATGCTCGATATTCTATGTCATAAAAAATTTCAGGCTATTGTCATTAATACCCGTGTCCGGCGCAGGTGCCCGCATCACCCCTGCGGCGGGTTGAAACCCGCCCTACGGCGGATGTGCAGGCGGCGGTGGTAGGGCGCGGGGGTTTCTGTAGGGCCGACTTCAGTCGGCCGCAGGTGGCCGTGGCTGGTGCAGGCGGTCATGTCGGCCATAGGTGCTCGTGCCCGGAGCAGGTGCCCGCATCACCGCTGTG
>JAUSOD010000099.1 GCA_030656215.1 Azoarcus sp.
CCGGCCTCGATCACTGCGTAGTACATCTCGGTCTGGATCGGCCCCGGCGCGACCACGTTTACCGTGATGCCCTTGGGCGCGAGTTCCAGCGCCCAGGTGCGTGCCATGCCGATCATGCCGGCCTTGGTTGCCGAGTACGCAGTGCGGGTCGGCAGGCCGAGCGCGCCGCGCGAGGACATCAGCACCACGCGGCCAAACTGGCGTTCGGTCATGCCGGGCAGTACCGCCTGCATCAGGCTGATCGCGGCACCGAGGTGAATCTGGGTCAGGCCCTGCAGCTCTTCGAGCTTGACCTCGCCGAGCAGCTTGGGCCAGATCACGCCGGCGTTGTGGATGAAGTGGGTCACCGGGAAGTCGCGAGCGATCTGCTGCGCGGCCTCTTCGGTGGCGGCGGCGTCGAGCAGGTCCACCTGCACGGTCTTGAGGCGTGGATGGGACCATTCCGGTGCGCGCCGCGCCATCGACACGACCTCGTAGCCGTCGTCGAGCATGCGTTTGCAGATGTCGGCGCCGATGCCGGCGGATCCGCCGGTGACCACTGCGACCATGGGTTCGCTCATCGTGTGCCCCTCAAGCCGACGGCGCCAGTGCCAGAACCCGCAGCGGGCTGCCGGAGCCGTTGCGGATCTTGAGCGGGGCGGCGAAGATCAGCGCGCCCTGGGGCGGCAGCTGGTCGAGGTTGGTCAGGCATTGCAGGCCGTAGCGGTTGTTGCCGTGCATGTAGTAGTGGCAGGGGTAGGGCGGGTTGAGGTGATGGGCCTGGCCGGCGTCGGTGCCGACCGACTCGGTACCAAAGCCATGCACGTTCCGTTCCCGCACCAGCCAGGGCACGACTTCGGCGTCGGGCCCCGGCGAATGCGCGCCGTCCTCGGCCATGTTGAGGTATTCCTTGGGCGTGGCGCGCTTGGACCAGTCGGTGCGCAGCAGCACCCAGGCACGCTCCGGAATGCGGCCGTGCTGTTCTTCCCAGGCCTTGACGTAGTCCACCGTGAGCAGGAAGTCGGGGTTCTCGGCGCTCTCGGCAGAAACGTCGATCACGCAGGCGGCGGCGATGAAGTTCTCCGCCGGGATCGAATCCACGGTGTTGTCGGGCAGGTCCTTGCCGCTGATCCAGTGGGCCGGCGCGTCGAAGTGGGTGCCGGTGTGCTCGGACATCGAGAAGTTGTTCCAGTACCAGGCCGGGCCGCGCTCGTCGTAGCGCGAGATCTCCTCGATCCGGAACGGCCAAGCCTGACCGAACTCGGGCGGCAGCACGATGGTGGGAAATTCGGGTGCGAGGGTCTGGGTGAGGTCGACCAGTTTCAGGCGGCCGGACAGCAGCTCGTTCATGAACTGGGCGAGGATGGGGTTGCTCATGTTCTGTTCTCCTTGGGTAGGGCTCACTGGCCGAGCTCGCGCTCGACGCCCTTGTGGTTCTCGCGCAGGCGTTCGCGGATTTCCTCTGCGATCTCGCCGACATAGACGTCCTCGACGCCGTCCTGCAGGCCGCGCACGATGGCCTTGGCCACCGCCGACGGGGCGAGCTTGGGCGGCGGGGTGAGCTGCTCCCACTCCTCGTCGATCGGGCCGGGGAAGATATTCACCACCCGTACCCCGGCGCCGCGCAGTTCGGCGCGCAGGGTCTGTGCGGCCGACAGCGCCGCGGCCATCGAGGCCGACCATGCGCCGCGCGCGGGCAGCGCCGCGAGCGCGTGGATCGACAGCACGTTCACCCACGCCACTGCGTGGTTGCTACCATCGGCAGCGCGAAAGCACATGCCGGGGCCGAAGGCCTGGGCCAGGCGCATCAGGCCGAGCACGTTCACCTCCATTGCGTCGCGGGCGAGGATCACGTCCTTGCGGCCGAGGATGCCGCCATCGCGAAGGTAGGACGCGGTATTGACCAGGATCTCGACCTTGCCGCCGATCGAGGCCGCCAGGCGGTCGACCGAATCGGTGTCGGTGACGTCGAGCTCGACCACCTGCACCCGCGGGTCGGCGGCGAGCTTGTCGAAGGCGGCGACCGTCTTCCATGTCGTCGGGTCGCCGAGGAAGACCGCGCTGGCGCCGGCGTCGAGCATCGCCTTCGCTACCGCCATGCCCATCGCCGACTTACCGTCGGTAACGAGCACACGGCGGAACTTCGGATCGCAGGTCGATTCGCGCATCTGCGGGGCATCGTTCATGTTCGGGGTGTCCTTTTCGGGCAGGGCATGGAGCACGGCCTGGCCGCTGCGGTCGAGTTTCAGGCTCAGGCGCACCGGGACGCCGGACGTGTCCGGTGTGGCGCAGTCCTCATGCACATGGGCGACCACCACCGGACCAGCGGCCATCTTCACCGTACCCACGCGCCACGGCAGGCGCTCGCGGAAGTAGAGGTCGTTGCTGTGGCGCAGCGTGGTCAGGGCGATCAGCTCGCCGCGGTTGTCCACCGGCTCCCACGTCAGGTGCTCGGACAGGCAGTGGCCGCAGACTTCGCGTGGCGGGTATTGCACCGTGGCGCAGTCGGCGCAGACCTGGAGTTCGAAGCTGCCTTCAGCGGCGGCGCGGGTCAGCCCTTGTGCGCTGCGGCTGCGGGCGCCCGGCGGCAGGGTGGCGAGCCGGGTGCGCTCGACCGGGTTCTTCTTTTTTGGTTTGACGAGTGCTTCGCTCATGCCGCTTCTCCTCGTGTGAGGCCCCGTTCGAGGATGGCCGCGCCCGAGCACAGGCCGCGGTCGTAGTTGATCATGCCGAAGCCGGACACCATGCCGAGACGGGCGCCTTCGAGCTGAGTGGCACCGGCGCTGGCGGTGAGCTGGCGCAAGGCCTGGACCAGGCCGAGGTAGCCGCCGGCGGCACCGGCCTGACCAACCGAGAGCTGGCCGCCCGAGGTGTTGAACGGAAAGTCGCCGGCGATGGTGAAGCTGTGCTTGCGCACGAACGCGGATGCCTCGCCCTTGGCGCAGAAGCCCAGATCCTCGAACTGCATCATGTTGATCACCGGGTAGTCGTCGTAGGTCTCGAGGAAGTCGATGTCCTCGGGGGCCGCCTCGGCGTGTTCGTACAGCGCGTCCTTGTCCATTGCCCAGCCGCCGCGGAACTGGATCGGATCTTCGGGGAAGGCGTTGTGGCGCTCGATGGTGGAGCGGATGCGGACGAAGGGCAGTTTCAGCGCGCGCGCACGGTCCTCGGTCATCACCAGGTAGCCCTCGGCGCCGGCGCACGGCATCACGCAGTCAAACAGGTGGATGGGGTCGGTGATCGGGCGGGCGTCGATGTACTGCGCCAGGGTCAGCGGCTTCTTCATCAGCGCGTGCGGGTTCTTGAGCGCGTTGTCGCGCTGGGCGACGCAGAGCTTGCCGAAGTCCTCGCGGGTGGCGCCGAAGTGCTTCATGTAATAGCCGGTCAGCAACGCGAAACTGGCGTTGGGGCCGCCCGCGCCGTAGGGATAGACCGCGTCCTGGGCGAAGCGCGAGAACTGGCTGACCGTGTTGCGGAAGGAATCGACCTGGTTGGTGTCGCCGGCGATGCAGGCGATCACCTCGGCGTCACCGGCCTGCACCGCCCGTGCGGCGCGGCGCAGCGCGACCACACCGGAGGCGCCGCCCATCGGGATGTGGTCGAGCCAGCGCGGGCTCATGCCCAGGTGCTGCATCAGGCCGACGGCGGTGTCCGGGCCGAGGGTGAAGCTGGAGACGCACACGCCGTCGACCTCGGTCTTGGCCACACCGGCGCCGCGGATCAGCTCGCCGAGCGCGCGCCCCAGCCACCAGTGCGCGCTGTGGGTGGAATAGCGGGCGTAGGGGATGGTCACCGGCATCACCGCGACCACGCCGTCGTAGCCGAGTCGTTTGCGGGCGACGGGGCTCACCGGGGTGCTCACTTCGGTGCTCACTTCGGTGCTCACTTGTGGTCTCCCTGGCGCTTCTTCATCGCGCAGGTGTCGACGCAGGCGGCGGTCCCGACCAGGGTCGGGGCCAGGGCCTTGAGTTCGCCGCGCTGGATCTTGTTGGTGGTGGTGAGCGGCAGGCTATCGACGAAGGCGACGTAGCCAGGCGCCTTGTAGTAGGCAAGTTGCGACAGGGCCCAGTTCACCAGGTCGCAGGCGGCCGCTTCCATTGCCGGGCGATCGGCTGGCGGGTCCTGGGCGACGACCAGCGCCATGACTTCGTCGCCGCGCACCGGGTCGGGCACTGCGGCGACCGCGATAGCCTTCACCAGCGGATGCTGCTGCAGCACGGCCTCGACTTCGACCGCGGCGATGTTCTCGCCGCTGCGGCGGATGACGTTCTTCTTGCGATCGACGAAGTGCAGATAGCCGTCGGCGTCGCGGCGCACGATGTCGCCGGTGTGGAACCAGCCGCCTTCCCACGCTTCGTCGGTGGCGGCCTGGTCCTTGAGGTAGCCGGCGAGGAAGCCGTAGCGCGGATCGTCGCCGGCGTGGCGCACCAGCAGTTCGCCCTGTTCCTCGGTACTTGCCTCGCGACCGTCGTCGGTGACGATGCGCACCAGGACGTCGTCCTCTTCCTTGCCGAAGCAGGAGCTGCCGATGTGGCGCGGTTCCTTGTTGGCGATGATGACGGCGCCAGCGCCGGTTTCGGTCATCGCCCAGGCTTCGAGCAGGGGGAAGGCGAAGCGCTCCTCGAAGATGCCGTGCAGGGTCCGGTCGACACCTGCACCGAAGCCGAATCGCACGCGATGTTCGCGGTCGTTGTGTCCGGCCTCGGCCTTCATCAGCATCGCCGGCATCACCCCGAGGTAGTGCACCACGGTGGCGCGCGATTCGCGCACGCTGTTCCACCAGCTGCGGGGGTGAAAGCGGTCGAGCGGGATCAGACAGCCGCCGGTCATGACCATGGCCATCGCCGAGTAGGCCATGGCGTTCATGTGCACCAGCGGCAGCGGGGTGATCATGCGTTCCTTGCCCGGTTGCAGGGTGGCCAGTCCGCCGATGTTGGCGTACCAGCTGCCGGCGTGCAGGAAGTAGCGGTTGGGCAGGATGCAGCCCTTGGGCCGGCCGGTGGTGCCGGAGGTGTAGAGCAGCGCGCATTCGCTGAGTTCGTGCGGCGCGGTGGCGGCGAGCGGGGCGGGGAAGGCGGCTTGCGGTGGGGAGTCCTGTTCGCCCATGACCTGGAAGGGGCGGCCGGCGCGCTCGGCGGCGGCGAGCAGGTCGGCGTGGCGTTGCGGCAGGGCGACGGCGAGCGCGATTTCGGAGTGGCCGATGAGGTATTCGAGTTCGGCGGCGCGCATGTCGGGGTTGATCGGGACGACCGAGACGCCGAGTGCGTTGAGCGCGAACCAGTGGAGGAAGAAGGCGGGGCGGTTTTCGAGCAGGATGCCGATGCGGTGGCCGTGGCCGTAGCCTGCGGCGGCGTAGGCGGTGCGCAGGGTTTCGATGCGTTCGGCGGCTTCGGCGTAACGCAGTTCGCCGGCGTTGATACCGTAGATTTCGGCGGTTTCGGGCAGGATGCAGAGGAAGGGCTGTTTGGCCCAGCGTACTGCGGCGAGCGAGAAGGCCTGGTGGATGGTGTGTGCCAAGTGGTTCTCCCGCTTACATGAAGAGCTGGATGTTGGCGAAGGCGGCGTCGCAGTTCACCAGGTCGACGCGTTTGAGGCGGATCTTGAGGGCGCCGTCGACTTCGACGAGGTGGTGGGTGGTCCAGCCGACGTAGATGGTTTGTTTGTCGAGGCGGGTTTCGGTGTAGTGAAAGGCAGTGCGGACGGTGTGTTCGCCTTTGGCCGGGTCGCTCGCTTCGACGGTGGGGGCTTGCAGCAGGTGGTGGCAGCGGCTCTTGGGTTGCTGGGAGAAGGTGCGCTGGCCGGAGAGGCGTTCGATGCGCACACGCAGCAGGAGCTTGTCTTCGTACATCAGCGAGGTGTGGAGTTTGGGATCCCGCTGGTCGTGGGCGAGCGGCATCCAGTAGTAGGCGTCTTCGGTGAAGAGGGCGAGCCAGTCTTCGAAGCGCTGTTCGTCGAGCAAGCGGGCTTCGGCGTAGACGAAGTCGATCAGATTTTTTTCGGTGATGGCGGTCATGGCTTGATCCTTGTTCGGGTGTCGCTGCTGTCCGGTGATTTTGCGTGATGGCTTGTGCTGCTAATCGGGCTGGACGGGACGTTTGTTCCGTCGGGCTGCGGAACTCGCCTGCTTCGCAGGCTCAGACAGTCCTCGCCCGCTCCACAAACGTCCCATCCATCCCTTCACCTTGGTGGCATCACTTCCTTACATGCTTTCCGTCATGAACCGGGCCCATGCGCGCATCTGTTCGCGCATCTGCATTTCGTTGGTGCCGTTGGTGACGATGTTCTTCTGGCCTTTCTCGGCCGGGTCGTACAGGCGGGCGATGTTGATCCAGTCGCGGCCGCGCGAGTGCAGGCCTTCCTGCGCGCGCTCGTACATCTCGAGGTCGTCGTGGCCCACGACCGAGGTCGGGGCGTTGATCAGGCGGTTGTACATCGTGGTGCGTTCGAGCAGCAGGTCGGGGGCGCCGACCAGGCGGAAGGTCCAGGATTCGACCAGGGTCTTGTTTGCGGCGATGGGCTTGAACAGGCGCAGGGTCTGGATCGGGCCCTTGACCATGATGTTGGGGAAATACACGGTGTTGTGGCGGGTGTCGCCGAGGATCTGCTTGGCGCGCTCTTCGCCGTAGGCGGCGACCATCTGGTCCCAGTAGCCGGGCACCGGGGAGTAGGCGGCGTGGATGGAGTCGGAGACGCCGGTGTGGCCGTGGCCGTTTTCCCATACGCGGATGCCCATGTTCTCGAAGAACTCGTAGGGCGACATGAAGGGTGCGAAGAGTTCGACTGCCATCGGCTTGGGCGTGCCTTCCGGGGCTTCGTTCCAGACCCGCACGGCGGTGCCGGCGGAGGATTCGTGGGCGACCATCGGGTGGCAGGTGTCGGTCTGGTTGTCGACCAGCATCTTCCAGTTGCAGTTGTGCATGTAGCGCAGCACGCCGCCGGCAACCTCGAGCTTGCCTTCGGGGGAGCGGTCCACCATGTTGTCGAGCGTCGACAGCGACTGGCCGAAGAACTCATCGAAGCTGGGGCCGCCGGGGTTGAGGCGGCAGAAGACGAAGTCGCGGTAGACCTTGACGTTGGGCACCGGGGCCATGCCGTGGCTGGCTTCGCAGGATTCGAAGCCGGTGTTCTCGTAACCCTTCTTGAGCGGGATGGCGAGCAGGCTGCCGTCGGTCTTGAAGGTCCAGGCGTGGTAGGGGCAGCGGAAGAACTTTCCGGTGTTGCCGCAGACTTCGCCCGCGACCTTGACCCCCTTGTGCGGGCAGCGGTTGTAGAGCACACGCACGCTGTTGTCGCTGTGGCGCACCATGACCACCTCTTCGGTGCCGACGGTGGTGGTGTAGTAGTCACCCTTGTTCGGGACCTGGCTGGCGTGGCCGACATAGACCCAGGTGTTGGCGAACAGGTGTTCCATCTCCAGTTCGAAAATCTCCTGGTCGATGTAGGTGTCCTTGTGCACTTCGGTGTCGCGCACCAGTGCTTGGATGGCGTCCGGGTTGCCGCGGTACTTGCTCATTTGCTTGTCCCCTCGTGGTGTCAGAGATCGAGCACCAGGCGGGGCGATTTGGCCCGCGAGATGCAGATCTGGATCATCTTGCCGCTCGCCTTTTCGGCGTCGGACAGGAAATAGTCGCGGTGGTCGGGTTCGCCTTCGAGCACCGTGGCGGTACATACGCCGCATTCGCCGCGCTTGCAGTCGTACATCGGATCGCAGCCTGCCGCCTCCAGCACTTCGAGGATGGTCTTGTCGGCGGGGATGGTGAGTGTCTGCCCGGACTGGCGCAGTTCAACTTCGAAGGCCTGGTCGCCTGCCACCGGGGCGGCCGATGCGAACAGTTCGAAGTGGATGCGGCAGGCCGGCCAGCCGCGTGTCTTGGCGCCTTCGATCAGGGCGTCAATCATGCCCTTGGGTCCGCACACGTAGAGGTGCTGGGTGGTGGACAGGCCGTCGAGCAGGGCGCCGAGGTCGAGCCGGGTGGCGGGGTCGTCGTCCGCATGCAGGTGCAGGGCGGGGCCGGCGAGTGCGGTGAGTTCGTCGGCGAAGGCGAGCTGGTCGCGGCTGCGGCCGCTGTAGTGCAGCACCCAGGGGCGACCGGCAGACTGCAGCGCGGTGGCCATGGAGGCGATCGGGGTGATGCCGATGCCGCCGGCGATCAGCACGGTGTCGCCCTCACCGGCTTCTGCAGGATGCAGCGGGAAGTCGTTCTTCGGGCCGGTGACCTTGATCCGGTCGCCGACCGCGAGGCTGTGCATATGGCGCGAGCCGCCGCTGCTGGCATCTTCCAGGCGCACGCCGAGGCGATATTCGGCGGGAGCGTCGAAGCTGCCAGGGGCGGTATCGAAGTTGACCAGCGAGTAGCAGCGCGGGTCGGCCAGGCCGGGAATGCTCACCTGCAGGTGGGCGCCGGGGGTGAACGCCGGGAGGGAGGTGCCCTCCGGCGCCCGCAGGTGAAGGGTGCGGATCAGCGGCGTGGCGGCCTGTGCTGCGCTGATCGTGAGTTCCAGTTCCGGCATGTGCTGTCTTCCTCTCTTTTCCCGTTGTTCCGTCTGTCGCGGTTCAGGCAGCCTGGCGGCTGAATTGTGCGCTGTTGGTCGTGTTGCCCTTGGCGGCCGTGAGCAGCAGGGCAAGTTGGGCGTCGAGCTGGCGCCCCTCCTCGTCGGCCATCGCCGCCTCCAGCAACTTGTGCAAGGTGGCGGCGGCTTCGGCCGGGTCGGTGCCCGGGGCTGCGAGCCTGTCGGCGGCGGCCATCAGGCTGGCGAAACGCTTGTCGCCCCGGTCGTGGGTGCCGCTGTAGCCCTTGACGATGCGGCGGCAGTGCAGCACTTCGGCAGCAAGTGCTTGCTGGCCGTTGCCGGCCAAGCGGACCACCCGATCCAGCCATTCGCGCAGTTGCGCGGTCTCGATCTGGTGGCGCAGCAGGCTGCGGCGGAAGCGGCGCATGCCGGCCACCGCATACAGGGCAAGGAACCAGGTCAGCGTGCCGGTCTGAACGCGGCGGCCCTTCTCCATGCGGCGCTTGACGAAGCCGCCGATGCCCTTCGATTGTTCGAGCCAGCGGCCGAGTGCGGTGGGCAGGGTGCCGCAGATCTCCTCCAGGCGCGGGTGCATGTATTCGGTGGTGTAGACGAGCTGGTCGGCCTTGGCTCCGACTTCCTGGCGCACGCGCTCGAAGCGGCTGCCGCGGGTCTTGAGGTCGGCTACCCGGATCACGTCGTCGTAGCTCATCGCCACCGCAATGCGGTGGGCTGCGGCACAGGTCAGCGCCCAGCCACTGGTCTCGCCGCCGTGACGGGCTTCGAGGGCGTGCAGTTGGGCGCACTTGTCCAGGTACTCGGCGGCGTAGGCGATGTCCTGGTAGTCGATCAGGCGACGCAGACCGGCGACCAGCATGCCATGGGCGGCGGCGGGAAAGTCGGTCTTGACCCGCTGCAGCAGAGCCTGGACTTCGGGATTCGCAGCACGCTCGGGCACATCGGGTGTGGCACGCGAGGTGTCGATCGGGGCCGGGGCGGCTGGGGCCTTGGCCGCGGCGTCGAAGCCGAGGGCGAAGGCGCGCAAACTGGCTTCGGCACCTTTGCCGCCGTGGCGGATGGTTTCCTCGTAGGCTTCGCGGGGGAAGGGCAGGGTGCCGGAGCCGGCGATGGCGCCGAACAGGCTGGCCGAGATCACGCTGCCAGCCTTCTCCGCCATCTCCTGCAGGTCGAAGCACATCAGGCGCTTTGCTGCCTCGCGGCCGGCGTCGATAACCTTGTTCGGGTCGGCGATGCCGTTGCCCAGCGCGGCCTTCTCGCCCACTGCAAAGCTGCGGTGGCTGGAGGTGATCAGGGTGCTGCGGTCGGGGGTGACCAGGCCGCGCTGCATCGCACGGCCGGCTTCCATCAGCTCGGCCGCAACCACCAGGTCGACGTCACCTGGCGTCGGCATCATCGCCAGCGTGGGCGGTTTGCCGGCGGCGTGAGCGGCGCTCTCGGGCAGGAGCTCCAGGTAATAGATGGTGGCGCCGGTGCGTTGGGCTACGCCCGGCACCGACGTGGTCTGTGCCCACCAGCCAGCCTGCTCGGCCATTTCCACAATCCAGTCGGCGAGTACGCCGCCGCCCTGGCCGCCCATGGCGAGGATGGCGATCTTGATCGGGGTGCCGGGGTGAAGAACGATATTTGATGTCACGGTGCTCATGGCAGTCTCTGTCCTCACAGGGCGTAGCGCGTCTGGCGTGCGGCACGGCGGCGTTGCAGGAAGCCGATCACGGCGGAGCGGACCTTCGCCAGGAAGCGGTCGCCGCCGGTGGGGTTGTGAATGATGTCGGCGCGGTAGAAGGACGGGCACAGCACCGCCGCTTCGGCCACTTCGCCGCAGTTGCCGCAGCCGACGCAGCTGTTGTCGACGTAGGCGACCGGGTCTTCCTTGAGCGGGTCGCCGCTGTCCTTTACCGACAGCGAGGGACAACCCGACAAGCGGATGCAGGCGTGGTCGCCGGTGCACACGTCGGGGTCGACGCCGAAGCGCTCCTTGACCATGCGCTTGCCGTCCTTCACCGCCTTGTTGAACAGCGGCTTGATCCGGCGCTGCTTGTTCAGCATGCACTCGGACTGGGCAATGATGACCTTGGGGCCGTCGGTGGTAGTGGTGAGCGCTTCTTCCAGCGTGTCACGCATCTTAGCCACGTCGTAGGTGCGGTCGATGGTGCGCACCCACTTGACGCCGGCGCCGCGGATCGCCGCCTCGATCGGGTTCTTGGTTGCGCGGTCCGGGTTCTCGGCACGCGAGGACAGGATGTCCTGGCCGCCGGTGGCCGACGAGTAGTAGTTGTCGACGATGACGATCACGCCGTCGTTCTTGTTGAACACCGCGTTGCCGATACCCGAGGTCAGCCCGTTGTGCCAGAAGCCGCCGTCGCCCATCACCGAGATCGAGCGCTTGCCGGTCTTGACGTTGAAGGCCGAGCTGGAGGCCGCACCGAGGCCGTAGCCCATGGTGGTGGCGCCGAGGTTGAACGGCGGCAGGATGGAGAACAGGTGACAGCCGATGTCGCACGACACGTGATGTTCGCCGAGGTCGGCCTGCGCCAGCTTCATTGCGGCGAAGATCGGACGCTCGGGGCAGCCGGTACAGAAGCCGGCCGGACGTGCGGGCACTACGTTGGCGAGTTCCTTGACCTTGGGGTGAAAGGTCATTGGTAGCGCGGCAGGACGTTGCATCGGCTTGGCTACAGGCGTAGTCAAGGCCTCGAGGTCTGCAGCGAGCGAGGTGGCGCCGGCTTCGTCGGCCGCCGCTGCAGCGTGGGTCGCCAGCGCATCGGGCTGCTGAGCCTTGAGGAAAGCCTCGATGCCGTCCTTCATCGCCGCAGTGGTGTATTCGCCGGCCATCGGCAACACGTCCTTGCCCGACAGATGGGTCGTGACCCCGGCTTTGCGCAGGATGGAATGCAGGTTCTGTTCGATGTAGTCGGGCTGGCCTTCCTCGAGCAGCAGGACCGCGCGACGGCCCTCGCAGAACTCGATCACTTCCTCGTCGATCACCGGGTAGGTGACGTTCATCACGTACATCGGGATGCGGCTGTTGCCGAAAGAGTCGGCCAGCCCGAGCAATTGCAGCGAACGGATCACGCCGTTGTACAGGCCGCCTTGCAGGATGAGGCCGATGTCCTTGAAATCGCCGTCGAAGAACTCGTTGAGTTTCTTCTCGCGGATGAACTTCACCGCCGCCGGCCAGCGCTGGCGGATCTTTTCGTGCTCGTGCACGAAAGAGGCAGGCGGCAGGACGATGCGGGTGGTGTCGCGCACCGGGTTCTCCAGCGCCTGCTTCAGGGTGTAGCGCGGGCGCTTGTTTTCCTTGGTGATGAAGCGGCCGTGCACATGACAGGAGCGGATCCGCACCTGCAGCATCACCGGCGTGTTGCTCGCCTCGGACAGCTCAAAGCCATCCTCCACCGATTGAACGATGGACTCCAGGTTGGGGCGTGGGTCGAGCAGCCACATCTGCGACTTCATTGCGAACGCGTGCGAGCGCTCCTGCATGATCGAGGAGCCTTCGCCGTAGTCCTCGCCAATGATGATCAGTGCGCCGCCGGTGACCCCGCCCGAGGCGAGGTTGGCGAGGGCGTCGGATGCGACGTTGGTACCGACGGTGGATTTCCACGTCACCGCGCCGCGGATCGGGTACATCACCGAGGCGGCGAGCATGGCGGCGGCGGTGGCTTCCGAGGCGCTGGTCTCGAAATGGATGTCGAGCTCTTCAAGGATCTCGTTGGCGTCGGCCAGCACGTCCATCAGATGGGAGATCGGCGAGCCCTGGTAGCCGCCTACATAGCCGACCCCGGCCTGCAGCAAGCCCTTGGTGATGGCGAGGATGCCCTCGCCGCGGAACTCCTCGCCGGCGGGGATGCGCAGCTGCTGGACTTCCTTCTTGAACGAGCGTTCAGCCACGGACCACCTCCCGAACCGTCAGGGCAGAAAACGCAGTGATACACCTATTTTCGATGCGGGTGGAGCCTTGCTGCTGTTGGGGACGGACCATGTTTTTTATCTCCTCGGTTGATGCTTGCTTCCGGTGCCGGGCGTGCTGCAGTGCAATGTCGCGAGGGCCGGATTCACGCCTCTGGTAATTACTTTAGAAATAAACATTTCCCGTGTCAATGGAAAAGATGAAATTTCATGGAAGTTAGAAAATACCACGAAAAAACAGCGTGATAGTGATTCCAAGATGGTGCGGCATTGCACCATGCTTGTGCGGCGCTGAACGCCACGAACAGCCCGGGTTTGCCAATAACTGATGGTGCAGGTGCAGCAATTTAGGTCGATTCGCGCACCGGAATGGGGCGGGAGTGAGGCTTCCTTTGATCAGGGATCAGCCTTCAGCTCGCCCCCGCGCCCTTTCTTCATGTGCTGGCCGGCGGCGTCGCGGTGGCGTGTCGATGTGCGCGCTCACCCGGCGAGCAACGCAAACGAATTTTGCGCTGGCGGGATAAGAGCGGTACGGATGGGAGCGCGGAGGTCGGGTGGCTTGCCTAGGATGGAGTCGAGATTTGCATGGTCGTGGATGCG
>JAUSOD010000104.1 GCA_030656215.1 Azoarcus sp.
CGCACGCTGCTCAGTCCGTGCCACCACCACCGGCTGACGTCCAGGTGGTCCGCTACGGCCGCTACACCCTGGTCGAACTCGCGCCCACCGCGGCCCAGCGGAACCTGATGCTGCAAGTGGTCGATGTAGCCGTGCCAGACACCCTGCACGCGACGGTGGGCGACGCGCTGCACCATGTGTTGCAGCGCTCCGGCTACCAGCTGTGCAGCGGTCCTCAGACTGATGCGCTGAACGCCCTCCCGCTGCCGGCAGCCCACTACCTGCTCGGGCCGATCGTGCTGCGCGACGCGCTATTGACGCTCGCGGGTCCAGCCTGGGAATTGCACGCAGATGAGGGTGCGCGCCGGGTCTGTTTCAGCCAGGTCACCACACCTGTCGATCCAGTCACCCCGCTGCCGGCGCCCGTCAACGATGACGCAACGCCAGCAGAGGCCTTCCCGCGCGTCGAGGAGGCGCAGCCATGACCGCGATTCCGGGCACGCCACAACATCGACGTCTACAGTTGCTGCACGTGGCCGCAGCCACCTGGCTGTTGCTCGTCAGCGCCACGGTCGTTATCGACCACGTCGTCCTGTCGAACCTGGAAGAAGCGGCCAAAGAGCGCACGCCAGCCATGCGGATCGCCGCCCTCGAAGGGCAGATGGACGATTTCGCGCAGCAGTTCGAGCAGCACCGGCAACGGCCGACTGCACTGCCTCAGACGCGCTACGAGTCCGAGCGCCGCGCACTCGATCAGCGGATTGCCGCGGTCGAGGAGGCACTCGGCGATCACCCGACCATTGATGCGCTGCAGTCCTTGCTGGCGCGCCTCGAGCGGATCGAAGCGCACCTCGCCACCCCCCGGCCGACACCCTCGGCGTCTGTCCGTCCCCGCACACCCAGGCCGGTGAAACCCCGGACTATCGAACCTGCATTCCGGGTGATCGGCGTCGATCTGCGCGCCGGCGAACGCTTCCTGGCAATCCTCCCCACCACTGCGGGCGCACTCGCACAGGTCCGCCTGCTGCGGCCCGGCGAAGCCGAGGCCGGCTGGCGGCTCGAGGCAATCGAGCGCGGCACCGCCATCTTCCGACATGGCGACGAAACACGCCGCCTGAACGTTCCCGAACGGTAGGAGAAGGCGCGTGAGCTGCGTCAGGGTCATCCCGTTCTTGATTGCCGCACTGCTCGCAGGCGCGGCTTCCGTCACCGTCGCCCAGCACACCACCCTGTCAGCTACCGCCCCCACCCACGAGCGGCCGGCGGCCACCATCCGCAGCGACGAGCGGTTGGCCCGCGACTGGGGGCTGGGTAGCGAAGAATGGGCGCACTACAGGGAACTGATGCAAGGTCCGCTGGGCGTTCATTCCCCCAACATCGACCCGCTCACGGCACTCGGTATCGAAGCCCGCTCGGACGAGGAGCGGCGCCGCTACGCCGAGTTGCAGGTCCAGGTGGAAGCCCGTCGGGTCGAGAAGCTGCTGGCCTACCAGCGCGCCTACGATGCAGCCTGGCAGCGGTTGTACCCCGATCTTCAGCGCGTTGCGCTGCCGGGTGCCGGCACGGCGTCCGTTCCGACCATTACGGCACAGGACGAACGCATCGCCGTATTCGTCAAGGACGCCTGCCCCGCCTGCAATCGCGTCGTCGAGCGGCTCCAGGCTGCGGGCACCCGATTCGATCTCTACATGGTCGGCAGCCGCCACGACGATGCCCGCATCCGGCGGTGGGCCACGCAGGCCGGCATCGACCCGGCCAAGGTGCGCGCCCGCGCGATCACGCTCAACCACGACGCCGGGCGCTGGGTGTCGCTCGGCCTGCCCGGCGACCTACCGGCGGTGGTGCGCGAGGTGAACGGCCAATGGCAGCGACAGTAGGCACCCCGCAGCGGACAAGGCGGCCGGGCCGCCTGACCCTCCACTGCGCTGCGGCGCTGCTTTTGATGACGGCCCCCTGGGCGCTGGCCACTCCGGCCCGGGAAGTGCCGCCGCCGGCCTATCAACTGGCGGCACGGCGCGTCGGCATACCGTCGGCGGTGCTGTACGCGGTGGCCTTGCAGGAGAGCGGCACCTGGCTGCGCAGACGCATGGTGCCCTGGCCGTGGACGCTCAACGTCGCCGGCACGCCGCAGCGCTTCGCCACCCGCGCCGAAGCCTGCACGGGGCTGCGCCGGGCGCTCGGCCGCACACCCGCCAAGCGCATCGACGCCGGGCTCGGCCAGGTCAATCTCGGCTACCACGCGCATCGCTACGCGCAGCCCTGCGAGCTGCTAGACCCGTACCGCAACCTCGCCATCGCCGCGGAAATCCTGCGCGAGCAGCACATCCCCGGCGAGGACTGGCTGCTTGCCATCGGCCGCTACCACCGCCCCGCTGGCGGGGAACCCGCGGTGCGCTACCGACGCAGCGTGCATCGACACCTGACTCGCGTGCTCGGCCCCGACATTCCCGTTCCGATCCACCAGGCCACCACACCATGAACCGCACCGTCCTCATTGCCGCCCTCATTGTCGCTAACTGGCTGCTGTCCGTCGCGACGGCTTTCGCCCAGACCGCCTCCCCACCGCTGATCGTCGTCGAAGACCGCGGCGGCGCTTCCGCACTGCCGTACTACCAGCCGCTGAATCCGCAGCCTGATCGCGCCACGCCGCCAGCCCCGATGCCACTGCCCCACGTGGGCAGTCCGGGCGACGCCGAGGCCGCCATGCTGCCGGTGCGCTCGACGCAACTGTCGCCGGGCGACGTGCCGCGCCGCGTCATCCGCGCGCCGGGCCTGACGCCGCTGTTCCTGATCGGCGACGACGAACGTTCGCGCACCTGGCTGCGGCAGCGCCAGCCCGCACTACGCGAGCTGCAAGCCGCGGGGCTGGTGGTCAACGTGGAGTCGATGGCGGCGCTGGCGGCATTGCGCCGCCTGGCGCCCGGCCTGACCCTTTCGCCCGCATCGGGCGACGACCTGGCCCAGCGCCTGGGCCTGCGCCACTACCCGGTGCTCATCACCGCCGCCGGCATCGAGCAGTGAGCCCTGCGCAATGGCCCAGCCGCATGCCGTCGAGGTCCTCCTGCGGCCAGCGGTGGAGCTATACACCGTGGCGGTCTGCGCCGGCGCCGCGCTTCTGTGCCTGGCGGCACCGTGGTCTCTCGCGCTGAATCCACTGCTCGGGGTCGGCAGCGCGCTGGCCTTCCTGGCCTTCGGCGCCATCCGCCTGCGTGATGCCTGGGCGATCCTGCGCTACCGCCGCAACATCCTCCGCCTGCCGCGCTACGTGATGACCAGCCGCGACGTGCCGGTGAGCCAGCAGCGGCTGTTCATCGGCAAGGGCTTTCGCTGGGACCAGCGCCACACGCACCGGCTGATGCAGACCTATCGGCCGGAGTTCCGCCGCTACGTCGAGCCGACCGCGATCTACCGGGCCGCCCGGCGGATCGAGGAGCGCCTGGAGTTTGCGCCGTTCCCGGTTTCAAAGCTCGCGAAGGCCTTGGCCTGGGACAGCGCATTCAACCCGGTACGTCCGCTGCCGCCGCTCGGCGGGCTCCCGCGTCTGCATGGCATCGAACCACACGAGATCGATGTCACCTTGCCGCTGGGCGAGCGGGTCGGCCACTCGCTGGTGCTGGGCACCACGCGCGTGGGCAAGACCCGCCTGGCCGAGCTTTTCATCACCCAGGACATCCGGCGCAAGGTGGGCGGACAGCACGAGGTCGTGATCGTCTTCGACCCCAAGGGCGACGCCGACCTCCTGAAGCGCATGTACGTGGAGGCCAAGCGCGCCGGGCGCGATGGCGAGTTCTACGTCTTCCACCTGGGCTGGCCGGACATCTCGGCGCGCTACAACGCGGTGGGCCGGTTCGGGCGGATCTCCGAGGTGGCCACGCGCATCGCCGGCCAGCTCTCGGGCGAAGGCAACAGCGCCGCATTCCGCGAGTTCGCCTGGCGCTTCGTCAACATCATCGCCCGCGCCCTGGTCGAGCTGGGGCAGCGGCCCGACTACCTGCTGATCCAGCGCCACGTCATCAACATCGACGCGCTGTTCATCGAATACGCGCAGCACTACTTCGCCAAGAACGAGCCGAAGGCCTGGGAAGTCATCGTCCAGTTCGAAGCCAGGCTCAACGACAAGAACATCCCGCGCAACATGATCGGGCGCGAGAAACGCGTGGTCGCCCTCGAAC
>JAUSOD010000108.1 GCA_030656215.1 Azoarcus sp.
CGCTGTTCGGCAGCGCCCGCGTCAATGCCAACAACAACAAGGTCACGCAGAGCAACAGCGGCGCGCGGGCCAAGCAGACGGTGGAGATCGGCGTCTATAAGTAAGCGTAGCGCCCGCCCCCAAAAGCACATCGCCCGGTTCTCCGGGCGATGTGCTTTTACACCGGCCGCACTAAAGTAGATACACCACGCTGCCCGCGATCACCGCGGCCATCAGCCGGTTGAACCGCCGCATGTTGCGCGCATCGTGAAGGAAGCGGCGCAGGAACAGCCCGGCCCCGGCCCAGCTCGCGATCGACACATAGCAGATCACGAAGTAGATCGCGGCAAACTGCCACAGCAAGCCGGTGTCGCCGTTCGCGCAATACACCCCGATGCCCGCGATCGCCGCAAGCCAGGCCTTGGGGTTGAGCCATTGCATGACCGCTCCGGCCAGCATCGACGGCCGCCCCTTGTCACCATCGGACGACAGCTGCCCGTCATCGCGCGCGAGCTTGAACGCCATGTAGAGCAGAAACAGCACGCCGGCCCACTTGATCAAACCGGCAAGCGGCGGCCAGCGCTCGATGAGTTCCTGCAGCCCGAAGCCGGTCACGAGCAGCAGCAGGACGAAGCCGAACGTCGCCCCGCTGACGTGCCACATCGCGGCCCGAAATCCGTAGCGCCCACCGGACGCCAGCGCCACCAGATTGACCGGCCCCGGCGTGATCGAGGCTGCCACCGCAAAGCCTGCCATCGATGTAAACAGCGCGGGTTCCATCGATCAGACCCTCGCCGCGCAGGCGAACGCAGGACAAATCGCAACGCCGCACGACCACCTCCATGTCGACAAGCACGGCGGCGCCATCGCGGCAGCGAAGGCGGGATCGGGGACGGGGGCGGAATCGAGGATCAATGAATACGGGGTCACGGCTGAATCGCTCCATGCGGATGTGGTGAAGGCCAGGGGCCATGATCGCGATCCGCAGCGCCCGCGTATTGAAGGAAATTGCCCTGTACCGGCCTCGACGCGAGCCGCGACCCCACGCCTTCGCAGCCCCTCGCCCCCCCACGCCCCCACACCCCTCACCCGTTGCCCCCCATTGGCATAAATGGCACACCGTCGCTTACACTCTCCGCGTTCGCCAACCAGCCAATCCACCAGCCCACAATCCCGCCCCATGCAAGCCTTCCTCCTCGAATCCCGCTGGTACGAGATCATCCTGGCCGGGTGGGCGTTCTTCGGTGCCATCTACCTCAGCTTCGGCGCCTTCACCTGGCTGCTCACCCGCCGCATCCTGCCCGCGCTCGGCCACGGCGGGCTGCTCGATCCGCGCCCGCTCGGCCCCGACCAGTTGCGCCGCGAACTGCTGCTGTCGGCCTCGTCGGTGCTGCTGTTCGGCGCCGGCATGATCTTTCCGTGGGGGCTGCTGCAGCTGGGCTGGACGCAGCTGGCGGTGGCGCCGTCGTGGTGGCGCATCGTGCTCGAGATCCTGGCGCTGGTGGTGTGGAACGAGGTGCACTTCTACGCCAACCACTGGCTGCTGCACACGCGCTGGCTGCGCCGCTTCCACCTGCCGCATCACCGCTCCATCGTCACCACGCCGTGGGCCACCTACAGCTTTCACCCGCTGGAAGCGGCGATGCTCGGCAACATCATCATCCTGCCGATGCTGGTGCACGATTTCGCCTTCGCCGCCTTGCTGTCGGCGCCGCTGTTCAGCCTGCTGTTCAACTGCATCGGCCACTCCAACTACGATTTCCTGCCCGACGCCCACCGCGACCGCTGGTGGCTCAACGGCGCGCGCCGTCATCATCTGCACCACGCCTGCTTCAACGGCAACTACGGCTTCATGTTCCCGTTCATGGACCGCCTGTTCGGCACCGCGCTGCCGCCGGACGCGGCGCACGAGCGTATCGCCCGCGACCTGACACGGCGGGCCGGCCGTGCTGCTTAACCGCCGCGACCTGCAAAGCCTGGCCTACATGACGGCGTTGCCGGCGCTCGCCGCATGGCAATGGATGCACGGCATCGCGCTGCCGCTGTATGCGGCGATGCTGTTCCTGACCCTGGGCACCGGCGTCATCCACCACAACCACACCCACCGCAGGATGTGGCGCAGCAAGCGCCTGAACCGCCTCACCGACCTGTGGCTGACGCTGCTGCAGGGCCACCCCACCTATGTGTTCTACCCCGCCCACGTCGCCAACCACCACCGCTACCGCCACGGCCCGCTGGATGTCGCCCGCAGCTACCGTTTCGGCGGCGACACCAATCACCTGTGGGGCTACCTGATCCACCCGCTGCAGGCGGTGAGCGTGCTCTACCCGCTGTTCGTGCGCTGGCTGCTGGCCCAGCGCCGGCGCGGCTCGGGCGCCTGGCGCCACGCGCTGCACCAGTACGCCGCGGTCGCGCTGCTGTGGGGCACGCTGGCCGCGATCGATGGCGAAAAGTGGCTGCTGCTGGTGCTGCTGCCACAAGTGCACGGCCTGCACTGGCTGCTCGCCACCAACTACCTGCAGCACGCCCACGCCGACGGCCACTCGCGGATGAACTACGCGCGCAATTTCGAAGGCTGGGTCAATCCGCTGCTGTTCAACATCGGCCTGCACACCGCCCACCACGAACACCCGCGCGCGCATTGGTCCGAACTCACCCGGCTGCACCGCGACTACCGCGACCGCGTCGACCCGCGCCTGAACGCCGGCGGCCTGCTGCCCTACATGTTCCGCAGCTTCGTCCTGGCCCTGTTCGTGCCAAGCCTGCGCAGCCGCAGCCTGATGGCCGCCGACGACGCCACCCCGATCGCCCTATCTGCCCCCATCGTTCCTTCCGCCCCTTCGGCCTTTCCCTCCTTTTCCAGTACCAACGCCCCTCGCCCCGTCGCCCCCGCGCCGGCCGCGCAAGACACGGAGACCGCCTGATGCCCACTCGTTTCGACCACGTCTATGTCGAGGCCGCCGGCTTCCACCTGCCCGGCCCGCCGATCGGCAACGACGCCATGGATGCCTACATCGCCCCGCTCAACCGGCTTTCAGGCCGCATCAAGGCGCGCATCCTGGGCGAGAACGGCATCCTGCAGCGCCACTACGCGATCGACGCCGAGGGCAACACCACGATGTCGCACGCCCAGCTCGCCGCCGCCGCCATCCGCGACTGCCTGGCGCGCACCGACTTCGGCCTGGCCGACGCCGGCCTGCTCGCGGTGGGCTCGTCCGGCGGCGATGCGCTGATGCCCGGCTTTGCCAGCATGATCCACGGCGAGCTCGGCGCGCCACCGATGGAGACGCTCTCCAGCCAGGGCATCTGCGCCGCCGGCGTGCTGGCGATCAAGCACGCCGCGCAGGCGATCGAACTCGGCGAACACCGCCACGCCATCGCCGCCGCAGCCGAGATGCCCTCGCGCATGTTCAAGAAGAGTCGCTTCGCCCCGCGCGGCTACGACGCCGATTTCGACGCCCACTTCCTACGCTGGATGCTGTCCGACGGCGCCGGCGCGCTGCTGCTCACCCGCAGCCCGAGCGCGCGCAAGGGCCTGCGCCTCAAGCTCAAGTGGGTGCACCAGAAGAGCTTCGCCGGCGACTACCCGGTGTGCATGCAGCTCGGCCTGTCGCCCGACCGCAGCACCTCCTTCCTCGACTATCCGTCCTCGTCGGAGGCCGAAGCCGCCGGCGCCCTCGCCATCCGCCAGGACATCCGCCTGCTGCCCCACCTGTTCGACGTCTCCATCCACGAATACGTCAAGCTGGTGCGCGAAGGCTGGGTGGATTCCGCCACGGTCGACCACTTCCTGTGCCACTACTCCTCGGCGCGCTTCATCCCGGTGGTGGAAGACCTGCTCGACAAGGCCGGGCTCGCGATCCCGCGCGAGCGCTGGTACAGCAACCTCGCCACCCGCGGCAACACAGGCGCGGCCTCGATCTACATCATGCTGGCCGAATTCCTCGACAGCCGCGAGCTGCACCCGGGCGAGAAGATCTTCTGCTTCATCCCCGAATCCGGCCGCATCAGCGCCGCCTACATGCTGCTCGAAGTAAAAGCGCCCGATGCGCCGAAAATCGCCCAGACGTCATCGCGTCTCGCCCAGCCCACACCCACGCCCTCCCCGCTCGCCGACGACCTACCCGCCCCGCCCCACGACCCCGACGACGCCCCCGCCCATCTGCGCCACCTGCTCACCCACCTCGCAGGCATCTGGCACGACTACCGCTCCGAGGTGTGGCGCACGCCGGTGGTGCACAAGCTGGTCGCCGGCCGCTTCACTGTGGCCGACTACCGCAACTGGACCGCGCAATGGGTGCCGCAGGTGCGCGAAGGCAGCAAGTGGATGCGCGAAGCGGTGGCCTCCCTCAGCGCCCCCTTCGCCGCACTCGGCGCGCTGATCGAAACCCACGCCGGCGAAGAGCAGCAGGATTTCCGCATCCTGTACGACGACTACATGGCCGCCGGCGGCACCGCGCCGCTCGACGCGCTGCGCCGCAACCCCGGCGGCGAGGCGCTCAACGCCTACCTGCACGCGCTCGCCGCCACCAACAACCCGCTCGGCCTGCTCGGCGCCATCTACATCATCGAAGGCACCGGCCAGCGCATCGTGCCCGCGCTGCTGCCGCTGCTGCGCCGCCAGCTCGCGCTGCCGCCCACCGCCTTCCGCTTCCTCGACTACCACGGCACCAACGACCAGCACCATCTGCAGCGTTGGCTGGCCGCGGTCGAACTCGCCATCGCAGTCGACCCGGACGCCGCCCGCCACATCCTCGGCACCGCGCGCCGCACCGCCCAGCTCTACCTGATGCAGTTCCACCACATCCTGGAATCCGACCTATGAACCAAGCGCGACGCACGAGGCCCGCCCCCGACTTCCTCACCCGCGCCCACGACCCGCGCGACCCCAGCCCCTGGCTCGCGCTCTACCTCGACCAGAGCACGCCCCTGCCCGACCCGGTCAAGGCCGCCTGGCTTGCGGATTCCAGCTCGGTGTCGCGCCAGTTCCTGCTGCCCTTCGTGCGCCCGCTGGCGCGCGCCTTCATCGTGCTGATCCAGGTCGTCAAGCTGCTGCTGCCCAAGCACTGGGCCGCGTCGCGAAAGCTGCACTGGCTGCTCGCCGAAGGCATGAAGCGCTTCGTCTCGCCCGAGGCCAACTGGCTGGTGCTGCGCCACTTCACCCTCGGCGCCCAGATCCTGGAGTTCATCGCCCGCAACTCGCCCATCCCGGTCGACACCAGCCCGATCACCCCGGTCGCGCTCGACGAACTCAAGGACGAGCTCTTCCTCAAGCACGACCTCAACCTGTTCAACTTCGTCATCCGCCTCAACCAGGCCCTGCGCGACGGCAATCAATCCCTCGGCCTCGTCGCCCAGCCCGACTTCAGCATGATCACCGAGCCCGCCGTCCGCCTCGACACCATGCCCGACAGCACGCTCAACTTCATGGACCTGCAGACCGCCATCGAATGCTTCACCCCTATCTACCAGCTCTTCCTCACCGACAACGACTTCTGGCGCGCGGCCAATTCGCTGCAGCTGGACGAGACCATCGGCATCTACGCCGCGACCATACTCGGCGCACCCCAGCACCTGATCCTGCTCAACAACAAGCATCCGCTCGTACCGATGAGCACGCTGCGGGCGGGGTATCGGCTGGTGTTGCATGGGCTGTCGACGGAGATGCTGCATGCGTTGTTGATGCGGATGAAGGTGGCGCAGATGGGTGCGCGATCGGAGGCAGGCGAGGACGGGGCGCCTTGAGGCACTCGAGCGCATCTTGAAATGCTGGAGACGCTGACGTTTCAGCCAGGACAGTCTTGCCGGGTCCTCCAACCACATGCCCGATCCGTGATCTACGTCATACCGGACGGCTATGCCGGAGCACTGAGGGCCGTGATTTGCTTTAAGATATCCGCATGTAACAAGACGTTGCGGCGAACGGCACCCGTTGGCGAGAAGACGGGAGGAGTCTTGCGCGGCGCTTGTGGATGCCGTGTTTGCGGTGATGGACAAGCAGGCAGACGGATGGGGGACACGCAGTCCGAACACACGACGGGTTTGTCTGCTGCGTATGCACTTTTCAAGATTGCGGAAAGCTGGATAAAGCGATGTTTTCAATGACAAACGAGCATGACGACTCACCGGTCTTATCCGTCAAACTTGCCACCTACACAGCAGATTTGCTGTCTACCACACATTATGTAATACAGGATACCTCAACGCATGTTTGACATATATAAGTGCAACGAAGGTGATTCAGCGAGATTTCTTCTTGGTACAAGTGGTAAGCCGACATTGATTGTTGTGGGTTTGAACCCAAGCACTGCTTCAAGCGAAAAATCCGACACCACAGTGAGCAAAGTAAGGAAAGCAGCACTGAACGCAGGGTATCTGGGGTTTGTCATGACTAATCTATACCCCCTTCGCTCTACCGACCCTCAGGGACTGCCAGAAAAGCACAGTGCGGAACTATTGAAAGAGAATATTCAGCATATCGAACGTATCGCTTCAAGCGAGATATCGCCAACATTTTGGGCTGCTTGGGGTTCAGACATCGTTTTGAGGCCTTACCTCAAGCAAGCCATGACCGATCTCAATCGAATGGTAAAGAAGGTGAGCGGAAAGTGGGTTCAATTCGGTGAGTTAACTCAAAAAAACCATCCACGTCATCCATCACGGCTAAGCTACAGCTGGAGATTTACGGAATTCGACATTGCTAGATATGAAGAAAGCTCTATATAACAAGGCCAATCACGGCGAAGGCTTTTAGGTTGCGGCTTCGCCTTCACTACAAAGTTGCGCGAGTTGGCGGCGTTACGTGCCCCAAGGAGACATTTAGGCCTTGAAGACAAAGCTCAAAGAGTTCCAGCAGCACCTTCATCATGAGATTGAAGACGAAGATAGAGCAGAGGCTTATCTGGATGAGGCTTTGTCCATGATTGGGCTGGTAGTGATGTACTTTAATAGCCTAGAAAGCTCACTGGATTCGGTTCTCTGTGAGAATTTTACCGATCGCACAGATGCTCCTGGCCTAATCGTTCTTAACAAGCTCAATTTTGGATCAAAGGTCGAGCTGTTCAAAAGATTCTGCGACGACTTTCATCTTTGCATTCCGGCAACCATTGAAGGTTATGAGCAGCTTATTACGAATCTCAATGAGTCAAGCAGACTCAGAAATTTGGTCGTTCACGCAAACTGGGAGTCCACTGATGAAGAAGGGTACACATTCGTACGCCTAAAAATGTCAAAAAATGGCATGCACCAAGAGTATCGACAATTTTCTCCCGAGTCGTTTGAGAAAATGCTGGAGTTGTTCATTCGTACGCAGTCATCACTTCATGGATATTGGGAGGCTAGAAACGATGTGCTCTATCAGCTCACGCCAAGCACGTAACAATCTGTCCCTGAAAGGGGCCAGGCTCAGGTTCGTGCATTTTTGTGCGCGGCGCTCTTCCATGCAGACGTGCTGAAGATAAATGGAAGATAAATGAGCTTGACCCCTTTTTCCATGCTTTTTCACGGCTGGCTTGGTGCAATAGGTCTAACAAGCGCAGGCACTGCGACGGCCTTTCCGTTGCGGCTACGCCTACACTACAAGGCCGCGCGTGCTGCGGGCGTTATGCCGGAAAGGAGCGATCCGTTGGATTTATTTGATCAATCTCCTGAGGAGATCCATGAGGCTCTTGGTAACGACACAGAGCAATGGCTACTAAGAGCGGATGCCTTGCATCGTTCTGGAGAATTCCTATACGAAAGGATCCAAGAGCCACCCACTAACGGTGCAGATGTTCTGGAAGTCTGGAGTTGGTTCAGTATTCATGACGTCGGACGAATGCTTCGGGGTATGGCGTTCGAATGCTTGCTTAAGGCAATGTGGCTCGCCCGAGGTGAAGTTCTCGTAAAGGATGGGCGTTTTATTGGGATTCCAGGGACTAAGGGGCACGATTTGTATGCGATGTATGTGAATGTGGTCCTTAACCACCGATCCGCCTTGAGCGAGGAAGAAAAGAAGCTGCTCGCAAGACTATCATTCGCCATTGTTAGCGCACGTTATCCGGTTTCGAAATCGCCCCGTGGAAACTACCCAAGTGCGCCAACCTCACGCAATAAAATGCAGTGGAACAAGTGTGAGCACGAAAAGGATTCGGCCCTTTTTGAGTTGTTGTGGGGAAAGTTATCCAAGATCCTACAGGAGTACAGGAATGAGGCATAACATTGCGCTTCGCCCGACCAAAAACCGCTATGCGGTTTTCGTCGGGTGAGCTAGACATTAGCACTGCCTATCCTCCAAACATGGCTCATCTCCTGGAACATGAACATGACGAAGCCCACCATAACCGAAGTTGAAAACGCATTTCAGCCGGCCAAGGAAATAAGCAGTGCAACTCGTTTTGCGGGTCGGAAGGACGCCGTAAGCGACGCCTACTACGGATTGATCGCCGAGGGCTCGCACATTGCGATAGTTGGAAATCGAGGTATCGGCAAGACTTCTCTTTCCCGCCAGGTCGCGAATATGGCGACGGGCAAGAACGACCTTTTAGAGAGGCTCCACCTGCCACATGACCGAAACCTCGACTTTCTTTCGATTTATTTCGCATGCGGAAAGACCACGCAGAGCACGACTGATCTACTCGAAAGATTACTGACGTCAGCAGGATGCTTGGGTGACTGGGTATATGACATTCCTAAAGCCTCAAAGATCGTAAAAGGCTATAGCCCGAAGTTCGGCGTTAACGTTTTTGGAGCTGAAGTCGGGCTGGCGGGCGAGAAGAAGACGGAAACCACCACAGAAAGGGCTGTAGCCGCACACGCTATCGATACGGTGTTTACGAATGCGGTCGCCGCTATCATTGAACAGAATATTTCCACGGACGGAATTCTGATAGTCGTTGACGAATTCGATCAAATTGCGGATCCGTCTGGCTTTGCGTCTTTCCTCAAGGCCCTTTCAACCAATGTTCCGAAGGTGAAGTTCTGCTTGGTTGGGGTCGCTCAAGACATCCAGCACCTGATGAAGGAACATCAATCGTCTGACAGACTGTTTGCGGGATCCATCATCGCCTTGCCTTCTATGAGCGTGGATGAGCTGAAGGAAATCATGGGCATCGCTGAGAGTGCTGTTGGCGGCCATATAAAGTTCAGCCCTTCGGCAGCCGACCGTCTAGCAACTCTGGCCCAAGGTCACCCCTATATGGTGCATCTTGTCGGAAAGTACGCATTTCGGCTTGCCTTCAAAACAAACAAGGAGGGCATCGAGCCGCAGGATATTGATGCCACCGTGCAATCAATCGCCGAGCGTGGTGCGGACCCGGTACTGGAGGGCCGTTACAAGAAGGCCGTAGCGTCCTCTGAACAACGAGAGATCGTTCTCAAAGCACTTGCTGAGACGCAGGCCGCAGATGGTGAAATATGGACAACCAATGCCTACAAGCTAGCCCTAGACCAAGGCGTGGACAACGCCAGCCAGTATGTTGGCCATCTTGCTTCGGAGGAATACGGCAATGAAATCGAGAAGCTCCGTGATCGGTATTACCGTTTCCACGATTCTCTATTTGCCGCGTATGTCAGAGCACGGCCCCGCATGGTCCAAAAGCAGGGCTAACGCTTCGTTGCAGGGGACCTGTCGCGGCAAGCCGCGCCAGGTCGCTGAACTCAAACGTTACATGCATCTGGAGTATGGGAAAATAGGGGACAGACCACGATTTTCCTTGCTGATCACCGCCTAGTAACCGTGGTCTGTCCCCACCTTTCTACGACAACTGCAAGTAATTTTCACAATACATCCTTAAGCCCCACCAAAGACGGCAGCAGTCGTTGCTTCCCGCCATACAACCGCAATAGGCACAGAGAAATTCGAAGGTCGATAGCGCGCGCCGACATGCTGTGCGTTGAAAATGACATGCGCCGATGAATTTGTTGAGAGCGACCTCGTTCGCAATTTTGACCGTTCGTGCATAGACAAGGATTAGCTATGCAATTATCTCGTATTCTTCTTTGTGCCAGCCTCATACTGGCAGCGAACTTAGCAGGCGCACAGCATGCCTTAGA
>JAUSOD010000062.1 GCA_030656215.1 Azoarcus sp.
TGCGGGTGTCCTCGGTGATGTTGCCAGCGTCGTCCTGCGGTACGTTGAGGTCAGCGCGGATGAATACTTTCTTGCCGCGCACATCGAGCTCGGCGAGTTTCTTGACTTGCAGGGGCATGTTAAAGGTTCCGGAAAGGAAAAAGGCCGGGCTTCAGAGGAGGCCCGGCCTGATGTTGCGATTACTGGTAGCCGTCTTCGGTGGCGTCGTGGTTGATGCCCACCAGCACCCCACGTCCACCGCCGACACCACCGCCGGTGTAGATCAGGCTGCCCTGACCCTTGTAGAAGGTCTCGAAGCGGTGGCCGTCGGTGCCGAAGTAAAACGGGATCCACGCCTTGCCGGTCATGTACGTGCGCATGTCGGTACCGCGACCAATCTTGCCTTCGACTTCGCCCTGGGACATGCCGACCTGCAGCGAGGTGAACTTGCTGTTCTTCGCTGGTGAACCCCAGATCTCACCATCAAAAGTACCGTCACGCGACTTCACGTAGCGGTGCGCCTTGCCGTCCGCGGTGGTGGTGGCAGGCTTGTCGGCGGTCTTGGCCGACTCGGCGGGCTTGCTGTCGGCCGCCGGGGCGGGCGAGGACTCACCCGATTTCAGGGGATTGGAAACGCAGCCGGCGGCAAGCAGTGAGGACGTGGCCAGCAGGGCGATGAGCAGGCGATTCATGTTGTTGGGTTCCTGTGTGGTTCAGGCCTGGGCCAGTGCCTTGGCCGCATCCAGCATGCGGCAGGAATAGCCCCACTCATTGTCGTACCAGGCGAGCACTTTGACCAGATTGCCGTCCATCACCCGGGTCTGGGTCGCATCGAAGACCGACGAGTGCGAGTCGTGGTTGAAGTCCATCGACACCAGCGGGGCTTCGTTGACCGCGAGCACGCCCTTGAGCGCGCCCTGGGAAGCTTCGATCATCAGGCTGTTGATCTCTTCTTTGCTGGTGGCACGGCCGGAGGTGAAGGTGAGGTCGACCAGCGAGACGTTGAGGGTCGGCACGCGCAGGGCGAAGCCGTCGATCCGGCCCTTGAGTGCAGGCAGCACCAGGCCAACGGCCTTGGCCGCACCGGTCTTGGTCGGGATGATGTTGTGCGCGGCAGCGCGGGCGCGGCGCAGGTCCTTGTGGCGGACGTCCACCAGCACCTGGTCGTTGGTGTAGGCGTGGATGGTGGTCATCAGGCCTTTCTCGATGCCGATGTTGTCCTGCAGCACCTTGGCCACCGGTGCGAGGCAGTTGGTGGTGCATGAGGCGTTGGACACCACGGTCATGGCGCTGGTCAGCACGTCGTGGTTGACCCCGTAGACGATGGTCGCGTCGACGTCGTCACCGCCCGGTGCCGAGATCAGGATTTTCTTTGCGCCCTGCTTCAGGTGCACCTCGGCCTTGGCCTTGGCGGTGTAGGCGCCGGTGCATTCGAGCAGCACGTCCACGCCCAGGTCGCCCCAGTTGATCGCCAGCGGATCCTTGGTGGAGAAGAAGGGGATGCGGTCACCATTGATGATGATGGTGTTCTCGCCTTCGGTCTCGACCGGGAAGGCGAAGCGGCCATGGGTGGTGTCGTACTTGGTCAGGTGGGCGTTGGTGGCCAGGTCGCCGGAGGCGTTGATGGCGACGATCTCGAACTGGTCGCGCAGGCCGAGTTCGTAGAGGGCGCGGACGGTGCAGCGGCCGATGCGGCCGTAGCCGTTGATGGCGATCTTGATGGTCATTGAAAACTCCCGGGCTTGAAAGACTGAAAAAGAGAGCCGCCGCCCCCCGGGCGCCGGCCTGTGGCGCGCCGGCCCGGGAGTGACGACGCGATTACTGGATGCTTAGCCGGACTGCCTGTACCACGCTCTCGGTGGTGAGGCCGAAGTGCTTGAACAAATCGCCCGCAGGCGCAGACTCACCGAAGGTGTCGATTCCGATCACGATGCCCTGGGTGTTGTTGGCCGCGCCGACGTATTTGTACCAGCCGTCGGTGACGCCCGCTTCAACGGCAACGCGCGGCACGCCGGCGGGTAGCACTGACGCCTTGTACGCGGCATCCTGGCGGTCGAACACATTGGTCGAAGGCATGGAAACCACGCGCACCGAGATACCGCCTTCGAGTAGTGTCTTCTGTGCGGAGACGGCGAGTGCGACTTCGGAGCCGGTGGCAATAATCACCGCCTGGGGTTTGCCGCCTGCTGCTTCGGACAGGATGTAGGCGCCGCGACGGACCTCGGCGATCTGCTCCGGGGTGCGCGTCTGGAACGGCAGGTTCTGGCGCGAGAAGCACAGCGCAGACGGGCCGTTCTTGCGTTCGATGGCGCACGCCCAGGCGATGGCGGATTCGGTGGTGTCGCACGGGCGCCACACGTCCATGTTGGGGATCAGACGCAGGGTCGCGGTCTGCTCCACCGGCTGGTGGGTGGGGCCATCCTCGCCCAGGCCGATGGAGTCGTGGGTGAATACGAACACCTGGCGCAGTCTCATCAGCGCTGCCATGCGCAGCGCATTACGCGCGTATTCGCTGAACATCAGGAAGGTGGCGGTGTAGGGAATCAGGCCGCCATGAAGGCTGATGCCGTTGGCGATTGCGGCCATGCCGAACTCGCGCACGCCGTAGTAGATGTAGTTGCCGCCGCTGGCCTTGCTGACGCCCTTCGAGCCCGACCACAGGGTGAGGTTGGAGCCGGCGAGGTCGGCCGAGCCGCCGAGCAGTTCGGGCAGCTTGGGGGCGAAGGCTTCGATGCTGTTCTGGCTGGCCTTGCGGGTGGCAATGGTTTCGGCCTTGTCGACGACCTTGGCGATCACGGCGTCCACCTGGGCCGACCAGTCGGAAGGCAGTTCGTTGTCGATCACGCGGCGGCGGAACTCGGCTGCGAGTTCGGGGAACTCCTCCGCATAGGCGGCAAACCTGCCGTTCCATTCGGCTTCGGCCGTAGCCCCCGTGTCGCGTGCGTTCCAGGCGGCGTAGACCTCGGTCGGCACCTCGAACGGCGCATGGCTCCAGCCGATGTGGGCGCGCGCCGCTTCGATCTCGGCCGCACCCAGGGGGGCGCCGTGCACGTCGTGGCTGTCCTGCTTGTTGGGGGCGCCGGCGCCGATGATGGTCTTGCAGCAGATCAAGGTGGGCTGTGAGGAATTGGACTTCGCCTGCGCGATGGCGGCTTCGATCTCCACCGGGTCGTGGCCCTGGACGTTGCGAATCACTTGCCAGCCGTAGGCTTCGAAGCGTTTCGGCGTGTCGTCGGTAAACCAGCCATCCACATGGCCGTCGATCGAGATGTTGTTGTCGTCGTAAAACGCGGTCAGCTTGCCCAGGCCGAGGGTGCCGGCGAGCGAACAGGCTTCGTGGCTGATGCCTTCCATCAGGCAGCCGTCGCCGAGGAAGACCCAGGTGTTGTGATTGACGACTGCGTGGCCGGGGCGATTGAATTCGGCGGCGAGGACCTTCTCGGCCAGCGCCATGCCCACCGCGTTGGCGATACCCTGGCCGAGCGGGCCGGTGGTGGTTTCGACACCGGGGGTGTAGCCGTATTCCGGGTGCCCCGGAGTCTTGCTGTGAAGCTGGCGGAAACGCTTGAGTTCGTCGATCGACAGGTCGTAGCCGGTGAGGTGGAGCAGGGCGTAGATCAGCATCGAGCCGTGGCCGTTGCTAAGCACGAAACGGTCACGGTCGGCCCACTTGGGGTTAGCCGGGTTGTGCTTCAGGTGATGACGCCATAGCACTTCGGCGATTTCGGCCATGCCCATCGGTGCGCCCGGATGGCCGGAGTTGGCCTTCTGTACGGCGTCCATTGCCAGGGCGCGGATTGCACCGGTAATGGGGTTGAAAACCGGGGGCTTGACGTTTCTGGACAGCGACATGGTTTCCTCGAAGCCGGGAGGGGCGGCTGGCAAAAGCGGAATTATCGCCGAAAACGGGGGGGTGTTGGTAGGGGCATGGCACCTAGACCCACTGCCGTCGCCGCTCCATCAGCTTCCAGATCAGCGGTGTCAGGATCAACTGCATGGCCAGGTCGAGCTTTCCGCCGGGAATGACGATGGTGTTGGCACGACTCATGAACGCATCGTGGATCATCCGCAGCAGGTAGGGGAAGTCCACCCCGCGGGGATCCTTGAACCGGATCACGACCATCGACTCGTCCAGGGTCGGCACGTCGCGGGCGATGAAGGGATTGGAGGTGTCGACCACCGGTACGCGCTGGAAGTTGATGTGGGAGCGGGAGAACTGCGGCACGATGTAATGCACGTAGTCGTGCATCCGGCGCAGGATGGTGTCCTGCACAGCCTCGGGGGAGTAGCCGCGCACGCGGGTGTCGCGGTGGATCTTCTGGATCCATTCGAGATTGATCGTGGGAACCACGCCTATCAGCAGGTCGACATGACGAGAGACGTCCACCCGGTCGGCGACGACCGCGCCGTGCAGGCCTTCGTAGAACAGGCAATCGGTGCCCACCGGCAGGTCTTCCCACTCGGTGAAACTGCCCATCGGCAGGTTCCAGCGCATCGACTGCGCTTCGTTGTGAATGTAATAGCGACGACGACCGGTGGCGGACTCGCCGTAGGCCCGGAACAGATTCTCGAGCTCCTCGAGCAGGTTGGCTTCGGGGCCGAAGTGGCTGATGCCGCGTTGGCCGGCGTGCTCGGCGTCGTGGATCAGCGACCGCATGTCCGCCCGGGTGTAGCGGTGGAAGCTGTCGCCCTCGACGACGCCGGCATTGACGTTCTCACGATGAAAGATCGCCTCGAACGTGTGCTTGACCGTGGTCGTGCCTGCGCCGGACGAGCCGGTCACCGCAATGATGGGATGCTTCAGGGACATGTTGGAATCCGTGGGCAGCTTGCAGGTGGGGAACGAGTAGCGTCCGGTGTCATTGGTGTGCGTTGGCATCGCCATAGACGCGCTTGGCCGCCACGACCAGTACATGGACTTCGGCGGCCGAAAGCTCGGGGTAATGGTCGCGTACCACCCGATAGGCAAGGTGATCCAGCGTGCTGTTTGCCCAGCGATTTTCTGTCGCAAAGAAGGGCGCTATCAACGCGTAGGCTTCCTCGAAGATTTCACGGACACGGTGATACTGGCGCCGGTCTGCCTGGTCTTGTGGTTCGCTTACCTGAGGGCTGGACGAATTCATGATGACATCGGGCATGAAGAGAGTAGGGATAATAAACTGGGATGCTGCGCCGCAGTAGGGGAACGCGGGTGGCGGCAGCGATCGTCGGTCAGGAGTGCCCTTGAACCCAGGCGCGCCACTCGGTGAAAAGTGCCGGGCTGGCCGCTGCGATGATGCCGCGTTTGACTGCCGGGCCAGCCATCAGCGTGCCGCCATCGAGGGCCATGGCCTGACCACCTGCTTCGGACAGAATCAGCTGTCCAGCGGCGTAATCCCACAGCATCTGTCCGCCATGCAGGTAGACGTCGAGCCGTCCGGCCGCGACGAAGCACCACTCCAGGGCGCTGGAACCAAAATTGCGCTGCGAGTAGTACGGTGGCCGCACTGCCAGTTCGTCACCCAGGTGATGGCTGATACGCTTGAAGTCCACCCCGGCCACTGCTTCGTTCAGGCGCGGCGCGCCCGGACGCAGCGGCAGTTCGGTCCCGTTGAGAAAGGCACCCGCGCCTTTGGCGGCGTAGAAGCTCTCGTCGGTGATCGGGTTGTAGACGACGCCAAAACGGGGTTCGTGGTCGACCAGATAGGCGATTGAAACGGCGAAGAAGGGAATGCCGTTGGCGAAGTTGGTGGTGCCGTCGATCGGGTCGATACACCACAGGCCGCGTCGGCCCTCCTTCCACAGGCGGCCCTGCTCCTCGGCCGTCATTTCCTCGCCCAGCACCGGGCCGGGCAACAGCTTCGGTAGTGCCTCGGTAAAGCACCGCTGTGACTCGAGGTCGGCCTCGGTGAACAGGGATCCGTCCGATTTCCGGTTGCGGGCGGACTTCAGATAGCGCGGAAGGATCTCTTCGCGCGCGATATCGCGCACCACGGACTCGAGGGCACGTGCACGCGCAAGGCGCAAGGCGGCGGTGGACATCTCAGGCGCTCCTCCGTGGATGGGGCGGACAACAGGCGAAGGACTGCCGATGCAGGCAGGAACGGCAATCAGGGGGCAGGATCGGTGCCAAGATGTGTCTCCGGCGAATACGCGTGCTTATAATCTTACGATGATTTCACGTTTTCATTTTTCCAGTGTCCTGCCGCAGGACGGGGAGGTCGCGCTTCCCGAGGCGCTTGCCCACCATGCGCTGCGCGTGTTGCGCCTGCGCGAGGATGAGCCTTTGCTGCTGTTCGATGGTTCGGGATGCGAGGTCGAGGCGCGTCTTGTCATTCGCGGCAAACACGGGTTTGCCCAACTTGGCGCGCGGCATGCGATCAGTCGCGAGTCGCCATTGCAGGTGGTGCTGGTGCAATCGCTCGCCAGCGGTGACAAGATGGACTGGATCGTGCAGAAGGCGGTGGAGCTCGGCGTGACCGCGGTGATACCGGTACAGGCCGAACGCTCGGTGCTGCGCCTCGCGGGCGAACGTGCCGACAAGCGGCGGGCACACTGGCAGCAGATTGCGGTTTCCGCCTGCGAGCAGTGTGGGCGCAACACCGTGCCTGAGGTGGGCCCTTTGCAGCCGCTTGCGGCCTACCTTGATGGCGCGCGTGAGGCGCACAAGTTGATCCTGGCGCCAGGCGGCGAGCGACCGCTGGTTGAACAGCCCCGGCCCGCGGCTGAGGTGCATCTGATGATCGGTCCGGAAGGGGGGTGGAGCGACGCCGAGCTTGCCGCGTGTCATGGCGCAGGATGTATCGCGGTCGGTCTGGGGCCGCGGATATTGCGTACCGAGACTGCAGGTTTGGCGGCACTGGCGGCGCTACAAGCGCGGTGGGGCGATTTCTGATTGCCAGCCATTGCGGCTTGCATCACCATCGGACACGACGGCATCAAACACAAGAAACTCGCGGGAGAGGGCGCACATGTTCGAATCAGCCGAGCTTGGACACAGTACGGACAAGGAGGCTTTCGAGGCTGCGGTGCCCGTATTGCGGGCCGAGTTGCTCGATGCGCAGTTCGAACTGCTTGATCTCAAGAAGTTTGCGGTGGTGGTGCTGATCAACGGTATCGATGGAGCGGGCAAGGGGGAAACCGTCAACCTGCTCAACGAGTGGATGGATCCGCGCCATATTCAGGCTTGGGCTTTCGATGCGCCAACAGAGGAGGAGGCCGAGCGCCCCTTCATGTGGCGCTTCTGGCGTGCGTTGCCACCAGCCGGAAAGATCGGCGTGCTGTTCAATAACTGGTACACCGAGCCGATCCGCGAGCGGGTTGAGCGCAGCAGCAAGAAGGCTGACCTGGACCAGCGTCTGGATGAGATTCGCCGCTTCGAGGAGATGCTGACCCGCGAGGGGGTGTTGCTGGTCAAGTTCTGGTTTCACCTGTCGAAAGACGGGCAGAAGAAGCGCCTCAAGGATCTGGAAAAGGATCCCAAGACCCGTTGGCGGGTGACCGAGCGCGACTGGCATTTCTACGAGCTTTACGACCGCTATCGCGATGTTGCCGGGCACGCGTTGCGCCTGACCAGCACCGGAGACTGCCCGTGGACCATCGTGGATGGCAGCGATGAGCGCTTTCGCGCGCTGTTCGTCGGGCGTACCTTGCTGGATGCGCTGCGCCGGCGCGTGAGTGCGGCGCAGCACCAGTGGGCGCCGCGCCAGACTGCGGCACCGCTACCGCACCCGATTGATGCGCTCAATCTGCTCAACAGCTTGCAAATGAAGCACGAAATGAGCAAGAGCGAGTACAAGGATCAACTCGAGTGCTACCAGGGACGGCTTGCCCTGTTGACCCGTGCCGACGCATTTCGCAATCGCTCGCTGGTATTGGTGTTCGAGGGCGCCGATGCGGCCGGGAAGGGAGGGGCGATCCGGCGTGTCACCGCTGCGCTTGATGTCCGCCAGTACCGCGTGGTGCCGATTGCCGCGCCGACCGAGGAGGAGCGTGCGCAGCCTTACCTGTGGCGATTCTGGCGACATTTGCCCGGGCGCGGCAAGGCGGTGATATTTGATCGTTCCTGGTATGGCCGGGTGCTGGTCGAGCGCGTCGAGGGTTTCTGCTCCGAGGCGGACTGGATGCGTGCCTATGCCGAAATCAACGACTTTGAGGACCAACTGGCGCGGTCCGGAGCGATCGTGGTCAAGTTCTGGTTGGCGATCAGCGCGGATGAGCAGCTTGCCCGCTTCAAGGAGCGCGAGGCCGAGCCGCACAAGCGCTTCAAGATCACCGAAGAGGATTGGCGCAATCGGGAGAAGACAGACGATTACGCGCGCGCCGTGTGCGACATGGTGGATCGCACCAGTACCGAAATTGCGCGGTGGACACTGATCGAAGCCGATAACAAGCTGTTTGCCCGGATCAAGGTGCTGCGTACCATCTGCGAGGCAATGGAGGCGGCGCTGGCGCAGTGAGCCGGCGATGCGGCCTCCGGTCGGTGAGGTGCAGGGTTTTTTGTTGCACTGATTCGATGTGCAGTGCATCAAAATAGCTGGCGTCATCCGCTAGAATCTGGGCATGACAAACGTACGGTCGCACGCGCCATAAACGCGTAGTGCCTGCACCAAACCGAGCGGTGAATTCTTGAGTGCTGAACCTTCCTCCGAAACCTCTTCCGACCAGCCTGCCGCCACGGTGACGGGGTCAAGCTTCGACTCGACCGCGCAGTTCGTGGCTTGGGTGCGTGGTGCTGCGCCCTACATCCATGCTTTTCGCGGCAAGACCTTCGTCGTCGGATTTGGCGGTGAGGTCGCGGGTGGCGAACTCGCGCAAAGCCTGGCCTACGATTGCAATCTGCTGGCCGCGCTCGGTATCCGGCTGGTGCTGGTGCATGGAGCCCGTCCGCAGATCGATGCCGAGATGGCGCGTCGCGGGCTGGAGCCGCGTTTCCACAACGGTCTCAGGGTGACCGATCCGGCCTCGCTAGAATGCGTCAAGTCGGCGATGGCGGTTACCCGGGTCGAGGTCGAGGCCTTGCTGTCGCAAGGCTTGCCCAACACGCCGATGGCCGGTAGCTATATGCGGGTGACGGGCGGCAACTTCATCACCGCGCGCCCCTTCGGCGTGGTCGATGGCATCGACTACCAGTACACCGGCGCCGTGCGCAAGATCATTGCGGAGGAAATCAACGCCGACCTTGATCAGCAGAACGTAGTGTTGATCACCCCGCTCGGCGTGTCACCGGCAGGCGAGATCTTCAACCTGTGCATGGAAGAGGTCGCCGAGGCGGTGGCGGTGGCGGTGAAGGCCGAAAAGCTGATCTACCTTTGCGACGCGCCCGGCCTGCTGGACGAGGAGGGCAAGCTGATTGAAGCCGTGACCGCCGACCAGGCGCAGCGCCAGTTCGATGCGGGCGAGGGCTTGACCGAGGATCTGCATCTCTACCTTCCGTATGCAATTCGTGCGGTGCGCAAGGGCGTTTCGCGCGCTCACCTGATCGACCGTGACAAGGACGGAGGCTTACTCCTCGAGTTCTTCACCCATGCCGGTGTGGGCACCGTGGTGTCGCGCGATGCCTTGTTCCGCCTGCGCGAAGCGAGTATCGATGATGTGGCGGCGCTGGTCTCGCTGATCTCGCCGATGGAGTCCGACGGCACGCTGGTGCGGCGTGGCCGCGAATTGCTGGAACAGGAGATCGAGCGCTTCACGGTGGTCGAGCACGACGGCATGCTGGTGGGCTGTGCCGCGCTTTATCCCTTCAGCGAGGACAACGCGGCGGAGCTCGCCTGCCTGGCGGTGGTGCCGGAGTATCGTCGTGCGGGGCTGGGCGACCAGTTGCTGCGGCGTATCGAGCGGCGTGCCCGGACGCAGCGCCTGGAGCGCCTGTTCGTGCTCACCACGCGCACCGCGCACTGGTTCCGTGAGCGCGGCTTCAGCGAGATCGGTCCTGAGGCGCTGCCGCAGCAGAAGCGTGAGCTGTATAACCTGCAGCGTCGGTCCAAGGTCTTTGTAAAAGCGCTATGAAGCCGGTCCTTCACCTATTCATGTCAGCGTGGCGCTTGCCTGTGCGGCTGGAGCGCAGGTGGTGAGCCTGTCGCGCTTCTGGCGCGCGTCCACTTCCCGGGCTGCCGACAAAGCAGCGACCACCGAACTGGAGTTGCTCCGCAGTGTGGTCGAAGGCATTCACGGCATCGAGGTGCTGTTCGGTGCCGCCGGTGAGTTGTGCTGGATCAGTCCTTCGGTCGAGCGACTCACGGCCCGCCCGCCGACCAGTTTTCTGAGCGCGGAAGATCCACTTGCGCTGCTTGTGCATCCGTCGGATCTGGCTTATTGCCGGCGGGTGATGGGCGAGGTGCTGGAGTCGGGTGAAGCGCGCGATTTCGAACTTCGCCTCCATTGCGACGATGGCGGAATCAACTGGGTGGCCTGCCACTGGCGTGCACTGCGTGACCGGCAAGGCTCCGTGAGCGGTGTACGCCTGTCGGCGGAGGACATTCAGGCACGCAAGGAAACTGAATACACGCTGCTCGAGACGGTGGCCGAGCTCCGTCGTGCCCAGGCCCTGCGCGAGCACTATCTCTCGCGCAGCAATGACGAGCGCCATCGTTTGTCTGCCCTGCTCAATGTGATCCGGCTGGGTATCCTGTTCATCGACCGCGATCACCGGGTGCTCTACTACAATCGCGCGATGCTCGATCTGTGGGCCTACCCGCCCGATGAGAACCTTATCGGCGTGCGCGACATCGTGTTGCAGAGCACCGTGACGCCACTGCTGGCGTCGCCTGCGGAATACCTTGCCCACATCGAGTCGGTCATTCACTGTCCGACCGTCAGTGAGCCCTACGAAATCCACTTCAAGGATGGCCGGGTGGTGACCGATTTGTCGGCGGTGGTTGAGGGCGGGCAGGACGGACGTGGCATTGGTCGCGTATGGATCTACGAAGACGTCACCGAGCGCCGCCGTGTCGCACAGCAGTTGGTGGCGCTTGCCGAGCGCGATCCGCTGACCAATCTGTTCAACCGCCGTCGCTTCCACGAGGAGTTGGAGCGCCTGCTTGCCGACGCCGCGCGGCGCGAGGTCGCGGTCGGCTTGCTCACGTTTGATCTCGACGGATTCAAGCCGATCAACGACCAGTACGGTCATCAGGCAGGCGATGAGGTATTGGTCGGCCTGGCCGAGGGGGTGCGACGCATCGTCCGGCGCAATGAGATGTTCTTTCGCCTGGGCGGGGATGAGTTTGCGGTTCTGGTTGCCGACGCAAGTGCGGAGGCCCTGGCGGAACTTGCCACCCGACTTGTCGAGGGCATTGCCGCGATGCAGTTTCGATTTGGTGACAAGACGGTGGGCGTCAGTGCCAGCATTGGTGTTGCCTGTTTCCCGCAGCACGGTACGGACGGTGAGGCTTTGATGGCCGCGGCCGATGCGGCGATGTACCGGGCCAAGGCCGGCGGGCGAAATCGCTGGATGTCGGCCGCGAGCGCAGCGGATAAAACAGGCCGCTGTTAGAATGAAGCCCTGAATTTCGACAACCCCAATTGCAGAGAGGATTGAACGATGGCCCGTATGGTCAATTGCGTGAAGCTCGGTCGGGAGGCCGAAGGCCTTGATCTGCCGCCGGTTCCGGGCGAACTTGGCAAGCGGATCTACGCCAGTGTGTCGAAGGAGGCGTGGCAGCAGTGGGTGAAATACCAGACCATGCTGATCAACGAGAACCGACTCAACCTGATGGATGCGCGTGCTCGCAAGTACCTCGCCGAGCAGATGGAAAAACACTTCTTCGAGGGCGGCGCGGACCAGGTGACGGGGTACGTACCGCCTGCTCAGTAAGCGGGGCCAAGTGGCTCGAGCCTGCCGCGAGCAGGTCGAATGAAAAAAGGGATGGTCCATGACCATCCCTTTTTTATCGCTGGTCTTGCTCAGCGCTTCGGGCTGGCGCCCTCTGCTACAACCGATTTTGCGTAGCGCACGTCGCGCCCCTGCACCAGATACACGACATACTCGGCGACATTCTTCGAGTGGTCTCCGATGCGCTCGATGGCTTTGGCAATGAACAGGACCTCCAGACTGTTGGAGATCGTACGCGGGTCTTCCATCATGAACGTGATCAGCTGGCGCATGGTGCCCTTGAAGCAGGCATCCACCTCTTCGTCCTGCTTGCTGATCGCGGTCCAGTTCGATGCGTCCGCGCGGGCAAAGCTGTCGAGCGCGCTGCGCAGCATGTCAAGCGCCAGCCCGGCGGAGTAACCCAGGTCGATGCGCAGGGCGAACGGCGTCTCGCCCGAATGCAGGCGCTTGGCGGCCTTGGCGATTTTCTTGGCCTCGTCACCGATGCGCTCCAGATCCGCAATCGACTTGATCACGGTCATCACCAGGCGCAGGTCTACAGCGGCGGGCTGGCGTTTGGCGATGATCTGGTTGCAGTCCTCATCAAGCTCGATTTCGAGCAGGTTGATGCGGTGGTCGCCTTCGATCACACGTTCGAGCAGGGCAATATTGCCGGTCTTAAGTCCTTCCAGCGCGTTGGCAACCTGGGTTTCCACCAGGCCACCCATCTGCAGTACGCCGGTGCGGATTGTTTCCAGTTCGGTATCGAACTGCTTGTGGGTATGTTCGGTCATTTTTGGCATGGCGGTATCCAGGAAGGCAACAGGCTAACAGGTCCGAATTACGGTTTTGTGTCAGCTTCGAACCTGACGCTCGACACCGGTTGCGGCGGCGAGCAGCAGGACATCGGCGCCACGGCGGGCGAACAGGCCGTTGGTGACCACGCCGACGATCTGGTTCAGCGCGGTTTCCATTGCCACGGGGTCCTTGATCGACAGACCATGCACGTCGATGATCAGGTTGCCGTTGTCGGTGATGAAGCCCTCGCGCAGCCGGGGGGATCCGCCGAGTCTTGCCAGTTCGCGGGCGACGTGGGCGCGCGCCATCGGGACGACCTCGACGGGCAGCGGGAAGCGGCCGAGGGTCGCGACCTTCTTGCTCGCATCACAGATGCAGATGAAACGCTGCGAAACCGCCGCCACGATTTTTTCGCGGGTCAGTGCGCCGCCGCCGCCCTTGATCATGCAGAAACCGTCGTCGATCTCGTCCGCGCCGTCCACATAGACCGGAATTTCCTCGATATCGTCAAGGCTGAACAAGGGGATGCCATGGGCGGCAAGGCGCTGCGAACTGGCCTCCGAGCTCGAAATCGCGCCTCGGATTCGATCACGCATGCCTGCAAGTCCGTCAATGAAATGATTCACCGTCGAGCCTGTTCCGACACCAACGATGCTGTCCTCCACAACATCCTGCAGTGCGGCCAGCGCCGCGGCCTTCTTGAGTTCGTCCTGAGTCATGGTGGGGTCCGTTTTCTTGGGTGTAAAAGGCGCTCAGATGAGGAGCTCAGACGAGCCCGTCAAAGGGTTGTACGAGGACGCGCTCGCCGGCTTGCACGCCGATGCAGTCTTCGGGCAGCACGATGAAGCAGTCGGCCTCCGACATCGAGCGCAGGATGCCGGAGCCCTGGGCGCCGGCCTGGGCCACGCTTATCCGTCCGTCCGTCCGTGACATGCGGCCGCGCAGGTACTCGCAGCGGCCAGCCTGTTTGCGGATGGTGTCGGTACAAATGACTTCGAACAGTCCGGGTGCCGGCAGCGGCGAGACGCCCATCAGCTTGAGCAGGGCATCCTGCACGAACTGGTAGAAAGTGACCAGGACGGCCACCGGATTGCCGGGCAGGCCGAACAGCCGCGCATTGCCAATGCGCCCGAAGGCCATCGGGCGCCCCGGCTTGATCGCCAGCTTCCAGAACGACACCTCGCCCATCCGCGTCATCATCTCGCGGATGAAGTCGGCTTCGCCGACTGAGACGCCACCGCTGGTGATGATGACGTCCGCTGCCTGCGCGGCGTCGGCAAAGGCGGCTTCGAGCGCGCTCGGATTGTCCGCGACGACGCCCATGTCGATGAGCTCGCAGCCCAGTCGGCTGAGCGCTCCGTAGAGCGTGTAGCGGTTGCTGTCGTAGACCTGCCCGGGAGCCAGGGGGCGGCCGATGGTGGCGATTTCGTCGCCAGTGGAGAAAAAGGCCACCCGCAATCGACGGTGAACGATGATCTCTGCGATGCCGAGCGAAGCGATCAGACCCAGTTCGGCAGGGCCGCAGCGGCTGCCTGCTGCCAGTGCGGTGCCACCAAGGGCAAGGTCTTCTCCCGCGCGGCGCAGGTTCTGGCCTGCGCGCTGTCCGGGTGGGACGAACACCCGATTGTCCTCGCGGCGCACCACTTCCTGCACCACGATGGTGTCAGCGCCTTCGGGAATTTCGGCGCCGGTCATGATGCGGGCGGCCTGCCCGAGGCCAACGATGCCGGAGAAGGGCTTGCCGGCGAATGCGGTGCCGACGACCGTAAGCGCGCTATCCGCGCCGGCAGCCAGATCGGCTGCACGCACCGCATAGCCATCCATCGCCGAGTTGTCGTGCGCCGGTACGTTGCACGGTGCGATCACATCCTCGGCCAGGATGCGGCCCAGCGCACTGCGTACGGCGACGCGCTCCCAGCCGATGACCGGCTCGATGGATTCAAGGATCGCGCTGCGTGCGTCGGCAACGCTGAGGAAGTTGCGGCCGGGATCGCCGCCTGTCGCTGGCTGGTTCATCTGCAATATCCGGGAACAGGAGTCCGCTGTGGTCATTGCAGTGCATTTTCACACATTGCAGTGCGGTCCGTGATGTGGTCCCGCAGCAGCCAGCTTGTTCGTGGTCATCGAGGCAGTTAAGCCGCTTTGAAACAAGGGCCCCGGGACAAAAAAAGAGGGGCGGACAGGCCGCCCCTCTCTTCAAACCTGAAGAAATCGATCAGCGCAGGCCGGCAGCGTAGTCGGCCACGGCTTTCATTTCCGGATCGGTCATCTTGATCGCGATCATGCGCATCATGCTGGCCGGATCGTTTGCCCGAACGCCATCACGGAAACCCTTGAGCTGGGCTTCGGTGTAATCGGCGAACTGCCCGGCGATTGCCGGATACTGGGCAGGCATGCCGGCGCCGGCGGGGCCGTGGCAGGCCGCACAGGCAGGCACACCCTTGGAGGGAATGCCGGCGCGCCAGATCGTCTGGCCCCTCTCGATGGTTTCCAGGTTCTTCGCCGCTTCAGGTTCCAGCTTCTGGGATGCGTAATATTGGGCCAAGCCCAGCATGTCGCTTTCTTCGAGGCTGGCAACCATTGCTCCCATCACGGCATTTTCGCGTACAGGGGGCTTGCCGTTCCAGCCCTTGAACTCGCGCAATTGCTTGAAGAGGTATTCAGGGTGCTGACCCGCAATCTTCGGGTTTGCCGACAGCTGGCTGTTGCCGTCTGCCATATGGCAGGCTGCACAGATCGTTTCAGCGGTCTGTTTTGCCTTGGCCAGGTCGGGTGCCTGATCCTGGGCCTGGAGGCTGCCTGCGACCAGCAGCAGCGAGAGCAGCAGGGAACGCTTGATCATGATGTCCTCGGAAAGCCGTGAGTTATTGTCTCAAAACGCGGTATTCTATATCACGAAACACTTGTTGCGCGACGCAATGAGGGTTTTTACCCTGCACAACGGCCTTTGCGCCTCTTTTCAATGCCTATCTTTCGCAACGCACAATTCGAAATCTCGATTGCCAAACCTTCCGGACTGCCGGCACCCAATGGGCCGGAGATCGCCTTTGCCGGACGCTCGAACGCCGGAAAGTCCAGTGCAATCAACACGCTGGCGGGGCATGTAAGGCTCGCTTACGTATCCAAGACGCCTGGACGCACGCAGCTTATCAATTTTTTTCGCCTCAACTGCGGAGCCGTCCTGGTCGACTTGCCCGGTTACGGTTATGCCGCCGTGCCCGAAAAAGTGCGTCGTGACTGGGGCGCACTGATTGAAGTCTATCTGAAAGAGCGCGAAAGCCTGATCGGGTTGGTGTTGATGATGGATTCGCGCCACCCGATGACAGAGCTCGACCGCCAGATGATAGGCTGGTTTGCCCCTTCCGGGCGACCGATTCACGTGCTGCTGACCAAGAGCGACAAGCTGTCCCGTGGGCCTGCCAAGGCCACTCTGCTTGCCGTACGAAAGGAATTGTCCGCTTATGGTCCGCAGCTTACGGTGCAGCTTTTCTCCAGCCTGAAGAAGACCGGTGTCGAGGAGTGCGAGGCGATCGTGACCGACTGGTTGGGGCTCGGTGAGCCGAAGACGGGCGACGTGGTGGATTCGTCAGCAACCGGGGCCGCGCAAACAGGGGCCGCAGAAACAAAAACCCCCGGCTAAGGGGGAGGCCGGGGGTGAAAAAATGCCTCGAGGTGTCGAGGCCCCGCTCAGGGAGGTGAAGCGGGAGATGGCTTGCACCATCTGCCTGTTCTGAGAGAGGGGCGGGCAGGAAGTTCCACCTCAAGTCGTTACCATTTGTTTTGACCCGTTCTATTGTCTCGATCGATGGGTCTGATTTCATTTGATCATTGTTGCCGGATTCGATATGCCAACTCAAACCACCTTTCCGTTGACCCGCATGCGTCGCATGCGCCGTGACGACTTTTCCCGTCGGCTGATGCGTGAGAACGTGTTGACTCCCGCCGATCTGATCTACCCGGTGTTCGTCGTCGAGGGGCAGGATGTGGTGGTGCCGGTGGCCTCCATGCCGGGCGTCAATCGGGTATCGCTGGACCGTCTGCTTCACGTCGCCGAAGAAGCGCTGACCCTCGGTGTGCCGGCGCTCGCCCTGTTTCCGGTGATTGATGCGGCGCGCAAGAGCGAGCAGGCAGAGGAGGCGTGGAATCCGGACGGGCTGGTTCCGCGGGTGGTACAGGCGCTCAAGGCCCGCTTCCCTGAGCTTGGCGTGATCACCGATGTGGCACTCGACCCATATACCAGCCACGGGCAGGATGGCCTGATCGATCCGGACGATCCGCGCGGCTATGTGCTCAACGACGAAACGCTCGAGGCCCTGGCCAAGCAGGCATTGTGTCATGCCCGCGCCGGTGCGGATGTGGTTGCGCCGTCCGACATGATGGACGGGCGAGTGGCACGCATTCGGGCCGAACTCGACGGCGATGGACGCATCCATACCCGCATTCTTGCGTATTCGGCCAAGTACGCGTCGAGCTTCTACGGCCCCTTCCGCGACGCAGTCGGCTCGGCCGGCAATCTGGGCAAGGGCAACAAATACACTTATCAGATGGACCCGGCCAACAGCGACGAGGCGATCCGCGAGGTGGCGCTCGACATCGCGGAAGGGGCTGACATGTTCATGGTCAAGCCGGGCATGCCCTACCTGGATATCGTGCGCAGGGTGAAGGCCGAACTCCAGGTGCCGACCTATGTTTATCAGGTCAGTGGCGAATATGCGATGCTCAAGGCGGCTGCGGCCAACGGTTGGCTGGACGAGCAGGCGTGCGTGATGGAGGCCTTGCTGGCGTTCAAGCGTGCCGGGGCAGATGGCATTCTGACGTATTTCGCGCTGGATGCTGCGCGCTGGTTGCGCACATAGGAGACTGCCGCGCTTGCGGCGTACTGCGCCAGACTGCTACCCAAACAGGCCGCCGGCTGCCCGGCGCAGTTTGAGAATCGAGCTGATTTTCACGTCCACATAAGCCGGGTGGCGGGTGCCGCGACCCACCAGCACCGTACGCATGCCCAGCTGACGAGCAGTGCGCAGATTGACCGCGGTGTCTTCGATCATGATGCAGCGTCGCGGGTTGAGGCGATAGCGTCGGATGATCCGGCGGTAGGCTGCCATGCCCGGCTTGGGTTGAAAGGCGAGCGCCTCGATGCCGACCACCGCATCGAACAGGTTGCGAATTCCCATGACGTCGAGCACCGATTCGGCGTAGGCGCGCGGTGCGTTGGAAAACACGATCTTGCGCCCCGGCATTTTTTTCAGCATGCCCTTGAGCGCACGATCGAATACCACGATCTTGTGCAAATGCTCGAAATTGTGCGTCTCGCGCAGGAAATGCTGCGGGTCGGTGGCGTGGTGCCGTACCAGTCCCAGCAGCGTGGCGCCGTACTGATGCCAGTACCTGTTGCGCAGTGCGTTGGCGTCCTCGGTGCTGAGCGCCAGATGCCGCTCCAGGTAGGCCGTCATGCTGCGGTTGATGTGCGGAAAGATGTGCGGGGTGGCGTTGTGCAGCGTGTTGTCGAGATCGAACAGCCAGACGGGAGCTGCAGTCATGTGGGGGTTCCGATGGTGCGATTCAGGCAGAGGGGCTGTCTGCAGCGCGCGGATGAAACTGCATGACTGCGCGCCCGTCGTCCGTGGTTTTTGCCGCAGCCTTCCATGCATGGCCCTGGATGACCTCAAAGGTCGCAGGAAGCCTTCCTGCCGTACGCAGTTGCTCATAGCGTGCGCGTGCCTCGGACCACGCCTTTTTGCCCGAGAGCCCGCGTGGCCGCGAGCTGGCTGCATTGGTGCCGCCACTGGCCTGCAGGTCGTGGAACAGATCGTCGAGTTCGGTGTAGGTCAGGGTCACCATCTCCATATCCATCACCGGGTCGGAGAAGCCGGCCTTGACCAGCGCATCGCCGATGTCGTGCATGTCGATGAAGCGGTGGACCCGCTCGCCATGCTGGTCCGGCAGGGCACTGCGCAGCTCACGTAGCGTGTCGGGGCCGAGGGTGGAGAACATCAGCAGCCCGCCGACCTCCAGGATTCGATGGATCTCCCTGAACGCGGGCAGTGGATCGTGCAGGCCGGGCAGCATCAGGTTCGACCAGGCGAGCGAGACGCTTGCACGTGGCAGGGGCAGCGCGGTGGCGTCTGCCGCAAACACCGGCGTGGCACGGGGTGGGGCACCGATCAGACGGCGAAACAAGCCACCCACGAGAGCCCCCACGGGGCTGCCCGGTGGTGTCGTGCGCAGGCGGCAATGGGCTAGCATGGGCAGGGCGAAATCCAGCCCGAGCAGGTCTGCCTCAGGATAGCGTTCGGCCAAGCGCAGCAGGTCGGCACCGGTGCCGCAGCCCAGATCCAGTATCCGCCGTGGGGTGATGCGGATGTAGTCGAGGCGCTCATCCATCCTGCGGGCGATTTCCCGCGCGAGGATGTCGGCGCCGTCATACCGCTCCGCGCAGCGGCTGAAGCGGCGACGCAGCAATCGGCGGTCGAGCCGGAAATCAGGATCGAGCGCCATGCTTCCGGGTCAGATCGATGTCAGACCGAGACGTTCGAACAGGCGTTGATCGTGATCGGCGTCGGGGTTGTCGGTGGTCAGCAGGCGTTCGCCGTAGAAAATCGAGTTCGCGCCGGCCATGAAACACATCGCCTGCAGCTCGTCGCTCATCTCCTGGCGGCCGGCTGAGAGCCGAACGAAGCTGGTTGGCATGGTGATGCGTGCGGCGGCAACGGTGCGGACGAAATCCAGGGGATCAATCTTGCTGCCGTCGGCGAGCGGGGTGCCCGGAATCTGGACCAGATTGTTGATCGGCACCGATTCGGGGGGCGGATTCATGTTGGCGAGCTGCGCAATCAGGCCGGCGCGTCCGGTCTGGGTCTCACCCAGTCCGATGATGCCGCCCGAGCAAACGTTGATGCCTGCATCGCGCACTTTGTCCAGGGTGTCCAGCCGATCCTGCAGGGTGTGGGTGGTGATCACCTCGCTGTAGTACTCGGGGGCGGTGTCGATGTTGTGGTTGTAGTAGTCAAGGCCGGCGTCGGCCAGCTGCTCGGCCTGGCCCTGTCCCAGCATGCCGAGGGTGACACAGGTCTCCAGCCCGAGCTTTTTCACTTCGCGGACCATTTCCAGCACCGGCTGCAGATCCTTCTCCTTGGGGCCGCGCCAGGCGGCGCCCATGCAAAAGCGCGAAGAGCCCTTGGCCTTGGCTGCACGAGCGTGCTCGAGCACTTCCTCCACCGCCATCAGCTGCTCGCGTTCGAGGCCGGTGTCGTAGCGGGCCGATTGGGAGCAGTAACCGCAGTCTTCCGAACAGCCGCCGGTCTTGATCGACAGCAAGGTCGAACGCTGGATCTCTCCGGCCTTGAAGTGCTCGCGGTGTACTTGCTGAGCCCGGAACAGGAGGTCGAGAAAAGGCATGTCGAACAAGGTCTGAACGTCGGCAACGCTCCATTTTGCATCGGTGGGCACAGCAGGAGCGGCTTTGCGGGCGAACTTGATGGTGGATGTGCTTGTCATGATCTCTGGTCCGGGCTGTAATACGGCAACTCGGCATCTTCGTTCACGGGATGAAAACTTGTCAAATACAGTTCCAGTGCTGGCACGCGTTTTAAACCATGTGCTTGATATGGTCTTGCCGCAGGAGTGCTATCTGTGTGGTGCGCCTTCGGGTGCTCAACCGGTGTGCGCAGCATGTCAGGCGGAACTGCCGCTTCACCCCGTCTCGGTGTGTCCGGTGTGCGCATTGCCAACTGCGGAGGGCACGGTGTGTGGGCGCTGCCTGAGCGCCGCACCGGCATTCGAAGCGACCCGGGCCGCATTCGAATATGCATTTCCGCTCAATGTCCTGGTTCAGGCATTGAAGTACCGTCACCGGCTCTCGTTGGCCGGATTTTTCGCATCGAGGCTGACTCTGCCGGCTGATGTCGATCTGATCCTGCCGATGCCGCTGCATCCCCGGCGCTTGGCCGGGCGCGGGTTCAATCAGGCAATGGAGATTGCCCGCCCACTGGCTCGCGCCCGTGGTTTGCCGCTGGAGCTGTTGAAAGTCGTACGCGTGCGCGACACCCCCGCGCAGGCCCAGCTTGGGCGCGAGGAGCGCGTGCGCAATCTTCGTGGCGCGTTTGCCTGCGACAGGCGTCTGGACGGGATGTGCGTGGTGGTGATTGACGACGTGATGACAACCGGGGCGTCGCTGGACGAACTGGCCCGCTGTCTGAAGGCCAGCGGCGCGGCGAGGGTCGAGAATTGTGTCGTGGCCCGCACACCGACGCCGCTCTGAGCTAGAGTGCGCGCTTTTCCTGCTGGCGCTGACTGATGTTCGATATCGTCCTGTTCGAGCCCGAAATTCCGCCAAATACCGGCAACATCATTCGCCTGACCGCAAATACGGGGGCACGCCTGCATCTGGTCGAGCCGCTCGGGTTCGATCTCAGCGACAGGCAGTTGTCGCGTGCCGGGCTCGATTACCACGATCTGGCGCACGTCACCGTGCATCGGGACTGGCTATCGTGCACCCGGCATTTTGAAGGCCAAAGGGTGTTCGCCTTGAGCACGCGCGGCACCGTAAGGCATGACTGCGTCGGCTATCGGGCGGGTGATGTGCTGGTGTTCGGTCCCGAGAGCAGGGGTTTGCCGGCAGATGTGCTCGAGGCGTTACCGGCAGAGCAGCGGATCCGGATCCCGATGCGGCCCGCGAATCGCAGCATCAACCTGTCGAATGCGGTGGCGGTGGTGGTCTACGAGGGCTGGCGTCAGCTGGGATTCGAGGGGGCTGCCTGAGCGCGTGCATGCAGATGCGCCGGATGTGCATCTTACGGTGCTGGGCTATTCTTGCTTGGGGTCGCGTGCAAGCAGTTGCTCAACCACTTCACGTGCCGACTGCCCTTCATGCAGAATTGCATTGACTGCAGCGCAGATCGGCATGTCGGTACCAACCCGCTGTGCCAGGCCGGCCACCTCGCGCGCAGTCGATACGCCTTCCGCGACATGTCCGAGATCGCGCAGGATGTCTTCCAGTGTCTTGCCCTCGGCCAGCGCAAGGCCCACCCGTCGATTGCGTGACAGATCGCCGGTGCAGGTCAGGATCAGGTCGCCCATACCGGACAGGCCCATCAAGGTTTCGGGGCGTCCGCCCAGGGTCTCGGCGAGGCGGGCAATTTCGGCCAGGCCCCGGGTGATGAGCGCGGCGCGGGCATTGAGGCCGAAACCCATGCCATCGGAAACGCCGGCGGCAATCGCCATCACGTTCTTGATCGCGCCGCCGATTTCGCACCCCACCACATCGGTGTTTGCATAGAGGCGCAGGCGGGGCTGATGGAGTGCCTGCACCCAATCGGTCGCAAATGTCAGGTCGGCCGATGCCAGCGAAATTGCAGCGGGCAGGCCGCGCGCGACCTCCGCTGCGAAGCTCGGGCCGGTCAGGACGCCGCATGCGGCATTCGGGCCAAGCTCTTCGGTCACGATTTCGTGCGGGAGCCGGCCACTTCCTCCTTCGAGACCCTTGCACGCCCAGATAAGCGGCGTTCCCGGTTGTCGCAGGCTCAGGGCACGGGCTGTCCCGCGCAGTCCCGCAAGCGGTGTGACCACCAGATGCAGATCGGCGCCGCAGGCCGCGGTGTCGAAGTCAGCAGTCAGCGCCAGCGTGGGGTGAAGTTGCAGCCCGGGGAGATAACGCTGGTTCTCGCCCTTGCTGCGGATCTCGTCGATATGCAGGGGATCTCGCCCCCACAGGGTGACCTTATGGTCTGCGCAAAACGTCTGTGCAAGCGCCGTACCCCAGGCGCCAGCGCCGAATACCGAAATATGCATCCGCTTCAGAGTCCCCACACCTCATTGACGCGCAGATATCCGCTCGCGCCGTCCCGGTGACGGACCTTGACCCAGCCGTTTTCGGGCGGTTCGGCGAAGTCAAGTACGGCATCCTTGACCGTGGTGAACACCGGCGAGGAGGATTCGTCCGCCTGCTGGCGCACCGGGGTCTGTGCCACGGTGACGAGCAGGGTTCGCCGTTCGGCAAGCAACTGTCTGTCTATCCACGACAAGGCGCCGGCCGGGTCGCGCACCTTCACCCATTTGTCGAGTGCCACCACTACCTCCACCGGCGTGCCGGCGAGGATGATCGAGAGCTTCCTGCCCTTGTCGGACGGGGTGTCGTACAGGATGGCCGGCGTTGCAACCGAACGGAATTCGATGGCAAGCCCGGCACTGCTGGCCAGCGACAGGGCGACGGCGATGGCAAGGCGAAGGTGGCGGGTGATCATTTGCGGACGCTTACTGGATCGGGACTTCACCGGCCGGTGCTTGCTGCTGCCGCGACTGGTAAAGCGCCTCGAAGTTGACCGGGGCGAGCAGCACCGGCTGGAAGCCGGCACGGGTGATCGCATCGGAGACGGCTTCGCGGGCATAGGGGAAGAGGATGTTCGGGCAGCCGATCATCATCACCGGCTCAAGGTCGCCCTCGGGGATGTTGCGGATCTGGAATACGCCGGCCTGGGCCACTTCGACCAGGAAAACCGAGCGCTCCTCGCCGATCTTTGCCGCGACGGTAACGGTCAGGGTGACTTCGAATAGCCCCTCATCGACGGCCTTGCCGTCGGTGCGCAGTTGAACGTTGATCTGCGGTGTGTCGCGCTCAAGATAGATTTGCGGTGCGTTGGGCACCTCGAGCGAGAGGTCCTTGACGTAGATCTTCTCGATGGAGAATACGGGTTGTGCGTTTTCGGTCATGTGAGCTGCCTGGATCGGTTTGAGTGATTCGGTTTGATTGATTTGGTTTGAGCCAAGGGAAGCGGTCGGACGCGTCAGTCGGCAGTCAAGCCGAGCAGGGGAACGAGCTCCCCTTTCTGGTCGAGTGCGTAAAGATCGTCACAGCCGCCGACATGGTAGTCGCCGATGAAGATTTGCGGAACTGTGCGCCGACCGGTGGCCTGCATCATCTGGTCACGCTGTTCCGGGTCGAGGTCGATGCGGATCTTGTTGATTTCGGTCACCCCGCGGGCGCGCAGCAACTGCTCGGCACGTGCGCAATAGGGGCAGTAATTGCTGGTGTACATACGGACGGCAGCTTGCATGGTCATTTCTTCTTGCGGGTGATCGGCTGGCCGGCCTTTTCCCATTCGAACAGGCCGCCACGCAGGTTGAACAGCTTCTCGAAGCCCGCCTTCTTCAGCGTTGCCAGGGCCGAGGCCGAACGTGAGCCGCTGGCGCAGCAGAGGATGATGGGGCGATCCTTGAGTTTTTCAAGCTCATTGCTGCGGCGGGTGAGCTCACCCAGGGGCATATGGCGCGCATTCGGGATGTGACCCTGGCTGTATTCGCCCTGGTCGCGAACGTCGAGCACAATCGCATCCTCGCGATTGATCAGCATGGTTGCTTCCACCGGGCTTAGCAGCGCCTTGTTGCCCTGGTTGCGGATGAAGTCGAACAGCAGCCAGCCGCCCGAGGCGGCTGCCAATGCAGCCCAAGCCAGGTTCTCTTGCAGGAATTCCACGAAATCAGTACTCCGGAGGGTTATTTGCTGGTGTTGCTGGGAGCAACGCCACAGAAGACTTCGCGCATCAGAACGATCAACTGCAGCGTGCGTTGGTCGCCGACACGGTAGTAGACGCGGTTGGCATCCTTGCGGGTGTGCAGAACGCCCTTGTCGCGCAAGATCGCGAGATGTTGCGAGATGTTGCTCTGCGAGGTGCCCACGGCTTCGACGATGTCCTGCACGCAGACTTCTTCGCTGCCGAGCACGCAAAGGATCTTGAGGCGAAGCGGATGTGCGATCGCCTTGAGAGCACGAGCAGCTGTCTCGATGTGTTCATTCTTATCGATCAGCTCGAATATGTCTTGATTGATCACGAGAGGGCCGGGTGGGCAAAACCAATAGTATAAAATAACGCGCTAACGTTCAACGCGCCATTTCTGGCACACGAACCTCTGAATTCTACCTGCAGTCTCAACCTTTAACGGACCTAGACTTTCCATGTACAAGATCGTTCTGCTTCGCCATGGTGAATCCACCTGGAACAAGGAAAACCGCTTCACCGGCTGGACCGACGTGGACCTCACCGAGCAGGGTGTGGACGAAGCGCGGGCGGCGGGCCAGTTGCTCAAGCATGAGGGTTATACGTTCGACCTGGCGTTTACTTCGGTGCTGAAACGTGCGAACAAGACGCTCAATATCGTGCTCGAAGAGCTCGATTCGCTGTGGTTGCCGGTGGAGCATTCGTGGCGTCTGAACGAACGTCACTACGGTGCCTTGCAGGGGTTGAACAAGGCCGAGACGGCTGCGCAGTATGGTGATGAACAGGTACTGGTATGGCGCCGCTCGTACGATACGCCGCCCGCTGCGCTGGAGGAGGGTGATGCACGGCTCAATTGCGATGATCCGCGCTATGGCTCGCTGCCGCGGGCAAAGTTTCCGCGCACCGAGTGCCTCAAGGATACAGTGGCGCGCGTCGTGCCCTACTGGGAAACGGTCATCGTGCCGCAGATTCTTGCCGGTCGTCGCATTCTGGTGGCCGCGCACGGCAACAGCTTGCGTGCGCTGATCAAGTACCTCGACAACATCTCCGATAGCGAGATCGTCGGCCTCAACATTCCCACTGCGCAGCCGCTGGTGTACGAACTCGATGTCAATCTTAAGCCGGTCAAGCGTTATTACCTTGCCGACGAGGACACCATTCGAGCCGCACAGGCCGCGGTGGCCGGTCAGGGCAAGGCGAAGGTCTGATCTCGATTGACGTGATCCTCCTGCGTTTCCGGGCGGCCCTCGTGCGCGGCGTGTTCCTGGCAGTGCTGCTCGCAGGGGCGGTTCTGCCGCGGGACGGGCTCGCCCAGACAACGCCTGAGATCAGCGAAAAGCGGTCCGACCTGGATGAGCTCAAGCGCCGGATTCGCGACCTGCAAAAGGACCTGGCCCAGACCGAAGCGACGCGCTCTGGAGCGGCAAACGCGCTGGCCGAGGCCGAGCGCGCGGTCTCCAGGGTGGAGCGCGATGTGCGGCGTGTGGCCAGTGAGCGTGCGGACGCGGAAAAGGCGTTGGCCGTGCTCGAGTCCGAGCAGCGCGAAGTCGAGGCGCGGATCGCGGCGCGTCAGGGGGAGCTTGCCGAGTGGCTGAGGCGGCACTACATGTTTGGCTCGGCCGATGGCGTCGCCCCCTTGCTGGCGGCGCGCGATCCCAACCAGCTTGCTCGTGACGCACATTATCTGGAACATCTTGGGAGAGCGCGGCTGGCATTGATTGACGGGCTGCGCAACGATTTGCGCACCAAGGCCGAACGTGCTTCGGAAATTTCCGCCCGACGCGATCGCATGGTGCAACTCGAGGCCGAGCAGCGCGCCCGGCAGGCAGAACTGGCTACGGTGCACCAGACGCGCCGACAGGCGCTCACCGAGATCGCTGGTCAGCTCAAGTCGCAGAAGCAGGAGGTCGATGCGCTCAGGGAGGACGAGAAGCGGCTTGCCCGTTTGCTCGAAACGCTGGCGCAGCGTGCCCGGGAAGTCGCTGCACGGCAGGCCGCCGCGCGGGCGGCAGCCGAGCGCCGCGCGGCGCAGGCAGCGCAGGATGCTCAAGCAGCACAGGCTCAGGCGTCGCAGTCGGGAGCGACCGCCTCGGTTCGCCCCGCAACGCCCCCAAGGCGCTCCGAACCGGTCGTGGGCGAGATTCGGCAGTCTGCCGGGCCGACGCCGACCGGCGTGAGGTTTGCGCAGTTGCGCGGTCAATTGCGTTTTCCGGTCCGTGGCGAACTCATTGGCCGCTTTGGTGCTCAAAGGGCAGAAGGTGGAACGACCTGGAAAGGCGTTTTCATTCGTGCAGCCAGTGGCTCGGAGGTGAGGGCGGTCAGCGCGGGAGAGGTGGTGTTTTCCGACTGGTTGAGGGGATATGGAAACCTGCTCATCCTCGATCACGGTGGCGACTACCTTTCAGTATATGGTAACAACGACGCCCTGCTTAGGGAGGTCGGCGATGCCGTCGCCGGGGGCGATGCGATTGCGAGCGTAGGGGCAAGCGGAGGGGGCCCGGAATCGGGTTTATACTTCGAAATCCGACACCAGGGACGGGCGCTCGACCCGATGCAGTGGGTGCGGCTTAACTAGATACAGGGTGTGGCCGAGGTGGCCGCGCCGGCATATTCACGATGGAGTGCTCATGCCCAGCAGCAAGCTGAAACAACTCGGGCTCGTGATGACTGGCGTGTTCGCCGGCGTGATGATCAGCCTGAATTTCTCCGCCAACGCCGACAAATCGGTGCTCGCGCCGCTCCCGGTGGAGGAGTTGCGTGCCTTTGCGGACGTGTTCAACGCGATCAAGCAGGGCTATGTGGAGCCGGTCGATGACAAGAAACTGGTGACCCACGCCATCAGCGGGATGTTGAGCGGGCTGGATCCTCACTCCGCGTATCTTGATGCAGAGGCGTTCAAGGATCTCCAGGTCGGTACTCAGGGCGAATTCGGCGGGCTCGGCATCGAGGTCGGGCTGGAGGATGGCTTTGTCAAGGTGGTATCGCCGATCGAAGATACCCCGGCGTTCCGTGCCGGCGTGAAGGCGGGCGACCTGATCGTCAAGCTCGACGATACGCCGGTCAAGGGCATGAACCTGAATGATGCGGTCAAGCGCATGCGGGGCAAGCCCAAGACCGACATCACCCTGACCATCATGCGCAAAGGCGAGGCGCGGCCGATCGTGCTGACGCTCACGCGCGAGGTGATCAAGGTCCAGAGCGTCAAGTCCAAGGTGATCGAGCCCGGCTACGCCTGGCTGCGGGTCGCGCAATTCCAGGAGAATACGGCGAGATCGGTGGTGCAGCATCTCGAAAAGCTGGAAAAGGAAGGGCAGTTGAGCGGACTGGTACTCGATCTTCGCAATGATCCGGGTGGCCTGCTTCACGGCGCGGTCGGCGTGGCGGCCGCTTTCCTGCCGACCAATACGCTGGTGGTGTCGACTGACGGACGTACCGAGGACGCCAAGCGCGAGTATCGCGCTAGCCCGGAAGACTATCTGCGCGGCTCGCGTGACGACTTTCTGCGATCCTTGCCCAAGTGGGCACTCGATGTACCCATGGTCGTGCTGGTCAATGCCGGTTCGGCGTCTGCGTCGGAGATCGTCGCGGGTGCGTTGCAGGATCACAAGCGGGCAGTCGTCATGGGAACCCAGACCTTCGGCAAGGGCTCGGTGCAGACCATTCTGCCGCTGAACAACACCACTGCCATCAAGTTGACCACGGCACGCTACTACACGCCGAGTGGACGTTCGATTCAGGCCAAGGGGATCGAGCCGGACATCATTGTCGAGGAATCGACCAACGGGTCGGCGAAGCGCCTGCGCGAGGCGGATCTTGACCGGCATCTGGGCAATGATCGTGACCCCGAGGCGGAGCGCAAGGCAGCTGGCGGCGCGCAAACTTCGCCGGGGGATGAGGACGATGCGCCGGTGGCGATATTCGAGCCCGCGGGCAAGGACGATTACCAGTTGGGGCAAGCGGTGAACCTTCTCAAGGGCCTCCAGATCGTCCAGAATAAAAAATAATCCATTTCAGGGGGAGGGTTGTGATGCGACGTGAAACCGCCTACAAGCTTGCCGGCCGGCGTCACGACCATCCCGTCGTCGGGGCCGGAATCGACAAACAACGGGAGATTCGATTCAAGAAACTCCCACCTGGTCAGGTCGAGCATGCGCTGCGTGCGCTGAGCATGTTGAAGGGGCTGCAGGTCGAGCGCGGAAACAGTGAATACGCGTTGATCGTGCACTATTCGGTACTCGACTACAGCCTTGAGTCGCTTGAGGACGCTTTGCGTGAGGCAGGCTTTGCGCTCGACAACACCCTTTATTCGAAGCTGGTGCGGGCCTTGGTGTATTTCTGTGAGGAAACCCAGCGTCACAATCTCGAATCACCCGAGCGCCTGCTCAAACAGTCCAATGAAGTCTATGTTCAGGCTTGGGATCATCATGTTCATGGCGACCATGACGAGACGCCGCCCGATCTGCGTGAGTACAAGTAACGCAGCTTCTTTGTCTTCCACAATTCGGGCTGCCGGGCGCAGCCCTTTTTCTTACGTGCCAGCCCCATGAATGACGACCAGCTTCTGCGTTACAGCCGTCACATCCTGTTGAACGAGATCGGAGTGGAGGGACAGGAGGCCATCCTTGCCGCCCGCGTATTGGTCATTGGCGCCGGGGGCCTGGGCTCGCCCGCTGCGATGTATCTGGCCGCGGCCGGGATAGGGACGCTGGTGCTGGCCGATGGCGACACCGTGGACCTGACCAATCTGCAGCGGCAGATTCTACACAGCGCCGAGGGAGTAGGCCGGCTCAAGGTCGAGTCGGGTCGGGACACCCTGCAGCGGCTCAATCCGCTGGCACGGGTGGAAATCCTGCCGGTCCGGCTGCAAGGTGATGAACTCGATACCCAGGTAGCCGCTGCCGATGTGGTGCTGGATTGCTGCGACAACTTTGCCACCCGCCATGCGGTCAATCGGGCCTGTGTCAGGCACTGCAAGCCGCTGGTGTCCGGTGCGGCGATCCGGTTTGACGGGCAGGTGTCGGTGTTCGATCTGCGTAACCGGGAAAGCGCCTGTTACCACTGCCTGTTCCCCGAAGGCGAGGAGGTGGATGAGGTGCGGTGTGCGGTGATGGGCGTTTTTGCGCCGCTGGTTGGCATTATCGGGTCGACGCAGGCGGCTGAGGCGCTGAAGCTGATTGTCGGTTGCGGTACATCGCTCGATGGCCGTCTGCTGCTACTGGACGGACTCGGCATGGAATGGCGCAGCGTGTCGCTCGGTCGTGATCCGGGTTGTTCGGTGTGTGGCGGGCGCTGACGCAGGCAGTCTTAGCGATCAGGACCTGGGGCGGGCGATCACGCGGAGGTCGTCGCCGATCTGGCGCAAATCGCGGATGTCGAGTCGCAGCGCAGTGTCGAGGCGGGTCAGGGCGGGAAGGTTGAACAAACCCTGAGCTGCGTCGCCCACCAGCATTGGCGCCAGGTACAGCAGCAATTCGTCTACACAGCCTTCGCGCAGCAGTGAGCCATTGAGCTTGAATCCGGCCTCGACGTGGATTTCGTTGAGGTTGAGCCTGCCCAGCTCGTTCATCAACGCGCTCAGATCCACCTTGCCCCCGTCATTGGGGAGCAGCAGCAGGCGATGGCCGGCGTCCGTCAGTCGCGCCACTTTTTCTGTGTCCTGACTGGCGGTGGCGATGACAATCGGCTCGCCCTGCAGGATGCGGGCGGCAGGAGAAACGTCCAGACGGGCGTCGATCAGGACGCGCAGGGGCTGGCGTTCGCAGGGTATCGCACGTACGGTAAGTTCAGGATCGTCCCCCTTCACCGTGCCGATACCGGTGAGGATGGCGCAGGCACGAGCGCGCCAGCGGTGGCCGTCCGCGCGTGCGGCGGGGCCGGTGATCCACTGGCTTACGCCGTTGTTCAGCGCGGTCTTGCCGTCGAGGGTGCTCGCTGCCTTGAGTCTCAACCACGGACGGCCACGCGTCATGCGCGAGTGGAATCCGATATTGAGCTCTCTGGCCTCCTGTTCGAGGAGGCCGTGCGCGGTGATGACGCCGCTCGCCCGCAGGCGTTCCAGGCCACGGCCGGACACAAGTGGGTTCGGGTCTTCCATGGCAACGACCACCCGGGCGACACCGGCCGCGATCAAGGCGTCGGCACAGGGTGGCGTCCGACCGTAGTGCGAGCAGGGCTCCAGGGTGACATAGGCGGTTGCGCCTCGGGCGTGTTCGCCTGCCTGGCGCAGAGCAAGCGCTTCCGCGTGGGCTTCTCCGGCGCGGCGATGCCAGCCTTCACCGACGGTCGTGCCGTTGCGAACCAGGACGCAGCCGACTCGTGGGTTTGGTGTGGTGGTGTTGAGTCCCTGCCCGGCAAGCGCGAGCGCGCGCGCCATGCAGGCGTGGTCAATCGCCGAAAAGGTCATGCTCGGAATCTGCCGGAGGTTTGGTGCTGGCGCGGCCTTTCTTGGGGCGGGACTGCACTTCGCGGATGACCTCGGAGAACTCATCGACGTCGGCAAAATTGCGGTACACCGAAGCAAAGCGGATGTAGGCGACTTTATCGAGTTGCTTGAGCTCTTTCATCACCAGTTCGCCGATTTTCTCGCTGGAGACTTCATTCTCGCCCATTGCCAGCAGACGCGCCTGGATGCGATCAACGGCCGCTTCAAGTGCCTCGGTGGTGACCGGTCGCTTGCGCAGTGCCAGCTTCATGCTGCCGGCCAGCTTGGCATGATCGAAATCGCTGCGGCTGCCGTTGCGTTTGACGATGTGCGGCATCTTGAGATCGATGCGCTCATAGGTGGTGAAGCGTTTGTCGCAGCTGACGCAGCGCCGACGTCGACGGACGACGTCACCGTCATCGTTTTCGCGGGTGTCGGTGACCTGTGTATTGGGGTCGCCGCAAAATGGGCATTTCATGGCAAAGATGCCAATGCGCGCGGCAAGCCCGGAAGGTGTACCGCGCGCATCAGCTTACTTACCGTATACCGGGAACTTCGAGCACAGATCGGACACTTTGCCGCGCACGCTTTCGATCACGGCATTGTCTTCCGGTGCATCGAGAACGTCAGCAATCAGGTGCGCGATCTGCTCCGACTCGATCTCGGTAAAGCCGCGTGTGGTCATTGCCGGGGAGCCGATGCGGATGCCCGAGGTCACGAAGGGCTTTTCCGGATCGTTTGGGATGGAATTCTTGTTGACCGTGATGTGGGCGCTACCCAACACCGCTTCGGCCGCCTTGCCGGTAATTTTCTTGGAACGCAGATCGACAAGGAAAACATGGCTCTCGGTACGGCCGGAGACGATGCGCAGGCCGCGTTCCTCACCCAGTACTCGCGCCATCACCCGGGCGTTGGCGATCACCTGTTCCTGATAGTTGCGGAAGCCGGGTGTCGCCGCTTCCTTGAACGCCACGGCCTTGCCCGCGATGACGTGCATCAGCGGGCCGCCCTGCAGGCCGGGGAAGATGGCGGAGTTGATTGCCTTCTCGTGCTCGGCCTTCATCAGGATGATGCCGCCGCGTGGGCCGCGCAGGGTCTTGTGAGTGGTGGAGGTAACGACGTCCGCGTGCGGGATCGGGTTCGGGTAGTAGCCGGCTGCGATCAGGCCGGCGTAGTGGGCCATGTCCACCCAGAAGATGGCGCCGATTTCCTTGGCGATCTTTGCAAAACGTTCGAAGTCGATACGCAGCGAATAGGCCGACGCGCCGGCAATGATGATGCGCGGCTTGTGCTCGCGCGCCAGCGCTTCCATCTTGTCGTAGTCGATTTCTTCCTTGGCGTCGAGCCCATAGGCGACCACGTTGAACCATTTGCCCGACATGTTGAGCGGCATGCCGTGGGTGAGGTGGCCACCTTCAGCCAGGCTCATACCCATGATCGTGTCGCCGGGCTTGGCAAAGGCCAGCAGCACCGCCTGGTTGGCCTGTGAGCCGGAATTCGGCTGTACGTTGGCGGCTTCGGCGCCGAAGAGCTTTTTCACCCGCTCAATGGCGAGTTGCTCGGCCACATCGACGTGCTCGCAGCCACCGTAGTAACGCTTGCCCGGATAACCTTCCGCATACTTGTTGGTCAGTTGGGAGCCCTGGGCTTCCATGACCGCATGGGAAACGTAATTCTCGGATGCAATCAATTCGATGTGGTCTTCCTGGCGGCGGTTTTCCGCCTGCACGGCGGCCCACAGCTCCGGATCGACCTTGGCGAGGGTGTCTTGCGAAGAGAACATGGAACGTGCTCGACTGGGTAGTTTTTAAAAGCGGATATTACCATGCGGCGCAGGGCTGCATGGTGAGCAGGGGTCGGTGGGCGAAGTCGCCTCCGAATCGGGCTTCAGGCGTTGGAGAGTTCGTCGAGTGAGCTGTCGAGGTGACGTTGATCGCCCCAGCTGATGAGCCGCCACTCATCGTCCTCGTGCTCGATCCAGTTCAGTGCTGCGTTGGGGATCGTGAAGTCGCGGGCTGCGTCGAGCGCGCTGCCGGTGGTGAGACGATGAATAATATCCAGCACCCCGCCATGAGTCACAATCAGAACCTGCTGGCCCGGGTGAGCGGCGACGATCCGTACCAGCGTGTCCTTGATGCGATTGGCAAAGGTCTGCAGGCTTTCGCCCCCGCCGGAGAACGCCAACTGGCTGTCGCGGGCAAGAAAGCGGGCATAGTCTTCAGGAAAACGGGCCTCTGCTTCGGTGTAGGTGAGCCCCTGGAAACAGCCGTAATGACGTTCCCGCAAACCGGCATCAATCGTCACCGGGAGTGGGCCCCCGGCAATGATCTCTGCGGTCAGGCGGGCGCGCCGCAGGTCGCTGCTGTAAGCGGCCTCGAACTGTGCTGTGGCCAATACGCGTGCGGTCAAGGCGGCCTGCCTGAGGCCGTGCTCGTTCAACTCGACATCAAGATGCCCCTGGAGGCGCCGTTCGGCGTTCCAGGCGGTTTCCCCGTGTCTCACCAGGCATAGTCGCGTACGCGTTCTCACCATCCACCCTTGTCCTTGTCTGCGTCAGGTTCTCCCCAGCCCCCACCTGAAGGGGGCTGTTGAATTTGAATTGTATCGAGATCAACGTCGACTTTGGCGTCCAGCCCACCGGTTACCAGTTGGGGGAAGGCGATCACCAGCGTGATCATGAACATCTGGATCAGGACGAAGGCTACCGATCCGCGGTAGATATCCGTGGTCTTGATGCCGGCAATCTTCACCTTGGTGATGCGGTCGATGTAGGCCGCGGGCGGAGCGACGCTGCGCAGATAGAACAGAGCGAATCCGAACGGCGGGGTCAGGAACGAAGTCTGGAGGTTGATCGCGATGATCACGCCAAACCAGATCAGGTCGATCCCCATCTTGTCGGCGACTGGCGCCAGCAGGGGAATCAGGATGAATGCGATCTCGAAGAAATCGAGGAAGAAACCCAGGAAGAAGATCACCGTATTGACGAAGATCAGGAAGCCGAGCTGGCCACCGGGGATCTTGTCAAACAGGTGTTCGACCCAGATCTGTCCGTCGACCGTGGTGAAGATGAAGCTGAAGATCGTCGAGCCGATGAGGATGAACAGAACGAAGACGGACAGCTTCGTGGTGGCCTCAAGGGCCTGCTTGAGGGTCTGGAAGTCGAGGCGGCGGCGCAGCGTTGCCATCAACAAGGCACCGACCGCGCCCATTGCGCCCCCCTCGGTCGGTGTCGCGACGCCGAGAAAGATGGTGCCGAGCACGAGAAAGATCAACACCAGAGGCGGAATCAGCACGAAGGTGACCCGCTCCGCGATACGCGACAGCAGGTTCAGCTTGAGCACGTGGTTCAGGATTGCGAGGAGCAACGCAAACAGGGTGCCGAAGGTCAGCGCCACGACAACGGTTTCGTCCGTGGGCGGAACTACGTCCTTGCCCTGAAGCTGACTCAGGATCTCGCCGTAGTACTGACCGAGGCCAACCGTGATCAGGGTGACGATACCGGCAAGAACCCCGAGCGACCGCAGCCCCGAACTGCCGTCGGGTTCGCGATAGACGAGCGCTTCGGGTGGTAACGCCGGTACCAGTTTTGGCTTGAAGATGGCCAGTCCGATGACGAACAGTGCGTACAGGGCAACCAGCATGAGGGCTGGGATCATGGCCCCCTTGTACATGTCGCCGACACTGCGGCCGAGCTGGTCGGCCATGACGATCAGCACGAGCGAGGGCGGGATGGCCTGCGCGAGCGTGCCGGATGCGGTGATCACGCCACAGGCGACCGGCCGGCTATAGCCATAGCGCATCATGATCGGCAGTGATATCAGGCCCATCGAGATGACGGAGGCTGCGACGACGCCCGTTGTCGCGGCCAGCAGTGCACCGACAAAGATCACGGCCAGCGCGAGACCGCCGCGGAGTGAGCCGAACACCTGCCCGACGGTTTCAAGCAGATCCTCGGCCATGCCGCTTCGTTCAAGAATAAGCCCCATCAGGGTGAAGAACGGGATTGCGAGCAGCGTGTCGTTTTGCATGATGCCGAACACGCGCAGCGGCAGTGCCTGGAACAGCGCAGCGGGGATCAAGCCGAGCTCAAGCCCGATGAAACCGAAGAACAGTCCGCACGCAGCCAGTGAGAAGGCAACCGGAAAGCCGGACAGCAGAAATAGGACGACGACCCCGAACATGATCGGGGCGATGTTGGCAGTGACGAATTCGATCATTGCTTGGGTCCAACAATAACGTCGTGGTCGGAGGACTCGCCGGTGATGGCGTGCAGGTGGTCCTGGGTGTCGTCGTGTCCATCGGTGGCCAGGCTGTCAGGGGCCTGTCCTTGCAGGAAACCGATGCGTTTGATCAGTTCCGAGACGGCCTGCAGGCCGAGCAACGCGAAACCTGCCGGCACCAGCGCATACACCGGCCACCGGATGAGGCCCCCCGCGTTGGAGGACATCTCGCTCGACACGAAGGCACCGTACACCACCGGCCACGAGAAACTGATCATGAAGTAGCAAAGTGGCAGCAGAAAGACCACGATGCCGAAGATATCGACCCAGGTCCGCAGGCGCTTGCTCAACTTGTTTGCAATAACGTCAATCCGCACGTGCGCGTTCATCATGAATGCGTAGCCTGCACCGAGCAGGAATACGGCCGCGAACAGATACCACTGGATTTCGAGGAGTGCGTTCGACCCGATATTGAATGCCTTGCGTGCGACCGCATTACCGGCACTGATCAGTGTCGCTGCCAATACGAGCCAGATAATCGACTTGCCGACAAAGCGACTGAATCCATCTATCAGGTGTGACAGCTTGAGCAGAGTTCCCATCGGACGATTTACCTGAAACTGAAAGGGCTATGGCAATGTATCCCGATCGGGGGCGTATTTGCCGGGGTGCGGATGGCGCTGTGCTGCATCTTGCAGCAAAAGCGCCGACAGCCCGCTTTAGCGGGCCGTCGTCATGCAGGTCAGAGCTTCTGCGCTGCCATGTACTGGTCGTAGCTACCTTCGGCGATCCCCTGCCACTGGTAGGCATCGGCCTGGAAGCGCGAGTAGTCTGCGTAGATTTTCTTCCAGTTCGGGTTCTTCTCGTTCAACTCCGCATAGACCTCGCGCGAAGCTTTGAACGCGGCGTCCATGACCTCTTTCGGCAGGCGGCTGAGCTTGGCACCCTCGGCGATCAACTGCTTCAGAGCGCCCGGGTTGCGCCCATCGTATCGAGCCTGGACGGAGACGTGAGCGTCGGATGCCGCCTGACGCACGATCGACTTGTACTCGCTCGACAGTGCATTAAAGGCCTTGGTGTTTACTTGCAGTGTGAATTGCGTGCTGCCTTCCCACCAAGCGGGGTAATAGTAGTGCTTGGCGACCTTGTGCAGACCGAGTTTCAGATCGTCGTAGGGGCCGATCCATTCCGCGGCATCAACGGTACCTTTCTCCAGCGACTGGTAGATTTCGGCCGCCGGGATGTTCTGCGGCACCGCACCGAGTTTTGCGAGCACCCGGCCACCAAAGCCACCGATACGCATTTTCAGACCATTCACGTCTGCCAGCGACTTGATTTCCTTGCGATACCAGCCGCCCATCTGTGCGCCCGAATTGCCCATCGGAAAATTGATGATGTTGTACTGGGCATAAAACTCGCGCATCAGCTTGAGGCCGTTACCCTCGTACATCCATGCGGTCTGCTGGCGTGAGTTCATTCCGAACGGAATCGCGCAATCGAGCGCGAAGGCTTCGTCTTTGCCAAAGAAATAATAAGGCGCGGTGTGCGCACACTCGACGGTGTCCTGCTGGATGGCGTCCACCACCCCAAAGGCCGGAACAAGCTCGCCTGCGGCATGCACGCTCACGGTGAATTTTCCGCCAGTGGCTTCAGACACGTTCTTTGCAAAGGCTTCTGCTCCGCCGTAGAGGGTGTCAAGCGACTTCGGAAAACTCGACGCAAGACGCCAGCGAATATTCTGTTGGGCATGGACGATGGCCGGGGCGGAACCAGCGGCAATAACCCCTGCGATCCCTGCGTTTTTTAAGAATGAGCGACGTTCCACTTTATCTCCTTCGACCTACTGTGGTTGGAATGTCGTGAACAGTACAGCGGTTCGCACCACGTTGAAATTCGCGGGAAACCCTAACGGAACGGCTTGATGGAGCATCCACGAGCCAATATTCGGCGCACTGTTGATGATGATGGAATTGGAGCCGTTGGGCGTATGGAGCGTAGTGTTTCGCGGCACCGGAGGCAGGAGCCTGCCCGGTCGATCGGTGCCGCGACTGGAAGCTGTGCCTCAAAGGCTTACAGAGTTCTGGATGCCATGTAGTGGTCGTAGCTGCCTTCGGCGATCCCCTGCCACTGGTTGGCCGCGGTCTGGAAGCGCGAGTAGTCGGCGTAGATCTTCTTCCAGTTTGGGTTCGTGTCATTGAGTTCCGCGTACACTTCGCGGGATGCTTTGAACGCTGCATCCATGACGTCCTTCGGCAGGCGCTTGAGCTTGGCGCCCTCGGAAATCAGTTGTTTGAGCGCGGCGGGGTTACGGGCATCGTAGCGAGCCTGGGTAACGACATGCGAATCCGAAGCTGCCAGGCGGACAATCGCCTTGTACTCATTGGACAAGGCATTGAATGCCTTTGAGTTGATGTACAGCGTGGTCTGTGCACTGCCTTCCCACCATGCCGGATAGTAGTAGTACGGTGCCACGCGGTACATGCCAAGTTTCAGGTCGTCGTAGGGGCCGACAAACTCGGCTGCGTCGATCGTGCCTTTTTCCAGCGCCGAGTAGGTCTCGCCCGCTGGAATATTCTGCGAAATCACGCCGAGCTTTGCCAGTACGCGACCGCCGAAGCCGCCGATGCGCATCTTCATGCCCTTGAAGTCGGCAACCGATGCGATTTCCTTGCGGTACCAGCCGCCCATCTGAGCACCGGTATTGCCCATTGGCAGGCTGATGATGTTGTACGGTGCGTAGAACTCGCGCAGCAGTTTTCCGCCATTGCCCTCGTACATCCAGGCTGTGAGTTGTCGGGAGTTCATCCCGAACGGAATGGCACAGTCGAATGCAAAGGCTTCGTCCTTGCCAAAGAAATAGTAGGGCGCCGTGTTGGCGCACTCGATGGTGCCCTGCTGCAGCGCATCAACAATGCCAAATGCCGGTACCAGTTCTCCAGCGGCATGCACGCTTACGGTGAACTTTCCACCGGTTGATTCCGTCACGTTCTTGGCGAAGGTTTCAGCTGCACCGATCAAGGTGTCCAGCGATTTCGGAAAGCTCGATGCGAGGCGCCAGCGGATATTTTGCTGTGCGTTGACGATGGCAGGTGCGGTGCCGCTGGCGAGCACGCCCGCGAGGCCGGCACGCTTGAGAAATTTGCGACGTTCCAAGATATCTCCCAGTTTTTTGATGGCAGTCCGGGCGTTCAGGCGCCAAATCCAGGCGAATGGAGCCGGCTCGGGGCCACGGGTGGCTGAAGCAGGTCGAAGATAGTAGCGTAAGCCTTTAGCCTTGCCATGGCCATGGAAGGGCGAATGCCCCGGGACTGGTGTGCTGGTTGTGATCGCTTTTTGCGCCGGGGTGAACGCCTGGCGCGGGTGTCCTGCCGTGTGGCGACATGCCTGTCCGCTACAAGCGCGGATGAGGATGCCGCCACAATCTGACTTAGTCGGCCGGCGACTCGGGCAGGTCTTCCGGCACGGATACCGGTGTTCTCCGGTCGGCCAGCTTGGCAAGGGTGCTATCCACCGAGCGCTTCAGCTTTTGGGCGGCGCCGTCGATCGCCTGATGCACCGAGCCCGCAAGTTCAGTTACAGCGATGGGCTGACGGCCCGCGAGGCGCGCCTCCATCAGGCAACGCTTGTCATTGTCGCCAGCTTTGTTTCCATTGACGTCGCTGACGTGGATCTCCACGCGCGTGATCTGCTCGCCAAAGCGGCCCAGTACCCTTTGGACCACTTCTTCGGCGTGTTGGCTCATCGCTTCGTGACCTTCCACGCTTTCGTCGGTATTGAATTGCACTTGCATGGTGACTCCTCATTATTGGTTTGTATGTCGGGGCGTTGAATGCCGGCCAACATCAGTACTGTGACCTGCAGCCGCTGCCCGACGTTCCGCCAGGAGGGTGGATTTTGAGAGAACGGTCAGCGCAGGAGGTCGAGGCTGAAATGATGTTTGATGAACTGCTGGAATCGGCCAACACCCTCGAGTGCGCTACGCAAGCGTGCCTCCTCCATGGGGTTGAGTTGATCAAGCGCGATGTAATTCGATGGCTTCTCGCCTGCCTGCACCGCCTGCACATGGCCGCGGAGTCGCATCTGTACAAGAAACTCGAAACTCTCCTCGGTATCTTCGGCCGCCTCGGCTGAAAGCACTTCTGCCGCCACCAGCGAAGCGATCCGTTCGTGGGTGCCGCCGTTCAGATTTCCGATCTCGAGTGACAGCGCCTTGATGCCGTCGGTGATCGCGAAAATGCCGGCTTTCTTGATGTCGATCTTGCCGCGATGCTCGCCACTGCTTTCAGTCTTGATCTTTCCGAACCAGCCAAACGGCGGCTTGAATCCCATCATGTTCTGCGCCATACGCATCAGGAAGCCCCGGTTGCCGGCCACATGCTTGAAGACATAGGCTTTCAGCTGCTGTTCGAGTTGCGCGTCGCCATACAGGGTACGCAGGTCGACGAACATGCTTCCCTTCATGATGTGGTCAGGGGTTGGCGTGTTGAACCAACGATTGATCTCATCTTTCCACCGGCTTACGGTACCTTGCCAAGCGGCGTTCTTGGCCATGATGCCGCCCGGACAGGCGGGCACGCCGATTGCGATGAGTGAATCGATCAGCTCGGTGGCGAAGACCTCGAGCTGACTGATCTCGACGGGAGTGAGGTCGTCCGCGTAGATCAGGGCGTTGTCCTGGTCGGTCGACAGGGTCTGTTCGCTGCGCCCTTCGCTGCCCATCACCACAAACGCGAAACGCTCCGGCAGCTTGGCGAAGCGGTCCTTGCGCAACAGCGCAATCAGGCGCAACACAACCTGGTCGTTGAGGTTCGCGATCAAGCGGACCATGTCCCGGGTGCGGATACCGGTTCCGCTCAGATGCAGGACCAGCGCCTCTATGCGCTGATGGAGTAGCTTCAGATCGTCGAGGTTTGTGGCCTTCTCGATGTCCAGTACCAACTGGTGTGGCGAATGTGCCTGAAGCTTGAGAATGTCGGTGTCAGTGATGATGCCGGCAAGGCCGCCTTTGCCATCCACCACCCCCAGGCGGTGGATGCCCTGTCGCGACATCCGGTACAGGGCCTCATAGAGGAAGTCATCTTCGCCGATCACAGACAGTGGCGCATTCATGATGTCGCGCACGGACATCGATCGGGGGTCCAGGCCGCGGGCAACGACTTTGTTGCGCAGGTCGCGGTCGGTGAATATTCCAATCGGACTGGCGCCCTCGGTGACCACCACGCTTGAGATGTTCTTCGCGCGCATGATCTCTACGATGTCGACCAGCGCAGCATCTGCGGTGCAGGTAACGACCTTGCGTTGGCAAAAATCTCTTACCGGACGGAAAAACTGATTGTCATCGGCCATATGACACCGCTCATGGTTGGAATCACCTAACGATATCAAAATGGCAAGCGATTCGGCAGTTGAACTTGAGAATCACGCGATTTTTCGTCATGGAGCAAAAAAAGACCAACCGGATGAACGGTTGGTCTCTGGTCAATAGCGTGGCACGTGGGTGGCCAGGCCCGCATTCAAGCTTCGCGGCGGGTGTGCATCAGATAGTTTACGTCAGTGTCTCGACCAAGCGAGTAGATCTTGGTCAGCGGGTTGTAGCTCATGCCGATCAGTTCCTGAGGAGTCAGGCCAGCATTGCGACAATAACGACTGAGCTCGGATGGCTTGATGAATTTTCCATACTCGTGAGTGCCACGCGGCAGCAGGCTGAGGACATACTCCGCTCCGATGATGGCAAGCACGTATGACTTGAGGTTGCGGTTAAGCGTGGAAAAGAACACATGGCCGCCAGGCTTGACCAGCTTTGCGCAGGCCGTGATGGTGCTTGCCGGATCGGGCACGTGCTCGAGCATCTCCATGCAGGTGACAACGTCGTATTGCCCGGGGTGCTGCGCAGCAAACTCCTCGGCGCTCACAAGTTGGTAATCAACTTTCTGGCTGCTCTCGAACAAGTGCAGGCGTGCAACGCCGAGCGCCTTCTCGGACAGATCGATGCCGGTCACTCTGGCGCCTCGTGCCGCCATGCCCTCGGACAGAATTCCACCGCCGCAGCCGATGTCGAGCACATCCTTTCCAGCAAGGCTGGCGGTGTTGTCGATCCAGTCGAGGCGGAGGGGGTTGATCTCGTGCAGGGGCTTGAATTCCGACGCGGGATCCCACCACCGGTGGGCAAGGTCGCTGAATTTCTGAAGCTCGGCTGGGTCTGCGTTGAGCGTGGTCATCATGTTGGCCTGAAACGGACACAGTGTTAAAGACCGAACGCTCGGATAAGCGTTCGACGGCGTGCGTTAAAAGAAAAAGCCCCGCCTAGGCAGGGCTTTTTTCCGCAAGCAGTGCCGGATTACTTGGAGCCGATCACTTCGACTTCAACGCGACGATCCGGCTGCAGGCAGGCGATCAGCGCCGTACGGCCCTTGACGTTGTCGCAGGTGGTGCCGGTCACGGGCTGCTTCTTGCCCTTGCCTTCGGTGTAGATGCGGTTGGCTTCGACGCCCTTGGAGACCAGATAGGTCTTCACGGCGGCAGCGCGACGCTCGGACAGCTTCTGGTTGTAGGCATCGGAGCCGAGACGGTCGGTGTGACCAACGGCCAGAATCACTTCCAGCTTGACTTCCTTGGACTGGGCGGCCAGATCGTCCAGCTTGGCGCGGCCTTCGGGCTTCAGGACAGCCTTGTCGAAGTCAAACAGCGCGTCGGCGGAGAGTTTGATCTTGTCGGCAGTGGGCTTCGGAGCGGGAGCTGCTGCGGGAGCAGGAGCGGCGGCCATCGGCGCAACGCACTTTTCCTTCGGAACGATGTCACCGTCGCATTCGCAGCCGGCCGGGAACTGACCAGCCATGGCGGAGGCGGCGGCAGCCGGGCTCCAGTAGCCAGTACGCCAGCACAGGCCGGTACCGCTGCGGGCGACGACATTGCGTGAGTCGATCACGTAGGGGATTTCACCCTTGCCGTCGACGACGACATCTTTTGCCTGGGCGAAAGCGCCAGGAGCGGAGAGGCCCATCGTAGCGATGGCAGCCAGCATGAGCATCTGTTTCTTGATCTGTTTGTTCATGGTTTCCTCATGTGTAGGGCGAGAGACTGTTAGTGCCGCTGCAACCGGGCGAAAACGGTCTTGAATCCGTCTCGCGTGCGTTCGAACGGAATTAATTCTGTTCAATTAACGAGTTTAGTGTGCCATAGCGTTGTGATGCCGAGCAATTCTTTGTCGCTTATTTGCAACAGTACTATACCGTTTCTTACCCGTAGTGCGCCATCAATCCATACGTGCGAGACCTGTTCGCGTCCGCAGACATAGACCAAGTGCGATACGGGATCGAAGCACGGTGTCATTAGCGGGTCGGAGAGTGACACTGCGCAAAGGTCGGCCCTTTTTCCGACGGTGATCGATCCGATTTCATCATCCATGCCCAGTGCGCGCGCGCCACCCAATGTTGCCATATGCAGGGCGAGATGGGCGGGAATGGCGGATGCATCTTGCCCGACCACCTTGGCGAGCAATGCTGCGTGACGCATCTCCTGGAACAGGTCGAGACGGTTATTGCTTGCCGCACCATCGGTGCCCAGGCCAACGTTGATATTGTGCCCGACCATTTGTGTGAGTGGTGCAATACCGCTGCCGAGTTTCATGTTCGAGGTGGGGCAATGGGCGACGCTGCAGCCGTGATGCGCAAGCCGTGCCAGATCGGTGTCGTCGAGATGCACCGCGTGTACCCCGATCAGGCCCGGGCCCAGCAGGCCCAAACGCTCGAGTCGATGAAGCGGGCGGATACCGTGGGCTGCGAGCGAGTCTGCGATTTCGTCTGCAGTTTCATGTACATGGATATGAATGGGGGCATCCAGTTCTGCTGCGAGGCTGGCGGCGCGCTCGAGGCTGGCGTCGGACAGCGTGTACGGTGCGTGCGGCGCGATGGAGAAGCCGAGCAAAGGGTGAGCTTGCCATTTGTCGCGGACGGCGAGCCCCTTGCGCAGGCAGTCATCGGCGTCGCGGGCGTAGGAAGTTGGAAAGTCGAGCATGATCATGCCGACGACTGCCCGCATTCCGGCCTCGTCGAAAGCGGCTGCGGCTGCGTCCGGATAGAAGTACATGTCGTTGCAGGTGGTGATCCCGCCGCGCAGCATCTCCCTGGCAGCGAGCAGGGTGCCGTCGTGCACGAAGGACGGGCTGGCGTGCTTGGCCTCGGCAGGCCAGATTGCTTCGTGTAGCCAGCGCATCAGCGGCAGGTCATCGGCGATGCCCCGTATCAGATTCATGGCCGCGTGGGCGTGCAGATTGACCAGGCCGGGAATCAGGACATGATCCGGCAGGTCGAAGTTTTCGGTGGCTCGATAGCGGAGGCGCGCATCGGCTTGAGGAAGAATGTCGACGATCCGCCCCGCCTTGATTGCGACGCTGTGATGTTCCAGCAGCGTGTCCGCCGGCGAAATGGGTAGCAGCCAGCGAGGGTGAATGAGTTGATCGACAGGGTCGCTCAAGACGGGGCTCCGATAACAAGAAACTGCTCATGGCGGATTGGGGCGCACGCCGACCTTGAGTAGCAGGGGTGGCGCTTGCCGCCGACGGTATCATTTTCTGGCGAGCGATTTAAGCACACCAGGTGGTGGGCGAACAGTGTCAATGAACGTACACGTCACTTGAACGTTTTCGCCTGATGATTCTCTATTGCAGGCGATCGTGACACAATCGATCGACGTGTAATGTGCTTGGGTCGGGTGCGACGCGCGCCAGCAGGATGTCATGAAGCAGATGCCCGAAAAAATCGGAAAGTATCGGATCGTGCGCGAGTTGGGGCGCGGCGCGACGGCGATCGTTTACCTCGCCGAGAACCCTCACTACCCCGAGCCGGTCGCGCTCAAACACGTCAAGTTTGATGACAAGGCGCGCGACGAGGCGAAGTGGAACCGCCGTATGCTCAAACTGCTAAAGGCAGAAGAGGCAGTGGCGCGACGGCTGGATCACCCCAATATCATCCGGATCTTCGAGGCCGTGGTAGAGGCCGACGAGGCCTTCGTGGTGATGGAGTATTTCCCGGGACTGACACTCGAGCGCTATTGCAGCTTCGAGCGCCTGCTCCCGGTGCACCGTGTGATCGGCATCATTTTCAAGTGCTGCATGGCGCTCGATCATGCTTACCGAAACGGCATCGTCCATCGTGACATCAAGCCGGCCAACATCCTGGTGGACGAGAACGACAATGTGAAGATCACCGATTTCGGGCTGGCACTCAACATCAGCAAGAAAATCGATACCGACTCCACTTTCATCATGGGGGTCGGCTCGCCGGCTTACATGAGTCCGGAGCAGATCAAGGGCTATCCGCTCAACCAGAAGACCGACCTGTACTCGCTGGGCGTGGTGCTCTTTCATCTGCTGACCGGGCGACTACCTTTCCGGGCGGCCAACCCGGCTCAGCTGGTGTACAAAATCATCAACGCCGATCAGCCCTCGGTGTCTCAGCTCAATCCGGATATCCCCGAGCAGATGGATGCGGTAATCCGCAAGGCGCTCGAAAAGGACCTTTACTCGCGCTACAAGAATGGGGCCGAGTTTGCCAAGGATCTTGCGGCTGTTCGATACAAGATCGTCGACGATAGCATCGTGCCGCCCGATACCAGTCGTTTCACGATGATGCGCAAGCTGGCGTTTTTCACCGTGTTCGACGACATCGATTTGTGGGAGGCCTTGCGTATCTGTTCGTGGCGCAAGGCCGACGAACATGTGACGCTGATGCGTGAGCGCGATGCAGACCAGCGTTTCGGTATCGTGCTGTCGGGGCGTGTCGAACTGTCGATCGAGGGCCGCAAAGTGCTCGAGCTCGGTACGGGTGAGGTCTTTGGCGAGCAGGCGTGGCTGGATCACCTGGAGCATCGACACATGATGACCTCGGTGTCTCTCGAGCCGCTGATCTATCTCGAGATCAACCCGGCGGCACTCGCCCTTGCCACGGAAGAGGTGCAGGAGTTGTTTCGCCGACAGGTTTCAACGGTGGTCGTCAGGCGTCTCGCCGATGTCAGTCGCGCGCTTGCCAAACATGGAGCGCCCGCTACCCGGGGCGACTACACGGCCACCGGCGGGCTGGATCTGCAACTGGTCGAGGATTGAGGGCTACACGCTCAGATCGACTTGGCTGACGGTGCCGACGCCGCCATCCTCGCGCAGATAGATGCTGCTCGCGCGCATCTCGCCCAGCGTCTGGTTTGCTGCATTGCGAACACTGAACGGGGTATCGACGTTGTTCAGGTAGAGCGCACCGATGCCTGCTTCGGCCAGTGTCTTCAATGTGCCTTTGCCTTCGGCGTCTGGTTGCCAGATGCGCAGCTTGGCGAAGTCGGTGTCGTTCTCGTCGATCCAGCCGTTGCCGTCCCCATCCAGTTGGGCGAGGTCGGCAAATCCGTTGCCGCTCATCGGTCCGAACAGCTCACGTCCATCGTCGATCCGGCCATTCGCATTGCGGTCGAAGGCCAGAAATCCACTTCCGCTGATCAACGGGATGTTCTCCATCGTGCCGTCGGCATCAAGGTCGAAAGCGAAGCGCTGATCGGAGAGCGCAGCGGCAGGGCCGCCGAAATCAAGCATCAGGGGGTCCTTCAGGCGCGCGTCGCCAGCCCGGAACTGCGTCGAAACAGACTCCGTGTAGCTGCGCTCCATGCTGAAGCTGAGCTGAAAGCGAATCTCCGCGCCGTCCGCGGTGCGCACCACTCCTTCGGCGTCAAAGCGTGTCTGTTCGACCTCGGCATAGTTTGCCTCGTAGTCGTACTCGATGCCGAAGCCTGCGCGTCCGGGGACGGTTTCTTCACCCTGCTTGCCGTTCGTGACCGGGCCCGCTGCAGCTTGCATGCTGCCACCGCCGTGCAGATCGCTCATGCGCAGGAAGCGTACCGGTCGGCCGGTGAGCGCTTCGATCATGCTGATCAGCACCGCCAGTCGAGGGTCCGAGTCGGTGACGTCCTCGACCGCGGCAGTTGCGTCGGCTTGCTGTGCCGCCATCCCCTCGCCGGACAGTCGCACCAGGTCCGGTCTTGCCCGCGGCTGTGCGTTCGCGGCCTCGGCGGGCGCATCGCGCCACATCTCGAGCCGTTCGCTCACCTTCAATTGCTGCATGGAAAAGTGACTGGACTGCAGCTCGATGCTGGCGGCGGCGATTTTCATGGAGATCTCCCGGGATTCCTCTACCCGGGCTAATTAACGGCACCGACCGCACAAACTTGAATCGGGCGGCCAGTGTGAGGGTGAGGGCCGGGCCGCGGCAGCGTACTCAGCGGCGGTGGTGATCGACCACAATGCGAACCCTGCGGTCGGGGTCGCCAACGGCCAGATTCACGATCCAGGTCAGCACGCTGTAGAGCAGGGCACCCCAGAACGCCGTCCAGAAGTCACTCACCTGCACGCCACCGACCAGTCCGGAAACACCCCAGAACAGGAAGGCGTTGATGACCAGGGTGAACAGGCCCAGCGTGAGCAGGGTGATGGGCAGCGTGATCAGGACCAGGATCGGGCGGATGAGGGCATTGACCAGGCCCAGCAACACGGCCGCCGCGAGCGCCGAAAGGTAGCTCTCGACCGTGATTCCCGAGATGATCTCGGGAATGATCAGCAGCGCGACCGCGTTCAATGCCCAGCGCAGGAGCAGTCGCAAGGTGGGATTCATTACTGCTTTGCCCCCAGGTCGAGTGCGCGTTGTCGAGCGGCGGCGCAGGCTTCCGGCGTGTCGGCAGGACGCTCGAGCCAGTGCCCCAGATGACGGCGGGTGATGGCGGTGAGTGCGGCAATCCAGTCGTGGCGCTCGTTGAGGCAGGGGATGTAGTGAAAGGTCTTGCCGCCATGGGTGAGGAAAGCTTCCTTGCACTCGATCGCCATCTCCTCGAGGGTCTCGAGGCAGTCTGACACGAAGCCCGGGCACATCACGTCCACTCGCCCGACGCCTTCGCGCGCAAGCGCTTCAAGAGTGGGTTGGGTGTAGGGCTTCAGCCACTCGGCCTTGCCGAAACGCGACTGAAAGGTCACCAGGATGCGGTCGGCCGGGAAGTCAAGCGACTCCGCGACCAGACGGGCGGTCTTGTGGCATTCGCAGTGGTAAGGGTCGCCGAGTTCTAGCGTACGCCGCGGGATGCCATGAAAGCTCATGACCAGCCGGTCGGGTTCGCCGTGCTGCATCCAGTGGTCGCGTACGCTCTGGGCCAGCGCCGCAATGTAGCCAGGATCATCCTGATAGCTGCGCACGTAGCGTACCTCGGGCAGGTTGCGCCAATGCTGCAGGCTGCGGCTGACTTCATCCATCACGCTGGCGGTGGTGCTGCCGGCAAACTGCGGGTAGAGCGGCACGACCAGAATACGGGTGCAGCCGCGTGCGCGCATGGCATTGAGCGTGTCGGGAATGGATGGCGCACCGTAGCGCATCGCCCAGGCGACATCGATATCGGTGCGGGCTTCGGCGTTCAGGTAGCCGTCGAGGAGTTTCGCCTGGCGTTCGGTGTGAACCTTGAGCGGCGAGCCTTCCTCCATCCATACGCTGGCATATTTAGCCGCCGACTTTGCCGGGCGGGTGTTGAGGATGATGCCATTGAGGATCGGCCACCACACCAGGCGCGGAATCTCCACTACCCGCGGGTCGGACAGGAACTGCTTCAGATACGGGCGTAGCGCCGCCGCAGTGGGTGCGGCAGGGGTGCCGAGGTTGACCAGCAATACGCCGGTACGCGCCGGGGTGCCGTGGGTGTAGGGGGGTTCGGGCCAGTAACGGGCCATGCGGATCCTTCAGGGTGGTTGTCGTGCCAGGTGCCCCGGCAGGGCGCCTAGTTGTTGGAGGAGAGCGCGTTCGATAGCAGACGGGCGGTGATGTCCACGATCGGGATGACCCGGTCGTAGGCCATCCGGGTCGGCCCGATCACGCCCACCGAGCCGACGATGCGGCCGTCGACCTCGTAGGGCGCGGTAATCACGCTGCAGCCGTCGAGCTGCGCAAGTCCGGATTCGTCGCCGATGAAGATCTGAACCCCCTGCGCACGGTTGGACAGGTCAAGCAACTGCATCAGTCCGGTGCGTTGCTCAAAGAGTTTGAACAGTTCGCGCAGGCGCGACATGTTCGATGACAGATCCTCGATATCGAGCAGGTTGGTCTCTCCCGAGATCACGTAATTTGCCGAGGAGTCTTCGGCTGCCTCGGAGCCGGCTTCAACCGTGGCAGTCATCAGTTCGGTCATGTCGCTGCGCAATTGCTTGAGCTCGGTCTGGATGCGCTTGCGGATGTCTTCAAAGGCGAGTCCGGCAAAATGTTCGTTCAGATAGCTTGCCGCCGTGCTGAGTTCCGCCGCGGAGTAGGCGCGGCGGGTGATCAGGATGCGGTTCTGCACGTCGCCCGCAGAGGTAACGATAATCAGCAGGATGCGGTTCTCCGACAGGCTGATGAACTCGATCTGGCGGATGCGAACGGTTTCCTTGCGCGGGGTGACCACCACACCGGCGAACTGGGTGAGATCGGACAGCAGGTGCGAGGCGGAGTTGATCAGCCGCTGTGGCTGGTCGGGCAGAAGTTGCCCCCGGAGCGCCTGCACGCGGGTGCTTTCCATCGGCTGCACGGTGAGCAGGGCGTCGACGAAAAAGCGGTATCCGAGGGCGGTGGGCACGCGACCGGCGGAGGTGTGCGGGCTCGCAATGAAACCCATCTCCTCGAGATCGCTCATCACGTTGCGCACCGTTGCCGGTGAAAGCTCCAGACCCGAGTATCGCGACAGCGCGCGCGAGCCCACCGGCTGACCCTCCGCGATGTAGCGTTCGATCAGTGTCTTGAGCAGGATTTGGGAGCGGGTATCGAGTTGTTTCATGGTTGAAGGCGAATATAGCCCGATTCTAGGGAACTGCGTGCCTTGCTGCCAAGCTCAGCTGCTTGTTCGCACGAACTGCGCCCGTGCGCGCATGACAGAATCCGAATGTGGTTTAATCCGCAGCCATGACCCTGAGCTTCTCCAACATTGCATTGATCGGAAAGTACCAGAGCCCGGATGTGGCCGAGTCGGTGCTGCTGATCGCCCGTTTCCTGCGCGAACGGGGGCTGGAAGTAGTGATCGAGCAGGGTACCGCGAGTTCCATAGGCAACGCCGAAGGCTTCCCGGTTGCAACCTATGAAGAGATCGCAGAGAACGCGGACCTTGCGGTGGTCGTCGGTGGCGATGGCACCATGCTCCACACCGCCCGGCGTCTTGCCGATCGTGCCGTGCCGCTGGCCGGGGTAAACCTCGGGCGGCTAGGTTTTCTGACCGATATCGCGCGCAAGGACGTCTTGCTGAGGCTGGGTGAAATCCTCGACGGAAAGTACTGCGAGGAATCGCGTTCGATGCTGGATGCCGAGATCCTGCGCGGTGGCCAGCGCATCTTCCAGACACTTGCGCTCAATGATGTGGTGGTTAACCGGGGCGAGCTGGGACGGATGATCGAGTTCGATCTGTCGATCGACGGCGAGTTCGTGTACACCCAGCGTTCCGACGGCATGATCGTGTCGACCCCGACCGGTTCCACCGCTTACGCGCTGTCGGCCAACGGGCCGATCCTGCATCCGAGCGTGGGGGGCATTGCGCTGGTGCCCTTGTGCCCGCATGCGCTGACTGCGCGCCCGGTCACCCTGCCGGATTCGTGCTGCATCGAGATCGAGCTGCTGCCGCCGCACGACGCCCGCGTCCATTTCGACGGCCAGGCCCGTTTCGATGCACGGGCCGGAGATCGGGTGCGAATCACGCGGTCACCGCTGAGCCTGCGCCTGCTGCATCCGGTGGGCTACAGCTATTTCGCCATGTTGCGCGAAAAACTCCACTGGAGCGCTGCGCCGCGCCACAACTGATGCGTCCTTCCTTTACCTTGCCGCTCGTGCGCGGCAGTTTGATCAGGCTGAATCCGAGACCATGCTCCGCCGTCTGACCATCCGCGATTTTGTGATCGTCGACCGCCTGGAGCTCGATTTCGGCGCCGGGTTCGGCGCACTGACGGGTGAGACCGGTGCAGGCAAGTCCATCCTGCTTGACGCGCTTGGCCTGGCGCTGGGAGTTCGTGCCGACAGCGGGGTGGTGAGGGCCGGGCGCGACAAGGCCGATATCGCAGCCGAATTCGACCTGCCACCGGAATCTGCGGTCGGCGCCTGGCTCATCGAACAGGAGCTGCCGCGCGACGACGATTGCGTGATGCTGCGTCGGGTGGTCGATGCAAATGGTCGGAGCAAGGCGTGGATCAACGGGACGCCGGTCACCCTTGCGCAACTGCGCACCGCTGGTGACTGGCTGGCCGACATCCATGGGCAACATGCCCATCATGCCCTGCTGCGCGTCGATGCCCAGCGCCAACTGGTGGATACCCATGCAGGTGCCGGAGTGCTCGCCTCCGCGGTGGCCACGTGCTGGCGCGAATGGCAGCGCATCGCCGAGCTGCGCCGCAGTGCGGAGCGAGATTCGGTCGCGTCCGCGCGCGAGCGGGAACTGCTCGGGTGGCAGCTGAAGGAGTTGCAGGAGCTTGGCTTCAGCGCGGCCGAATGGCTCGAGCTCAATGCCGAACACGGCCGTCTGGCCCATGCCGCCGGGCTGATGACCGGGGCTGACGAGGCCCTCGATACGCTGGGCGAGGGTGACTACGCGGTGACAAGCGTTCTTCGCCGGCTCGATGCGCAGATCGGGGAGATGGCCGGAATCGATCCCGCGCTGGCCGAGGTGCACGAGCTGGTCATGGCTGCGGCGATCCAGTCGGACGAGGCGCTTCATGCGCTGCGGCGCTATCGCGAACGACTCGATCTCGATCCGCAGCGGCTGGCCGAGATCGAGCGCCGGATTTCGGCGGTAATGGATCTGGCGCGTAAGCATCGGGTTTCACCCGAGGCGCTGACGGTGCTCGAGGCAGAGTGGCGCGCTCGCCTTGATGCGCTCGATGCAAGTGCCGATCCGGCGCGGCTGGAGGCCGCAGAAGCGGCTGCGCGCAAGGAATACCTGGCCGCGGCAGAACGCCTGTCCGCCGCCCGCCAGCCGGCCGCTGCCGCGCTTTCGGTCGAGATCACCGAGGCGATGCAGTCGCTGGCGATGGCAGGCGGCCGTTTTGAAGTCGCGCTGCTGTCTTGCGAGCCTTCGCCTCATGGGGTGGAGAGCGTGGAGTTTCAGGTCGCCGCCAATCAGGGCCAGGCCTTGCGCGGCTTGGCGAAGGTGGTGTCTGGGGGGGAGCTGTCGCGTATCGGTCTGGCGATTCAGGTCATGACCAGCCGTGACTCCGGGACCCCGACCCTGATTTTCGATGAGGTCGACGTCGGTATCGGCGGCCGCGTGGCCGAAATCGTCGGCAAGTTGCTCCACCAGTTGGGGCGCGATCGTCAGGTCTTGTGCGTGACCCACCTGCCGCAAGTGGCGGCCTGTGCCGACTGGCAATGGCAGATTGCCAAAGCCGAGCGCGATGGCGAAACACTGAGCACCGTCACCGCGCTCGACGCTTCACACCGGGTGGAAGAAATTGCCCGCATGCTCGGTGGGGTGAGCATTACCGACACCACCCGGCGTCACGCGGCAGAGATGCTCGGTCAGGGCTGATGTCCACGAGGGCTTGCAGGGCAGGCGAGTGACGTCACCGGGCCCGCACTGCAGCAGTAATGCAGCCCGCTGCTACTGGCTGCAATGCTGCGTGCCGTGAACCCAGCTGGGCTGTGTCAAGCTGATCACTGATTGCGGTTGGGGCAGTCTTTGCGCAGGCAGTCGGCGTACAGGTACAGCGCGTGCTCTTTGACCACGAAGCCGCGTTCTTCGGCAATGTTGTTCTGGCGGCGTTCGATCTCGGGGTCGAAGAACTCCTCGACCTTGCCACACTGCAGGCACACCAGATGATCGTGGTGGGCCCCCTTGTTGAGCTCGAATACCGCCTTGCCGGATTCAAAGTAGTGTCGTTCGAGCAAGCCGGCATGCTCGAACTGGGTCAGTACGCGATAGACTGTGGCCAGCCCGATATCCATGCCTTCGTTCATCAGCAGTCGATAGACGTCTTCGGCCGTGAGGTGACGCTGTTCCGCATTCTGGAACAGGTCGAGGATCTTCAGGCGTGGGTAAGTGGCCTTAAGACCGATGCTTTTGAGGTTCTGCGAATTATCGGACATGGTCGCCTGTCGGTGTGGCTGAGGAGCAAGACAACGTTGCATTGCGACGCTATGTTATATTTTTTGTCCTTTACTGAGAACCTTACGCGCTTTCATGCGCATTAATGTGACCCTCTCCATGCGTCTTACGTTCATCTCGGCGCTTGCCGCCGCCAGCCTGCTTGCGGGCTGCTCCTTCGGTTCGATCGCCGATCGTGTCAATCCCTATCGCATCGATGTTCGCCAGGGAAACTATGTCGACCAGGCCATGGTCGCGCAGCTCAAGCGTGGCATGAGCCGTGATCAGGTGCGCTTTGTGCTCGGTTCGCCGCTTATTACCGACGTTTTCCGCACCGACCGGTGGGACTACGTCTATCGCTTCAAGCCCGGGCGGGGTGAGCTCGAACAGCGGACGATTTCGGTGTTCTTTGTCGATGATCGTCTGGATCGGGTCGAAGGCGACGTCAGCGGTGGTGATGCGAGTGCCGCGCTCGAGTCACAGCAGGCGGCGCGTTCGCGTGTCGTTGAAGTGCCCGCGGCGACCAAGGACTGATTTTGTGTGTGCCTGCTCGTCGGGCCATGATGACTGACAGGATTTTGAACATGACGCCTATCCGCGTAGCGATTGCCGGCGCTTCCGGCCGCATGGGTCGCATGCTCATCGAGGCTGCGCTGCGGGATGACGAGGTGGTGCTTGCGGCCGCTTTCGATCGTCCCGGTACGCCCTTCATCGGCCGCGATGCGGGCGAGTTGGTGGGAGTGGTCAGCGGGGTGGCGATCGGCGATGACCCTGGTGCGGCGATTGCCGCAGCCGATTGTCTGATTGATTTCACCCGACCCGAGGGCACGCTGGTGCATCTCGCCCAGGTCCGAGAGCAGGGCAAGGCGATGGTGATCGGCACCACCGGCTTCGATGCGGCCGGCAAGGCGAAGATTGCCGCTGCGGCAGAGTCGGTTCCGATTGTCTTTGCACCCAACATGGCCGTCGGCGTAAACGCGGTGTTCCGTCTGCTTGAGGTGGCGGCCCGTATTCTCAACGAGGGCTATGATGTGGAGGTGATCGAGGCGCACCACCGGTTCAAGGTGGATGCGCCCTCGGGTACGGCGCTGCGTATGGGTGAAGTGGTGGCGGGCGAGCTCGGTCGCGATCTGGAAACCTGCGCGATTTACGGGCGTGAGGGTGTGACTGGCGAGCGCAGGGCAGAGACCATCGGCTTTTCCACCATTCGTGGCGGCGACGTCGTTGGCGACCATACCGTGTTGTTTGCCGGTATCGGCGAGCGCATCGAGATCACCCACAAGTCGGGCAGTCGCATGCCCTATGCGCTGGGTTCCCTGCGTGCCGCGCGCTACCTGGGCGGACGCAAGGCCGGGCTGTTTGACATGCAGGATGTGCTTGGCTTGCGCTGAACCCCTCCGTGATCGATCCCTTGTCCGCGCTCCCGTGCACTGAAACCCCCGATCAATTGCGCGCACAGCGCGATGCAGCGGTGCATGAGCTTGCCACGCTGGAAGACCGTCTGGCCTTGCTCAAGCTCGGTACGCACGCCGGTCTGTGGGACTGGGATCTGGCTGCGCAACGATTGGTCGTGGATTCCTGCTGGCGCAGCTGGCTGGGCTATGAAGAGGGTTCGGCGGAGGTGCAGTTCGACAGCTGGTTGCCGTTGGTGCCCGACGAGGATCGGGCGCTGATGCGCACCGGTCTGATCGGATATCTGCGCGGTCAGTCTGCGCTGTTCGATGTTGAATTCCGGGTTCGCGCTGCGGACGGAAAGTGGCGCTGGCTCAGTGCGCGCGGACAGGCACGCGATCGTCTGGCCGATGGACGCTGGCAAAGGGTGGTCGGCGTCTACGCCGACATCACCCGTGAGCGCATGCGCGAATTCGAGCTATTGCAGGCCAAGGAGCAGGCGGAGGCTGCCAGTAGGGCCAAAGGCGACTTCCTCGCCAACATGAGTCACGAGATCCGTACGCCGATGAACGGCATTCTCGGCATGACCGAGCTGCTGCTCGATTCTGCACTGGCACCAGAGCAACGGGATTACCTGCAGACGGTAAAGTCCTCGGCCGAGGCTTTGCTCACGATCATCAACGACATCCTCGATTTTTCCCGGATCGAAGCCGGGCGCATGAGCCTGGAGGAGATCGACTTTTCGATTTCCGCTGTGGTTTCCGAAACTGTGCGTGCTCTGGCCCTGCGTTCCCATCAGAAGGGGGTCGAGCTTTACTTCACGGTGTCGCCGGAGGTCCCTTCGGTGTTGCGCGGCGATCCGGTTCGCCTGCGCCAGGTGCTGATGAATCTGATCGGCAACGCGATCAAGTTCACCGAGCACGGCGAGATCGAGGTCAGCGTTGGCGTGCGCTCGCGTGAGTGCGCCTCGATCAATCTCGAGCTGGCGGTGCGCGATACCGGGATCGGGATCCCGAAGGACAAGCAGGATCTCGTTTTTGGCGCGTTCTCCCAGGCGGATAGTTCTACCACCCGAAAATACGGGGGTACCGGTCTCGGTCTGACCATCTGCAGGCATCTGGTCGAGTTGATGGACGGCACGGTGGACATCAGCAGCGAGCCGGGGGTGGGGAGTCGCTTCAGCTTCAACGCCCGGGTCGAGGCGGTTGCCGAAGCGACATTGCCCGCGGTCGGTGTCCTGCAGCGTGCACGTGTCCTGGTGGCAACGGTCAATAACGCGTTCGGCGCGGCGCTCTGTCGCATCCTCGAGAACTCGGGAATGCGTCCGCTGCCAGTCGGGAACGGTGACGAGGTGCTCGCGGCACTTGCCAGCGCGCACGACGAGGACGATCCGTTCGACTTCGTGCTGATGGATGGCGCGATGCCGGATCCCGGCGGCTTCGCGTTGGCGCAGCGTTTTCATGAGGCCGCACCGTGGCTCGACCGCATCCTGATGATGCTCGATAGCCACTCGCTGCGTAACGACCTCGGCCGCTGTGGGCAACTGGGCCTGCAGTCGCGGCTGTCCAAACCGTTTTCGGCCGAGGATCTAATCGAGGCCTTACAGCTTGCGCGGCAAGGGGTGGGGCCGACCGCCGAGTCGCTCGTGGCCTTCGATCCGGAACTTTCCATCTCGGAAATGCTGCGTGAGGAGATGCGGCCGGTTCGCCGACTCGACATCCTGCTGGTCGAGGACAATCCGGTCAATCAGACCGTTGCCTCGCGCATGCTGGAGAAGCTCGGTCACTCGGTGACTATCACCAACAATGGCGAAGAAGCGTTGGAAGCGTTCGATGCGGGGCGCTTCGATCTCATTCTGATGGATGTGCAGATGCCGGTGATGGGCGGCATCGAGGCGACCCAGGCGATCAGGGCGCGCGAGGCGCGTCGGAGCTGGGCGGTTCAGGGCGACTGGCGACCGACGCCGATCGTTGCCATGACCGCGCATGCGATGGCGGGTGACCGCGAACGCTTTCTTGAAGCAGGAATGGATGACTATGTGAGCAAGCCGGTCCGTCCGGCGGACCTCATCGCTGCGATCGGACGGATGTGCCTGCCGGTCAGTGACGACGATGCCAGTGGCGACAGCAGTCTGCTCGAGCCTGGCGGGGCCGCTCGGAGCGAGGTCGCCAATCTTGACGAGGCGCGGGCGATTTTCGACGGTGATGAAGAGGTCGTGCAGCAGTTGCTCGGCGTGTTCTTCCGCGATCTCGGCGCCACGATGTCCGACCTTCGAGGTGCCGGGGCGCGCGGCGATATAGCGCGGCTGAACGAGTTGGCGCATTCGATCAAGGGCTCGGTCGGACTGTTCGGTGCGCGTCGCGCCACCGATGCGGCCAAGGCGGTCGAGATGGCCGCACGTAGCGGCGATCCCGCCGCATCGGGGTCTTTGCTCGAGAGCCTGATTCGCGAGATGAATGCGCTCGCCACCGCGCTGCGGCAGTACGTACGTCATTGACGGTCGGGCTTCCAGATTTGCGGCTTGTTTCTTCTTCAGCTAGCTTACAAGTGCGTCCCTGTATCCAAAATTCATGACCTTGGTCTTTTAGCCGCCTGCTGAGCGTGACTCGCGGGTGTCGGGAGGTATGCGCCATGAGTTCGCCAAATTTCTTTCCTGGAATCTCCAGGCCCTTGTGCTGCTGGGCTTTCTCCTTTTGGGGTGTGCTCTCATCTGCGGCTGACGCGGCTGTCGCCGAGCCCGCGACTTCGATGCAGTGGGGCGAGCATTCGGGCGATGCAGATTTTTGGACGCGCGAGCGCAAGGCCTTGGCGCTCAATCTGGGCATCGTGGGCGGAGTCACGCTCTACGGTTTTACCGTATGGGACTGGGGAGATGCCAGCTTTGGCTGGAAGAGCGAAGGCTGGTTCGGCCAGGACACCATCCACGGCGGCGCCGACAAGCTTGGGCACGCGTACACCGGTGCGGTGAGTACGGCAATTGCGGCGAGTCTCTATCGGCGCTGGGGCTACGGTGAGGAACAGGCGGCGCGTTTAGGTGCGTTCTCCGGCCTATTGCTTACGACGGTGGTGGAGCTGGGCGACGGTTTTTCGCCCGATCACCGTTCCAGCTGGGAAGATCAGGTTGCAAACATGGTTGGTGTCGGTTTTGAGTACCTGCGCCAACGCCATCCTGAGTGGCGAGAGCGGGTGCATTTTCGTTGGGAGTATTTCCCTTCGCCTGCCGTGCGTCACGGCAAGCACCATGACATCACCACCGACTACTCCGGTTCGCGTTTCTTGCTGGCCTTTCCCTTGCGTGCCTGGGGTGGGCAGAATTCGGCGCTGAAGTGGTTCGAGTTACAGGTGGGTTATGGCACCCGGGGCTTTGACCGGCGCGATCGCGAGTTTTTCGATGAGCGCAAGCGCCACCCCTACATTGGGGTCGGCATTCATATTCCACTGGTGCTCGATGCCTTGGGCGCGTCGCGCGGCACCCAGCGCGCGTTCGAGTATATCCAGATCCCCGGCACGGCCTTGCCGCTGCCGCCCTGAGGCGGCTGTTCCGAAGGCGGGTTTCACCGGCGCGATGGTGCGAGGTTTGCTGTCGAAAGCGAGCATCTGCTGATTTCGTAAGACTGCCTGGCGATGCGCCAACTCGGTGCGCGTTGCCTTATACAGTAAAAATCGATAGAATTCCGCTGATCTAATAGCGGGATTGGCCATCAGGCTCGTCCCGTTTTTTCGCATATGGACTGGCCCGATCCGGGCCTGCTCTGGTCTTTTCGGCTGAATCCAGGAGTTTTTCGTGACTGCTTTCCCGCCCGCCCTTCTTGCGCTTGCCGACGGAACGGTTTTCTACGGCAAGGGTATCGGTGCGGTTGGCAGTACGGTCGGCGAGGTGGTGTTCAACACCTCGATGTCGGGCTATCAGGAAATCCTGACGGACCCGAGTTATTGCCGCCAGATCGTGACGCTGACCTATCCCCACATCGGCAACACCGGTGTCAATCGCGAGGACGTCGAGGCGGGCCGCGTGCATGCCGCCGGTCTCGTGATCAAGGATCTGCCCATCCTGCCGTCCAACTTCCGCATGGACCAACGTCTCGACGCTTACCACAGGGATGAGGGCGTGGTGGCGATTTCGGTGCTCTATACGCGCAAGCTGACCCGTATCCTGCGTGAGAAAGGTGCTCAGTCGGGTTCCATCGTTACCGCCGCATCGGGTGAAGCGCTCAATCCAGAAGCGGCGATTGCTGCTGCACGCGCTTTCCCCGGCCTGGCAGGCATGGATCTCGCCAAAGTGGTCAGTGCCCCGGCTCCGGTTGAATGGAGCGAGGGAGAGTGGGCACTTGGTCAGGGCTATGTGCCGCAGACCGCACCGCGTTTCCATGTGGTGGCCTACGATTTCGGGGTCAAGCGCAACATCCTGCGCATGCTCGCCTCGCGCGGCTGCCGCCTGACCGTGGTGCCGGCGCAGACCTCGGCCAGGGAAGTGTTCGCGCTCAAGCCCGACGGCGTGTTCCTGTCCAATGGCCCGGGCGATCCGGAGCCTTGCGATTACGCGATCGCTGCGATCCGTGAGATTCTCGCGGCCCGGGTGCCCACCTTCGGCATCTGCTTGGGGCACCAGTTGCTCGCACTTGCATCGGGCGCGAAGACCATGAAGATGAAGTTCGGTCACCATGGCGCCAACCACCCGGTCAAGGACGTCGATACCGGGCAGGTACTGATCACCAGTCAGAATCATGGTTTTGCAGTTGATCCCGAGAGCATGCCCGATACGCTGCGGGTCACCCACGTGTCGCTGTTCGATGGCTCCAACCAGGGTATCGCCCGTACCGACGTGCCCGCCTACTCCTTCCAGGGGCACCCTGAAGCGAGTCCCGGGCCGCACGACGTGGCCTATCTGTTCGACCGCTTCATCAAACTGATCGAAGCCGGCAAGTAATACAGCATCCCCGGCGGGCGCCGCCCGCCGCCCGCGAATTTCCGAGGCAACGCAATGCCCAAACGTACAGACATCCAGACCATCCTGATCATCGGCGCTGGCCCGATCATCATCGGCCAGGCGTGTGAGTTCGACTACTCCGGCGCCCAGGCCTGCAAGGCCCTGCGCGAAGAGGGTTACAAGGTCGTCCTGGTGAACTCCAATCCGGCGACGATCATGACCGACCCGGACACCGCCGACGTAACCTATATCGAGCCGATCACCTGGCAGGTGGTGGAGCGCATCATCGAGAAGGAACGGCCCGACGCCATCCTGCCCACCATGGGCGGACAGACCGCGCTCAACTGCGCGCTCGACCTCGGTCGCCACGGCGTGCTGGCAAAGTACGGCGTGGAGTTGATCGGTGCCTCCGAAGAGGCGATCGACAAGGCGGAAGATCGCCTCAAGTTCAAGGACGCGATGACCAAGATCGGTCTCGGTTCCGCGCGCTCCGGCATCGCCCACAGCATGGAAGAGGCGCTGCAGGTGCAGGGCGGTATCGGCTTTCCGGCGATCATCCGCCCCAGCTTCACGCTCGGCGGCACCGGCGGCGGCATCGCTTACAACATGGAAGAGTTCCACGAGATCTGCAAGCGCGGTCTCGAAGCCAGCCCGACCAGCGAGTTGCTGATCGAAGAGTCGCTGCTGGGCTGGAAGGAATTCGAGATGGAGGTCGTGCGTGACCGCGCCGACAACTGCATCATCGTATGTTCGATCGAGAACCTCGATCCGATGGGCGTGCACACCGGTGACTCGATCACGGTGGCGCCGGCCCAGACCCTGACCGACAAGGAATATCAGATCCTGCGCAATGCCTCGATCGCCGTGCTGCGCGAGATCGGCGTGGACACCGGCGGCTCGAACGTGCAGTTTGCGATCAACCCGCAAGACGGGCGCATGATCGTGATCGAGATGAATCCGCGGGTGTCGCGCTCCTCTGCGCTGGCCTCCAAGGCCACCGGTTTCCCGATTGCCAAGATTGCGGCCAAGCTGGCGGTGGGCTTCACCCTGGACGAACTGCGCAACGACATCACCGGCGGGGCGACCCCGGCTTCGTTCGAGCCCTCGATCGACTACGTCGTGACCAAGATCCCGCGCTTTGCGTTCGAGAAGTTCCCCCAGGCCAACGACCGCCTGACCACGCAGATGAAATCCGTCGGCGAAGTGATGGCCATGGGCCGTACCTTCCAGGAGTCCTTCCAGAAAGCGCTGCGCGGCCTCGAAGTAGGCGTTTATGGCCTGGACGAGGTCGAAGCCGACCGCGAGGATCTCGAGCATCAGCTGGCCAGTCCGGGTGCAGAGCGTATCTGGTACGTCGGCCAGGCCTTCCGTGAAGGGATGACCCAGGAGCAGGTGTTCAATCTGACCAAGATCGACCCCTGGTTCCTGGCCCAGATCGAAGACCTCGTCCTGACCGAGAAGGCCCTCGTCGGCCGTTCGCTCAAGGCGATCGTGGCCGGCGAGATGCGCGATCTGAAGAAGAAGGGCTTCTCCGATCGCCGCGTTGCCAAGCTGCTCGGCGTCGACGAGACGGCGGTGCGCCTGCATCGCCACACCCTCGGTGTGCGCCCGGTGTACAAGCGGGTGGACACCTGCGCTGGTGAGTTCGCCACGTCCACTGCCTACATGTACTCCACTTATGAAGACGAGTGCGAGTCGCTGCCCACCGACAAGAAGAAGATCATGGTGCTGGGTGGCGGCCCCAATCGTATCGGGCAGGGCATCGAGTTCGACTACTGCTGCGTGCATGCCGCGCTCGCCCTGCGCGAGGACGGATACGAGACCATCATGGTCAACTGCAACCCGGAAACGGTGTCCACCGATTACGATATTTCCGATCGTCTGTATTTCGAGCCGATCACGCTCGAAGACATCCTCGAGATCGTCCATATCGAAAAGCCGGTCGGCGTGATCGTGCAGTTCGGCGGCCAGACCCCGCTCAAGAGGGCGCGTGCGCTTGAAGAGAACGGGGTGCCGATCATTGGCACCAGCCCCGACATGATCGACGCTGCGGAGGATCGCGAGCGCTTCCAGAAGCTGCTGGTCGACCTCGGCCTGCGCCAGCCGCCCAACCGCACCGCGCGCACGCCCGAAGCGGCCGTGCGCCTGGCCGCCGAGATCGGCTACCCGCTGGTGGTGCGTCCGTCCTATGTGCTGGGCGGCCGGGCGATGGAAATCGTGCACGAGCAGAAGGATCTCGAGCGCTACATGCGCGAAGCGGTCAAGGTCTCGAACGAGTCGCCGGTGCTGCTCGACCGCTTCCTCAATGACGCCGTCGAAGTCGACGTCGATGCGCTGTCCGACGGTAGCCAGGTGATCATCGGCGGCATCATGGAGCACATCGAGCAGGCCGGGGTGCACTCGGGCGACTCGGCCTGCTCGCTGCCGCCCTACACGCTGTCGGCCGCGCTGCAGGACGAACTGCGTCGCCAGACCGAATCGATGGCGCGCGGGCTCAATGTCATCGGACTGATGAACGTTCAGTTTGCGATACAGGGCGAAGGCGACAACGCCGTGGTCTATGTGCTCGAGGTGAACCCGCGCGCTTCGCGCACCGTGCCCTTCGTGTCCAAGGCCTGCTCCTTGCCGCTGGCCAAGATTGCCGCGCGCTGTATGGCCGGCCAGAGTCTGGCCAGTCAGGGCATTACCGGCGAGATCGTACCGCCGTATTATTCGGTGAAGGAGGCCGTGTTCCCCTTCGTCAAGTTCCCGGGGGTAGATACCATTCTCGGCCCGGAAATGAAATCGACCGGCGAAGTGATGGGCGTAGGCCGGAGTTTTGCCGAGGCTTTCATCAAGAGCCAGATCGGGGCCGGTGTGCGTTTGCCGACCTCGGGCACCGCCTTCATCAGTGTCAAGCCCTCCGATCGCCCGGTTGCGGTCGAGGTGGCGCAGGCACTGCACGACCTCGGATTCACGCTGGTGGCCACGCGGGGCACCGGGACCGTGATTCAGGCGGCCGGCATTCCGGTCGGGATGGTCAACAAGGTCAATGAAGGTCGTCCGCACATTGTCGACATGATCAAGAACCAGGAAATCGCCCTGGTGATCAACACGGTTGAGGAGAAGCGCCAGGCGATCACCGATTCGCGCTCAATTCGCACCAGTTCGCTGGCCGCGAAAGTGACCGTGTTCACCACGATCGAGGGCGCCCGGGCCGCGTGCATGGGCCTGCGCCACCTGTCGGATCTTGAAGTTTATTCAGTGCAGGAACTGCACGCCGAACTGAAGCAGCGCACATGAACAAGACTCCCCTGACTGTAATTGGCGCGGAGGCCCTTCGGGTCGAGCTGCATCGGCTGAAAACCGTGGAGCGGCCCAGCGTCATCGCCGCGATCGCAGAGGCTCGTTCCCATGGCGATCTTTCCGAGAACGCCGAGTACGATGCGGCCAAGGAACGCCAGGGCTTTGTCGAGGGGCGGATCATGGAGGTTGAGGGCAAGCTCTCGAATGCCCAGATCATCGATCCCAAACTGCTCGATGCGGATGGTCGTTGTGTGTTTGGTGCAACCGTGACGCTGGAAGATCTGGACTCCGGCAAAACACTGACGTATCAGATCGTCGGCGAGGACGAGGCCGATATCAAGAGTGGAAAAATTTCCGTCAGCTCGCCGATCGCGCGTGCGCTGATCGGGAAGTATGTCGGCGATATTGCGGAGGTTCAGGCACCAGGTGGTGTTCGCGAGTTCGAGGTGATCGAGGTCGCGTACCTTTGAGACCGTGATGAACCGACTGGTCGAGCACCTCGCGATACTGCTCGTCACCCTGTGGATCGGTGCCATGTGGGCGGTGGGCTATGTCGTGGCGCCGACGCTGTTCTCGGCGCTGAGCGATCGCAGTCTGGCGGGCAGTCTGGCCGGGCGCATGTTCACGCTGGTGGCCTGGATCGGCATGGGTTCGGCGGCCTATCTGCTGCTGTTTCTGACGATCCGGCTCGGTTGGCAGGCGTTTCGCAACGGGCTGTTCTGGACGGTGCTCCTGCTACTGTTGTGTACGCTGGCAGGGCAATTCGGTATTCAGCCGCTGATGGCTGAGCTCAAGGCGAGTGCCTGGCCGCGAGAAGTGATGGACAGCGTGATGCGTGACCGCTTCGCCACCTGGCATGGTGTGTCAAGCGTGCTCTACCTGTTCCAGAGTTTGCTCGGCGTGGCCTTGGTGATCGGGGTCCGGCGCGTCGTCCTGCGCTGATGCACAGGACGACAATTGAAGCAGTGTTCAGCGTCCGCGACCGGAGCCGGGGGGAGCAGGCTTGCGTCCCCGTCCGGCAGGCGCACGGCTGGCGCGGGCTTTTTCTGCAGCAGCCTTGGTAAGCGCGGCACGGCGGGCGACGGCGGAGAACGCAGCCGCCGATTTTGCGGTTGCGGCACTGGGCGCGCGCTTGGGCACCGCGACTGCGGACTTCTTTTCCACTTCCCGGCGCTGGCGCCACACCACAAGGATGTTGCCGATATGCTGGACCGGAGCGGCATCGAGCGCAGCACACAGTTCCTGCATCAGGATGTCGCGCTGCTCACGTTCGGCGCCCTGGACACGAACCTTGATCAGTTCATGGGCCTGCAGCGAGCGCTCGAGTTCGGCGATGACCCCAGGCGCAAGGCCGTTGTCGGCAACCGTGACGACGGGGCTCAGGTGGTGCGCACGGGCGCGAAGTTCGCGGCGTTGTGCCGGCATTAGCTCGATCATGGACATTATTTACCTCTGTAGGCCCAGGATTTTACTCTGATGAAGCGAAACAAGACCAGCAAAGCGTGGTTGCACGAACATCTCAACGACCCCTACGTATTGCGGGCCAACGCAGAGGGCTATCGTGCCCGCGCCGCGTACAAGCTGATGGAGATCGACGACCGCGATAATCTGCTCCGGCGTGGTAGCGTGGTAGTCGATCTTGGTGTGGCGCCCGGTTCGTGGTCTCAGGTGGCGGTACAGCGCTGTGGGCCGACCGGGAAGGTGTTCGCGCTCGATCTGCTGCCGATCGATACCTTGCATGGCGTGAATTTTCTGCAAGGCGACTTTACCGACGATGCGGTGCTGGCCGAGCTTGAAAAACGGCTCGACGGCACCCATGTGGACGTGGTGCTGTCAGACATGGCGCCCAACTTGTCCGGCGTTGCCACGGTGGATCAGGCACGCTCGATCATGCTCGGTGAACTGGCGCTCGATTTTGCGGTCCACCACCTCAATGCACACGGGCATTTTCTTGTAAAAGTATTCCAGGGGGAGGGGTTCATGGCGTTCCGCAAGGAGATGGAGCAGCGTTTTTCCTCGGTTCAGGTACGCAAACCCAAAGCGTCGAGGGACCGCAGTTCGGAGGTCTATCTGCTTGCAAGCAGGTTGCGTTGAAAATCGCGCCATTCACTGTGTTCGTGGCTTTGAATGGTGCTGGCAGGTGGTTTTCAGGGGTAGCCGGAGTTGATCCCGGAGCTAGTCGCAGTGATAGTCAGGCTCAATGGCGCTCATTGGTTTGCCGGCGGGAACGATCGCCACTAGAATGACTCAATGATACGTACGCCCATCAAGGGCATTCGGGGTAAGACGTTGAACAATCTCTTCAAGAATCTCGCGATCTGGATGGTTATCGGTGTAGTGCTGATGACCGTATTCAACCAGTTCAACACGCGCCAGGCTGCGCCCAACACGATGGAGTACTCCCAGTTCCTCGAGGAGGCCCGGGCTGGACGTATCGCCAAGGCCACCGTGGATGGAAGAATGCTGCGTGCGACGACGCAGGAGGGTCGCTCGATCACCGTGTATACCCCCGGCGTCCAGGATATCTGGATGGTGTCCGACCTGATGCGTTACGGCGTGTCGGTGACCGCGAGCAAGCCCGACGAGGAGCAGTCCTTCCTCGCCAGCATTTTTGTCTCGTGGTTCCCCATGCTGTTGCTGATCGGGGTGTGGATCTTCTTCATGCGCCAGATGCAGGGTGGCGGCAAGGGCGGTGCGTTCTCGTTCGGCAAGAGCAAGGCTCGAATGCTGGATGAATCGGCCAACTCGATCACCTTTGCGGATGTTGCCGGTTGCGACGAAGCCAAGGAAGAAGTGTTCGAGCTGGTCGAGTTTCTGCGCGACCCGTCCAAATTCCAGAAACTCGGCGGTCGCATCCCCAAAGGGGTGTTGATGGTGGGCTCGCCGGGTACCGGCAAGACCCTGATCGCCAAGGCGATCGCTGGCGAGGCCAAGGTGCCGTTCTTCTCGATCTCCGGTTCCGACTTCGTCGAGATGTTTGTCGGTGTCGGTGCGGCCCGTGTTCGCGACATGTTCGAGCAGGCCAAGAAGCACGCGCCGTGTATCATCTTCATCGACGAAATCGATGCGGTCGGGCGGCAGCGTGGCGCAGGCATGGGCGGTGGCAACGACGAGCGCGAGCAGACCCTGAACCAGCTGCTGGTTGAAATGGACGGTTTCGAAGGTCAGGCGGGCGTGATTGTCGTCGCGGCCACCAACCGTCCCGACGTGCTGGACCCCGCGCTCTTGCGTCCCGGCCGTTTCGACCGCCAGGTGGTGGTGTCGCTGCCCGATATCCGCGGTCGCGAGCAGATCCTGAAGGTCCACATGCGCAAGGTGCCGATTGCACCCGATGTCGAGCCGCAGGTGCTGGCACGGGGTACGCCGGGCTTTTCCGGCGCCGATCTTGCCAATCTGGTCAATGAAGCGGCGCTGTTTGCTGCGCGCAGCAACAAGCGCCTGGTGGACATGGACGATTTCGAGCGCGCCAAGGACAAGATCATGATGGGCGCCGAGCGCCGCTCGGTGGTGATGCCCGAAGAGGAGCGTCGCAACACCGCCTATCACGAGTCTGGGCATGCCGTCGTTGCGCGTTTGTTGGACAAGACCGACCCGGTGCACAAGGTCACGATCATTCCGCGCGGTCGCGCCCTTGGCGTAACCATGCAGTTGCCGACTGAAGATCGTTACAGTCAGGATCGTGAGCGTCTGCTGCAGACCATCACGGTGCTGTTCGGTGGCCGGATCGCCGAAGAGGTGTTCATGAAGCAGATGACCACCGGTGCGTCGAACGACTTCCAGCGCGCCACCGACCTCGCACGTCGCATGGTCACCCAGTGGGGCATGTCGGATACCCTCGGGCCGATGGTCTATGGCGAGGAAGAGGGCGAGATCTTCCTGGGCCGTCAGGTCACGACCCACCGCAATGTGTCCGAAGCGACCATGCAGAAGGTTGACGCCGAGATCCGTCGTATCGTCGATCAGCAATATGCACTGGCCCGTCGCCTGCTCGAGGAGAACAAGGACAAGGTCGAGGCAATGACGGCTGCACTGCTCGAGCTTGAGACGATCGACGCCGATCAGATCAACGACATCATGGAAGGTCGCCCGCCGCGTCCGCCGAAGCCGGTTCCGGTGCAGACGCCGCGCTCGACCGACGACACGCCGGGTGCGGCGCCGACGGCAGCAGCGCCGGCAGCCTGATACCTTATTTGCTGATTCATATTCGTTGATTCAAATTACGGGCCGGTCTATCCGGCCCGTTTTTTTGCGCCTTGCCGGGCGCACAGGACGGAGGGTGCTCCATGTCGATACTTGCTTGCGGTCGCTTCGAACTTGATCTGAGCTCGCCGAAGATCATGGCGATCGTCAATCTGACGACCAACTCCTTTTCCGGAGATGGGCTGAGTGGTGATCAGTCGGCGGCGCTGAGGCGCGCCGAAGAGGCGGTACGGGCAGGGGCAGAGATTCTGGACATAGGAGCCGAATCCACGCGCCCCGGCTCCGAACCGGTGCCCGAGCAGCAGGAGATTGATCTTCTGCTGCCGGTTCTGGAGGAGCTTGTCCGCTGGCAGCTGCCGATCTCGGTGGATACGCTCAAGCCCGCGACCATGCGTGCGGTCCTTGCAGCAGGTGCGGACATGATCAATGACGTCAATGGTTTTCGGGCGCACGGTGCAATCGAAGCCGTTGCCGGCACCAAGGCGGCCTTGTGCGTGATGCACATGCAGGGCGAGCCGCGCACCATGCAGCACAGCCCGGCTTACACCGATGTCGTGCGCGAGGTGGCGGCTTTTCTGGCGCAGCGTGTTGCAGTGCTCGAGCTTGCCGGGGTGGCGCGGTCGCGCATCGTGCTCGATCCCGGATTCGGTTTCGGCAAGACCCCGGATCACAACTGTGCTTTGTTGCGCGAGCTCGGCACCTTTTCGGCCGGCGGCTTGCCGGTGCTGGTCGGCCTGTCGCGCAAATCGATTCTCGGGGTGATCACGGGCCGCCCGGTCGACCAGCGTGTCGCTGCCAGTGTCGCCTCCGCCCTGATCGCCGTTCAGCGTGGCGCGTCCATTGTTCGTGTTCACGATGTGGCCCCCACGCGTGATGCACTCATGGTGTGGCGCGCAGTGTCATAATCCTTTCCTTTTGCCGTGTGGTCGGGGGAAGTGATGGGACGCAAGTATTTCGGCACTGACGGGGTTCGGGGGTGTGTGGGCGAGGCGCCGATCACGCCCGAGTTCGTGATGCGGCTCGGCTACGCAGCCGGCGTCTCGCTGGTGGCGCGCGAACATCTCCCCGCCGGGGAGCGGCCTGCGATCCTGATCGGCAAGGACACCCGGGTTTCGGGCTATATGCTGGAGGCGGCGCTGGAAGCCGGTTTTGCGGCGGCCGGGGTGGATGTGATGCTCGCCGGGCCCATCCCGACGCCGGCGGTGGCCTACCTGACCCGTGCGCTGCGCCTGCAGGCCGGGGTGGTGATCTCGGCTTCGCACAACCCGTTCTACGATAACGGAATCAAATTCTTCTCGGCTGGTGGTACCAAGCTGCCGGACGCGATGGAGGCCGAAATCGAAGCCCGCCTCGACGAGCCCATGGGGTGTGTCGACTCCGCGCGCCTGGGGCGCGCACGCCGCATCAACGACGCCGCGGGGCGCTACATCGAGTTCTGCAAGAGCACTTTTCCCAACGAACTCGATCTGCGCGGCATGCGCATCGCACTCGATTGCGCGCACGGTGCGGCCTACAACATCGCGCCCAGTGTCTTTCATGAACTCGGCGCCGAACTGGTGACGGTCGGGGTCGAGCCCAACGGGCTCAATATCAACGACGAGGTCGGTGCCACCCGGCCCGAGTTCCTGCGTCAGACCGTACTCGCCAACGGCGCCGACATCGGAATTGCGCTCGATGGCGACGCCGACCGTCTGATCATGGTTGACCGCCACGGTGAGATCTATGATGGCGACAAGCTGATCTACGTGATCGCTGCGGCGCGCAAGGCGCAGGGCAGGCTCGAAGGTGTGGTCGGCACGCTGATGAGCAACCTCGGGTTTGAGCATGCGATTGGCCGCCTTGACGTGCCCTTCGCGCGCGCCAAGGTCGGCGACCGCTATGTACTCGAATTGCTCCACGAGAAGGGCTGGAAGCTTGGCGGCGAGAACTCGGGGCACATCATTTGCCTCGACTGTCACTCCACCGGCGACTCGATTGTCTCGGCGCTGCAGGTCCTGGCCGCGCTCAAACAGCGGGGGCAGACACTGGCCGAGGCCTGCGCTGACCTTGTGTTCTATCCACAGCGTTTGATCAACGTTCGTCTGCCAGTCGGATTCGATTGGCGCGCAGATCAGGGTATCGCAGCCGCTCAAGCCGATGCCGAGCGTGCGCTCGGTGACAGCGGCAGGGTGCTTTTGCGTCCCTCGGGTACCGAACCCCTGCTGAGAGTCATGGTGGAAGGCCGGGACGGGGCGCTGGTCGAGCAGTTGGCAAAAGCGATTGCCAGCGCAGTCGAGTGCTCGATCGGCTGAGTCTTGCCAGAGGGGCGAGGCGGCGCAGCATTGGGCGCCGTGTTCTCTCCTAATGGTCGAGTTGCCGCAGCCCGTCAACACCAACCGGCGCGATCGCCAGCCACGGCACCAGCGCGCAGCGCGGCGCCAGGGTGTCGGCGACGCGGCGGATGAAGGGGATTTCGTAGGCGCCGCGCAGTGATAGCAATGGGTCTCGGCTGCCGCTGGCGAGCAGGCTCTGCTCAACGACCCAGGCCCAGGGTTTGATGCCGGCGCGGGCGAGGTCACCCTGCAGGCGTTCAGCTTCGTGCACGGGTGTCGCTTCCGGCAGCGTGATGATCAGCACATGGGTGAAGGCCGGTTCGCGCAGGCGTGGCAGCAGTTGCGTCACTGCCTCGGGCATCTCGCCGCGCGTGCGCAGCACTTCGCGGTGATAGGCCTCGGCAGCGTCGAGCAGCAGGATGGTGTGGCCGGTGGGCGCCGTGTCGAGGACGACGAAGCCTTCGCTGCCGCGGTCGACTTCACGGGCGAAGGCGCGAAAGACAGCGATCTCCTCGGTGCATGGCGAGCGCAGGTCTTCTTCAAGGAGGGCCAGGGCGCTGACGTCGAGCGTGCCGCGCGCCTTGCTCAGTACTTCCTCGGTGTAAGTGGTGACTTCGCCGGCCGGGTCGATACGGTTGACGGACAAACCCGCGATCTCGCCGTCAATTGCTGCCGCGACATGCGCGGCGGGATCGGTGGTGGATAGGTGAACCTTATGGCCACGCCGGGCCAGGGCGACGGCGATGGCCGCGGCGACGGTGGTTTTGCCGACGCCGCCCTTGCCCATGGTCATGACGACGCCGTTACCGGCAGCGGCCAGTTCGTCGATTAGCGGGGCCAGCCCGGTTGGTAGCGGGGTGCTGGCATCCGACGGCCGGGTCGGCGGGCTGACCGATGCCGGCTCGACGATGGCGCGCAGCGCATCCAGCCCGACCGTGCCGCGCGGCAGGAAGGGCACGACCGTCCGCGGCAGGCCGCCGAGGCCGGCGGGCATGACGAGCAGGGCGTCGGCACTGCGCTTGTCCATCGCCAGCGCCACCGAATCGTCGGAGGTGGCGGTGAACAGCCCGTTGATGATCAGACGCAGATTGCCGACGCCGAGTGCGGACAGTTCGTCGCGGGTTCGTTCGGCCTCGCGCAGGGCCGCCTGGTCTGCCCGGGCGACGAGGACGACCACGGTTTCGGCCGGGGCAGCCAGGCGGGCAACCGTTGCCGCATACAAGGCCTTCTGTTTCTCCAGCCCGGCCAGCGGGCCGAGACAGGAAGCGCCACCCTGGTTGCTGTCGATGTAACCGCTCCAGGCCGAGGGCAGGGTCAGCAGGCGCAGCGTGTGGCCGGTCGGCGCAGTATCGAAAATGACGTGGTCGAATTCGGCGGTTGCGGCCGGCTCGCCGAGCAGTTTGGCGAATTCGTCGAAGGCAGCGATCTCCACCGTGCAGGCGCCGGAAAACTGTTCTTCCATGCTCTGGATCGCCGCCGCCGGCAGGATGCCGCGGTAGGGGGCGACCATCCGTTCGCGGTAAGTGGCGGCGGCCGCTTCCGGATCGATGTTGAGCGCCGCAAGCCCCGGGGCGCCGCGAATCGGCGTGGGCGTGCCGGAGAGCGGTGTTTCCAGTACCTCGTCGAGGTTGGAGGCCGGATCGGTGCTTACGATGAGCACGCGCCTCCCGGCAGCAACCAGCGCCAGGCCGCCGGCGCAGGACAACGACGTCTTTCCGACGCCACCCTTACCGGTGAAGAACAGGTAACGCGGGGCCGTCTGCAGATCGATCATCGTCTTGGCCTTCTCAGCAGCAGCCGGATTTCGGCGAACAGCAGGCTTTTTTCGGCGCTTCTTCGCCGATGTTCAGCGCCAGACCCAGCTTCTGGGCCAGTTGGGCGCGTGAAGGGTAGATGCCGGTGGTGACGATCTGGCCGTCGATGGCAATGATCGGCAGACGGTCGATACCAGCTTCCATTTCCTTGAGCACGGCCGGGTTGGCGGCAAAGGCCTGCGGTTCCTGGCCGAGGTTGTAGCGGGCAACGCTGACGCCTTGGCTGCCGACCCAGGCGAGATCGGCAGCGAACTGAACCAGCACCGGGTCAACTTCGACGCCGCAGACGCCGGTCGAGCAGCACATGGCGGGATCGTAAACTTCAAGCTTCATCATTTTGGTCTCCTTGATTTATAGGGCTTTCTCGTACCAGGTCTTGCTCGAATTGACCATCTTTACCAGCCAGAGCATCACCGGCACCTCGATCAGCACGCCGACCACGGTTACCAGCGCGGCGCCGGAATCGAAACCGTAAAGCACAATGGCCACGGCCACCGCCAGTTCGAAGAAATTGGAAGCACCGATCATCGTCGATGGCCCGGCGACGTCATGCTGGACGCGGAACTTGCGGTTCAGCCAGTAGCCGAGGCCGGCGATCAGCAGGCCCTGGAGGAAGATCGGCACGGCCAGCATACCGATGATCAGCGGCTGCTTGACGATGGCTTCGCCCTGAAAAGCGAACAGCAGTACCAGCGTTGCCAGCAGCGCCATCATGGTGAATGGGCCGATGCGCTCCTGCGCTGCCTTGAGCGCCGCTTCGCCGCCGCGAAGGAAATGCTTGCGCAGCCCCTGGGCGATGGCCAGCGGGATGACGATATACATCACCACCGACAACAGCAGCGTGTCCCACGGTACTGGGATCGCCGAAACGCCGAGCAGCAGCGCAACGATCGGGGCGAAGGCAAAGACCATCACCAGATCGTTCAGCGCTACCTGCGAGATGGTGAAATTCGCGTTGCCACGGCACAGGTTGCTCCAGACGAAGACCATCGCTGTACACGGTGCTGCGCCGAGCAGGATTAGCCCGGCAATGTAGCTGTCGAGCTGCTCGGCCGGCAGGTAGGGGGCAAAAACATGGCGGATGAACAGCCAGCCGAGCGCTGCCATGGTGAACGGCTTGACCGCCCAGTTGATGAACAAGGTGATGCCGATGCCGGCCTTCTGGTTTTTCACCTCATGGATGGTCGCAAAATCGATCTTCATCAGCATCGGGATGATCATCACCCAGATCAGCAGGCCGACCGGGATGTTGACCTGCGCGTACTCCATTCGGCCAAGCGCCTGGAAAGCGGCCGGAAACCACTGGCCGAGCAGGATGCCGGCGCCGATGCAGAGCACCACCCAGACACTGAGGTAGCGCTCGAAAAAGCCCATCGGCGCCCCGGCCGCCTGCTTGGCGACAACCCCGCACTGGGCGCTCATGCTTCGCTCTCCTGCTGAATCCGCTTGGCAGCAGCAGCGACTTCGGCTGCGTTCATGGTTTCCAGCGGCAGGGCGACGAAGGCCTCGATGCGTTGGCGAAGCTTGCGATAAGCGCCCTCGAAGGCGGTGCGACGGGCTTCGAGCGGTTCGACGTGGGCCGGGTCGTCGATGCCCCAGTGCGCGGTGGTCGGGTGGCCGAGCCAGATCGGGCAGGCTTCACCGGCGGCCGAAGCGCAAACGGTGAAGATGTAATCGATTTCCGGCGCGCCGGGGGCAGCGAACTCGTCCCACGACTTGCTGCGCGCTTCGGGCAGCGGAACACCGTGCTTTTCCAGCGTTTCCAGTGCCACCGGATTCACTTTGCCGGATGGTTGGCTACCCGCCGAAAATGCCCGGATACGACCCTGGCCGAGGTGGTTGAACAGCGCTTCGCCGAGAATCGAACGGGCAGAATTGCCGGTGCACAAGACCAGTATGTTCTTCATGTCGGGATTCAGTCCTTTTGCTGGCCGATATCGTCGAGGCTCTTCTGCAGCGACATGTTGTCCAGCTTGTTCATCGGCAGGGCGAGGAACAATTCGATACGGCGCTTCAGCTGGATGAAGGTCTTCATTACGGCAGCCCGTTTGAGATCGTCTTCGCCGGTCACGGCAGCCGGATCTTCAACGCCCCAGTGGGCGGTCATCGGCTGGCCGGGCCAGTACGGGCAGACTTCGCCGGCCGCGTTGTCGCAGACCGTGAATACGAAGTCCAGTGGAGCGGCGCCAGGAACGGCGAATTCGTCCCAGCTCTTGCTACGCAGTTGTTCGGTCGGCAGGTTCTGGCGCTCAATCATCTCGCGGACAAAGGGATTGACCGTGCCGTTCGGGTGGCTGCCGGCGGAAAAGGCGCGGAAGCGTCCCCGGCCGATGTGGTTGAGCAGCGATTCCGCCAGGATGCTGCGGGCGGAATTGCCGGTACACAGGAAAAGCACGTTGTAGATGCGGTCGGTCATGGTTGCTCCTTGGTCGAAGGGGAAGAGGGACGACGTTTCTCGATGCTGTCGCAGGTGGCGGCTCGCGGCAGGCAGCTTTCGCCCTGACAGCAGTTGTGGGTGAGGAAAGCAATCAGCGCATCCATTTCGGGGAAATTGGCAGAATAGATGATGCTGCGCCCCCGGCGTTTGCTTTCCAGGAGGCCGCTGCGGGCCAGGTGGGAAAAATGGAAGGACGCCGTCGCTGCCGGCATGGACAGCGCCCGGCACAGATCGCCGGCGCTGAGGCCTTCCGGGCCGGCTTCGACCAGCAGACGGAAGATGGCAAGGCGGGATTCGTTGCCCAGCGCGGCGAGCTTTTCGGTGGCGGCTTTAATTTCCATGATTCCAGTATTGTCGAAATGAAGTTCCGGCTTGGTGAAGATTTTGTGACACAAGGAGGCCGCATTCCCGACTTGTAGTATGAGTGTCACATTCGGCAGCTAAAGTGATCGCGCTGCGCTGTGACGGAACTCGTCGGCAGTGCCGGTAGTGTGTAGTCCCGTCGTAGTACGGCGGGTAGGTTTCACTTTATCTTCGAGAGGTATTACATGAAGCGTCGTCTTTCCGCTCTTGCCGTGTTGTCCGTCGCTGCAGCGACCGTCAGCCTGCCCGCAGTTGCCCGCGACAACATCCAGATCGCCGGTTCCTCGACGGTGTTGCCGTTCTCGTCCGTCGTTGCTGAAAACTTCGGCAAGACCTTCGCCCAATTCAAGTCGCCGGTTGTTGGCTCCGGTGGTTCCTCGGGTGGCCTGCGGCAGTTCTGCCAGGGCGTTGGTGCCAACACCATCGACATCGCCAATTCTTCGCGCCGGATCAAGGAAGACGAAGTTGCAGCCTGCGCCAAGGCTGGCGTGACCAAGATCCTCGAAGTCAAGATCGGCTACGACGGCATCGTTTACGCATCGCGTCGCGACAGCGCCAAGTTCGCGTTTGAGCCGCGTCACATCTTCCTGGCGGCTGCCAAGGAAGTGCCACAGGACGGCAAGATGGTTGCCAACCCCTACTCCCGCTGGTCGCAGATCGACAGCAGCCTGCCGGACCAGGAAATCACCCTGGTGATCCCCGGTTCCAACCACGGTACACGTGAAGTCTACGAAGAAAAGACCGTGATCCCGGGCTGCGAGACCTTCGCCGAAGTCAAGGCAATGACCGACAAGAAGGCCGCGCACAAGTTCTGTAATGCCATCCGCACCGACGGCCGTGTCGTCGAAGTTGCTGGTGACTACACCGAAACCCTGGCCCGCCTGGATTCGCAGAAGACCGCCGTTGGCGTCTTTGGTCTGTCCTTCTACAACGCCAACCGTGACCGCCTGCACGTTGCCACCATGTCTGGTGTGGTGCCCAGCGAAGCGACCATCGAAACCGGCGAGTACCCGGTCTCGCGTCCGCTCTACTTCTACATCAAGGATGCTCACGTCGGTGTGATCCCCGGTCTGATTGAGTACGCCCAGTACCATCTGTCGCCGCAGGTTTCCGGTCCTGGCAGCCCGTTGGACAAGGCTGGCCTGATCCCGCTGAATACCAAGGAGCGTGCTGAAATCGCCAAGAGTGTCAAGGAACGCCAAGCCGTTTCCTTCAAGTAGTCCCGCACGACAAAAGGGGGGGCGTGTGCCCCCTTTTTTTGGACCATTCAGCGGAAATAGCATATGAACAACTTTACTGTCGCCATCGCCCTGCTGATGCTCGCGGCGCTGGCCTACCAGCTTGGTTTGACGAAAGGTCGTGGCGTTGTCGCGCTGGCCGGTCATCGCGCCACGCATTCGCGCCCCGGCTACCACGGTGCCCTGGCCATCCTGCGTGCCGCAGTGCCGGCTTTTGTCGTCTATGCCTTGTGGGTTGTTTTCGGTAATCAGGTGATCCATTCCCTGGTCCTGGAAAGCATTCCTGCCGAATTCCTGCCTCAGGACTCGTTGCAGCAGAAAGTCATGCTGCAGCGCCTGAGCAATATTGCTTCCGGTTTTGGCGTCCTCGGTGACGCGCAGCCCTACGAGCTGGCTGCGGCCGATGTCATGCGCCAGTTTCAAGGTGTCGGTGAGACCATTGTTACCGCCCTGATGGCCACTGTCGCAGCCCTCGGCTTGTTCTGGTCGTGGCGCACGACGACAGCCGAAACCCGTGCCCGCAACAAAGTCGAGCGGGCAATCAATGTGGCGCTGATCGCGTGCTCGGCCGTTGCCATCCTGACCACCATCGGCATCGTCATGTCGATGCTCGGCGAATCCTTGCGCTTCTTCCAGATGGTCAGTCCGACCGACTTCTTCTTCGGTACGGTCTGGAATCCCCGTTTTGCCACGATGGGTGCCGAGGGGCAGAGTGGCTTCGGCATGCTGCCGCTGATGGCCGGTACTCTGATGATCTCGTTCATCGCCATGCTGGTTGCCGTTCCTGTCGGTCTGATGACGGCTATCTACATGGCTGAATATGCGAGCAGCCGCACGCGTTCGCTGGTCAAGCCGGTGGTCGAAGTGCTGGCTGGTATCCCGACCATTGTTTATGGCTTTTTTGCACTGGTTACTGTCGGGCCGATCCTGTCGTCGATCGGTGCGGCCATCGGTGTTGACATCCGGGCAACCTCGGCACTGACTGCGGGTCTGGTCATGGGTATCATGATCATCCCCTTCATCTCCTCGCTGTCCGATGACATCCTCACCCAGGTGCCGAAGACGATGCGTGACGGTTCGCTCGCACTGGGTGGGACCAAGTCGGAAACCATCATCAAGGTGGTCCTGCCGGCAGCGTTGCCGGGTATCGTTGGCGCCATCCTGCTAGCCTTGAGCCGGGCCATCGGCGAAACGATGATCGTCGTGCTGGCGGCGGGCAACAGCCCGGTGCTGACGGCGAATCCCTTTGAAGCCGTATCCACGGTGACCGTCTCCATCGTCAATCAGCTCACCGGCGACCAGGATTTCGCCAGTGCCCAGTCGCTCGTGGCTTTCGCACTCGGTCTGACGCTGTTTGTGATGACCCTGATCCTCAACGTGATCGCACTGGTCATCGTGCGCAAGTACCGCGAACAATACGAGTAAGCCATGAATACACCCAACAACAAAGGTTATGCGGGCATCGAGGCCAAGGTGAAGGCCTCGTTGAAACGGCGCCAGCGCGAGGAAACCCGTTTCCGCCTGTTCGGTATTGGCGCCGTGCTGGTGGCGCTGGCACTGGTCGCCTCGCTGTTCGGGACGATCCTGTCCAAAGGCTTGCCTTCCTTCTGGCAATCGACTTTCGTCCTCGATGTTCATTTCGATCCGGAAGTCGTCCAGATCGGGCCGAAGCCGGTGCTGGAAGCGGGTGAAGCACCCGCCCAGTTCAACGAACGGGACCTGGCCTGGCAAATGGAGCTCGGCTTTGTCGATTTTAACCAGTTGCTGATCAATGCGCTGACCAAGCACATTCCTGCGGCAGCCGATTCGCCGCGCGATGCCATGGCACTGATTACCAGCGGCGAGCATTTCGCACTGCGTGACCGGGTTGTCGCCGATCCGAGCATCATCGGCAAGACCTTGCGTCTGAACCTGCTTGCCGATGCCAACGTCGATGTCTGGCTGAAGGGCAATATCGACCGCAGCTTGCCCGATGATCGCCAGCAACTCAGTGCCCAGACCCGCGAGTGGGCAGACAAGCTGTCCGCTGACGGGGTGATCAAGAACAAGTTCAGCACTGCCATCTTCCTCAACCCCGACTCGCGCAGTTCGCTGGCCGCCGCCGGTCTGGCCGGTGCCTTCATGGGCTCGCTGATGATGATGATGATCGTCATCCTGCTGGCGGTGCCGATCGGTGTTGCCTCGGCGATCTATCTGGAAGAGTTCGCACCCAAGAACTGGATCACCGACCTGATCGAGGTCAATATCAACAACCTCGCTGCCGTGCCCTCCATCGTCTTTGGTCTGCTCGGGGCGGCAGTGTTCATCCTGTGGTTCAAGTTGCCGATTTCGGCACCCATCGTCGGTGGTCTGGTGCTGACGCTGATGACCTTGCCGACCGTGATCATCGCCACCCGTTCGACGCTGAAGGCGATTCCACCGTCGATTCGCGAAGCCGCGCTGGGTGTGGGTGCGTCCAAGGTCCAGGCAACCATGCATCATGTGCTGCCGCTGGCCATCCCGGGTATCCTGACGGCGACCATTATCGGCGTCGCTCAGGCGCTCGGCGAGACTGCACCGTTGCTGCTGATCGGCATGAGCGCTTTCGTCTCGTCCATTCCGGCGACGCCGTTCGATCAGTCGACTGCCTTGCCGGTACAGATTTTCCTGTGGCAGGGTAACGAACTGCGGAATTTCTTCGAAGGCCGGACTTCGGCCGCAATCATTGTCTTGCTGGCCCTGATGCTGACGCTAAATTCACTGGCGATCTGGCTCCGCAGACGTTACGAAACCAGGTGGTAGTAATCATGAACATGACGCAAACTTTGAACGTTCCAATGTCGACATCGGGGAGCTCCGTGAAAACCGATTCCGGCCAGCTGCCGGCTGGCAATGCCAGTACTAACATCAAGCTCAGTGCGTCCGATGTGCGCGTGTTCTATGGGCAGGCCGAGGCGCTGCACGGGGTGTCGCTTGATATCGTCAAGAATGAGGTGATGGCTTTCATCGGGCCGTCCGGCTGTGGCAAATCCACCTTCCTGCGTAGCTTCAACCGGATGAACGACACTGTTGCTGGCGCTCGCGTTACCGGCAAGATCACCGTCGATGGCCGTGATATTTACGACCCTTCGGTTGATGTGGTGCTGCTGCGTGCCCAGGTTGGCATGGTTTTCCAGAAGCCGAATCCCTTCCCCAAGTCGATCTACGAAAATGTTGCCTATGGTGCAAGGCTGCATGGTCTGGCCGCCAACAAGTCGGATATGGACGAAGTGGTCGAATCCAGCCTGCGTCGTGCCGGTCTCTGGGAGGAGGTCAAGGATCGTCTCGAAGCGCCGGGTACCGGCCTTTCCGGCGGTCAGCAACAGCGCCTGTGCATCGCCCGTGCCGTTGCCGTCAGTCCGGATGTGATCCTGATGGATGAGCCCTGTTCGGCTCTCGATCCGATTGCCACCAGTATTATTGAAGAGCTGATCACGGAACTGAAAAAGAATTACACCATCGTGATTGTGACGCACAACATGCAGCAGGCAGCCCGTTGTTCCGACCGAACCACCTTCTTCCACCTCGGCGATCTGGTCGAAATTGGTGATACAGCGCAGATTTTTACCAATCCGCAGCAGAAACGGACTGAGGATTACATTACGGGTCGTTACGGTTAATCGTTGAAGCAAATCGAACGCTGACCGGCGAACAGGAAATTACCAGTTGGGCGAGCGCTATCGGGGCGGGCAGGCGTTTCAGCTGCAGCAGGGCTGGGATGCGGGCTTCGAGTTCTCCGGTGCCGACATGGGCGACCACAGCGATTTCTTTGCCAGCCTGTTCGGTAGTGGCGCGCGCGCCGGCAAGTCGGCTGGTTCTCGGATGCAGGCCTCGAGCTGAAGTTTGGCAATGATGGGCTGGATGATGCTGGCACCGAGAACGTCGAGCGAGTTGGCCGGCGTCATGAGCGCGGCTGCGCTAGAACGGGGGATAGTCGGGCAAGCTTGGCATGCAGGTGCATGGTTTTCCCTTTTTCTTGCGGTTCGACTCTGCAAACGTCGGTGCGGGAGTTAACTTTAGGTCGAGTATGGAGTCTGGCTGCCGCAGTTTACGGTGACGAATGGTGCCTTGCTGGTCGGGCGTTGCGGTGAGGTGCGCGAGCGTCTTTCGATTTTCAGCCCGCCCGGCCCGCCAGCTCAATACGATTACCTCCGCTTTTTTTGGCGAAATACATGGCTTTGTCCGCCACCTCCAGCAAAGCCTTGTGATCCTCTCCATGCTCGGGGTACACGGCAATGCCGATACTGGGGATCATCATCAGGCTGTGTTTGCCCAGCTGGAAAGCCTGATTGAGGACAGTGCGAATCTTTTCCGCAACAGCCAACGCGTGCCCGGTCTGATCCACTTTTTCCAGCAGGACCACAAATTCATCACCCCCGATGCGCGATACCGTGTCGGACGCACGTACGCACTGCCGCAGCCGGTCGGCCACGGCCTGCAACAGCAGATCGCCAGTGCCGTGGCCATAGCTGTCGTTTACCTGCTTGAACTTGTCCAGGTCCAGGTAAAGCAGTGCAATCAAGTCCTGCTCGCGGCGAGCCCTGAGCAAGGCCCTGTCCATGCGTTCGTACAGCAGGGTTCGGTTGGGCAGCCCGGTGAGCTGATCGTAATGGGACATGAACTGCAGGCGCGACTGCATCTGGATACGTTGTATGGCCGTCGCGATCTGGGTCGATACGAACTGCAGCAACTCTTTGTTCTTGAGAGAGTAGCCAGCTATCGAGTCTCTGTTCTGTATCACCAGCGCACCAAAGGTGGCGTGTTGTGAAAGCAGCGGGACACCCAGCCAGTTAAGTGATTGCCGGTCCAGCGTTGGCAGGCTTGTCGGGCCTTCCGGGGTGGAGTCAGGCGTCAGCAGTACGGCCCGCCCCGAGCCTATGATTTCGGCGCTGATTGCCCTGGCGCTCGGTGACGCCAGTGCGCAGCCTGGAGTGTGGCGGTCGGAATGGTAGGGAAAGCTCAGCGTGCCTTGGTGCTGATCCTTCAGGGCTACGCAAAACAGACTGACCGGCAGCAATGCGGCGACGATCTGGTGGATCTGTCCAAGCAGCGAGCCCAGATCCTCGGCACCGTAGGCTGCCTCGGAAATGGCGTAAACCGCAGCCTGCATGGCTTCGTCGTGCTTGCGCTCGGTAATGTCATGGGCTACGGCGACCCGCAGTTGCTCATCTGCAGACCAGTTGGCGGACCACATGATGTGCACGATCTGCCCATCCTTGCGCACATAGCGGTTCTCGAAGTGGTTTTTCCGCTGTCCGGTCATTACTTCGCGGGCGGTGGCCAGGGTGGCGTCGCGGTCGTCCGGATAGACCAGGTCGATCATCTGTGTGCCGATGAGTTCGGCCGGGGTGTAGCCGAAGATCCTCTCGCTGGCGGCGCTGACATAGACGAAACGGCCCTCGGCATCGACAACGCAGATGGCGTCGAGCAGCAGGTCCATGACTTTGGACGATGGTGAAAACAAACGCCTACCCTCCCGCGTACCAAGTGATGATGGAGCGCCGGTTCCGGGCTCCGTGATGAAGAGTAAGTTTACGTCGAATAGCGCAACCGACGCTGTGCAGTATTGGGGCAAGGACTGCTGCTTGGTGGACGAGGCAGACACTCGCTTGCAGTCGCTGATGCCAGTGACGATCTCCCGCGGCATTCCGGGTGAGGCGCCCGTGCGGGTGCTCCGGCCGCGTGGCCAACGCTGCCAATGATTGACCATGGTCACCGGGCGGCTATTGTCTCTGCCCGGTCGCCGGCATAAGCTTCGCCGTTGATCGATCGGAGCGGATGGAATGACACGTCTACTGGCACAAGTTATCGTATGTTCATGGAGGCTTGGCCAGAAATGAGGAGTTCGGCCCATCCGGCCCGCTGGGAAAACCGGCGGTCTCTAATCCCTCGTCGCGAAGTGGATGCGCGTCCGCACGCTACGATGGCTTGGGTTGTGCTATGGGCAGTGTACACGCTCGCCATGCTCGGCTACCTCGCGCACGACGCCGCGTGGGCCGCAACCGTGTGCAGCGCGCAATGAAGTTGCGAGCGCTTTCACTGGCGGAGAATCGCTACGACGCGCTGCTCAAGCCCTATCGCGAGCATGCCGATAGCATCATGCTCGGCATGAATGTTTTCTTGCTCGTTGTCTGCTTTGGGCTGGCGCCGCTGCGTGAAACCTGGGCCGCAGTGGCCTTGATCGGGGTGCCCACATTGGTGCTGGCTGCGCTGCTTGCGTGGCAGGCTGCCGGCAGCTTGCTGACGCGCCTCTACATGGCCTGCGCGTTCATGGCTTTTACCGGGCTGATCATTCACCAGAGTGGTGGTGACATCGAAGGACATTTCGCCGCTTTTGGCCTGATCGGAGTCCTGCTCTACTACCGTGACTGGCGCACGATCGTCGCGGCCACGTTGTTCATCTACCTGCATCATCTGGTGCTCGGTTTTGCGCAGACGCGCGGGGTGGCGGTGTACGTGTTCGACACCGAGCTCTTCTGGAGCACGCTTGCGATCCATGTTGCCTACTTCTTGCCCTTTGTGGCGATGATGGGCTATCTGTCGATCTGGTTGCGGCGTGAGGCCTACGAAGCGCAGCACGTGATCGAGTTGGCCGGGCAGATCATGCATGGCGACCTGATGAAGACGCCCGACGTCGGCGCCCACAGTCTGCGGATGCCGTTGATCGCCGCCGTGGTCTCGATGCGCGACCGCTTGCTCGACCTGATGAGGGTGCTGCCGGTGCCGGCGGTAATTGTGCGCATGGATACCCAGGCCGTGGTGGCGGTGAATCACTCATGGGAGGCGCAGTGCGCCCCGATTCCGAGTGGGCAAACGTCCTTTGGCTCTTGTCCGGTGTGGCCGGATCCGGCGAATTGGCATGAATTGCTTGCCGGCATGTACGGCAGGGGCGAGCGTATTCTCGACAAAGTGGAGGTCACCATGGTGCGGCGGGACGGCACGCCTGCGCTGTGTGAACTGTCGCTGATCCTGCTCGAAGATGCCGTGCCGGTGATGGCCATCGTGACCGCAGAGGACATTACCCGGCGGCGTCAAGCGGAGCTGGAGATGCAGCGCCTGGCTTACCGAGACATGCTCACCGATCTGCCCAATCGGGCGAGCCTGCAACACAAGCTGGAGACCGCCTTGCGCCAGCATGCGGAGAACGATGTGCCGTTCGCGGTGCTGATGATGGATCTGGATGGGTTCAAGCCGATCAACGACACACTTGGCCACGACGCGGGTGACGAGGCGCTGCGCATCATCGGACAACGCATCCGGCACATCAATCGCGGCACCGATTTCGCTGCACGTCTTGTCGGCGACGAGTTTGTGGTGCTGTTGCCCGGATGTGGGTCGGCAGAGGAGTCGGCCGTGGTGGCGCGCCGCTTTCTCAAGGCCATAGCCACCCCGATCGGACTCGAGGTGGCCGGCGAGGTGGTCGGCGTCGGTGCCAGCGCAGGTGTGGCCCATAGCCAGCACGGTGCAATGACGGTCGATCAGATCCTGAAACAGGCGGATTCCGCACTCTACCGGGCGAAAAACGCCGGGCGCGGTACTGTCGTGCTGCATGATCCGGCGCTGCCAGGGGCAGCCCCGGAGCCGTACCGCTGCGCCGCAATTGGCGAAGTCTGACGTCTGCTGGATGCCTACGCGGCCCGCGTGGAGTGAAACAGATTCAATATCGATCTGAACTTCTCCGCCCGGGTCTGCGGGTTGTACAAGGCAAGCAATGCGGCTTGCTTCTTGGGGTCGGCGGCTGCTGCAGTGAGGCGTTCGCGTTCTGCAAGAATCTCCGTTGCCATCCGTTCGGTCACGAAGGAAAACGGTACAGATCGGAAAAATCCGTCCGGACGGCGAATGTGGAAGCGTGGGGCAAGCTCGCCGACAGGCTTTTCAGCTCGAGTTCTCATGGCGCCACCTCCTTCGATGCCCTTCGAAACACCACTGTGCCGGAATCCGGCGCACAGCACTGTGGTCTAGCGCACGGTTCGGCACACGACCGGGCAGTAGCAAGGGAGTGTTCCACGACGGATTGTGGTCCTTGTCGTCAGCCGGGGGTGCTGATCCTCAGGATGAAGCTGGCGGCGCCTGTATTCCTCGATCGGCTGCCCGTCTGCAATCCACGCTTGAATGCTGTGTGTGACCTTGTATTTCAGCACGGTCAAGAAGGAGGTGCTTCAGCGTCATGAACGCGAAGAAATGCAGAACGCCCTGCATCCTTTTTCAGCCTCATTCGTCTTCATCTGCAAGAACAGGAGTGACTGCCGGTTATGCCATTCACATTGCCAGTGGTCCAGATTGAGAGGTGTACCGTGGATAGCAATACCTTCTGGCGCAACGAATGGAAGCCGCTCGGCTTCATTGTCGCGGCTTTCCTGGCCTGTTTTTATCTGCCGGTCGAGGCCATCCAGGGCTGGGATCGGCTGCACAACGCATTCTGGGAAGCGCTCTACCTGGTGCGCTGGTATGCGGAAGAGCACGTCCTGCTCTGCCTGATCCCTGCCTTCTTCATCGCCGGCGCGATTGCGGTCTTCGTCAGCCAGGCGGCGGTAATGAAGTACCTCGGCCCGGCGGCGCCCAAGGGCCTGGCCTACGGGGTGGCGTCGGTGTCGGGCACCATTCTGGCGGTGTGTTCATGCACCGTGCTGCCGCTCTTTGCCGGCATCTATCGTATGGGTGCGGGCCTCGGTCCGGCGATTGCCTTCCTGTACTCGGGGCCGGCGATCAATGTGCTGGCGATCATCCTGACCGCGCGCATCCTGGGCCCCGAACTTGGCGTGGCACGCGGCATCGGTGCGGTGGTGTTCAGCGTCGTCATCGGCCTGATGATGGCCTTTCTGTTCCGCAAGGAGGAACTGGAGAAGATCAATCGCCAACTCGTGCTGCCTGATGATACCGCCACCCGTCCGCTGTGGCAGAACGCCGTCTTCTTCGGCGTGCTGGTCGCCATCCTGGTGTTTGCCAACTGGGCAAAGCCGGAAACGGACGTCGGCATCTGGTACGCCATCTACGCCGCAAAATGGTGGGTGACGGGCTTCTTTGGTCTGGCACTCGCGGCAATCCTCGTCGGCTGGATGAAGATGTCGCGCACCCGGGTGCTGCTGGTGTCGGCGGCAGGCGTCGCGGCTGCGATCCTGTTCGGCGAACAGCCGCTGGTGGCGTTCAGCCTGCTGGTCATCGGTCTGTCGTGGATCACCAGCACCGACAAGGGCGAGGGCGCGACCTGGTTCGGCTCGTCGTGGGACTACGCCAAGAAAATCCTGCCGCTGCTGCTGATCGGTGTGCTGATTGCCGGCGCGCTGCTCGGTCGTCCCGGGCAGGAAGGGCTGATCCCGTCGGAATGGGTGGCGTGGGCGGTGGGCGGCAACTCGCTCTCGGCCAATTTCTTCGCCGCCTTTGCCGGTGCCTTCATGTACTTCGCCACCCTCACCGAAGTGCCCATCGTCCAGGGATTGATCGGCAACGGCATGGGGGAGGGGCCCGCGCTCGCGCTACTGCTTGCCGGTCCCGCCCTGTCCTTGCCCAACATGCTGGTGATCCGTAGCGTGCTGGGTACCCAAAAGACCCTGACCTTTGTTGCGCTGGTGGTGGTGATGGCGACGCTGTGCGGGATGTTGTACGGGATGTGGATCGCTTAGTTTTCCATGAGTGAGCTTGGGGCGCTCGATGGGGTGCCTGCCCGGATAGACCTCGACGAAGTGGGAAAAGCGCTAGCTCGCGTTCCCGGGGTGAAGGAGGTCCATGATCTTCACGTCTGGCTGATTTCTTCGGAGAAGGTGGCGCTGTCCGCTCACGTTCGCGTTGCGAGCCTCCCGTCCTGGCCGGACACCCTGCGGGGGTTGACCGAGGTCGCGGCGCATGAGGGGATTCAACATGTCACATTCCAGGCCGAGCTGCACGGTGGAGCACCCCAACCAATACGTTTTTCCCGGAATCCACAGGCGCGCTGACCATGAACGCTTGTGACATGCCCCGTTGCTCGCCGAGGCGGCTGCGCTGACAGACGATGTCGAAAATCATCCAGAAAAAGTCCTGAAGCCGGCAGCGGCTTCAGTCGACGCGCACAAACTGCCGCAGCCAGTCTTCAATTTCTTCTGTGCGCGGCGGGCCGCGAAGGGCGATCATTCCGTTTAGCAGAACGGCGGGCGTTTGTTCAAACGGAATACCCGCCGCCTCGGCATCCTTGCGTATCTCCAGATCGAGCACAAGGCCCAGGCCGGCGGCAGCGCAGGACAAGCGCTTTTCCAGCCGCAGCAGCGGCTCACCGCTACCGACCAAGATCAGGTGGATCACGGGGGCGCCGGGCGTTCCCGCGCGGAGGCCAGACACTTGTGCGGCGGGGTGAAATTACTTGAGGATGCCGCGCATCTTCATGTTGTCGCAGCCATAGCCGGAACCCATGGCCGGCAGGGTCAGGCCTTTCTCCTTGGCGCGCGGCTCCATCTGAGCGTGCTGCTCCTGCTGATAGGTATTACATTCGTCATAAGTCTTGAAGCTGCGCATCTTGGCCTGGTGCTCTGTGCGCTCTTCGGGGGTCATTAGCTGCCACCCGGAGGTGTTGCTCTGGTCTGCAGACCAGGGTCCTGCAGCCAGCGCCTGGCTGGAGATGGTGAGGGTGACGCCGGTCAGGATGGCTGCGAGTACAGAATTGGGTTTCATGGCATGTTCCTTCCAAGTGAAGTGGCAAAGTGCTGCAAGTTCATCCCCCTTGAGACAAGGCTGACTCGCGTACCGATTTTGGGAACTGGGCAAGAATTACGCTGTACGCCACCGTACATAGGCCTACAGAGGCCTGGGGGCACCCGGTGAGGGTGCGTTCCTCCTGTCAGGCGATGCCGTAGTAGCGCTTGATGCGTCCGGCCAGGCGCACGTAACCGATCAGGACCGCGTCAACCGACGGTGCGCCCATCGCACCCTCGAACTGCGTGGCATCAAAACGGCAGCATTGCGGGTGCGCTATGACGCGCCCCCCGGGCCACGTAGAGTAAATTCGCGGGGCCCGGCATGCGCAACGGATGAGTAACACCGAAACGCCAGCAGGCCGACGAGCAGGCTCATGTCGGCGCCGCGCCGCGCAAGCCGCGCCGACATGAGCGCAAGCGCCGCCAGGTCTGGCAGGCTGCTGTCGAAACGCAGTTCACCGCAGAGGCCGAGGCCGCACATCCGGAGTTCCTTTTTTCTTCGCGTTATCATCCGCCATCCGGCGCGCCTGCTTGATGCCCTCGGACCACAGCACGCTCAGCAGTCCGAGCGCTGCCGCCGCCGCCAGTTCACCCAACGGCAAGGGTGCGAAGCGCAACATGCTCACGGCCCAGGGCACGTATAGCGCGCCAAGCAGCAGCGCCAGTGCCAGGCCGATGACGATCCACAGCGTGAGGTTCGGCGTGCGTAGCGTGATCCATATCGGCTTCGTGACCGAGCGGTTCGATAGAATCAGCGCCAGGTTGGCCACCACCAGCGTGGCGAAGGCGAATGCGCGCGCCTCGTTCTCGGGCAAGCGGTGCTCCGCCCAGGCGTAGCCGGCCAGCACCAGCCCAAGCACGCCCAGTCCCTGCAGCAGCGCCAGCCACAGCGTTGCGCCACCGAACAGCGGCGCGTCGGCATCACGCGGTGGGCGCTGCATCACATCGGCCTCGGCCGGTTCGTTCTCGAAGGCGAGCGAGCAGGCCGGGTCGATGATCAGTTCGAGGAAGGCGATGTGCATCGGGTACAGCAGAGCGGGCCAGCCCAGCATCACGGGCAGCAAGGCCATGCCGGCGATCGGCACGTGCACCGCAAGGATGTAAGACATCGATTTGCGCAGGTTGTCGAAGATGCGCCGGCCCAAGCGCACTGCGCGCACGATCGCGGTGAAGTCGTCATCGAGCAGCACCAGCGCGGCGGCCTCGCGCGCGACGTCGGTGCCGCGGCCACCCATGGCCATGCCAACATGCGCTGCACGCAGTGCTGGTGCGTCGTTGACGCCGTCGCCGGTCATCGCGACGATTTCGCCGTTGGCCTTGAGCGCTTGCACGATGCGCAGCTTCTGCTCGGGCGCGATGCGCGCGCAGACGCTGACGGTGTGCATGCGCTGACGCAGGCCTTCGTCATTGAGGGCGGTCATCTCGTCGCCCGAAAGCACTTCGCTCGCGTTCTCGGCCAAGCCGGCCTGGTGGGCGATCGTCCGCGCTGTGGCCGGGTAGTCTCCGGTGATCATCACCACCCGAATGCCAGCAGCCCGAAACTCGGCGATCGCACGGGGTACCTGGGCGCGGAGCGGGTCAGCCAGCCCGAGCAGGCCGACAAACTCGAAGTCGAAGTCGTGCTCCGACGCTGGCCAGTCCTGGCTCGCAAAGCGCCCCTGGGCCACCGCCAGCACCCGCAGGCCCTTGGCAGCGAGCGCATCGACGGCAGTGGCAATGCGCGTCTGCGCTGACTCGTCCAGGTGGCACAGATCGACGACCGCCTCGGGCGCGCCCTTGGCCGACACAACCTGCGCGCCTTCCGCGGGCGCCGACCACACGTGCGACATGGCGCGCAGTGCCGGGCTCAGCGCATAGGTCTGCACTAGCGTCCAGTCGTGGTGCAAGTGTTCTGTTTGCGCCAGGAACTGGGCCCCCAACTGGTGAAACGCCTTCTCCATCGGGTCGAACGGGTCGACCACGCTGGCGAGGATCGAATGTTCGACCAGGGTGTGAAACGCCTCCGGCAATTCACCGGTCGCCAGGCCGGCGACCTCCACCTGCGCATCCAACGCCACGCCACCGGCCACAAGGTGCGACACCGTCATGCGGTTCTCGGTCAGCGTGCCGGTTTTGTCGGTGCACAGTACGGTGGTCGCACCCAAGGTCTCGATCGCGTTGATGCGTCGCGTCAGCACACCTTCGCGCGACAGGCGTCGTGCACCCAGTGCGGGGAAGATCGTCAGCACCACCGGGTATTCCTCGGGCAACATGGCCATCGCCAGCGCGATGCCCGCCAGCACGGCCTGCAGCCAGTCGCCGCGCAGCAGTCCGTGGACCAGCACCAGCCCCAGACTCATCGCCAGCGCCAGCAGCGCCAGATTGCGCACCAGCGTGGCGGTCTGCTTCTGCAGCGGCGAGCGTTCGGTCTCCAAGGTGCCGAGCGCCGTGCCAATGCGGCCGATTTCGCTGCGCGCGCCGGTGGCGGTGACGCGTGCAAGGCCATGGCCCTGCACCACCAGCGTGCCGGCGAAGACCGAAGGCAGGTCGTCACCGCCAGGGCGCGCCGCTGTGCCTACTTTCGGGCCAGGGGGTTGTGAATCGCCGTTCGCGGCAAGTTTGCTCACCGGCACGGCCTCCCCGGTGAGCAAGGATTCGTCCACCTGCAAGCCGTCGGCCTGGAGCAGCCAGGCATCGGCCGGCACGCGGTCGCCTTCCTTGAGTTGCAGCAGGTCGTCGCGCACCACGTCGCGACCGGCGATACGCATTGCTTGCCCGTCGCGGACCACCAACGCGCGCGGGCTGGTCAGATCCCGCAGGGCGTCGATAGCGCGCTCGGTTGTGCCCTCCTGGTAAAGCGTCAGGCCGAGCGTGACTAGCACGAAACCGAAGAGGGTCAGTCCTTCCTGCAAGTCGCCGAATACCAGGTAGAGCGTGCCTGCGGCGAGCAGCAGCAGGAACATCGGTTCGCGCACGGTTTCGCCGGCGATGGCAAGCAGCGTGCGTCGCTGACCGCCGGGCAGCGCGTTGGGGCCATCGGCGGCCAGCCGCCGGGCCGCCTCTGCGCTGCTCAAGCCGGCTTCGGCAGGGCTTGTGTCAGCCACGGTGCGCACAGAGCTCGAAGGCACGCAGGTTGCGGTCCTGCCACGCCGAGCGCAGTGCGTGGAACACGTCAAACAGCTCGGAGCGCTGCGTCGCGAAGGCCTTGGATCGCATGTGCTTGTGGATCAGCGCCGCGCCCACCTGTACCGATTTTTCGATGGCCGCAGGCACCGAGCGGGCGGCCTGACTGACACGCTGGGCCGCCTCGCCGTATTTTTGGCGTACGGTGTTTTCGACGACGATGTCGGTGGGCATGAGGGCCTCCGTTGGTAGATTCACGCGCCTGCGGCGGGCTTGGATTAGATAGTTCCCTTGGCAGCCGCTCGTCTGTTCGCTGGCGAACTTAGCTGGTCATCCACGTCGCACCGACCGGATAGACATGGCGTCGAACAAATCTTCGTGAATGCCGTTATTGCGGATGCAGTGAAACCTGGCGCCGAGTTCCTTGAGCCGTTCACCGACGTTGCCATCAGCGCGTGCGAGGCAGCGGGCCGGGACAAGCTGCTGGTGTAACGGGGCACCGTTCAAGCAGGATCGCGTGCCCGAAAACGCTTTTCGAGCACCACCGCCACCAGGCTAATGAGTGCGACGACCAGGATGAGACTCCAGTCTGACAGGGTGATTGGCGCGGTCTGGAATACGCGGTTGAAAGCAGGCAGATAGGTAAAGCCCAACTGCAGCAATACCATCGTGATGCTGCCGGCCCACAGCCAGGGGTTGGAGAACCATGCCACCTGCCATACGCTCCGCTGTAGGGAGCGGCAGCTGAACAGATAGACCGTTTCGATCATCACGAACACATTGGCGGCAAGGGTGCGTGCCTCCTCGATCGGGCGTCTCTGGAGTGGCGCCAGCTCGAACAAGCCGAAGGCGCCGCCCAGAATCAGCAGGCTGACAAGCACGATGCGCCACAACAGCCCGCGGTCCAGGATCGAGGCCGCAGGCGGGCGTGGCGTGGCGGGTCGATCATGCCGATCAGGCGGAGGAAGACCAGGCCGCCGCGCAGGTGGGCATGATCGAGCGTGTGCCCGGGTGCGAGCTCCGAGCGCGCGACCGCAAGTACGCGCAGACCTTCGTCGGTCATGCGCACGGCGGTCCGGTTTACCGTCGCCAGATCCCGGCCGTCGTCGTCGAGCATCGCCACACAGGCGGGGAGCAGCTTCTCGATCGCGCCCTTGGCGTAGATGATCTGCTGGCCTTCGATCTCGTGCAGGGTGGCCATGAACTGACGCGCTGCATCGAAGGCGAGTTCGTCGCGGCGCTGAAAAACGGCGCAGAGCGTGGTCTCGTCGAGGCCGGCCTTGCGCGCGACGGTGAGCAGCGCGGCCTCGGTCGGGTCGCCGTAGATCGTCCACCGGTGAGCGTCGCGTTCAAGCCGGGCGTCGTTGCACAGGGTGGCTGCGATCAGGGTCTCACGCAGTGCCCCGGTGACCTCGATCGGCAGGCCGGCATGCTCGATATGGCCTTCTGTCGCATAGGTGTTGCCCGTTAAGGTGTAGGCCTCGCCGCCCGACCACAATTCGCGCACGACCATTTCGTTCTGCGTCCGGTGGCGGTCTTGTCCGAGCAGATTACGGTGGTGCTGCCCAGCGTTTCCACTGCCGGCAGCTTGAGGATGATGGCTTGACGTTTGGCCATGCGGGCCACACCGACCACGAGCGTGCCGGTATAGGGCTCAAAACCAGCCTTCCACCTTGCTGCGCGCCGGCACCCCGCCCGCATGCACGACGATGTCGTCGAGCACCACGCCCGGCGTGGCCATGATGCCGTAGCTCATCATCTTCTCGATCTCTTCGATCTTTTCGACGGTGACCTGCTCGCCCTTCTCGGCCGCGATCTCCTCGATCAGCCTGACGGTGTTCTTGCATTTGCTGCAGCCGGTGCCCAGAACCTTGAAGTTTTTCATGGTGTTTCTCCTCGGGAAATCCTGCTTTGGACAGCCCCCACCCAACACGCGCTCGCCGCGACCGGAGGCAGCAGCACAACAAGCTCGAACGGCAAGTCGCCCAATCGAGGACAATCGATTATCCACCAACAGGCGCGGTGATTGTGTTGCCGTTGCGCATCGTCCTTGCTGACTTAGTGCTCCGAGTGGCCCAGAATCAGGAACGAGATCAACAAAGCCTTGGAGCGCGTCATCGTGGAATTCAGGGACTACTACCAGACGCTGGGCGTGGAGAAGACCGCCACGGCGGACGAGATCAAGAAGGCCTACCGCAAGCTGGCGCGCAAATACCACCCGGACGTGAGCAAGGAGCCGGACGCGGAAGGCCGCATGAAGGACCTCAACGAGGCCAATGCGGTGCTCTCCGATGTGGAAAAGCGCGCAGCCTACGATCAGTTGGGCAAGCGCTATCGGGCCGGACAGGAGTTTCAGCCGCCGCCGGACTGGGACGCCGGTTTCGAGTTCTCCGGGGGCGGCTTCTCCGGCGCCGACATGGGCGACAGCAGCGATTTTTTTGCCAGCTTGTTCGGCCGTGCCGGGCGCGCCGGCAAGGCGGGTGGCTTCCGGATGCAGGGCGAGGACCATCACGCCAAGGTGCTCATCGACCTGGCCGATACCTATCGGGGCGCCGCGCGCGAGATTAGCTTGCGTGCGCCATGGGTGGACGAACAGGGCCATGTCGCGATGCGCGAACATACGCTCAAGGTGCAGATTCCCGCCGGGGTGAAGGAAGGCCAGCACATTCGCCTGGCGGGTCAGGGTGGCCCCGGGGTGGGCGGTGCGGCTGCGGGCGACCTCTACCTCGAGATCCACTTCCGGCCCGATCCGCGTTATCGGGTGGACGGGCGCAACGTGTACGAGACCGTTCCGGTGACGCCATGGGAGGCGGCCCTCGGGGCGGCAATCGAAACGCCCACGCCGTCCGGCGCGGTGACGGTGCAGGTGCCGGCCGGATCCCAGACCGGTCGCAAGCTACGCCTGAAGGGGCGCGGCATCCCCGGTACGCCGCCCGGCGATCTGTATCTCGTACTCGAAGTGGTGCTGCCGCCCGCCGATACCGACGCGGCCCGGCAGGTCTATGAAACCATGGCGCGTGAGCTGGCATTCGATCCGCGCCGCAAGATGGGAGCATGAGCGATGACGCGAGATGACATTCTGAGCGGCGACGTGCTCGATGAGATCACCTTGAGCCTGGACGAACTGGCGCGGGCCTGCGCGATCGAGCCACAGTGGATCGTGGAGCGGATCGAAGCGGGGGTTCTGTGTGGCTCGCTCGAGGGCGAGCCAAGTTGCTGGACCTTTGTCAGCGCCGATCTGGCGCGTGTTCGCCAGCTGGTGGCGATAGAGCGGGATTTCGATGCCAATCCGGAACTGGCTGCGCTGGTGGTGGACTTGATCGACGAGGTGCGTGCGCTCAGGGCCCAGCTCAAGGCCGCCGGTCTTCAGGCCTAGCGACCGATATTTCGGAGTCATCATGTCGAGGATCCATACCGAACGTCACCGCACGCAGAGCATCGGCTGGCTGCGGGCTGCCGTTTTGGGCGCCAATGACGGCATCGTGTCCACGGCCAGCTTGATCATCGGCGTGGCGGCGGCCAACGCAACGCAGAGCGCCGTGCTGGTGGCGGGGGTGGCCGGGCTGGTGGCGGGCGCGATGTCGATGGCAGCGGGCGAGTACGTTTCGGTTAGTTCGCAGTCCGACACCGAGCAGGCCGACATTGCGCGCGAACGTGTGGAACTGGCGACTGACGGCGCCCGCGAAACCGAGGAGCTGGCCGGCATCTATGTGCGGCGCGGCCTCGACGCTGAGCTTGCGCAGCAGGTCGCCAGGCAGTTGATGGCCAAGGACGCCCTCGGCGCTCACACCCGCGACGAACTGGGTATTTCGGAGGTGGCGAGCGCGAGACCGCTGCAGGCAGCCATTGCTTCCGCACTGGCGTTCATCGTCGGTGCGGGCTTGCCCTTGTTCAGTGCGTGGGTGTCGCCCGAGCAATACCTGGTGCAGGTAGTGGGTGCCACGTCGCTGTTGTTTCTGGTGGTGCTTGGTGGCCTCGCAGCCTATACCGGCGGCGCCGGCATTATCCGGGGGATCATGCGTGTGAGCTTCTGGGGTGCGCTCGCGATGGCGATCACGGCGGGTGTCGGTAAGCTGTTTGGGGTGGCGGTGTGATTGAGGCGATCGCTCAATGAGTTAGTGCCCCTGCGCGTTGCAGGAGGGCTGACTTGCCGATGCCTACCTGAATTTGGCCGATCGGTCCGAACAGCAGCATCCATTCCCCCTGTCGTTCGTCTACCAGGCAAGAACGCGATGAAGGTGTCCGGGTGCACGGATGAACGGGACTTCATTGCGCCAAACTTGGAGCGATGAGAATGACTGAAATGGTTTTGCGCTGGCCGCAGCGCAGCCCCCGTCTGTTTCTGATGATGGCGGTCCTGCTGTGGTTCGGGCTGTATCAGGCCCTGATTCCGGCTTCGGAGGCGCTGGTTGCGTCCTTGCCAGTGGATCGTGACAGCCATCTGGGTGGCGCCTTGCAGTTCTTCTTCTACGACACACCCAAGGTGTTGATGGTGCTGACCGGCATCCTCATCGTCGGTTACGTGTTCAATCTTGTCCTGCAAATTGTTTGAAGGAGTTTCATCATGAAAGACATCAAGGTGCTCGGTACGGGCTGTGCCAATTGCAAATCCACCATTGCGCTGATCGAGCAGGTCGCACAGGCGAAGGGGGTAGAAGTGAAGCTCGAGAAGGTTGAAGAGTTGCGCGACATCATGAGCTATGGCGTGATGACCACCCCCGGCGTGGTGATCGATGGCAAGGTGGTGCATGCTGGGGGGATTCCCGGCCGTGACAAGGTCGAAAAGTGGTTGCTTGCCTGAGTCTTTGATTGACTACGCGTCCATTCAGGCGACAGCCGGGGAACGATGGCCAGAAGGAGAGTTTCATGTCGGACAATGCGACCAAATTGAGCTTTACCGTTATCGCCCGGCGTGTCGATGCGCATGGTAGTGCAGCACGCTGCAAGGATGCCGAGATCGCTCTCGATACCGATCTCGGCGGTCGCCCGGACGCATTCAATCCGGCCGAGTTGCTGTTAGCGGCGCTGTCGGCATGCATGATAAAGGGCATCGAGCGGGTTACGCCGATCCTGAAATTTCAGTTGCGCGGGGTCGAAGTTCGCGTGCATGGCGTACGCCAGGACGTGCCGCCGCGGATGGAGTCGATCGACTACGAGATCCTGGTGGATAGCGACGAAAGCGAGCAGCGTCTGGCCCTGCTCCACGACAACGTCAGGAAATACGGTACGGTGTTCAACACCGTCGCGCCCGGGACCGAGCTGACCGGGGTTTTGCGCCGCGCGAAGTAATGGCGGCGTGTTTGGCGGATCGAAGTGCGGAAGGCACAGTGCCTCGGCGTCAAAGCGCTGGGGCCTGCTCGGTTTACCTTAGCGAGGCGTCGAGCTGGTCCACCAGTTCGGCCCAATCCGCATCCCGCAGGAGTTCTTCACGGATGAAGCTCGCCTGTCCCGCATTCCAGAAACCCGCGTCGGCAAGCTCCACTTCCGGTGCCAGCGGGCGGTTTGCCTCAATGAAGTTCTTGATGGCTTCGGACTCGCTGGGTAGCCCGAGTTGCTCGAACAGGTCCTTGAAAGCGTGCACGGGTTTTTCCATGGCGATCTCCGAATAAAGCATGAACAAAGGCCTCAGGCGCATACGCCCTTCGGCCGCAAGAAGGTGACACGAGCCCGGTGCCTGCGGTGCCGTCGCGGAAGCCGCTCACAACCGTGCTCCGTGCCGGAACGCCTTCAGCATGCACCACCTTGCCGTCGATGACCACACCGGGCGCCTCCATGAAGTTATAGATCATGATTTAACCCATGTTTGTCGACTCTCCTGGAAGCATTTATTGCATCAAGGAGATGCGACGCCCAAATCGCGCGAGTGCTACTCAAATTCACATCACTGCCACGAACGGGAGAGCGCGGTCACGGTCGGATAGTTACCAGACAAGCTATATCCCTGACTCCCATGCCAAAGTGACGCCGAATGACGCGCCTTTTGATTCTCCTCGTCCCGCTGCTACTGCTCGCCAGTTGGCTACCCGGCTGGTGGGTACGGCGCACGATGGAGCGCTACAGCGAACCCGCCGACCGCTATTACGGCAGTGGCGCGCAGTTTGCTCGCCTGCTGCTAGACCGGCACGGTCTCGATCACGTGCCGGTCGAGGCGAGTGAACGTGGTGATCACTACGACCCGGAGGCCCGTGCGGTCCGTCTGTCGCCCGACAATTTCAGCAAACACTCGCTGACGGCGGTGACTGTGGCGGCCCATGAAGTCGGCCATGCGATCCAGCATGCCGAGGGCTATGCGCCGCTGAAAACACGCGAACACCTGGTACGCCTGGCTAGCGTCGGACAGCGTCTCGGCGCCATGATGATGATCGCCGTACCGGTAATCACCGTGATCACCCGCCATCCCGCACCAGGCCTGGTCTTCATCGTCGCCGGCCTGCTGTCGATGGGGCTCGCGGCTGTTGTGCACCTGGTGACGCTCCCGACCGAACTCGACGCGAGCTTCAACCGTGCACTGCCGATTCTGGAAAAGGGGCAGTACCTGCACGAGTCGGACTACCCGCACGCACGCCGCATTCTCGAAGCGGCAGCGCTGACCTACGTCGGACAGTCACTGATGAGTCTTCTCAACATCGCTGCATGGATGCGTTTTCTGCGCAGATAGGGCCAGCAAACGCGGCGTCTGCGCAATCTTCATGGAGCGACGATGAGCCTTATGGCGCCATTCGCGCTCAAGTGGAACGTGCCGCTTCGCCTCCTGGCGTCAGCCCGAGGTGACGAAGACCGGCGCAAAGCCGCCGCCCGGGGTGCGAAAGTTCGTCGTCTGGCCCATATAGAGGCGCGCGGCAACGAGCTGGATCTGTCCCGCATAGACATAGGCGCGCACGTCGAGCTTGAGCTCGCTGTCCTGGCCGTCGATGTTGACCAGGCGCTCGGAGGGCAGGGCGATGGCTTGGGCGATGTAGCCGCCGCCAAGGATTTCCTCCCATACCCGCCGCGTGAGCTTGTCGCCGCGATAGGCGGCGCGGCTGCCGAAGCCGCAGGCGGGCTTGAAGAACAGGCCACGGCGTGCGGCCCACAGGCGCTCGGCAAGCTCGGGCGTGACTTCAACCGTGCGCGGGATACCGGCCACCAGCCGCGAAATGAGCTCGGCCGGCACGCCGAGTACGGCAAGGCGTGCCGGGTCGCTCAGCAGCGCCAGATTGCGTTTGTCGGCATGCAGTGCATGGGCCCGTGGATGCGGGGTGAGCACCACTGCGCCGGCTTCGAAGGCGGCGCGCAAGGGGGCGGCCTTCGGCGTGTCGAGATAGAAATCGGTGAGCCGGTTGTAGACCAGATCAACGACCTGTCCGTCATGCAGCAGCCGGCCATCTTGCCAGCTCAGCGCTGCCGGGTCGGCGATCACCGCATCGATCCCGGCGCTGCGAAACAGGTGCTGGAACAGCAGGAATTCGGGATGGAGGTATTGCTGCGTCGGTTCGTCATCCACGATGGCGATGCGCGTGGGGCGGCCACCTCCGCGTTGCAGCGTCCATTCGTCGAGGAACATCTGCAGCCACACGGCGTCGAGCCGGTCGAGGTTGGCGGTGGGGCGCAGATAGGGTTCGATCTCGGCGCAGCAGGCATGCTGCGCGTGGGCCAGTGCGCGATTGAGCAAGGCGCCGCCGGCGTTGGTGTTGATTTCGATCAGTTGCGGACCGCTGGCGCACAGGTGGAAGTCGTAACCCATGAACACGCCGCGCGGGCCGTGATCGAGTTGGGCGATGGCCGGGGCGCGGCCGAGGACTTCGCTTTGAAAGCCGGGCAGCGCGATGACGGCTTCGGTCGCCGCCACGACTTCGGACATCGCCTGCAGCGTGGTGGGCGGAATGAACACGGCGGTCGCCGAGAACAGGTGGGGGCGGCTGCGTTCGATCTCGGCTGCGAGGCCGAACAGCGCGGGTTCGGCTTCGAGCTGCTGGCGCAGGCGTCCGACATCCAGGCTGCGACAGTTGCAATCGCGGTTAAGCGCAAGTGCGATCCCCGCGGCGCCGGTGCCAGACGCAATCGGGGGCAGGGTGTCGGCGGGCAGCAGTGCGGAGGCGGCGGAACTCATTGTTCGGCTTCGATCCGCAGGTAGGCACGGCTGACGTTGCCGCGATGCAGTTCGTCGAAGTTGGCCAGGCGGGCAAACTGCGGCGCGTTGCCCAGCCTGGTGACGGCCTCATCGACACCCGCCATGTCCTCGGCCAGTGCCTTGACGCCACTGACGATGAAGGCCAGGTAGTCGCCGGTATCGGCCTGGGCCTTCGCCAGATTGGCGACCGAACCGTGTCCCGGCACGATCAGCACAGGCTGCAGTGCTTTCATGGCATTGAAAGCGAGGAGCCAGGTTTCGGCATTGCTCTGCGGCAGGATGCCGAGCACGCGGTCGACATAGACGTGGTCGCCGGAGAAGGCGATGCGCTCTGCCGGCAGCCACGCCACCACATCGCCCGGGAAGTGGGCGTCGGCAAAGTAGTGCAGCTCGATGTTGCGACCACCGAGTTGCAGCCGGGCGACGTCACCGTCGATCTTCCTGCTCGCGCTGAGAGGCTCGGTGCCGTCCAGCCGCTCCTTGAGTACTGGGCGCAGGCTGTCGAGCTGGGCCAGGCCGTACTTCTGCTGGGATTCGACTGTGCGGGTGAGCGCGATGACTTCAACGCCTTTGCTGCGGAAGTAGCCGTTGCCGAGCCAGCGATGGTCCTGCACGCCGGTGTTGATCACCCAGCGCACCGGCTTGCCGGTGAGAACGACGGCCTGGCGTTCGAGCAGCTTCGCGCCTTCGACGGAGGCGCCGCTGTCGATCAGTACCGTGCCCTCCGCGGTGTCGATGACACCGAAGTTGGCATTGAGTCCGTGGTTCTCATAGGTGCGTGCAGTGGTTGGCCCGATCAGGGCATGGACGCCATCGGCCACCTTCTCGGCCTTGAGCTCAAATGCGGATGCGGTGGTCGCAGAAAACCCAAATGCGAGCAGCGGCGTCAGAAGCAGGGAATGAATGTGCAGTTTCATGAGATTAGTGAGTTACCATTTTCTAATGTTTTTACGACAAAACACGGGCCAGCGGCCCGTGCATTATTCAGGAATCAGCCTTTCGTGCGTGCGGCTTCCTGCTCCGCTTCGAACAGCATCGCGGTGAGCGAACTCAGCCCCTCTTCCTGTGCCGCTTCGGATATCTCTTCGATCGTGGCGCCGCGATCGATGGCCTGTGCCGTGGCACTCTCGGCCGGCATCTGGGAGCGGAACTCCCGCAGTCGGCTTGCCAATTGAGACGTCACCCGGCAGTCGCTATCCTCGCCTGATGCATGATCCTGCTCTTCGAGCGCTTCAAACAGGGCGCCTGCCAGTGCGTGCAACTGCTCCTCGTTGGCACAGTGGGCGATCTCTTCCGTGCCCGCGCCGCGATCGATGGCCGCCGCCGTTTTGCTGTCGTTCGGTAGTCCGCTCCTGAATGCAGTCAGGATCTGCTTGATCATCTCCATGTCTCTCCTCCTTATGGTTTTACTGCACCGGGTCCGGTCGCCTCATTCATTCTTGTTGTAGACGATTGCGTGGGTAAAAGGATGCGCTTCAGGTGCTCAGGCGTCCACTTTCGTACCGTCGGCAAGCGGTGGGCGGGCGGTGTAGCAGCACACCTTGCCCGCAGCGTCGAAGCGCACCTTGCAGGCCTCGGTCATGCGTGCGCGCAAACGGCTACGGGCACGCTGGATGCGCGACTTGGCCGCCGCCAGTGTCAGGCCCATGCGAGTGGCGAAGGCCTGCTGGGTAAGTCCTTCGATGTCGCACAACTCGATGGCGAGGCGGTCGGCCTCGGAGAGCTCGGTCAGTACCCGGGGCAGGCAGGCGGTAAGCGCGTCGACCTCTTCGACCTCAACGGGTGACGCGCTCAGATTGTCGGGGAGTTCGGTGGTCGGGTGCGCGCTGCGATGGCGGTCGATCAGCGCGTGGCGCGCGACCTGAAACAGCCAGGCACGGGCATTGGCGATATCGCAGAAACCCTTGCCTTGGCGCAGTGCCTTGAGGAATACCTCCTGCAACAGATCGTCGGCCTCGTCCGGGCGGTCGAGGCGCTGGCGCAGGAAGCCGTGCAACTCGCGTTCATGGCGGTGCCAAGCTTCCAGCACGCACGGTGTTGGTGTTGGTGTCGGGTCCATGGGGCGCACGCCGGTGCCGTCAGGCCATCTGCGGGCGTTCGTACCACGCCCGGGTGCGGACCACCATCTTTACCAGCCACAACATCACCGGCACCTCGATCAGCACCCCGACCACGGTGGCCAGCGCCGCGCCCGAATCGAAGCCGTAGAGCACGATCGCCACCGCCACCGCGAGCTCGAAGAAGTTCGACGCGCCGATCATCGTGGACGGTCCGGCGACGTCGTGGCGCACTTTGAGCTTGCGGTTGAGCCAGTAGCCGAGGGCGGCGATGAACAGGGTCTGCAGCAGGATGGGCACCGCGAGCATGCCGATGATGGCCGGCTGGGCGATGATGGTCTGGCCCTGGAAGGAGAACAGCAGCACCAGGGTGGCGAGCAGGGCCATGATCGAGAACGGGGCGATACGGGCCAGCGCAGCATCGAAGGCGGCACGGCCGCCACGCAGCAGGCGGGCACGGATGAATTGCGCAATGGCGAGCGGGATCACGATGTACATCACCACCGACAGGGTCAGCGTGTCCCACGGCACCGGAATCGACGATACCCCGAGCAGCAGCGCGACAATGGGGGCGAAGGCAAACACCATGACCAGGTCGTTGAGCGCGACCTGGGTCAGGGTGAAATTGGCGTTGCCCTTGCACAGGTTGCTCCACACGAAGACCATCGCAGTGCAGGGCGCGGCGCCGAGCAGGATGAGGCCGGCGATGTAGCTGTCGAGTTGCTCCTCCGGCAGCCAGGGCGCAAACACGTGGCGGATGAAGATCCAGCCCAGTAGCGCCATGGTGAAGGGCTTGATCGCCCAGTTCACGAACAGGGTGATGCCCATGCTCGCCTTCTGCTCACGCACCTCGTGCAGTGCGCCGAAGTCGATCTTCATCAGCATCGGAATGATCATGATCCAGATCAGGATTCCGACCGGGATGTTGACATGGGCCAGTTCGAGTTCGCCCACCGCCTGTGCTGCAGCGGGTGCAATCTGGCCGAATACCGTGCCGGCAATGATGCACAGAAAGACCCAGACGGTCAGGTAGCGCTCGAAGAAGCTGATCGGGGCGCCGGCGGCCTGCTTGCCGACGACTTCACATTGGGCGGACATGGGATTCCTGTTCTCGGTGTCGAATACGTTGCATTGGAAGGGGGATCAGGCCTTGCCTTCGGCCAGTGCGGTAAGGCGCTCGACGCCGATCGGCTCCTCGGCCTGGATCGGGACCAGGGCCACGCGGCGGGCGTGGTGCTCGCGCACCGCCTCGATCTGTGGCCACTCCTGCACGGCGCGGCGGGCGAGCAGGGGTGAGGTGGTGGCCGAGGCCGACAGGCTGTTGTTGATCACCCACGCCCAGGGCTCGATTCCGGCGCGGCGCAAGTCGGCCTGCAGGCTGGCCGCCTCGAGCACCGGGGTGGTCTCGGCCAGGGTCACGATCAGTACCTTGGTCTGCTTCGGATCCTGCAACTGCATCATCGGGGTGCTGTAGTGCTGCACGCCGCTCTTGTCCATGTTGCGCGCGATCTCGCGATGGTAGGCACCAGTGGCGTCGAGCAGCAGCAGGGTGTGGCCGGTGGGGGCGGTATCCATCACCACGAACTTCCGGCCCGCCTCGCGGATGATGCGTGAGAAGGCCTGGAATACCGCGATCTCTTCGGTGCAGGGCGAGCGCAGGTCCTCTTCGAGCAGGGCGCGGCCCTGGGTGTCAAGATCCTTGCCCTTGGTCTCGAGCACATGATTGCGGTAGCGCTCGGTCTCGGCGTGCGGATCGATGCGCGACACCGTGAGGTGTTCGAGCTCGCCCGCCAGCGTCTCCGCGAGGTGGGCGGCCGGGTCGGAAGTGGTCAGGTGCACCGGGAAACCGCGGCGCGCCAGTTCCACTGCGACTGCGGCGGCGAGGGTGGTCTTGCCCACGCCGCCCTTGCCCATCAGCATCACCAGGCCATGGCCGTCCTGCGCAAGGTCGTCGACCAGGGTGGACAGATTAGGCAGGGGCGGATGTTTGGCCGAGGAGGCTGCGATTGGCGCCGGGCCCGTTGCGGTCGGATCGAGCAGGGCCTTGAGCGCCGCCAGCCCAACCAGGTTGAAAGGCATCAGCGGGACAGTGTCGGTGGGCAAGGCGCGAAGGGCGGCCGGGATGGCATCGAGCGCAGCCTGCTCACGTCCGGCGATGGCGCGGGCCAGCGCATCGGACTGCGCCCCGGATGCGGGCAGGATGCCGTTGATCACCAGATACTGACGTTTGAGCCCGATTGCGGCGAGCTCGTCGTGAGTGCGCGCCACTTCGCACAGGGTTGAGGCCTGGGCACGGGCGACCAGCACCAGTCGCGTCAGGGCAGGATCGGAGAGTGCATCGACCGCGGCGCGATACTGGGTGCGCTGCTTTTCCAGCCCGGACAGCGGGCCCAGACAGGAGGCGCCGGTATCGCTGTTGTCGAGGAAGCTGCTCCACGCACCGGGCAGCTGCAGCAACCGGATGGTGTGGCCGGTGGGGGCGGTGTCGAACACGATGTGGTCGAAATCGCGGGTCAGCTCGCCGTCGATCAGCAGCCCGGTAAACTCGTCAAAGGCGGCGATCTCGGTGGTGCAGGCGCCCGAGAGCTGCTCCTCTATGCCCCGCACCACATTGTCCGGCAGCACGCCGCGCACCGGCCCGACGATGCGGTCGCGATAGGCCTGGGCCGCCGCTTCGGGGTCGATCTCGAGCGCAGCGAGGTTCGACACCGCCGCGATCGCGGTGACCTGGTTGCCGATGGGCTGCTCGAACACCTGAGCGACGTTCGACGCCGGGTCGGTGCTCACCAGCAGCACCTTGTGTCCGGCCTCGGAGAGCCGGATTGCGGTAGCGCAAGCGAGCGAGGTCTTGCCCACGCCACCCTTGCCGGTGAAGAACAGGTAGCGCGGCGGCGAATCAAGAAACAGCATGATCAACTCCGATTTCAGTCGTTAAGGCATATCGGGCGCCAGCGAGGCAGGCTCGGCGCACGGGCAGAAATCAGCCGCAGTTCCCACCGCTGCAACAACTGTCGCTCTTTGCTGCAGCAGCGGCGATCGGCAGCACCGAGATCCCCGCCCAGCGCGACAACTCCGCACGACTCGGGTAGCGTCCGGCAAGCGCCATCTCGCCATCGACCAGCACCAGCGGCAGCGCGTCCTGCCCCGAACGCTCGAGGAAGCCCTTCACCACCGCATTCTCGGCAAATGCCAGCGGTTGCTGGGCAAGATTGAAGCGCTGGACGTTCGCGCCTTGCTGCTTCGCCCAGTCGAGGTCGGCAGCGGCAGTGATCAGGACCTGGTCGACCTCGGTGCCACAAATGCCGGTCGGGCAACACAAGGCGGGATCAAAGATCTGGATGGCTTTCATGATGGGTTTTCTCCGGGTGTTCGTGATGGATTCAGGGAAGCAGGGTGCCGATGCGCGCGAGTTCCGCCTTGAATTCGGCAGGGTCGCGCTCGGCCAGATCCGCAGGCAGTGCCAGGAAGGCTTCGATGCGATGGCGCAGGATGCGATAGGCGGCGTCGAAGGCAGCGTCGATCTCGGACTCGGTGCCGGTGGCCTTGGCCGGATCATCCACGCCCCAGTGGGCGCGCGGAACCGGTGCCAGATACACTGGGCAGGTTTCCCCCGCGGCGCTGGCGCATACGGTGATCACCACGTCGGGCGTTGCCGGCAGCTCGTTCCACGACTTGCTGGTGTAGCCAGCGGAAGGAATGCCCTCGCGCTCGAGCAAGGCCAGCGAGCGCGGATGCACGTAGCCGGCGGGCTGGCTCCCTGCACTCATCGCCCGCATGCCGGCCGGTGCCAATGCGTTGAAGGTGGCTTCGGCCAGGATGGATCGGCACGAGTTTCCGGTACACAGGAACAACACATTCATCATGAGCAGCTATCTCCCTTGGAGCACTCGAGTGGTGGCAGAAACGCGTCGACATCCGGAATGGCGCCGCGCAATTCCGCACAATCCTCCGGATGCCCGGCACAGCAGTTTTCGGTGAGGAAGGCGATCGTCCCCAGCATTAGCGGAATGTTGGCGCGGTAGCGCTGAAATCGGCCTTCCTGCTCCACCGTCAGCAAGCCGGACTGGACCAGGGTCTTCAGGTGAAAGGACAGGTTGGTCGACGGGATGTCCAGCGAGCTTGCGATCTCCCCTGCAACCCTGCCCGACCGGCCTGCCTGAACAAGCAGGCGGAACACGTCCAGCCGGATTCCGGAGGAGAGGGATTCGAAAACCTGAAGAACGGCGGCTTTGTCCATTTCAATACTTCAATAATTGTTGAATAATTGTATAGCCAACGCTTCAAGGAAGTAAACTGCTCCGTGAGCAAGCTGCCTTGCCTCCATTTTCGCTCGCAGTCCGGCTCAATCGCTTGGCTGTCTTTCTTTCCGTGATGGTGTGAACGTGCCGGTTACGCGCGGCGTCACGGCGCCCAGGGGCAGGGGGGGCACGCTCGACGCCGACAATGTTTTGCGGCTAGCCCCTTCGCAGCTTATAATCCGCCGATTTATCGGACGGCTTTCTGGATGTTGAAAAAACTGGTCGCCGGCAACTGGAAACTGAATGGCAGTCTGGCTGCAAACGAAGCCCTGTTGAGTGCGCTCGCTGCAGTGCCGGGGGTGGATGTGGCAGTGTGCGTGCCGTTTCCCTATCTGGCTCAGGTCGGTGAAGGGCTGCGCGGCATTGAGTTGGGTGCCCAGAACGTCAGTGAGTATGGCGCCGGGGCCTACACAGGTGAAGTCAGTGCGGCGATGCTGGTCGAGTTCGCCTGCCGCTACGTGATAGTCGGTCATTCGGAACGGCGCGCCCTGTTTGCAGAGAACGACGCGGCTATTGGACGCAAAGCCGCAGCGGCGATCAAGGCCGGTCTGGTGCCGATCGTCTGTGTTGGTGAAACGCTTGCCGAGCGTGAGGCCGGGCAGGCAATGGAAGTGGTCGGGCGTCAATTGGCTGCGGTACTCGACGTTGTTGGTGCCGCGAAGATGGGGCAGATGGTGCTGGCTTACGAGCCGGTATGGGCGATCGGTGCCGGTCGTTCGGCAAATGCAGCCCAGGTCGGGGAAGTGCATTCGGGTATTCGGGCCTGGTTGCGTGCGCAGGGCGTCGCGGCCGATGATGTGCGTATTCTGTATGGCGGCAGCGTCAAGCCCGACAATGCAGTCGAGTTGTTTGCCGTTGCCGATGTCGATGGCGGGCTGATTGGCGGTGCCTCGCTCGTGGCTGACGATTTCATGACCATTTGCCGGGCGGCAGTGGTCAAATAAAACTGGTAGATGTTTTTTCAAGGTCTGTAGTGATGAATGATGTTCTTTTTCCTCTGGTATTGACGGTGCACGTGCTGGTTGGTCTGGGCGTGATCGGTCTGGTGCTTGTGCAGCACGGCAAAGGTGCTGATGCGGGTGCTGCCTTCGGTGGTGGTTCGTCCGGCAGTGTGTTCGGCTCCTCGGGGTCCGCAAACTTCCTGAGTCGCACCACGGCCGTGCTGGCGACGGTGTTTTTCATTACCAGCCTTACCCTCAGCTATCTCGCCAGCAACAAGCCTGCTGCGCCGTCCAGCGTGATGGAAGGGGCTGTGCAAACGGCACCTGCAAGTGACGCTGCGCCGACCGCTCCGGCGGCGGTGCCAGTGGATGACTCCAAGGCTCAGGCGATCCCAAAGTAAGTACAAGTATCACTTTGCGCAGTGCGCAAGATCTCGTATAATTCGCCCGCTGTAGAAAACGAATTGCCGACGTGGTGAAATTGGTAGACACGCTATCTTGAGGGGGTAGTGGCGAAAGCCGTGTGAGTTCGAGTCTCACCGTCGGCACCAGAATGCAGAGAGCGCCCGCATATGCGGGCGTTTCTATGAAGAACAGCTAAAACAATAATGGCAGCAACAAGTTGCCGAACTCGATAGGGGTTATTGAGCCATGCTGGAAAACTATTTTCCTGTTCTGCTGTTCATCCTCGTTGGTCTTGGTTTTGGTATTGTCCCTGTCATCCTCGGGCGCGTAATCGCACCCTATCGTCCCGACAGCGAAAAGCTTTCTCCCTATGAGTGCGGATTCGAGGCGTTTGAAGACGCCCGCATGAAGTTCGACGTCCGTTACTACCTCATCGCCATTCTATTCATCCTGTTCGATCTCGAGATCGCCTTCCTGTTTCCGTGGGCGACCGTCTTTCAGGAATTCATCGCAGCTGGCGAGCACGCCTGGTTCGTGTTTGGTTCGGTGATGGTGTTTCTCGCCATCCTGGTTATCGGCTACATCGTCGAGTGGAAAAACGGCGCACTCGACTGGGAGTAAGGCATGAGCATAGAGGGCGTCTTTCGCGAAGGGTTTGTAACCACTTCGCTCGATGCGGTCATCAACTGGACGCGTACGGGATCGCTATGGCCGATGACTTTCGGTCTGGCCTGCTGCGCAGTCGAGATGATTCACGCGGGTTGTGCGCGCTACGATCTCGATCGTTTCGGGGTGGTGTTTCGTCCCAGTCCGCGCCAGTCCGATCTGATGATCGTGGCCGGCACCCTGTGTAACAAGATGGCCCCGGCCCTGCGCAAGGTGTATGACCAGATGGCCGAGCCGCGCTGGGTGATCTCGATGGGTTCCTGTGCCAACGGTGGCGGCTACTACCATTATTCCTACTCGGTCGTGCGTGGTTGCGACCGCATCGTGCCGGTGGATGTCTATGTGCCGGGCTGTCCGCCGACGGCCGAGGCGCTGCTCTACGGCATCATTCAGCTTCAGAACAAGATCAAGCGTACCAACACCATTGCGCGCTGACGAGGCTCCAGACCATGAGTTCCAAGCTTGAACGCCTGAGCCAGACGCTACAGGAAGTTTTTGGCGAGAAGTTGCAGTCGCTGGTGCTGGATTGCGGCGAAGTCACGATCGAGGTGGCTGCAGCAGATTATCTCCAGGTTGCGCTCATGCTGCGCGATCATGCGGATCTGCATTTCGAGCAGCTGATGGATGTGTCCGGGCTCGACTATTCGGTTTTCGGTAATCGTGAGTGGACCGGGAAACGTTTCGCGTCCGCCGCACACCTGTTGTCGATTCGTCATAACTGGCGCCTGCGTCTTCGTGTGTTTGCCGAAGACGATGCTTTTCCGGTGCTCGACTCGCTGTGCGACCTGTGGGCCAGCGCAAACTGGTTCGAGCGCGAGGCCTTCGATCTGTACGGCATCATGTATGCCGGCCATCCGGATCTGCGTCGCATCCTCACCGACTACGGTTTCGTCGGGCATCCTTTCCGAAAGGACTTCCCGGTTTCGGGTTACGTTGAGATGCGTTACGACCCCGAGCAGGGTCGAGTGGTCTATCAGCCGGTAACGATCGAGCCGCGCGAAAACACGCCGCGCATCGTGCGCGAAGAGAGCTACGGGGACGTTGGTCATGGCTGAGATCCGCAATTACACGATCAACTTCGGACCGCAGCACCCGTCCGCACACGGCGTGCTACGCCTCGTGCTGGAACTTGACGGCGAAGTCGTCGAGCGTGCCGATCCGCATATCGGGCTGCTCCATCGCGGTACCGAGAAGCTTGCCGAGACCCGCACCTGGGTGCAGTCCGTGCCTTATATGGATCGGCTCGACTACGTGTCGATGATGTGCAACGAGCACGCCTACTGCATGGCGATCGAGCGCCTGATCGGGGTCGAGGTGCCGGAGCGGGCGCAGTACATCCGGGTGATGTTCGACGAGGTTACCCGCATCCTGAACCACCTGCTCAACATCGGTACCCATGCGCTGGATATCGGCGCGATGACAATGGTGTTGTACACCTTCCGCGAGCGCGAGGACTTGATGGACGCCTATGAGGCGGTGTCGGGTGCGCGCATGCACGCAGCCTACTACCGTCCGGGCGGCGTTTATCGGGATCTGCCGGACCGCATGCCGCAGTACGAGCTGAACAAGTTCAAGAATGCGAAGGCAATCAAGGAGCTCAATGCCAATCGGCAGGGCTCTCTGCTCGACTTCCTCGAAGATTTCACTGATCGTTTTCCGCGCTATTGCGATGAATATGAAACCCTGCTGACCGACAACCGGATCTGGAAGCAGCGTACGGTCGGTATCGGTGTGGTCTCGCCCGAGCAGGCCTTGAGCTGGGGTTTCTCCGGCCCGATGCTGCGTGGTTCGGGCATTGCCTGGGACTTGCGCAAGAAGCAGCCTTACGAAGTCTACGACCGCATGGATTTCGACATTCCGGTGGGCAAGAACGGCGACTGCTACGACCGTTACCTGTGCCGCATGGAAGAAATGCGTCAGTCCAACCGCATCATCCGTCAGTGCATAGACTGGCTGCGCAAGAACCCGGGGCCGGTCATCACCGACAACCACAAGGTTGCGCCGCCGCCGCGCGAGCAGATGAAGTCGAACATGGAAGAGCTGATCCATCATTTCAAGCTCTTCACCGAAGGGATGCACGTTCCCAAGGGCGAAGTCTATGCCGCGATCGAGCATCCGAAGGGTGAGTTCGGGGTGTTCGCGGTGTCCGACGGCGCCAACAAACCCTATCGCCTGAAGCTGCGCGCCCCCGGTTTTGCCCACCTCGCGGCCATGGACGAACTGAGTCGTGGTCACATGATTGCCGACGTGGTCGCGATCATCGGCACGATGGATGTGGTGTTTGGCGAGATCGACAGATGAGCGCCCTCATGTGGTGCGCGTGGACCCCAACGAACAGTGGGCAGGCTATCCGGAAGAAGAGCACGACATGCTGAGCCAGGAATCGCTGCAACAGATCGATCGCGAGATCGCAAAATATCCGTCCGACCAGAAGCAGTCGGCTGTCATGGCTGCACTGCGCATCGCCCAGGTGGAAAAGGGCTGGTTGCCGAAGGACGTCATCGGCTTTGTAGCCGACTACCTCGACATGCCTGCCATCGCTGCGTTTGAAGTGGCGAGCTTCTACAACATGTACGACCTGAAGCCGGTCGGTCGCCACAAGATCACGGTATGCACCAATCTGCCGTGTGCCTTGTCGGGTGGCGTACATGCGGCGGACTACCTCAAGCAAAAGCTGGGCATCGATTTCAACGAAACCACGGCCGACGGCAAATTCACCCTTAAAGAGGGTGAATGCATGGGCGCCTGTGGTGATGCGCCGGTGCTGCTGCACAACAACCACAAGATGTGCAGCTGGATGACGACCGAGAAAATCGACCAACTGCTGGCCGGGCTGGAAGACAAATGAGCGCGCACGATCTGATTCTCGCCGGCGTTGACGGCGACCGCGCCTGGGGGCTCCAGGACTATATCGCCCGCGGCGGATATGCTGCGCTGCGCAAGATTGTTGCGGAAAAGACCCCGCCCGAGACCATCATCGCCGAGCTCAAGGCCTCGGTGTTGCGTGGTCGGGGCGGTGCGGGCTTCCCTACCGGTCTCAAGTGGAGCTTCATGCCGCGCTCGTTTCCGGGCGACAAATACCTTGCGTGCAACTCCGACGAGGGCGAGCCAGGTACCTTCAAGGACCGTGACATTCTGCGCTACAACCCGCACACCGTCATCGAGGGGATGACGATCGCGGCTTACGCGATGGGTTGCGCGCGCGGTTACAACTACATCCACGGCGAGATCTTCGAGATCTACGACCGGTTCGAAGAGGCGCTGGCCGAAGCACGTGCCGCCGGCCTGCTCGGACAGAACATCCTTGGTTCGGATTTCTCCTTCGAGCTGTTTGCCCACCACGGATACGGCGCCTATATCTGTGGCGAGGAAACCGCCTTGCTCGAGTCGATCGAGGGCAAGAAGGGGCAGCCGCGTTTCAAGCCGCCGTTCCCGGCGAGCTACGGTCTGTACGGCAAGCCGACCACGATCAACAATACCGAAACCTTCGCATCCGTCCCGTTCATCATGAACATGGGCGGCGAGGGCTTCCTGAACCTGGGCAAGCCGAACAACGGCGGCACCAAGCTGTTCTCGATCTCGGGCCATGTGAATCGTCCGGGAAACTACGAGATCAACCTCGGCACCCCGTTCTCCGAGCTGCTCGAGATGGCCGGCGGTATGCGCGGCGGACGCAAGATCAAGGGCGTGATTCCGGGCGGATCTTCGTCACCGGTATTGCCGGGCGAGGTGATGATGGACTGCACGATGGACTACGATTCCATCGCCAAGGCGGGCTCGATGCTCGGTTCGGGGGCGGTCATCGTCATGGACGAGACCACCTGTATGGTCAAGGCGCTGGAGCGCCTGTCTTACTTCTACTTCGAGGAGTCCTGCGGTCAATGCACGCCATGCCGCGAAGGCACCGGCTGGCTGTACCGGGTGGTGCACCGGATCGAGAACGGCCTGGGTCGTCCGGACGATCTCGATCTGCTCAATTCGGTCACCACCAACATCATGGGGCGCACCATCTGTGCGCTCGGCGACGCTGCGTCGATGCCGGTGCAAAGCTTCATCAAGCACTTCGGCGACGAATTCGCGTATCACATCGAAAACAAGAAATGCCTGGTACCGCCTGAAGTGCAGTACGCAGGCAGCCAAATCTACGTGAGCCCCTCATGCTAGAGCTCGAACTCGACGGAAAGCAGATCCAGGTACCGGACGGCAGCACCCTGATGGATGCTGCGGCCGTGGCCGGGGCCTACATACCCCATTTCTGCTATCACAAGAAGCTGTCCATTGCCGCCAACTGCCGCATGTGCCTGGTCCAGGTCGAGAAGGCGCCCAAGCCCCTGCCCGCCTGTGCCACGCCGGTCACCAACGGCATGAAGGTATGGACCCAGTCCGAACAGGCGGTGAAGGCACAGAAGGGGGTGATGGAGTTCCTGCTCATCAACCACCCGCTTGATTGCCCGATCTGCGACCAGGGGGGCGAATGCCAACTGCAGGATCTGGCGGTTGGCTACGGTGGCAGCAAGTCGCGCTACGAAGAAGAAAAGCGCGTCGTGTTCAACAAGAATCTCGGCGCACTGGTGTCGACCGATATGACCCGGTGCATCAACTGCACCCGCTGCGTGCGTTTCACCACCGAGATCGCTGGCGAGATGGAGCTCGGTCAGGCTTTCCGCGGAGAGCACGCCGAGATCATGACCTTCGTCGAGAAGACGGTGGATTCCGAACTCTCCGGCAATATCATCGACTTGTGCCCGGTCGGCGCGCTGACTTCCAAGCCGTTCCGCTTCGCGGCACGTACCTGGGAGCTGTCACGTCGCATGTCGGTCAGCCCGCACGATGCGCTTGGTGCCAACCTGATCGTTCAGACCAAGCACGATGTGGTCAAGCGCGTGCTGCCGCACGAGAATGAAGCCCTGAACGAGTGCTGGCTGTCGGACAAGGATCGCTTTTCATACGAAGCGCTGTCCAGCGAGCAACGTCTGACGCGGCCGATGATCAAGCAGGGCGGTGAGTGGAAGGCCGTTGATTGGCAGGTGGCGCTCGAATTCGTCGCGTCCGGCCTGAAGGGTATTGCGCGCGACTACGGCGCTGCCGCGCTCGGTGCGCTGGCCTCGCCGCACGCCACGCTCGAAGAACTTCATCTATTGCAGAAACTGGTTCGTGGCCTCGGTTCCGACAACGTCGATTTTCGCCTGCGTCAGACCGATTTCAGGGGGGACGCCGTTCGCACTGGCGCACCGTGGCTGGGAATGCCGGTTGCCGGCGTGCCCGACCTGAATCGTCTGCTGGTGGTCGGCAGCTTCCTGCGCAAGGATGCGCCTTTGCTTGCACAGCGTGTGCGCCAGGCCGCCAAGCGCGGGCTGCATGTCAGCGCAGTCGGTCCGAATGCCGAAGAATGGTTGATCCCGGTACGTCACCGTGCCCTGGTTGCGCCTTCCGCGATGGTCTCCACTCTGGGCGAGATCGTGGTCGCGCTGGCGGCAGAGAAGGGCGTCGCAGTAGCCGAAGGGCTTGCAGACAACTTGCCCGCCACGGTGTCGGACGCCGCCCGTGAGATCGCACTCAGTCTCGCGGCGGGTCGTAAGGTGGCGGTCTGGCTCGGCAATCTGGCAGTGCAGCATGCCCGTGCAGCAGAGTTGCAGGCACTCGCGCAGGAAATTGCCCGTCTGACCGGTGGCGTCGCCGGTTTCATCGGCGAAGCGGCCAACAGCTTGGGTGGCTACGTCGCCAACGCAGTCCCGCGGGCCGGTGGGTTCAATGCCCGCAGCATGCTCGAAACCCCGCGCAAGGCCTATGTCTTGTTGGGGGCTGAGCCGGCACTCGACTTCGCCGATGGCGCGCTTGCCGTCAACGCCTTGTCGAGTGCGCAACTGGTTGTCGCCCTGTCAGCCTTCGATGCGCCTTCCTTGCGCGAAGTCGCCGACGTCATGCTGCCGATCGCGCCGTTCTCCGAGACTTCCGGCACCTTCGTCAATTGTGAGGGAACACCACAGAGTTTCAACGCGGTGGCGCACCCGCTGGGCGATACCCGTCCTGGCTGGAAAGTACTGCGGGTGCTGGGCAACATGTTCGAACTCGACGGTTTCTCTCAGGCAGACTCCGAAGCGGTACGCGCAGAGGTCCTCGATGGCGGAATCACATCGCGTCTTGGCAATGCGATCGGTGAGGTGCCGCCCGTGCCCGCCGCAACCGGTTCGGGTCTGCAGCGTGTAGCCGACGTGCCGATTTATTTCGCCGATCCGCTGGTGCGTCGCGCACCTTCCTTGCAGAAGACCAAGGACGCGGCAGCCCCGCTTGCCCGGATGGCGGCTGCAACTCTGGCTACGCTTGGTGTGAGCTCTGGCGACCGGGTGCGTGTCGCCGGAACCGGTAAGGTCGAACTTGTGGCGCAGGTCGACGACACGGTGGCTGAGGGCTGCATCCGCATTGCTGCTGCCCACGTGTCGACGGTGGCACTTGGCCCGATGAGCGGTGAACTGATCGTGGAGCGAATCTGATGGAAGCGATGCTGCAACCGGTTGCCGACCTGTTCGGCCCGATCTGGCCGGCCGTATGGACGCTGGTCAAGATCGTCGCAATCATCGCGCCGCTGATGATCTGCGTCGCCTACCTGACCCTTGCCGAGCGCAAGGTCATCGGTTTCATGCAGGTGCGCATTGGCCCCAACCGGGTCGGTCCGTTCGGCTTGCTGCAGCCGATCGCCGACGGCATGAAGCTGTTGTTCAAGGAAATCATCGTGCCGAGCGGCGCGAGCAAGGGTCTCTTCATCCTCGGCCCCATTCTTGCGATTGCGCCGTCGCTGGCTGCATGGGCGGTGATCCCGTTCGATGATGGGTTGGTGCTCGCCAACGTCAATGCCGGCCTGCTGTTCCTGCTCGCGATCACCTCGATGGAAGTCTATGGCGTGATCGTCGCCGGGTGGGCGTCGAACTCCAAGTATCCCTTCCTCGGCTCGATGCGTGCTGCCGCACAGATGGTGTCGTACGAAGTGTCGATGGGTTTCGCGCTGATCTGCGTGCTGCTGATATCGGCCAGCCTGAACCTGAGCGATATCGTGACCTCGCAAGGAAGTGGCATGTTCCACGACATGGGCCTGTCGGTCCTGTCCTGGAACTGGATTCCACTGTTCCCGATGTTCGTGGTCTATGTGATCTCGGGCATTGCCGAAACCAACCGTGCGCCGTTCGACGTGGTCGAAGGCGAGGCCGAGGTGGTTGCAGGGCACATGGTGGAATACTCGGGCATGGCGTTCGCGCTGTTCTTCCTCGCCGAGTATGCCAACATGATCCTGGTCTCGATCCTGACCTCGATCCTGTTCCTCGGCGGCTGGCTGTCACCGGTGGGATTCCTGCCTGACGGTTTCCACTGGCTGGCGCTGAAGACAGCGTTCATCCTGTTCCTGTTCCTGTGGGCACGTGCCACGTTCCCCCGTTTCCGCTACGACCACATCATGCGTCTGGGCTGGAAAGTGTTCATTCCGGTCACCCTTGTCTGGGTGGTCGTCGTTGCGGTGTGGATGATGTCCCCGCTGTCGATCTGGAAGTGAGGTACTGAAGACCATGGGTGCCAGAGACTACATCGGAAGCCTGTTCCTCAAGGAACTGCTCAAGGGCATGGCCCTGACCGGGCGGCATTTTTTCCAGCGTGCGATCACGGTTCAGTTCCCCGAAGAGAAGACGCCGCAAAGCGGTCGTTTCCGCGGGCTGCACGCGCTGCGCCGCTATCCGAACGGCGAGGAACGCTGCATCGCGTGCAAGCTGTGCGAGGCGATCTGTCCAGCGATGGCGATCACGATCGAGTCCGATCAGCGTGAAGACGGCTCGCGCCGCACCACGCGCTACGACATTGATCTGACCAAGTGCATTTTTTGCGGCTTCTGCGAGGAAGCCTGTCCGGTGGATGCGATCGTTGAGACCCGCGTGCTGGAGTATCACGGCGAGCAGCGCGGCGATTTGTACTACACCAAGCAGATGCTGCTGGCAGTAGGTGATCGTAACGAGGCCCAGATTGCGGCCGACCGCGAGCAGGATGCGAAGTACCGATAAGGGAGGGTGCCTGCGGGCACCGTGAACAAGATATGGAATTCAAGACTTTCGTCTTTTACTTTCTGGCGGTGATCCTGGTGTTCGCCGCGCTGAGAGTGATTACCGCCCGCAACCCGGTGCAGGCCGCGTTGTACCTGGTGCTCGCCTTTTTCAACGCGGCGGGCATCTGGCTGCTGCTGCATGCCGAGTTTCTCGCGATCACGCTGGTGATGGTGTATGTCGGCGCTGTCATGGTGTTGTTCCTGTTCGTGGTGATGATGCTCGACATCAACATGGAGCGGGTGCGCCAGGGCTTCTGGAGCTATCTCCCGGTGGGCGCGCTGATTGGCGTGTTGCTGGTGATCGAGATGGCGATGGTGCTGGGGGGGCAGTATTTCAGCCTCGAGGCGATGCCGATGCCACCCGAGCCACAGGCGGCATACAGCAATACCCGCGAGCTCGGTCGGGTGCTGTATACCGATTACGTCTATCCGTTCGAACTGGCGTCGCTCGTGCTGCTGATCGCAATGGTGGCGGCGGTCTCGCTGACGCTCAGAAAGCGCAAGGGTACCAAGTACATCGATCCCGCCCTGCAGGTAGCCGTGAAACGCGAAGGTCGCGTGGAGCTGGTGAAGATGCAGGCCGAGAAGGAATAAACAGGCGCGAACAAGAACCACGCCGGTTGCGGCCGGCGTGATCAGGGAGTCATAGATGCTTTCGCTTTCCCATTACCTCATCCTGGGCGCGATCCTGTTCGCGATCAGCGTGGTCGGGATCTTCCTCAACCGGAAGAACCTCATCGTCCTGCTCATGGCCATCGAGCTCATGCTGCTCGCGGTCAATATCAACTTCATCGCGTTCTCGCACTACATGGGCGATATCGCTGGTCAGGTTTTCGTTTTCTTCATCCTCACCGTGGCGGCTGCCGAGTCGGCAATCGGTCTGGCGATTCTGGTTGCGCTGTTCCGCAACCTGCGCACGATCCACGTGGATGATCTGGGCACCCTCAAGGGTTAAGGAAGCGTCACGATGACGGATATGCAGAAGCTTTACCTCCTTGTGCCGCTTGCACCGCTGGCCGGTGCGATCCTCGCCGGTCTGTTCGGCAAGCTGATCGGTCGCGCAGGGGCACATGTCGCCACCATCCTCGGCGTCGCAATTGCGTTTGCGACCTCGGTTGTGATCTTTCAGGACGTGCAGGCGGGCAACACCTTCAACGGGACCCTCTACACCTGGATGCAGGCGGGCGGGATCGATTTCGAGGTCGGCTTCCAGATCGACGCGCTGACCGTGATGATGATGCTGGTGGTGACCTTCGTGTCGCTGATGGTGCATATCTACACCATCGGCTACATGTCGGAAGACCCTGGCTACCAGCGCTTCTTCTGCTACATCTCGCTGTTCACCTTCTCGATGCTGATGCTGGTGATGTCGAACAACTTCCTGCAGCTGTTCTTCGGCTGGGAAGCGGTCGGCCTGGTGTCCTATCTGCTGATCGG
>JAUSOD010000024.1 GCA_030656215.1 Azoarcus sp.
CGGTCGAAGCTGAGTTTGCCGTCGGGCTTGGGGTAGTCGATCTTCGCGCACTCGGCGGCGGGCTTGAGGGTGTCGTGGTCGGCCGTGTTGTGCAGGGTCCACGGCGTCTTGCCGCCAAAGAGCTTCTGGTCGATGCCGAACAGCAGCGAGCCCATCCACAGCCCGTGCTTCATGTAGGGCTTGAAGTTGCGCGTCTTGTGCAGTTCCTCGTGCAGCCAGGAGCGCTGGAAGGCCGCCGGGAAGGCGGTCAGTGCATCGCGCTGGCGGTTTGCGGCAAGTGCTTCGAGCGCGGCGTCGGCCGCGAGCATGCCGCTCTTGATCGCGGCGTGGCTGCCCTTGATCCGGGCGGCGTTGAGAAAGCCCGCGTCGTCGCCGATCAAGGCGCCACCCGGGAACACCAGTTTCGGTTGGCTCTGCAGGCCGCCGGCGGCGATCGCACGGGCGCCGTAGGCCAGGCGTTTGCCGCCTTCGAGGAATTTGCGGATTTCGGGGTGGGTCTTGTAGCGTTGGAACTCCTCGAACGGCGACAGGTGCGGGTTGCTGTAGTTCAGGCCCACCACGTAGCCGACCGAGATCAGGTTGTCTTCGAGGTGATAGACGAAGCCGCCGCCATAGGTGTCGGAGGGCAGCGGCCAGCCGGCGGTGTGCACGACCAGACCGAGGGTATGGTTGGCGGCGGGGACTTCCCACAACTCCTTGAGGCCGAGGCCGTAGGTCTGCGGGTCGACGCCGTCGCGCAAGTGGTACCTGGTTTCGAGCATCTTGCCCAGGTGGCCGCGACAGCCTTCGGCAAACAGCGTGTACTTGGCGTGCAGCTCCATGCCCAACTGATGATGGGGGCCGGGCTCGCCCTCGCGGGTCAGGCCCATGTCGCCAGTGGCCACGCCCTTCACCGCGCCGGCCTCGTCATACAGGATCTCGGCGCCGGCAAAGCCGGGGTAGATCTCCACGCCCAGCGCCTCGGCCTGCTCGCCCAGCCACTTGGCGACGTTGCCCAGGCGCACGATGTAGTTGCCGTGGTTGATGAAGCAGTCCGGAAGGAGACCGTTAGAGATCTGGCGACCGCCGGTCTCGTTGAGGAAGATCACCCGGTCTTCGGTGACCGCGGTGTTGAGCGGGGCGCCGCGTTCTTTCCAGTCGGGGAAGAGCTCGGTGAGCGCGCGCGGGTCCATCACCGCACCCGACAGGATGTGGGCGCCGATCTCGGCGCCTTTCTCGATCAGGCACACCGAAATGTCCTGCCCCTTGGCTTCTGCCTGCCGTTTGAGCCGGATCGCCGCGGCCAGGCCCGCAGGGCCGCCACCGACGACAAGGACATCAAACTCCATCGATTCACGCATCGGGATCTTTCTCCTTGAATCAATCTTTCAAAACTTCGGATGGTTCAGGAAAGCTGTCGGCGAACGATCGCCGACAGCTTCCGATCCATGCAAATACCCTGCCCCCAATCTTGCCCACCCGCTCACACGATCTTGCGCTGGCGCAGGGCGTCGATCTCCGGTGCGCTTAATCCGAGCCAGCTCTCGAGCACTTCTTCGGTGTGCTCGCCAAGCGTCGGCGGCGGTCGCACGTAGCCGACCGGCGACGCGGACATGCGGATCGGATTGGCGACCAGCGGCACCGTGCCGGCCAGCGGATGGGCCATCTCCACCCGTAGCTCCCGCGCCTGCACCTGGGGATCGGCAAAGACCCGGTCAAGACTGTTGATGGGACCGCAGGGAACACCGGCCGCCTCCATCACCGCAATCCACTCATCAGTCGTCCTTCCCACCGTGCGCTCGCGGATCAGTCCGACGAGCTCGTCGCGATGCCTGACCCGTTGCGGATTGGTCGCAAAGCGCTCGAGCGACGCCCATTCCGGCTGGCCCAGCGCGGCACAGAAGCTTGCGAACTGATTGTCATTGCCGACGGTGATGATCATATGGCCATCCGCAGTCGGAAAATCCTGGTAGGGAACGATGTTCGGATGCGCGTTGCCCATCCGGGTCGGAACCAGGCCCCCAACCAGGTAATTTGCTGCCTGATTGGCAAGGCATGCGATCTGAACATCGAGCAAGGCCAGGTCGATGTACTGGCCCTCGCCGCTGCGCTCGCGATACGCCAACGCGGCGAGCACCGCGATGGTGGCATAGAGACCGGTCATCACGTCGGTCAGGGCCACGCCAACCTTGAGCGGCCCCTCCCCCGGCGAGCCGTCAGCCCGGCCGGTGAGACTCATCAGCCCGCCCATGCCCTGGATGAGAAAATCGTAGCCGGCGCGTGCCGCGTAGGGGCCGGTTTGTCCGAAGCCAGTAATCGAACAATAGATCAGGCGCGGATTGAGCAGCTTCAGGCTGGCATAGTCCAGGCCGTACTGTTGCAGCCCCCCCACCTTGAAATTCTCGATCAGCACGTCGGCCTCGGCGGCCAGGCGCCGCACCAGGTCCTGGCCGCCGGGCGCGGACAGGTCGACGGTCAGTGAGCGCTTGTTGCGGTTGGCGCTCAGGTAGTACGCCGACTCGCCGGTCGAGCGGCCATCTTCGTCCGCGAGCCACGGCGGACCCCAGGCCCGGGTGTCGTCGCCGGCGCCCGGGCGCTCGACCTTGACCACATCGGCCCCCAGGTCGGCCAGCAACTGACTGGCCCACGGCCCGGCCAGCACGCGCGAGAGATCGAGGACCTTGAGGCCAGCAAGTGCGCCTTGCTGCAGTGTCGTTTCCACGGCGGGCTCAGAACGCGGCGATGCCGGTAATCGCGCGCCCGA
>JAUSOD010000031.1 GCA_030656215.1 Azoarcus sp.
GGGGGGGGGGGGGGGCTGGGGGTGCTTGCCGGGGGCTGGGCGGGGGTGGGCAGACGTTCGCGGCCTTCGGCTTCCCGTTGGATCAGGCAAGCCGGCGGGGTCGGCGCAAACTCGGGCGCTGTGCGCCCTCAGACATGCGCCGCCCTGTTTCCGCCGCCTTGCCTGATCCAACGGCGCTCTCGACAGCCCGCCCCAGCCCTGCCCCGGCGCACCGCCTGCCCCCACCCCGCCCCCTCAGGCTGCGCGCGTCGTCTCCTCGACCTGGCGCCAGCGTGCGAGCAAGGCGTCGCGTTTGCGTGCAGCCTCTTCCATGTTCCGCAGCTTCACGTGGCCGAAGCCGCGGACGCCTTGCGGCAGCGCGGCGATGTCGAGGGCCAGTGCCAGCCGGGTATAGCTCAGGGTGGCAAGCAGTTCGGCGACATCCCGTTCGTACTGGTCGATCAGGGCGCGCTCGGCACGACGCTCCGCGCTGCGACTAAACACGTCCCAGCGTGTGCCGCGCAAGCCCTTGAGCTTTGCCAGCAGTCCGAACACCCGGCGTATGCCAGGGCCGAAGGCCTTCTTCGGAATGCGTCCGGTGGCCGGGTCGAGACGCGACACCAGTGGCGGCGCGAGGTGGAAACGCACCTCGAAATCGCCTTCGAACGTGGCGTCGACCTTGTCCCAGAAGACCGGGTCGGTGTACAGCCGGGCCACCTCGTACTCGTCCTTGTAGGCGAGCAGCTTGAAGTAGTTGTGCGCCACGGTCTCGGCCAGTCGGGCGCTGCTGCCGCCGACCCGGCTGGTCTCGATCTCGCGCACCCGCGCGACCAACTGCCGGTAGCGTTCGGCGTAGGCCGCATCCTGGTAGGCGGTGAGGACTTCGACCCGGCGTGCAACCACCTCGTCGAGCGTCGGCGCCCGGATCGGGACGGCCTCCGCCGGTCGGGCGTAGCGCTCGACCGCGGCCAGGTCGTGGGCTGCGCGCCGGCCCCACAGGAAGGCCTTGCGGTTCATCTCGAGGGCGACGCCGTTGAGCTCGATCGCCTGCATCAACGCCGTGTGGGACACCGGCACCATGCCCTTCTGCCAGGCGTAGCCGAGCAGGAACAGGTTGGTCGCGATCGCATCGCCCATCAGCGTTGTGGCCAGATGCTGGGCATCGAGGAAGTCGGCGTGGTCGGGACCGGTCGCTTCCTGCACCGCCGCCTGCATCTTGTCGAGCGGAAACTGCCAGTTCGGGTTGTGGGTGAACTCCGAGGTCGGGGTTTCGGCCACGTTGATCACCGCACGGGTCTTGCCCGCCGCCATCTTGGCCAACGCTTCGACGCTGGCGCTGACCACCACGTCGCCGCCGATCACGGCGTCAGCCTCGCCGGCGGCAATGCGCACCGCGTGCAGATCCTCGGGCCGCTCGGCGAGGCGGATGTGGCTGAACACCGATCCGCCCTTCTGCGCCAGGCCGGTCATGTCGAGCACGGTGACGCCCTTGCCGTCGAGGTGGGCGGCCATGCCGATCAGTGCGCCGATGGTGACCACGCCGGTGCCGCCGACCCCGGTGACCATGATGCCGAAGGGGCGGGTGATGGCCGGCAGCAGCGGTTCCGGCAGTTTGGAGAAGTGAGATTCGTCGGCCTGCCGCGTGCTGCCCTTGCGCAGCCTGCCGCCCTCGATGGTGATGAAGCTGGGGCAGAAACCGTTGAGGCAGGAGTAGTCCTTGTTGCACGAGGACTGGTCGATCGCGCGCTTGCGCCCGAACTCGGTTTCCAGCGGCACGATGGACATGCAGTTCGATTGCACTCCGCAGTCGCCGCAGCCTTCGCATACTGCCTCGTTGATGAACACCCGGCGCGCCGGGTCGGGGAAGGTGCCGCGTTTGCGGCGCCGGCGCTTCTCGGCGGCGCAGGTCTGATCGTAGATCAGTGCGGTGACGCCGGCCGAGGCGCGCAGTTCGCGCTGGATGCTGTCGAGTTCGTCGCGGTGGCGGATCGGGATGTGGGGGAGGTCGGACGGGCCGTAGGCGCGCGCGGTACCGTCGGTGACGACAACGATGTTGTGCACGCCCTCGGCCTGGATCTGGCGCACGATCAGCGGCACCGTCAGCACGCCGTCGTGCGGCTGGCCGCCGGTCATTGCGACCGCGTCGTTGTACAGGATCTTGTAGGTGATGTTCACCTTCGCCGCCACCGCCTGGCGGATGGCGAGCAGGCCGGAGTGGAAGTAGGTGCCGTCGCCGAGGTTGGCGAAGATGTGCTGCTCGCTGGTAAACGGTGCCTGGCCGACCCAGGGCACGCCCTCGCCGCCCATCTGGGTGAAGGTGCCGGTGCGCCGTTCGGGCATCCAGGTCACCATGTAGTGACAGCCGATGCCGGCCAGCGCGCGACTGCCTTCGGGCACATTGGTCGAGGTGTTGTGCGGGCAGCCGGAGCAGAAGGTCGGCACCCGGTCGATCGTGAACACCCGTGCCGATAGCGCCTGTTCCTTCGCCTGGAGGAAAGCGAGGCGGGCCTGGATCCGCTCCGAGGTGAAGAAGCGGCCGATGCGCGCGGCGATCACGCGCGCGATCATCGCCGGGGTGAGCTCGCCGGCGGCCGGCAGCAGCCAGTCGCCGTGGTCGATGGTGCCGTCGGCGCGCAGCACGTGCGCCCACTCGCCTTTCTCGTCGAACTTGCCGACCACCCGCGGGCGTACATCTTCACGCCAGTTGTAGAGCTCTTCCTTCAACTGATATTCGAGCAGCTGGCGCTTTTCCTCGATCACCAGGATCTCGTCCAGCCCTTTGGCGAACTGGCGTACGCCGTCGGCTTCCAGCGGCCACACCATGCCGACCTTGTACAGGCGGATGCCGATCTCGGCCGCGAGCGCGTCGTCGATGCCGAGGTCGTCGAAGGCCTGGCGCACGTCGAGATAGCTCTTGCCACAGGTGATGATGCCCAGTCGCGGCTGGGGCGAGTCGATCACCACCTGGTTGAGCCGGTTGGCGCGCGCATAGGCGAGCGCGGCATACAGCTTGAAGTGCAGCAGGCGCTTTTCCTGCACCAGTGGCGGGTCGGGCCAGCGCAGGTTGAGGCCATCGGCCGGCAGCGCGAAGTCGGTGGGGATCACCACCTGCACCCGCTGCGGGTCGACGTCCACCGAGGCCGAGGTTTCCACCGTGTCGGCGAGCGCCTTGAACGCCACCCAGCAACCGGAATAGCGCGAAAGTGCGTAGCCATGCACGCCGAAGTCGATGTACTCCTGCACCCCGGCCGGTGCCAGCACCGGCATCATCATCGACTTGAAGAAATGGTCGGTCTGGTGTGGCAGCGTCGACGATTTGGCCGCGTGATCGTCGCCGGCGATCGCCAGCACGCCACCGTGCTTCGAACTGCCGGCGGCGTTGCCGTGGCGGAACACGTCGCCGCTGCGGTCCACGCCGGGCCCCTTGCCGTACCACATTGCGAACACGCCGTCGTATTGCGCCTGCGGCGACAGATTGACCTGCTGCGATCCCCACACCGCGGTGGCGGCGAGGTCCTCGTTGATCCCAGGCTGGAACACGATGTCGTGGCTGGCCAGATGCGGCTTCGCCTTCCACAGGGTCTGGTCGAGCCCGCCCAGCGGCGAGCCGCGATAGCCGGAGACGAAACCGGCGGTGTTGAGCCCGGCGTCGCGGTCGCGCTCCTTCTGGATCATCAGCAGGCGCACCAGCGCCTGGTAGCCGGTCAGATAGACTCGGCCGGACACGAGGGTGTACTTGTCTTCGAGGCTGGGGGCCGTTTTTACGTCCTGGGGCACCCGCGGGTCGGTTTCCGCCATGAGACTCTCCTGCCAAGAATCGTGGTTCTGGATCTTGCACGCTACTTGTCTTCCCCCCGTGTCGTCCCCCCGCCTTGTGGGCGGAGTTCGGAGCTTGGCAAGCAGGTTAGCCGCGTGGAAGGGGCGGCACAATTCTTGGATACCCTAAGCGGCTGAAGGTTGCGGGCAGCCCTGCCGCCACCTGTCCTGACCTTCAGCCCGGAAGCAGGATCTTGCCCGGGTTGAGCAGATTGTCGGGGTCGAGCGCCTGCTTGATCATGCGCATCGCGTCGATTGCCGGGGCGCCGTGCTCGGCGAGCAGGAAGGCCTGCTTGCCGATGCCGATGCCGTGCTCACCGGTGCAGGTGCCGCCGAGCGCGAGCGCGCGGTGCACGATGCGGTGGTTCAGCTCCTCGGCGCGGGCGATCTCGTCCGCGCTGTCCGGATCGACCAGGATGATGGTGTGGAAGTTGCCGTCGCCGACGTGGCCGACGATGGGCGCGATGAAGCCCGAGGCCTCGATGTCGTCGCGCACCCCGGCCACGCATTCGGCCAGTTTCGAGATCGGCACGCACACGTCGGTGGTCACCCCGCGGCTACCGGCGCGCAGGTTGAGGCTGGCGAAATACACGTCGTGTCGCGCCGCCCACAGCTTGCTACGGTCCTCCGGCCGGCTCGCCCATTCGAAATCGAGGCCGCCGTGCTCGCGGGCGAGCTCCTGCACGGTCTGCGCCTGTTCCTCGACGCTGGCCGGCGAGCCGTGAAACTCGAAAAACAGCATCGGCGATTCGTGCAGCGTGGTCTTGCTGTAGCGGTTGATCGCCTGCACTGTCAGGGCGTCGACCAGCTCGATGCGCGCCACTGGAATGCCGAGCTGTATCGTCTGGATCACCGTATTGACCGCGCTGACCACGTCGGGGAAGGCGCAGGTGGCAGCCGACACCGCTTCCGGCAGGGGGTGCAGGCGCACGATGAGCTCGGTGATGATCGCCAGGGTGCCTTCCGAGCCGACCAGCAGGTGGGTGAGGTCGTAGCCGGCGGAGGACTTGCGTGCCTTGCCGCCGGTGCGGATCACGCGGCCGTCGGCCAGCACCGCGGTGAGGCCGAGCACGTTCTCGCGCATGGTGCCGTAGCGCACGGCGTTGGTGCCTGAGGCGCGGGTGGCGGCCATGCCGCCGAGGCTGGCGTCGGCGCCGGGGTCAATCGGGAAGAACAGGCCGCTGCCGTGCAGTTCGGCGTTGAGTTGTTTGCGCGTGACGCCGGGCTGGACGACGACATTCATGTCCTCGGCGTTGATCGCGAGCACCTGGTTCATTTCCGAGAAGTCGATGCTGATGCCGCCATGGATGGCGAGGATGTGCCCTTCGAGCGAGCTGCCGACGCCGTAGGGGATGATCGGCACGCCGTGCTCGCGGCAGGCGTCGACGATGGCGACGACCTCATCGGTGTCGTGGGGGAAGACCACGGCATCGGGCAGTGCGTCGGGGAAGTGCGATTCGTCGTGGCCGTGGTGTGCACACACGCCCGCCGAGGTGGTGAAGCGGCTGCCGAAGCGGGCGGAGAGCGTGTCGTTGAAGGCGGGTGGCAGCGGCTTGCGAAGGGCGTCGGGGGCGTTCATGGGCTTCTCGGTCGGGGAGTCAGGGTCTGATTCTAAGCCGCCTTGTCGTCCAGCACGCCGCGCCGCACCTGGTCGAGCTCGATCGAGTCGAACAGGGCCTTGAAGTTGCCTTCGCCGAAGCCTTCGTCGCCCTTCCTCTGGATGATCTCGAAGAAGATCGGGCCGATCGCGGTCTCGGTGAAGATCTGCAGCAGGCGCCCGCCGTCGGCGGTCGGGGCTCCGTCGATCAGGATGCGGTTGCGGCGCAGACGTTCGAGGTCTTCGCCGTGGCCGGGCAGGCGGGCGTCGACGTTCTCATAGTAGGTGTCGGGGGTGTCGAGGAAGCGGATGCCGTTGGCGCGCATGCCTTCGACCGTGGCATGGATGTCGGTGGTGGCCAGCGCGATGTGCTGGATGCCCTCGCCCCTGTAGGCATGGAGGAATTCCTCGATCTGGCTCCTGTCGTCGGCCGACTCGTTGATCGGAATGCGGATCTTGCCGCAGGGGCTGACCATCGCGCGCGACTTCAGGCCGGTGAGCTTGCCCTCGATGTCGAAGTACTTGAGCTCGCGGAAGTTGAAGATGCGCTGGTAGAAGCCGGACCATACGTCCATCCGGCCACGGTGCACGTTGTGGGTGAGGTGGTCGATCTCGGTCAGGCCGAAGCCCGTGGGGTGGTGCTCGACGCCGGGCAGCCAGTTGAAGTCGATATCGTAGATCGACACGTCGCGGTAGCGGTCCACCAGGTACACCAGGCTGCCGCCGATGCCCTTGATCGCCGGGATGTTCAGTTCCATCGGCCCGGCGGTGCCACGGTCGACCTCGGCACCGGCCGCGCGTGCCGCCTCCAGGGCCTGCGCCGCGTCGCCTACCCGCAGCGCGATCGCGCAGGCGGAGGGCCCGTGCACCCGGGCGAAGGCTTGGGCGAAGCTGGCCGGTTCGGCGTTGAGGATGAAGTTGATGTTGCCCTGGCGATACAAGGTGACGTCCTTCGAGCGGTGTCTGGCCACCGGCACGAAGCCGAGCTGGCGAAACAGCGCATCGAGCTGCGCGGGTTCGGGCGCGGTGTATTCGACGAACTCGAAGCCGTCGGTGCCGAGCGGGTTGCGATCGGTGTTGCGATCGGTGTTGCGGTTGGGGCTGGGGGTGGCCATGCTTGTCTCCTCTGTTTTTGTCGGGGCGATTCTGTCGATTCAGTTTAGGTCAGGCGCCCGGGTGATTTCTTGCGAACCGGGTCATTGTTTGATTGAATGGGGGCATAAAATTGCGTGATTTTGGCGGTGAGTAATGGATCGTATCGACCTCAGAATGCTCGACGTGCTCCAGCGCGAGGGCCGCATCAGCAATGCCGAACTGGCCGAGCGGGTGGCGCTGTCGCCCTCGCCCTGCCTGCGCCGCCTGCGCCAACTCGAGGACGACGGGGTGATCCGCGGCTATACCGCGCTGCTCGAACCACGCGCCCTGGGGCTCGGCCTGCGCGCCTACGTCACCGTAACCCTGGACAAGCGCGACGATGCGCTGATCCGCGCCTTCCACGCCGCAGTGCAGGGCTGGCCGGAAGTGCTCGCCTGCCTCGCGCTGACCGGCGACATGGACTACCTGCTCCACGTCGTGGCCGACGACCTCGAGCACTTCTCGCGCTTCCTGATGGACCGGCTGCTCAAGCAGGGTGGGGTGGCCAACGTCAAGTCGAGCTTCGTGCTGCAGGCGGTCAAAGACACCACCGCGCTGCCGCTGCCGGAGAATCGGTGATTAAATGCAGTCCCGCCCGCTCGACTGATCTGCCCGAAAACCATGACCGTGCCCAACAAAAACGCCACCCCCGCCGCCGATTCCGTCATGGGCACCAGCGCTGGCGCTGCCAGTGAAACCGGCGCCAGCGCGAGCTTGCCGGGTTTCATGAACCCGCCCGAGACCGACCGGCGCATTCCGGTTACGGTGCTCACCGGCTTTCTCGGCGCGGGCAAGACCACCCTGCTCAACCACCTGCTGCGTCAGCCCGAAATGGAAGGTGCGGCGGTGCTGATCAACGAGTTCGGCGAGGTCGGGGTCGATCACCTGCTGGTCGAAAAAGTCGACGAATCGGTGGTGTTGCTCGACTCGGGCTGCATCTGCTGCAGTGTGCAGGGCGACCTGGTCAAGGCGCTGAAGGGCCTTTTCATGCGCGCGCTGCGCAAGGAAATTCCGCCGGTACGCCGGGTGCTGATCGAGACCACGGGGCTGGCCGACCCGGTGCCGGTGGTCCACACCGTCATGGAGGAGCCCTTCATCGCTGAGCGCTATCGGTGCGACGGCGTGATCACCGCGGTGGATGTCACCCATGCACTGCAGCAACTCGGCGCCCATCGCGAGGCGGTGCGCCAGGTGGCAATGGCCGACCGCCTGCTGCTGACCAAGTGCGATCTCGCCGACGAGCCTCAGCGCGAGGCGGTGGCCGCGAGGTTGCTGACGCTCAACCCCGGCGCCACGCAGGTGCAGGTGGCCGGAGGCAAGATTGCGGTCGAGGCGGTTTTCGACTGTGGCCTGTATGACGAAACCGGCAAGATGCCCGACGTCGCCGCCTGGCTGGGTGAGGAGCGGGTCCGGCGGCAGCAGGCGGTCGATGCCGCTCGCGTCGCGCCCACGGCGTGGCGCAAGCCGGGACGCAGCGCGGCGCCCGCCGTTCCGGCCGCACCCTCGCGCCACGATGAGGGCGTCACCAGCTACGTGCTGACCTTTGCCGAGCCACTGAACTGGTTCGGCTTTTCCGACGCGCTTGGCTTGTTGCTGCAGGTCTACGGCGAACGCATCCTGCGGATCAAGGGCATGCTCAACGTGATCGGCGACCCGCAACCGCGCATCGTGCAATGCGTGCAGCACTCGGTGTATCCGCCCACCAGCCTGCCGGCGTGGCCGGACAGCGCGCCCTTTCACGACCGCAAGAGCCGGTTGGTATTCATTGTCCGCGACCTGCCGCGTGAAGAGGTCACCAACCTGATGTTCAGCATCGGCGGGGTACCGGCGGAGCCGGAAACCGACGTGTAAGGTTTTGTCGCTGCGCGCGACCGTTGGACGTACACACGATGCGAATGGGCGCGAGGAGGCAGGGATGTGGCAGTTGGAGATGGATCACGGCCGACGGCGGGCGCGATGGGTGCAGCTCGTGGTACTCGGTGCGGGCCTGCTGGCGACTGGGGCCGGTGCGGGGGGTGGTGCCGGGGGTGGCGCGGCCGGGCAGGTAAGCGCATTTTCCGGTATGGCACCTGGCCCGGCGATAGCCGCACCCTGGCAGCATCAGCCCTTGCCCCGGGTCGAGCGCGAGAACCGTTTCGATCTGGTCGAGGACGGCGGCCGCACCGTGCTGCGGGTGCGCTCCGAAGCGGCGGCTTCGACCCTGACGCATCCGCTCGCGGTCGATCCGGCGCAGACCCCGAAGCTGGCCTGGCGCTGGAAGGTGTCGAATGCGCTCGCCGGCTCTGACTTCAGCCGCAAGGCGGGCGACGACTATGCGGCCCGGGTCTATGTGCTGTTCGACTACCCGGTGGACAAGCTGGCGCTCGGTGATCGGGTCAAGATCTCGCTCGGACGCACGCTGTACGGCGCCAGCCTGCCCACCGCCGCGATCGCCTATGTATGGGGTACGGCGCAGCCGGTGGGCGCGACCGGGCCCAATCCCTACACCGACCGGGTGCGCATGATCGTGGTCGACAGCGGTCCTGGCGTGGCCGGGCAGTGGCGCGAGGTGGAGCGCGACCTTGCGGCCGATTTTCGCGCGCTGTTCGGTGAAGATGTGCCATCGGTGGTCGGGCTGGCGGTCAGCGCAGATACCGACAACACTGGTGAGGCGGTGACCGCGCTGTTCGGCGATCTTCGCTTTCTGCCGCGTCAGGAGTGAGCGCTGTCCGCGCTGCCAGCGCTACCTGAGGGGGCTGCCAGCAGGCTTTCGAACGCGAGCGCGCTCTGGCTGACCGGACGGTGCGGCAGGCGCATGCGATACAGTTGGCGGGTGATCGGGCCGGTCCCGACCCCGAACTTGCGCACCCGTCCGAGCGCCAGCTGATCGCGCGCGCAGATCCTGGGCACCACCCCCAGTCCGATGCCCGCAGCCACCGCCTGGACGATGGCTTCGTTGCTGAACACCTCCATGGTCTGCGGGGCGTGAATGCCGGCTTTCTCCAGCAGCCGCTCGGTGGCATCGCGGCTGCCCGAGCCGCGCTCGCGCAGGATCCACAAGCGCTCCGCCGTCGATCCGGCGCGGTGGCCGGTGTCGTCGGGGATCTCGTCCTCACGCGGGGCAATGACGATCATCTCCTCCGTGCGCCACGGCCGGCTGTCGACCCGCGGGTCCGCCACCGCGCCTTCGACCAGCGCGACGTCCACCTGGCAATCGAGCAGCAACTCCGTGATCCGCTGCGTGTTGGCGCCGACCACGCAAAGTTCGATGCGCGGATGAAGCAGATGGAAGGCCTTCAGGAACGAGGGTAGCCAGTAGGTGGCGATGGTCGTGCTTGCACCGATCACGAGCCGGCCGCGTTCCAGCGTATAGAAGGATCGCATCGCCTCGTCGGCCTCGCGTTCGAGCGCAAAGATCGCACGCGCATGGGCATACAGCGTCTGCCCCGGTTCACTGGTACGAAAGCTGCGTCCGCGGCGGTCGAGCAATACGGTGTCGAGCTGTGTTTCCAGTTCCTTGACCGCCTTGGAGGTGGCCGGCTGGCTGATGCCGAGCTGCTCGGCGGCGCGCGAGAAGCTGTTTGCCTCGACCACGGTGACGAAGATGCGCAGCAAGTGAAGGTTCATGTATGAGCTCAAGTAATGGAAGGCTAACTTTGATGCCATGTACGAATACTATCCTGCGCCTTATGCTTATTCCAGGCCTTAACTATTGATATATCCGAATGAACATATACGCAGTCCTGCCTGCTCCCGGCGTACGGCTCGGGCTCACCGCTTGCATCGCGATTACCGTGACCGCGGCGGTGCTGTCGGCGATCCCGGCCCTGAGCCGCCACGGTTTGGGCTGGCTGCCGCTGGCGGTGGCGCTGGGCATGGTGGTTGGCAACCTGTGGCCGGCGCTGCCGGACCGGGGGCGTGACGGGCTGGCGATTGCGCGCGGGCCGCTGATGCGTGCGGGGATCGCGCTCTATGGGCTGCGTATCGGTATCGACGAGTTTGCGAGTGTCGGTTGGGCCGGCCCGCTGATGGCACTGGCCATCGTCGCCTCCACCTTGCTGCTGGCGCAGGGGCTCGGGCGCCGGCTCGGGCTCGATCGCCACAGTGCCCTGCTGATTGGCGCCGGCAGCGCGATCTGCGGTGCAGCCGCGGTTGCTGCGGCGGATGGGGTGCTCGGTGCGCGTGCCCGCCAGGTGTCGGCTGCGGTTGCGGCGGTCGTGCTGTTCGGCACCCTCGGCATGTACTTGCTGCCCCTGTTGCGCCCGCTGCTCGGGCTGTCGGATGCCGCGTTCGGTCTGTGGATCGGGCTGACCGTGCATGAGCTCGGTCATGTCGTCGCCGCGGCGAGCGCGGTCGGGCCCGAGGCCGCAACAAGTGCGTTGATCGAAAAAATGATGCGGGTGATGCTGTTGGCGCCTGCCGTGGTGTGGATCGCCTTTGTCGACGGGCGCGCCACCAAGGGTGTTCGCTGCATCCGCGTCCCCTTCTTCCTGTGGGCCTTCTTTGGTGCCATCGCCCTCAACGCGAGCGGACTGCTGCCTGCTGCGCTGCTGTCCGCCGGCGGCGAACTCGCACAACTCCTGCTTGCCGTGGGTCTGGCTGCGCTCGGCGCCGCGACGCGCCTTGCCGATGTTCGCGCCGCGGGCTCCCGGGTGTGGTTGCTGGCGGCCGTGCTGTGGGGATACCTGCTGGTCGCCGGGTTTTCGATGGTGAGCGTGCTTTCGTGGCTGCACTGAGCTGTCTGCCCTGAGCCGGACGGACTGAGTTCGATGAACTGAGCCCGACCTGCAGGGCCTGCATGTCGGGTGTGCACCGAAACCTGCTGCGGGCGGTGCAATTGCACCGTTGCGGGGCGCCCGGATGCAGGGGCTTGCGCCGGCAGCAAGATGTTTCTTCCTAATAAACAAACTCCTGCGGCGCATCGCCGATGAGTGGACCGATGGCCTGTAATTTGCTTCTGATAACTTGTTATAACAAGTTGGGGCGTGACGCCCTGGCCGGTGCCTTGCCGTCACGATGCAGCTTTGCTGCGGCGAGCACCGACTTACAGGAAGAAGCCGACCTTGAACGAATTTTCCCAGTTTTTCGGTTCCCGCGATGCCCTCACCTGGAGTGTCGTCGTGCTGGCCGCGTTTGCAGGCGGGACCTTGCGCGGCCTGACCGGTTTTGGCGCCGCGCTGCTGATGGCGCCCTTGTTGTCGCTGGTGTTGCCTGCGCGCGAAACGATGTGCCTCGTGACCCTGCTCAACGCCTTGCCGATCGGGCGGGCGACGCTGCTTTCCGCCAGCCGCCTGATCGATCGCGCGGTCATGCTGCCGATGAGTCTTGCCGCTTTCGTCGGTGTGCCTTGCGGCATTGCGCTGGTCGGCGCATTGCCGGCTCAGGCATTTGGACTGGTCATCGGGTTTGCGGTGGTGGCCAGCGCGCTGGCGCTGATGTCTGGCGTCACGCTGGTGGCTGGCCGTTCGCGCCAGCTCTCGCTCGGCGTTGGTTTGCTGAGCGGGCTTCTGACAGGCTTCGGTGGCGTCGGCGGACCGCCGGCCATCCTCTATCTGTTCGGGGTCGAACCCGACAGTCATCGCGCGCGGGCCAACTTCATCCTGTTCTTCGCCGTGCTGTATCCGGTGGCGCTGATGGCCATTGCTTTGTTGGGGATGTTGTCGTGGGCCAACCTTGCGCTCGGCGTGCTGCTAGCCCCGCTGTTTCACCTCGGCGGAATGGCCGGGACGCGGCTGTATCGGCGGGTTGGAAAACGGCATTTTCGGCCCTTCGTGCTGGTGTTGCTGATTGCAGCAGGGGTGATGGCGGCGTGGCCGCGCGAGCTTCCGGCGCAGTCGCCCGCCGCTGTTGTCGGCGGCGAAGCGGGCGACGGCGGGCACACGGTTTTCAAGTTGGTGCAGTGCGCACCGGGCGAGTGCGCAGCCGCTGGGAGCGGGGCTGCCAAGGGGCTCCGCAACATTGCTTAAAAATCATTAAAAACAATGCTTTGAATGGATTTGTTGCGGCGCATTAAATTTGGCACCGTACTTGCTAGTTAGAACTAGTCATAACAAGTTGTACTTCGGGAATCGAAATCATGTCTCCGATCCGCAAAAACAGCGATTCAGCCGCCCCCGCAGCAGGAAGAAACGGCGTGACTTCCGTGTCGCCGGTGCCGCTGCACACCCAGATCCGCGAGGTCCTGCGGCGCCGGATTCTCGATGGCAGTTACCCCCCGCATTCGCAGATGCCATCCGAGAGCCAGATGATGGAGAGCTTCAGCGTGAGCCGCATCACCATCCGCCAGGCCCTCGGCGATCTGCAGAAGGAAGGGCTGATCTTCAAGGTCATGGGCAAGGGGAGTTTCGTGGCCAAGCCCAAGGCCTTCCAAAGCCTGTCGCGACTGCAGGGTTTCGGTGAGGCGATGTCGCCGTCGGGCTACGAAACTTATTCCATGTTGCTCAGTGCGCGCGAGGTTGAGGCCAGTGCGCTGGTTGCGCAGCGCCTCACGCTGAAGGAGGGCGCCGCGGTGTTCGAGATCCAGCGCCTGCGCTATCTGAACCGCGAACCGATTTCGGTCGACGTGAGCTATTTCCCGCTCGAGATCGGCCAGCGTCTGGTCCAGGAAGACCTCGCCGCACGCGACATCTTCGTCATCCTCGAAAACGATCTCGGTCACAACCTCACCCATGCCGACGTGCAGATCGAGGCCATCTCGGCCGACGAATCGCTCGGCCGCCACCTGGGCATGGACGAGGGTTTGCCCCTGCTGCGTATCGAACGGCTGACCTACGCCGGCGAGCGCCCGATCGACTTCGAGTTCCTCTATTACCGCGGCGATGCCTTCCAGTATCGCCTGCGTATCGACCGGACCTGAGACCCGGCACAGAACCGGTTCCAGTCCATGCAGCAAGCGTAGCAACGCACTCCCAACCCCCAGGAGCAATCATGAAACGCATAGATCTCGAGTTCGACCTCGTCGTCATCGGTGGCGGTACCGGCGGGCCGATGGCTGCGGTCAAGGCCAAGGAGCAGAACCCGCAGCTGAAGGTGTTGCTGATCGACAAGGCGCATGTGAAACGCAGCGGCGCGATCTCGATGGGCATGGACGGGCTCAACAATGCCGTCATCCCCGGCCACGCCACCCCCGAGCAGTACGTCAAGGAAATTACCATCGCCAACGACGGCATCGTCGACCAGGAGGCGGTGATGGCCTATGCCGCCAATAGCTTCGACATGATCCAGGAGCTGGACCGCTGGGGGGTCAAGTTCGAGAAGGACGAGACCGGCGACTACGCGGTACGCAAGGTGCATCACCTCGGCAGCTACGTGCTGCCGATGCCCGAAGGCCACCACATGAAGAAGATCCTCTACCGCCAGTTGAAGCGTGCGCGGGTGGAGATTACCAACCGTGTCGTCGTCACCCGGCTGCTGACCGGCGCCAGCGGCGAAGTCGTCGGCGTGATGGGTTTCGACTGCCGTACCGCAGACTTCTACGTGATCCGCTGCAAGGCCGCGGTGATCTGCACCGGCGCGGCGGGGCGCATCGGCCTGCCGGCCTCGGGCTACCTGATGGGCACCTACGAGAACCCGACCAACTGCGGCGACGGCCACGCGATGGCCTTCCATGCCGGCGCCGACCTCGCCAACCTTGAGTGCTTCCAGATCAATCCGCTGATCAAGGACTACAACGGCCCCGCCTGTGCTTACGTCACCGGCCCCTTCGGCGGCTTCACCGCCAACTCCAAGGGCGAGCGCTTCATCGAGTGCGACTACTGGAGCGGGCAGATGATGATGGAGTTCTACAACGAACTCGAAGGCGGCAACGGGCCGGTGTTCCTCAAGCTCGACCACCTCGCCGAGGAAACCATCGGCGAGATCGAGCACATCCTGCACACCAACGAGCGCCCCAGCCGCGGCCGCTTCCACGAGAAGCGCGGCAACGACTACCGGAAGCAGATGATCGAGATGCACATCTCCGAGATCGGCTTCTGCAGCGGCCACAGCGCCTCCGGAATCTGGACCAATGCGCGCGGCGAAACCTCGGTGCCCGGCCTGTATGCTGCCGGCGACTGCGCCAGCGTGCCGCACAACTACATGCTCGGCGCCTTCGTCTATGGCCGCCTGTGCGGTCAGAGTGCGGCCGCCTACTGCGCCGACACTGCCAAAGGCCGGGTCGACGACGGCGCGATCGCGGCCGAGCAGGCACGCATCCGCGCCCCGCTGGAACGGAGCGACGGCCTCACCCCGTTCCAGATCGAGTACAAGACCCGCCGCCTGGTCAACGACTACCTGCAGCCGCCCAAGATCACGCGCAAGTACGAGATCGGCCTGCGCCGTTTCGACGAGGTGCGCGAGGACGCCGAGGCCATGGTCGCCACCAATCCGCATGAGCTGATGCGGGCGATGGAAGCGCACTCCATCCTCGACTGCGCCGAGATGGCGGCGCGCGCCTCGCTGTTCCGCACCGAGAGCCGCTGGGGCCTGTACCACTACAACGTCGACCACCCCGATCGCGACGATGCCAACTGGTTCTGCCACACCTTGCTCAGCAAGGACGCCGAGGGCCGGATGCAGATGCGCAAGAAGGACGTCGAGCCCTACCTCGTCGCCATCGACGAAGAAGAACGCAATGCCTATCAGCGCCTGCGCGTCGCCCGCAGTGCCGAAGCCGCCTGATCACGAGATACCACGAGGAACCCCGCCATGAGTATCGCCACCACCCTGACCCAGGTCCCCGTCGTCGTCGATGAGGGCAAGTGCATCGCCGAGAAAGGCTGCACCGTTTGTGTCGATGTCTGCCCGCTCGACGTGCTGGCCATCGACATGCTCACCAAGAAGGCTTTCATGAAGTTCGATGAATGCTGGTACTGCCTGCCGTGCGAGACGGACTGCCCGACCGGCGCCGTCCACGTCAGCATCCCCTACCTGCTGCGCTGAGGTGAGGCCATGACGATCATTTCCACCTCCATTGCAGAACGTCTCGTCAGTGAAGATGCCGAGGTTCGCCGCCTGGCCGTCATCGATCTGCCCTACAGCGACGAGGACGACATCGTGCCCCTGGTGCTGCCGCGCCTGGCCGACAGCGATGCGAACGTGCGCACCGAAGCGGTCCGCGCACTCGAAGGCTTCGAGGAGCCGCAAGTCGTGGCCGCACTCGCCCCGATGCTGCTCGACACCGACCCGGGCGTGCGCGAGGCCGCCGGACTGGTGCTTGCCGAAATGAAGCTCAGCGAGTCCGCCGGGCCCTTGCTGGCCCTGCTCACCGAAGCCGAGGCCGAGGTGCGCATGCTCGCCTTCCGTGCCCTGCGTGCGCTGCGCGTGGCCGAGGTGTTTGCCCCGGCGATGGCGGCATTGAGTGATCCCGATCCGGGCGTACGGCGCGAGGCGGTCGGTGTGCTCGGCTATCTGCGCCGGTCCGAGGCCATCGGCCACCTGGCCGAAGTCGCCGCCCACGATCCGGATCCCGACGTGCGCCGCATTGCGGTCGGCGCGCTGGGCTATACGACCGAGATCAGCGTGCTGCCGGCGCTGACCCGCGCGCTGGGCGACAGTGCCTGGATGGTGCGCGACGAAGCGGCCCAGACCATCGGCAAGCTGCGCATGGGGCCGGCGATCCCGGACCTGGTGCGGGCGATGCAGGACGAGTACTGGCAGGTGCGGGTCAAGGCCGCGCGCAGTCTCGGCTTGCTGAAGGCAGCCGCCGGGCTGCCAGCGTTGGTCGAGGCGCTGGCCCATCCGATCGGCAACCTGCGCAAGGAAGCCGCGATTGCGCTCGGCGAGGTCGCCGATCCGCGTGCGATCCCCGCGCTCGAAAAGGCGCTCGATGATGCCGATCCGGATGTGCGCAAGCTCTCCCGCCTTGCGCTGACCGCGATTGGTCTGGCGCAGAAATGAACTAAGGAGAATGCGATGACCTTCGTCGTTACCGAAGCCTGCGTGCGTTGCAAATACACCGACTGCGTCTCGGCCTGTCCGGTGGATTGCTTCCACGAAGGGCCGAACTTCCTCGTGATCGACCCCGATGGCTGCATCGACTGCGGGGTGTGCGTGCCGGAGTGCCCGATTGGCGCGATCTACGCTGAAGCCGACCTGCCGCCCGATCAGCACGCATTCATCGAGCTCAATGCCCGTCTTGCCCTCGAGTGGCCGGTCATCGACTCGGCGTCCGAACCCTTGCCCGACGCCGAGCGCTGGGCCGAGGTCAAGGACAAGCGTCAATTTCTCGAATCCGCCGCGGTGACCTGATCCGGCCACCACTTCATTCTTCAACTTCAACCCCCATCGCAACGCCCTTGCAACCCGCCCCAACCCCAGCAGTTACATAAAAATCAGTAGCGCTCGAACGCATCGCCAACAGATCAACTGGACAAGGACGCAAATCATGAATGCACGTTCCAGAAACACGGCTCGAGACAATAACAACAACATCGCACGCAAACTCACCGCCGCTGCAGCACTTGCCTGCTGCTTCTCCTTTCCCGCCTTGGCAGAGGTGGTCACAGTCGGAATCGGCACCCAGAACACCACCACCAACACGGTGACCGGTGGCATCGTCATCAAGGAACTCGGCCTGCTCGAGAAGCACTTGCCGAAGACTGGCAAGTACAAGGACATCGAGTTCAAGCTCGAGTGGCAGAACTTCACCTCCGGCCCCCCGGTCACCAACGGCATGGTCGCCAACACGCTGCAGATCGGCATGATGGGCGACTATCCGCTGCTGGTAAACGGCGCCACCTTCCAGGCCGGGCGTGAAACGAAGAGCCGTCTGATCGCATTGATCGCCTACAACGCCGACGGCGCCGGCAACGGGGTCGTGGTGCACAAGGACTCGCCCTACTACGAACTGTCCGACCTGAAGGGCAAGAAGCTCTCGGTGCCCTTTGGCTCAGCGGCGCACGGCATGCTGCTGAAGGCGATGGAGGACCGCGGGTGGACGGCCGATGACTTCCAGCTCTCCAGCCAGAGCCCGGAGGTGGGGACGTCCAGCTTGCAGGAGAAGCGGATCGACGGTCATGCCGACTTCGTGCCCTTTGCCGAACTGCTCCCTTACCGCGGCTTCGCCCGCAAGATCTTCGACGGAGTCGAAACCAGGGTGCCCACCTTCCACGGGGTGGTCGTCCGCGAGGACTTCGCGCAGAAGTATCCCGAGTTCGTCGTCGCCTACATCAAGGCGCTGATGGAGGCCAACGAATGGGTGCGGAGCAATCCGGTCGCAGCGGCCGAGAAGATCGAGCAATGGACCCGGGTCGAGAAGGAGGTGGCCTACATGTTCATCGGCCCGAGCGGCGTTCATACCCTGGATCCGACGATCAAGCCGAAGTGGATCGAGACCGTCAAGTACGACCACGGTGTGCTGCAGCGCATGGGCAGGGTCAAGGAGTTCGATGCCGACGCGTGGGTGGACGAAACCTACGTCAAGCAAGCGTACAAGGAACTGGGTCTGGACTATGAGAAGCAGAAGGCGAGTCTGGCCAACTACGAGATCAGCGGCACCGATCCGCTGTGTGGCGGGGCGATCGACAAGCCGCGCGAGGCGGGCGAAGTCTGGATCGACGGCGCCGGTGTTACCGCCTACAAGTCCGCAGGGTGCACGCTCGCCGCGGTGAACAAGGCCACTGACGAGGGCAGGAAGGTTGGCGTGGCGTTCGTGTTCGATCGGACCACGCAGATCAAGCTGTTTGCGGACAAAGCGTTCTACGCGCTGGGGGGCAAGACCGGGGCGACTGCGGTGACGCCCTTCCTGCTCAAGAAGGACGCCGAGGCGTATGCCGCGGCCAACGGCGGGCGCGTCGGGCTGTATGCCGAAGCGCTCGCAGCCGCCGGGAGGTGAGCGATGGCCAGCGCGATAAGGATGCGCTCCGTGCATGACGCGGAGGCGCTCGGCGCAGGCGACCCGGCAGGCCCTGCTGCGGCGGGGCACCCGGTGGCGGTGCCGCTCGTTGCGGTGCCGCCGCCGGCGCCGCCGGTCGCCGCCAGGCCCGTCGTTCGTCCGGCGGCGAAGGCCTCGGCGGATGGGGCGGTGCCGCCGGCATGGCCGGTGCGTTTGCTGGCCATGGTGCGCGCTCAGGTTCCATCGTTCTTGCTGGCGATGGTTTCCATCGGCTTGCTGATCGGCTTCTGGTATCTGGCGACGGCGTACCGGTGGAACTTCTATATCCGCTTCACCAACGTACCCAGTCCCGGCGAGGTCTATAGCGATGCCGTGGTGCTGTTCGGCGATCCCAAGTTCCTGACCAACATCGGCATCAGCCTGTGGCGGATCATGCTCGGTTTCTGCATCGCCACCGTGCTCGGCGTGAGCCTCGGCCTGCTGTGCGGGCGCTATGCCCTGCTCAAGGGGCTGATGTTTCCAGCGCTTGAAGTCATCCGGCCGATTCCGGCGATTGCATGGGTTCCGATCTCGATCATGTTGTGGCCCACGACCGAGACCAGCATCGTGTTCATCACCTTCATCGGCGCCTTCTTCCCCATTCTCCTCAACACCCTGCACGGCGTCGGTGCGGTGGATCGGGTGCTGATCCGGGCGGCGCGCTGCCTGGGCGCGAGCGAGTTCGCACTGATGACGCAGGTGGTGCTGCGCGGGGCGCTGCCGCACATCTTCACCGGTCTCGCGGTGGGCATGGGGGTCGCGTGGGTGTCGCTGATCGCGGCGGAGATGATCTCCGGCCAGTTCGGCGTCGGCTACTTCACCTGGGAGGCGTATTCGCTGATCGAGTACCCGCACATCGTGATCGGCATGCTGGTCATTGGCGTGCTCGGGCTCTTGTGCAGCGGTGCGATTCGTCTGTTGGCCAAGATCGTCATGCCCTGGCAGGGCACTGGCGGAAAGGAGAATGCATGATGGCCAGTGTCCATTCCCCATCGCGCGGATGCATCGACATCCGTGATGTGACCGTCAGTTTTTCCCAGAACGGCGCCTCGCTCGACGCCGTGAGCGGCATCTCGCTGAAAGTCGAGCCGGGCGAGTTCGTGTCCATCGTCGGCCCATCGGGCTGCGGCAAATCGACCTTGCTCAACATCGTCGCCGGGTTTCTGAGCCCGACGCGCGGCGAGGCCAGTGTGGACGGCGCTGCAATCCGCGGTCCGGGCGCCGATCGTGGGGTGGTATTCCAGCAGTACTCGCTGTTTCCGTGGCTGCGCGTGCGCGAGAACGTCGAGTTCGGCCTGAAGATGCAGGGCATGTGCAGCAGCGAGCGTCAGTCCAAGGCGCGCACCCTGCTCGGGCTGGCCGGCCTGCTGGCGTTCGAGAATCACTACCCCGACCAGCTCTCGGGCGGCATGAAGCAGCGCGTGGGCATCGTCCGCGCGCTGGCCACCGGGCCGCAGGTGCTGCTGATGGACGAGCCCTTCGGCGCGCTTGATGCGCAGACGCGGGTGGTGATGCAGGAAATCCTCACCAACATGTGGCAGCAGCTGCGCCTGTCTGTGCTGTTCATCACCCACGACATCGAGGAGTCGATCTTTCTCTCCGACAAGGTCTATGTGATGACTGCCCGACCGGGCCGGATCAAGGCCGAGATCCCGATCCCGCTGCCGCGTCCGCGTACCGCGGAGATGACCTCGTCGCCGACCTTCGTGGCCATTCAGCAGCAGTTGAAGGCGCTGATCCGCGAGGAAAGCCTTGCCGCGATGGGTGGCGAACTCGCCGACGGCGGGCTGGGGCGCGACTGGCACCTGGGCAGCGAAGGGGTGAGGGCCGCGCTATGAGCATCGAGCTGCGTAGCTGTACGCCGGTGGGCGTGACCGATCATCGACTGTCCGGCGTGCTCTTCATCGAATGGGAGGACGGTGCCAGCAGCGCACTGCCGCACGGCTGGCTGCGCCAGCGCTGTCGCTGCGCCGGCTGTACCCAGCGCGCGCGCGAAGGGCGGGAGCCGCCCCACGCCGCGGCGCTGACCGACATCCGTCCGGTTGCCGACAAGGGGCTGAACCTGGTCTTTGCCGACGGCCATGAGCGCGGCATCTACCCCTGGACTTATCTGCGCGCGCTCGGCGACGAGCGCAACACCATCAGCGAGGATCAAGATGAGTAATCAATCGATAGAGCGGGTGCTGGACGTGCATCACTGGAACGATTCCCTGTTCAGCTTTCGCACCTCGCGCAATCCCGGGCTGCGCTTTCACAACGGCCACTTCGTGATGATCGGCCTGCACGCCGAGAGCCGCCCGCTGATGCGCGCCTACAGCATCGCCAGTGCGAACTACGAGGAGCATCTCGAGTTCTTCAGCATCAAGGTGCCGGACGGCCCGCTGACCTCGCGTCTGCAGCACCTGCAACCGGGAGACGAACTGATCGTCGGCAGCAAGCCGGTCGGCACCCTGGTGATCGACGACCTGCACGATGGGCGCAACCTCTACCTGCTGGCGACCGGCACCGGGCTGGCGCCGTTCATGAGCATCATCCGCGACCCCGACACCTACCAGCGCTTCGAGCGTGTGGTGCTGGTGCACGGCGTGCGTCATGTGAGCGAGCTGGCCTATGCTGACTTCATCGAGCGTGAGCTGCCGGCCAACGAGTTCATCGGCGACGTGGTGACGGAGAAGCTGCGCTACTACCCGACGGTGACCCGCGAGCCCTTCCGCAACCAGGGGCGGCTGACCGACTTGCTGGTCTCGGGCAAGCTGTGCTCGGACCTCGACCTGCCGGCGCTCGACGCCAAGCAGGACAGGGCGATGATCTGCGGCAGTCCGAGCATGCTCGCCGATACCTGCAAACTGCTCGACGAGCGCGGTTTCCGCATCAGTCCGCGTCAGGGTGAGCGAGGTGATTACGTTATCGAGCGCGCCTTTGTCGAAAAATGATCCCGGCGCGGCGGAGGCGGCACTGCTTGACCGCGCCGCTTCTGCCGCCGGCTGAGAACCCGATACCGAGATGAGTGAAGCAATGAAGATACTGGTCCCCGTGAAGCGGGTCGTTGACTACAACGTAAAGGTCCGCGTGAAGGCGGACGGCAGCGGCGTGGATATCGCCAACGTGAAGATGAGCATGAACCCGTTCGACGAGATCGCGGTGGAAGAGGCGGTGCGGCTGCGCGAAGCGGGCGTGGCCACCGAGGTGGTGGCGGTGTCGTGCGGGGTGCTCGCCTGCCAGGAGACGCTGCGTGCCGCAATGGCCATCGGGGCCGACCGCGGCATCCTGGTGGAGACCGATGTGGAGCTGCAGCCGCTTGCCGTGGCCAAGCTGCTCAAGGCCCTGTGCGACAAGGAAGGCCCGGCGCTGGTGATCTGCGGCAAGCAGGCCATTGACGACGACGCCAACCAGACCGGCCAGATGCTGGCCGCGCTGCT
>JAUSOD010000035.1 GCA_030656215.1 Azoarcus sp.
GAACAGCAGCTTCTTGCCCGGATGACCCCACATGAAACCGTACAGCGCGCGCAGGTTGGCGAACTTCTGCCAGTCGTCGCCGGGCATCTTGGCCAGCAGGGAGCCCTTGCCGTGCACCACTTCATCATGCGATAGCGGCAGCACGAAATTCTCGGTGAAGGCATACACCAGGGAAAAACGGATCTGGTCGTGGTGATAGCTGCGGTGCGCGGGGTCCCTTGCCATGTAGGACAGCACGTCGTTCATCCAGCCCATGTTCCACTTGTAGTGGAAACCCAGCCCGCCGGACTGCAGATCGGGCGAGGGCGGACGGCTGACGCCGGGAAAGGCGGTGTACTCCTCGGCCAGCGTGATCGCCTCCGGGCGCTGGGTGCCGACCAGATTGTTCATGCGGCGCAGGAACTCGATCGCCTCGAGGTTCTCGCGGCCGCCCAGCCGGTTGGGGATCCACTCGCCCTCCTTGCGGCTGTAATCGCGATACAGCATCGAGGCGACGGCATCCACCCGCAGGCCGTCGATGCCATAGCGTTCGATCCAGTAGAGCGCATTGCCGACCAGGTAATTGCGCACCTCGGTGCGGCCATAGTTGTAGATCAGCGTGTTCCAGTCCTGATGGAAGCCCTCGCGCGGGTCGCCATGCTCATACAGCGCAGTGCCGTCGAAATTCGCCAGGCCGTGCTCGTCGCTGGGGAAATGGGCCGGCACCCAGTCCAGGATCACGCCCAACCCGGCATCATGCGCCGCCTGCACCAATGCCCGAAACTCGGCCGGCGTGCCGAAGCGCGAGGTGGGTGCATACAGGCCGGTGGGCTGGTAACCCCAGGAGCCGTCGAAGGGGTGCTCGTGCACCGGCATGAGCTCAATATGGGTGAAGCCTTGGTCGCGCACATAGGGCACGAGTTGTTCGGCAAGTTCGCGGTAGGTGAGCCATTCCCCACGTTCGTTACGCCGCCACGACGCAAGATGAACTTCGTAGATGCTGATCGGCGCATCGAGTGCATTGGCGCTTTGGCGCACTGTGCTGCTGGAGAGGCCCGGTAACAGGCGCTGCACGACGGACGCCGTCTGCGGGCGCATCTCGGCACGAAACGCAAAAGGGTCCGCCTTGCTGCGGAGCTGACCCGTGGCGTCGAGGATCTCGTACTTGTAAAGATCGCCTTCCGCCACCTCGGGGAGAAAGATCTCCCAGATCCCGCATTCCTGGCGCAGTCGCATCATGTGACGGCGACCGTCCCAGTTGTTGAACTGACCGACCACCGACACCCTGCGGGCGGCCGGGGCCCACACCGCGAAGCGAGTGCCGGCGACGCCCGCGACCTCCACCGGGTGTGCACCCAGCCATTCGTAGGGTCGATGATGGGTCCCCTCGGCCAGCAGCCATACGTCGGAATCAAGGATCAGCAGCGGAAAGCGGTAGGGATCCTCGATCACCGTGGTGTGACCGGGGCTTCCGTCCGTGGCTGACCATTGCACCCTCAGCAGGTAGGCAAAGGTCTGACGCCGACGCGGCATCGCACCGGTGAATAGTGCGCTGTCGCCCTGGCGTTCAAGCACTGCAACACGACGACCACGTTGGTCGAGCACTTCCACCCCGGATGCATCCGGGAGCAGCGCACGGACCACCACGGCGCCATCCGCGACATGCATGCCGAGTATCGCGAAGGGATTGCCGTGCGCGGCGTGCATCAGGGCGTCGAGTTCGACGGGATCGACCTGCTGGCCAGTGCTTGCGCCCCGTGTCGAAGCTGAGGTTGAGGTTGAGGACCGGCGGGTATCAGTCGGGCTGCTCATGTTGGGCGCTCCCTGTGCCGATCGAGTGAATGATCGGTTCTTGTGTTCGTGCTATCAATAGTGTCACAACCCTATCGGTAAGGTCTGACCAGCGTCAACATCGGACGTACTATGCAGACAGCGTCAGCCTGCGCCTCACTTTGGCGACCGCTGGCGGCGAGACAACAATTGCGGGATCATCGGTCCATTCTGCCGCACTCGCAGAGCATGCTCCACCTGGCGACGATGTTTGCCCTGCCAGTGCCGGCAAGGACCGCGGCGTTCACAAATCTCGAAGGAAATTCATGAGCAGTCGGCTTGACGAATTGTGCGATCGCTACGGTGTGCTGCCCGGGTATTTCGATATGTGGGGCAATGCCTACCAGACCTCCGAGCGAGCCAGGCGGGCCTTGCTCGCCGCCATGGGAGTGCCCGCGGCCAGCGATGACGAGATCGCTGCGTCCCTGTTCGACTTCGACCGCGACCACTGGGCGCGCCCCTTGCCACCGGTAATGGTGGTACGGGAGGGGACAGGCCCGCATCGAATTGCAGTGTCGTTCGCGGAGGACGATGAAGTCTGCACCTGGCGATGGTGTCTGCGCCGCGAGTCCGGGTGGGAGGATCGAGGCACGTTTATGCCTTCGGGACTGGGTGAGGAAGGACGGGCCCATGTCGACGGGCGCGATTTCGTGCGCCGCGTGCTCCCGCTGGAGCTGACTGTCGAGCCCGGCTATCACCGCTTGGTGCTCGAGCGCGCCGATGGGGGCGGACCCCCTGCGGAGATGTCCTTCATCGTCGCCCCATCCTGCTGCTATGAGCCCCCGGCTATCCAGGGCGGCCGCCGCGTGTGGGGTTTTGCCGCGCAACTCTACGCGATTCGCTCGCAACACAACTGGGGAATGGGTGACTTCGGCGATTTGCGGCGCATGATCGAGTTCTGCGCGGAAGCAGGTGCGAGCACCCTGCTGCTCAATCCGGTGCATGCGCTGTTTCCGGACGCACCGGAACACGCGAGCCCCTACAGCCCGTCCAGCCGGGCGTGGTTCAACACGCTTTACCTCGATGTCGAAGCCATTGCGGACTTCGGCGAGAGCGAAGAGGCGAGGGATCGCGTGGGGCAGGGCGCGTTCCAGGCGCAACTGGACGCAATGCGCGCGGCCGTTCAGGTCGATTACCGGAGCGTGGCGGAAGCGAAGGCGGGCGTGCTCGAGTGCCTGTATGCGCATTTCCGCGCCCGTCACCTGGCCCAATCCTCCGATCGCGTCCACGCCTTTCGCGCTTTCCAGGCCTGGCATGGCGATGCCCTGCGCAAGCAGGCGCTGTTCGACGCCCTGCAGGCGCATTTTCATGCCGAGGACAGCACGGTCTGGGGCTGGCCGGCCTGGCCTCCTGCCTATCATGACCCTCAGTCCGCGCCGGTGGCAGCCTTCTGCGACGCCCACCTCGACCGGGTCGAGTACTTTGAATATCTGCAATGGCAAGCCTCGATTCAAATCGACGCAGTGGGCGCTCGATCGTGGGAATGCGGGCTCGGGGTCGGGCTGATGCTCGACCTCGCAATCGGCGTCGCCGAGGGTGGTGCGGCGACCTGGATGCAGCGCGACCTCCATGCCCTGCAAGCCAGCGCCGGCGCGCCGCCGGACGAGATCAATCGCATGGGGCAGGACTGGGGCCTGCCACCGTGGATCCCGCATCGGCTCACAGCCTCCAGTTATGCGCCATTCATCGAACTGTTGCGCGCCAACATGCGGGCGGCGGGTGCGCTGCGCATTGACCACGTCATGGGCTTGCGCCGCCTGTTCTGGGTCGCACGCGGGCTTCCGGTGGCGGAGGGCGCCTATGTGCAATATCCGTTCGAGGATCTGCTGGGCATACTCGCGCTCGAGAGCCAACGCAATCGATGCATGGTGGTGGGCGAGGACCTCGGCACCGTACCCGACGAAGTGCGTCATGCGCTGCAGCCGATGAACGTGATGTCGACGCGGCTGATGTATTTCGAACGGTGCGGAGACGGTCGAATGAAGCCCCCGTCGGACTACCCGGGCAATGCAATGGTGGCGGTAACCACACACGACTTGCCCACGCTTGCCGCATTCTGGGACGGATCGGATATCGACCTGCGCGAGCGCCTGCAACTGTTCCCGAATCAGGAGGTGCTCGAGCGCCAGCGTGCGCTGCGCGTGCATGACCGTGCCCAGCTGCTTGGCACTTTGCGCGCAGAGGGCTTGCTGGCCGACGAGCTCACTGTTGACTCGCCGTTCACGGCCTCGCTGGCTGCAGCGGTCTATGCCCACCTTGCACGGGCACCTTCGAAGTTGCTGCTGGTGCAGGTGGAGGACGGCTTTGGCGTGCTGGAGCAGCCCAACCTGCCCGGCACAGTGGCGCCGACCTATCCCTGCTGGCGGCTGAAATTGCCGGCTAAGCTGGAGCAATGGGCGGACAGCAGCCACATGCAGGGTATCGTGCATGCGCTGCGTCAGGCCCGGCCGCGTTAGCCCAAACTTGGGGCGTATGGCCGGCGGGCCACTGATATACTCGCTGCGTATCGAAGACAGGGCCAAGCGGTCAGCAGGCATGCCAATCAATATCCCCAATACCCTCACCTGGGCACGTATCGCCCTGATTCCGCTATTCGTCGGCATTTTCTATCTGCCGGACGGGTGGGTAAGCCCTGCGCAGAAGAACCTCGTCAGCACCCTGATCTTCATCGTGGCAGCGGTGACAGACTGGTTTGACGGCTACCTCGCCCGGGTGCTCGAGCAGACCTCGGCCTTCGGCGCCTTCCTCGATCCGGTGGCGGACAAGCTGATGGTGGCCGCTGCGCTGATCCTACTGGTGCAACTTGCACGGGTGGATGCGATCATCGCGGTCATCATCATCGGGCGTGAGATCACCATATCGGCACTGCGCGAATGGATGGCGCGGGTTGGAGAATCCGCCAGCGTCGCCGTGGCCTACGTCGGCAAACTGAAGACCGCCGCACAGATGACAGCCATTCCTTTGCTGCTATACAATGCGCCCCTGTTGTCGATCGACCTCCGCTTCGTGGGCAGTATCCTGATCTATATAGCGGCGGCCCTGACCCTGTGGTCGATGGGATATTATCTGCACCGCGCAATGCCCAAACTGGCAAAGCATATGGAGCGTTAAAATCGGGTTGACACTTAAAGATCGCCGTCTATAATGGCGGTCTTTCCAGAGCGGCAGTAGCTCAGTTGGTAGAGCGCAACCTTGCCAAGGTTGAGGTCGAGAGTTCGAGACTCTTCTGCCGCTCCAAGAATTTTTGAGTTCGGACTTGTCCGGATTCGTGGCCCCGCAGGGTGCCGACCATAGGTTAACGGCGCGATAGCAAAGCGGTTATGCACCGGATTGCAAATCCGTGTAGGTCGGTTCGACTCCGGCTCGCGCCTCCAGGTAGTAGAGGTTATTCAGGTTTAAAGCGGCAGTAGCTCAGTTGGTAGAGCGCAACCTTGCCAAGGTTGAGGTCGAGAGTTCGAGACTCTTCTGCCGCTCCAGTATGCAGAACCGGACAAGTGGATTGCACTTGTCCGGTTTTTTGCTTGTGGAGGCCGATCGGATGCTACCCCTGCCCATGCCGCTACCACGTGACGCCGTACTGCCTGATTTCGGCGACGGCGGGCTGTTCGGGCTCGCCCGTGATCTGCGCGCCTGGTTGCATGACCCGGCCCGCGCTCCCATCAGCTTCAATGCTACGGCTCCGGCGCACAGTCTTGTTGTCCTGCTGGTGATCGACGGGCTGGGCGATCGCTTCCTGCAGCGTCACGGGCAGGGCAGCGTGATCCTTGGTCATCGCCAGCGCAGTCTGACCTCCGTTTTTCCGAGCACGACCGCCAGCGCGGTCACGACGCTGCTTACCGGGCTGTCGCCCGCGCAGCATGGATTGACCGGATGGTTCATTCATGACCGTCGGTTTGGTGGCGTCATCGCGCCGCTTCCACTGTATCGTCGTGGGGCCGGCCACCTCCGGGCGCCTTTTCTGACCCAGCGACTTTTTCCTTACCCCGGCATGTTTGTTGGCAGCCAGCGGCCGGTTGCGATGGTGTCGCCGCAGGAAATTGCCTTTTCGCCGTACTCGCTACGCCACGCCCGCGGCGCCAGGATCCGGCCCTATGGCAGCGCGGCGGAGTTTGTCCGGACCATCGTCGACGAGGCGAGGGGACTGCAGGCGAGCGGAGGATTCATCCATGCCTATTACCCGCATTTCGATGCGCTGTGCCACGAATTCGGCGCCCATTCGGATGAGGCGCTGGTGGAGTTCGAGCGTATCGACCATCTCTATGCCGACTTGCTCGAGCGTCTTGCCGGTATTCCGCTCACCCTCCTGCTGACGGCCGATCATGGTTTCATCGATGCGCCCGAAGAACGCCACGTGTGTCTCGAACGCCATCCGGAAACCCGGGCGATGCTGGCGACACCCTTGTTCGGCGAGCGGCGCATCGCTTTCTGCAATATCCGTCACGGCGCTGAAAACGATTTCGGTGGCTTTGTGCGTGAGCACCTGACGGGCAGGGCGGTCCTGGTGCCCTCGGATCGACTCGCGAGGACGGGTATTTTCGGGCCCGGAAAGGCGCACCGGCGACTGGCCGAACGCATCGGCACGCACACCTTGCTGATGGAGTCCGGATGGACGATCAGCGACCGCGTCGCCGGAGAGTCGAACCACAGCATGATCGGCGTTCATGGCGGTCTGAGCGCTGAGGAGATGTGGGTGCCGCTTGTTCATGCTTGTCCATGAGTGTCACTCGTCGGTAATCGGGCTTTCATTGCCAGGTCACGGACCCGATCTATACTGAAGCTCGACGCAAATGATGCCGACGCAAATGATGTCGACGCAAGGGGGAGCTGACCATGTCTAGGGTACCGGGCGCATCACAGAACCAGATTGGGGGCACGAACAAGGCTGCGCACCATCACGGCTTGATCGGACCTTTGCTGCATAGACTGGCGGATGGCTGCGATCCCTTGTCAGGGTTGGAAGGCCCGCTTTGTTTCGTGGTCGAAGGGTGCGCGGATGCCGCAAGCCCCTTCAGTGCAGATCCTCTTCCGGAGGAACCGGCAGCACCATGATGCCTTCGGCAAGCAGCTCACCGAGTTCATCCCGCGAGGCTGCCCCGCGTATGCTTCTCGCCTCGCTATCGCCCCGATGAATGTTGCGTGCCTCTTCCGGAAAACGCTCGCCTACGTCTTCGGCGCCGCGCGCCATCAGCCGCAAGGAAGCCACCAGCGCAGCGGCTGCATCGGAACTTGGAGCAGGTACCGATACGGCCTTGCCCGGGGCTGACGTGGTGGAGTGCGGTACCTCGCTCATCCGGGTCTGCACATAGGGCGCGCTCGGCATCCTGCGCACGTCAGAGGCGCCGCACACCGGGCACGAGACAAGCCGCCTGTGCAGCTGATCGTCAAATGCCGACGCGGACCCGAACCATCCCTCGAAGCGATGATCCTGCGGGCAAACCAGGTCTAGAACAATCACGTTCAGCTATCCAGAGGGGTTGGAGTGACTGGCAGGCTCGCTGCCGGTTGAGCGAGCCTGGACCGATGGCATGGAGCTAAGTCGGGACTACCGAATTCAGAGTGCGGAAAGCCAGGTGCGTTCCCATTCCGCCAGCTGCGGCACACTGGTGTCGATATCGTGCTGGATTTCGGCATCAAGCTTGCGATACAGGGCCATCAGCTTCGGACCCGGTGCCTCTGGGAAAACCGGATGCAGTTTGATGCGAAGTGCACCAGTCGGCCGGGCGCCACGTCCACGAAACCCGGCACCCTCGATCCGGAGCTCTCGCGATTCGCAGGTGCCGGCCTCAACGTCCACTTCGAGCGTCCCGCCTGGCACCGGCACCACCAGCCTACCGCCAGCCAGCATCCTGAATGCGTTGACCGGACGTTCAAGCAGCAGATCGCGTCCGTCGAGACGGAACAGTGGATGCGGGCTCAGGCGGATCCGGAGCCTCAGGTCCCCGGGGCGCCCTTCGGTGCTGTCCGCCTGCTCGCCCTTGCCCTCCAGCCGCAGTTCCTCGTCGGCAAACATGCCCGCCGGCACCTTGACCAGCAACATGCGCGCAGGGCGCCGCGTGCCGACGCCATCACAGTCGGGGCAGGGAGCCTGGTTCGAATAGCCACGACCGCCGCAGTCGCCGCATGCAACAAGACCGCCCTTCGTGCGGATGCGGCCGGTTCCGTGACAACACTGGCACAGGCGACCATGTGCCAGTTGAATCCGGCCGCTGCCTTCGCAGGTGTCGCAAATCACGACCGACTCGAGTGGCACCTGCTTTTCGCATCCGGAGAAGGCCTCTTCGAGACTCAGCTCCAGCTCCTGCCAACGATCTGCTCCACGAGGGAAGCCGCTTTCCGCACGCGCAGCGGACGGGCTTTCCTCCTGGGTGTCAGGCTCGCCGTTCTCACTGTCGTCGCCATCCTGCGAGCCCAGCATGCGGTCATGGGCAGCGCGCAAACGCTTGAAATGCTCCAGCGCGGCGGGATCGGGGTTGCGGTCCGGATGCCAGCGCATCGCCAGACGGCGAAACGCCTTCTTGATCGTTGTCGCATCGGCATCGACTGCCACGCCCAACACGACATGGGGTTCGACATCATTCAGCATCGCGCACCCACCGCCAAAACAAATGCGAAATAATTTCCTGCGTTCAGACGGGGATTGAAACCGAGGCTGGGCAGTTCGGCCCGTCTGTGCGAAAATTCGCGGCTCGCCCGGGTGGTGGAATTGGTATACACAGCAGACTTAAAATCTGCCGCCGCATGGCTTACGGGTTCGATTCCCGTCCCGGGCACCAGCAATCTAGATTCACAGGAACTAAAAGGTACGATTAGCAACGCCTGCGAGGCCCGAAACGCCCGACAAATAAAGGTTGTTGGTGTCTTAAGCTTCCTTTTCGTCCCTAACAATTTCGTTTCCTTCCTGAGGTTCTGACGGTATATTCGACGGTAACAGTCCAAGCATCAGGAGTAGTTACCGTCATGCCTCTGTCCGATACTGCTATTCGAAATGCAAAGCCCAGCGCCAAACCGGTAAAGCTCACGGACGGCGACGGCCTGTATCTGCTCGTGCAACCGAACGGCGCGCGCTGGTGGCGCTTCGATTACCGAATTGACGGTAAGCGGAAGACATTGAGCATGGGAGTATATCCCGATGTGTCGCTTAAACAGGCCCGGGAGAAGCGCGACGAAGCCCGGCGTCTGGTTGCCGCCGGCATCGATCCGAGCACGCACCGGAAGGTGGCAAAGGCCGCTCGCACAGACCTGGCCGAGAACAGTTTTGAGGCGGTCGGCCGGAAGTGGTTTGCAAGGCAGATCAGCATCATCAGCGAGACCACGAAGGACAAGCGCGAGAAAATGCTCGAGCGCGACCTGTTCCCCTATATCGGTGAGCGGGCAGTCTCCGATATTGCTGCACCTGACCTGCTTTCTGTCATCAAGCGTATTGAAGGGCGCGGGGCGAACGACATCGCAAAGCGCGCGCATCAGACGATGGGCAGGATCTTCCGATATGCCGTTGCGCACGGTCTTTGTTCCCGTGATCCGTCGCGCGACATTGAGATTCGGGACGTGCTCCAGCCTGTCCAGACCCGTCACCATGCGAGCATCACCGATCCGAAAGAGGTCGGGGCCCTGCTGCGTGCGATCGATGGCTTCGTCGGCTCGTTCGTGACCCGATCCGCGCTCAAGTTCGCCCCGCTGGTCTTCGTCCGTCCAGGTGAGCTGCGACACGCTGAGTGGTCTGAGTTCGATTTCGACAAGGCGGAGTGGCGCATACCGGCGGCGAAGATGAAGATGAAGGAGTTGCACATCGTCCCGCTCTCCCGCCAGGCCCTCGAGGTTCTGAAGGAGTTGCACCAACTGACCGGCGCCAAGTCATACGTTTTCCCATCCGAGCGCGGTGGCGGCCGGCCAATGAGCGAGAACACGGTGAATGCGGCCCTGCGTCGGATGGGCTTTACCAAGGACGAAATGACAGGCCACGGCTTCAGAAGCACAGCGTCGACGCTGCTGCACGAGCTTGGCTATGATCACCGTGTCATTGAACGTCAGCTTGCCCACTGCGAGCGAAACCAAGTTTCCGCAGCGTACAACTTCGCGGAATATTTGCCAGATCGCCGGCAGATGATGCAGCAATGGGCTGACCACCTGGACCGCCTGAGGAAGGGCGCCGACGTGGTGCCACTACGAGGAAATACCGCCGCCTGACGGCCTCAGGCAAAGCGGGCCGGCCGAGGTGCGGGAACACCTGGCCGACCCTGACCACAAACGCAACCACTAGGAGATTGCAGCTATGGCCGACGTCAATTCTACCGTCCGAAGTCTTCCGCTCGCGTCAATTCGATTGGCGCCACCAGCGAAGTGCGGCGAGACCATCCGAGTTCTTGAAGCACTGCTGAACGAAGCGCGAAGCGGGCAGATCGTCGGAATCGCCTTCGTTGCGATGTACAAGAAGCGCTCGTACACCGTGGATCTCTCCGGGGAAGCCAGTCGGAACCCAACATTCACCCGAGGGATGGTGAAAGCTCTGGACGATCGTCTAAGCGAGATGGTACGTGCACGCTGACCACCACTAGCCGCGCGATCGGATGACGATGGTTCAATGAACGAAAAGCTCACCCTACTGACTGCACCAACTCCACCCGAGGTCGAGGCGGAGATGCGACGCAAGGAAGAGATCGTCAATAAGGCCGCCTCTCTGGTATTCGACTACCTGCTCGAAGCATTCCGTGCTGGCGAACTGACTCTTGAGAAACTCTGCCGCATGGCACGGGCGGTGCTCCTTCGCGCGCCAGAGAGGGAGCGACAACGCGCGCTCGGTGCAATGCTCGATCGTGCGCTTTCTATTGAGGCGCCTCCGCGGCGGCGAGGGAATCCCGGGCAGCCGGTTGCACTGCGTCGCCTGGCTGTGGAGCTGGCAACCATCGCGCATGATGAGCATGGGCACCCGTTGAGCCGGGAGGCGAGCAAGCTAACTGCTTTTCGCAGGTCGGCGGATATCCTCTCCGACATGGGGATCATGGTTTCCGACAGGCAAGTGGAGGACTGGTATTACTCGGGGTCTCAACTCCCGCGGTAATCGAATACGGCGGGATTTTTGGAGAAGTAAGAAAAACGATTATTCGGACATGCCGCAGCGCGCTTATGCGTTCCGGAACTTTCCAAGAGGAAAAGACATGTCCGAAGCACTTCCTACCCCGTCGCGCATGCTGCGCCGCCCCCAGTTAGAGCAGAAGATCGGCCTTGGCTGCTCGGCGATCTATGCCCGACTCGACCCAAAGTCGTCTTACTTCGACCCGACATTCCCGAAGCCCATCAAGCTGGGGAACGGTAAAAACCCGCCCATCGCCTGGATCGAAAGCGAAGTGGACGCGTGGATCGCCTCCTGCGTCGCGTCCAGCCGTTCCGCTGCGTAAGGGGCGCGGCATGATTCGCGCACTGATCGTCGGGGAACTACAGTCCGACCCACAGCAACGCACAGCCAAGAACGGCAACCCGTTCGCGTTAGCTCGCCTGTCCGTACCGATGGGAGAGGAAGGGCGGATCTCATGCTCCGTGATCGCCTTCCAGTCCGAGGCCGTCACCCGTCTGATGCAGCTTCGCGCAGGTGCAACAGTCTCGGCTGCCGGCACGATGAAGGTTCAATCCTTCACGGGCAAGGACGGCACCATGCGCCCGACCCTTGATATCGTCGCGGACGAGATCGCGAGCACGACCCCGAGGCCGAGAAAGCCCAAGGAGACCCCGGCCGGTCGCGCGCAGTCTGTGCCGCCCAGCGAGCCGTTCGGAGATCTCCCGGGGCATGATGATATCGACTGGATGGGGGCCTGAACATGGTCACAGCCATCCGCCAGCGGAGACTTCCGGCGCTGGCCCGTCCTTTGGCAGAGGTTCGCCGGAAGGGGCATCGCCCAGCCTCTCAGGCGATCATTGTCCGACTGGACGTCTGGCCGCCGAATTACCACTTCGGTCTGTCTGAGCCTGAATCGAGAGAAGCATGCAAGGTGATCGATGGACGCAGTCCGAATGTATGGTGGCCGCAGGTCGTCGTACCTCTTGACACGCAGCCGAACGAACTAGATTTCTCTTTCGCTGCGGATCTCGGCGTCACGGTGGCAGTTTGGCCGAGCATGTCTCCGCCGGTTCGAGTGCGCGCATTGCTGGTCGAGATCATCGCAGCGAACCCGCTGGGCGTATGGGTCGTGGATATCGAACGATCCCGGTGGTGGACTGTAAAGAGCCCAGACCGAGGCATCGAGGTACAGCTATGACGGCGCCTGCGTTTGCGGTGATGGCTGAGCCCACCCGAAAGCGGAAACCGTACCGCCTCCTCACGACCGACGATCTGGCCGCGCGCCCTCCGCTGCGCTGGCTCGTGAAAGGTGTTCTTCCTGACGCCGGCATTGCCGCCATCATCGGCGCAAGCGGGAGCGGAAAGACGTTCCTTGCCCTCGATCTCGCCGCGGCGCTTGACCGTGGCGGGGAGTGGTTCGATCGCCGGGTAACCCGGTGCCCAGTCGCGTACCTGGCGCTCGAAGGAGAGGGCGGCATTGCAAATCGGGTTCGTGCGTATCAGTCCCACTCTGGACACCAGATCTCGGACCGCTTCCGGGTCGTCGTCGAGCCTTTCGCCTTGCTTGGCGCCGAGGACGTCCCCGCGCTCGCTGAATCGCTGATCTCCGCCGGCATCACGGGCGGAGTGGTGTTCATCGACACGCTCAACCGTGCGGCAGCTGGGGCGGACGAGAACAGCAGCGTCGACATGGGGCTGTTGATCGCAGCTGCAACGGAACTGCAGATCAGAGTGGGCGGACTCGTCGTGATCGTGCACCACAGCGGCAAGGACGCAGCGAAAGGCGCCCGCGGTCACTCAAGCCTTTTCGCTGCTCTCGACGCATGCATCGAAGTGACCCGCAACGATGACCGGCGGGATTGGAAAATATCCAAATCGAAGGATGGCGAGGACGGCATATGCCACCCTTTCCGGTTGGCAGTGGTCGAGATCGGGATCGATGAAGACGGCGATGCGGTCACGAGCTGCGCAGTAGAGCCGGACTCACTCCCGGCCGGTGGCGTGCGGCGTGCAGCGCTGCCAGGCGGCGGGAACATGCGCTTAGCCTACGACGCGATATCGGCGCTACTGAAAGACGCGAAGGCCTACGGAATGGCCACGGCCCCGCCTGGGCGCCCATGCGTTGAGCTCGAGGCGGCGCTTGTGGCGGTCAGTGATCGCCTTCCGGTCGAGCCGAAGCGAAAGCGCGAGCGGGCGCAACTCGCGATCACGAACCTGACGACCCGGAAGAACATCGATCACATGGACGGCTGGATATGGCTCCCGTGAAGTCCCAGGCTCCATTTCCCATTCTTTCCCACCCCCTAAAGGGGTGGTGGGAAAAATGGGAAAGGTCCGTGCCGCCCAAACTTTCCCATAACGGGAAAAATGGGAAAAACGGGAATGGATGGGGGAGCCCCAAGGTGGGGCGATTCAATGACCCCTGCTGACAAGCTCTTCGCCATCGCCGCCACCTTTCCGCTACCCGAGCAGGAGGAGGCGCTGCGCATCGTGCGCTTGGGTACCGAGTGCGCCCGTAGGCCGATCGTGTTTCGGTGGATCGAAGACGGACAGCCCGGCGCCGACCTGTTCGAGATCGGCCGCGAGGGCGAGGACCTGCAGTACGTCAGAACCGATCTGTTCGGGGTCTGGTGGGCGTGGGCAGCGATCGATAACCCGAAGTCAGAGGCGGACCGGTCTGCAGCCTTCTCGAGGCCCGGGGCTGCTTCGCCTGACAACTCGATCAGGCACGCCATCAGGGTGACCGCTGCTGCCTGGCTGCGCCGCTACTCGCCGGAGCTTGGATCCGCCTGCGCCTCCATCGCGGTCTCGAAAGGGTTCGTGAGGTATCACCCGAGCGCAAGCGCCCCCCGCATTCTGACCCGGTGATGTGTTTTCTGTGTGTGTGGGAAGGGTGCGCGCTGATCCAGGCGGCAAGATGGGGCACACCCAGACACCCACCGGAGCGCACTCAACTATGAGCAGGACAAAAGCGATACAGGCGAAGATCTTCTCGCTTTCCAACGAACTTCAAGACCTGCAGGATCAACGCGACGTGCTCGCCCTGGCCTTGGTCGACTCGCCCGAAAGCGCAGAAGCCCTAAAGGCCATCGAATCCATCGATCAGCAGCGCAGCGAGACGAAAAGGCAGCTGAATATCTTCAGTGATGCGATGACGCAGGCAGAGCGGGAGGAGCTCGCAGCGATTCGCGCGGCACGAATTGCCGGGCTTGTTGGCGCCCGTAACCGGGCGGCGGAGGCGGCGAAAGCGCGGATCAAGGTAGGCCAACAGATCGACGTCGCCTTGCAGGCGCTCTTCGACGTTCTCGCACAGTGGCAGACGCTCTCGAAAGAGATCTACGTCAACAGTTTCGACATTGCCCGCGAAGCCGCAGGCGGGCGCGATCACCAGTTCTCATCCAACACCGAAATGCTGCACAACATGATCGATATTCCGGTCCAGCCGCCGCTGATCGAAGCGATGCGCACCGGCCCGATGGGCTCGCTCTTGTTCCCGCACGTCGAATTCCCTCGGCTGGGTAGCCACGACAGGCCGGTGGACACTTCGGTCGAGGTGGCCGCCATCCGCAGCGCTGAGCGCATCATTCACCGAATCGACGACATGCACCAGCAGGTGAAGCCGTGAGCCCGGCGGACGAAGAGGCGCTCGCCGCTCGCATGTTCCCATCAATGCGTCCGGCAGAGCAGCCCGCACCCGCCCCCGAGGCGACCATGATCGTGGCGGCAGGTCCTGCGCCGGCCGAGCAGGCGCCCGCCGCGGACGACGTTTCACCGATCGAGGAGCAGGCACAGGAGCCCGTGCAGGCGCCCGTACAGGAGCCGCCCGCCGCCATTGTGGTGCCCGAACACATCGCCAAACTGCGCGAGCTCGCCGTGCAAGAGGAGCCCGCCCTGCGTTCGTTTCCGCCGGAAAAGCAGCTGACCGCCATCACGGAAGCAATGTTTGACTCGACCGACCTCGGGTCCGATCAGCGGAGGGAGGTCGTGAACGAGCTGCGCCGCATGTCATCCGACCTGGGCTTCGGGAACAACGACATCAACGAGTTCCTGAGTCGCGCGTCGGTGGCTCGAAACGAGGATCCCGAGGCGCAGCGTGCTGCGGCAAACGTAATGCTTCGCCGTACCTTCGGAGACGGTGCCGAGGCCGCGCTTGCCGATGCAAGGGCACTGGTGAAGCGGGACCCACGCGCTCTTCAGTTGCTCGAGGGCATGGGCCTCGGTAACGACGGCGAGACCATCGTGAAGCTGGCCCGGCAGGCCCGGCGCGAGCGGGCACGGGGGCGCCTTAAATGAGCACCTTCGGCATATCTGCGCCAACGACGCAACTTCCCAGTCTGCGCACCGCTACCGTGCGCCATCCAATCATCATCAAAGGAGAGTAACGATGTCAGGAGGAACCACCGCAGTTTTGGCTGCAGCCGCCGTGGCCGGGACGGCTTACTCGGTATATAGCGGAGAGCGCGCCTCGAGAGCCCAAGACAAGGCGCAGAAAAATGCAGAGCGCTCGGCGCAGGCCCAAGCCAAGGCCGCAGAACAGGACTTCAACCGCCTGAACCAGAAGAAGCCCAACCTGGGCGCGATCATCGAAGGCAACGCCAAGGAAGGCGCGGCCGGCAGCACGATGTTGACCGGTCCCGCCGGCGTTTCGTCGGACAAGCTCACCCTGGGCCGTTCGTCGCTGTTGGGCGGCTGAAAAGTGATCGTAATTCCGATATCCGATAAACTCACACTATCGCAACGGCGAGGAGTGAGGCATGGATTCGAGTCGGAAGAAGGGGTACCAGATGGGCGAACGGCACCATCGCTCAAGACTTACCGATCACGAAGTGGAGCTCGTCCGCGTGCTGCGCGAAGAAGGTCTGAGCTTTTCGCTTCTGGCCGCCAAGTTCGAAGTCTCGAAGTCCTGTGTAGTGGGCATCTGTCATTACAGGCGACGGGCCTGCACCCTCTACGCCCCGTAACCAGGGCGCTCCAAGCGGCGCGCTCTGCCGCCTTCTCAGGCCCTAGCGGGCGGAACGGTGCGCCATGACCGACGAGGAAGGCCGCGCCAGCGCTGTCGGTGAGCACCATCCCCCTCCTGCACGCGTTCGGGTCCCGCTTCGGACCATCAACGAGGTTCAGCGGGAACTTGCGCGCCTCTATCGCGAAATGCGCACCGGCAGGATCGGCGCACAGGACGGAAGCCGGTTGGCGAATGTCCTGTCGATCCTCTCCCGTGTCATTGCCGGCAGCGACCTCGAAGCGAGGATTGCGGAAATTGAAGAGCAGATGAGGAAGCGGAGATGAGCACAACCCGACTGGCAAGCCGTCTTGCACGCGTCAAGGCCGAGCTCTTCCCGCCTGAGGAGGTTCTCGGCCTTGCCGAGCGGCTGCGGCTCGCGCGGCTCAAGCCCGATACAGGCGAGACCGAGGAGGAAGAAAACGCCAGGGGGATCGCGCGGATGGAGGAGTGCCTGAGGCTCAACCCGAACGACAAGCTCGCTGCGCGCCTCCTGAGGGCCTACCAGCGAAACGCCCCGACCCCAAACCCACCCCCCGAAGAGTAGCGGGGGATTTTTCGCGTCCCGTAAAAGGGCCGAACAGCGCAATAACCGAAACCCACCTTCCAAGGAGCAACGCCATGTACATCGATTCACAACTGCAGTTCGCCGCCCGGCAGGTTCTGTCCGCCGGCACGACGGCATCCACCAACAGCATCGACCGCGGGCAGGTCGCCGCGGGCGTGCTGGTCCCCTTCGACGGTTTGCTTCTGGTCGCCGCGATCCACAGCAACGCGGGCACGGTTCAGGTCCTGCTCGAGCACAGCGACGACAATTCGACCTTCACGACCCTGCAGAAGTCGGCCGCGTTCAGCGGGACCGGGGTGCAGACCATCGACTTGCCGCCGCTCTCGAAGCGCTACCTGAAGACCTCCTTCATCAGTTCCGGCGCTGCGAACGTGTCCGCCTGGCTCGGCACGGGCTCGGATGCATGGGCCTCTACTACTGCCCGCGGCATGGAATAAGGGGGCCCGACATGCTGAAGCCCACGTTTGCCCCCGTGCTGCGGTCCCTTGAGATCTTCACGGCCCCGGCTGCGGAGGCGCAGGTCGCGCCCTTGCTCGGTCAAAAGGTGCATCCAGAGCTACGAGATGAGGCGCTGCTCGGTTCTGTGATGAACGAAGTTACCGCGGCCCTCCGCGGCGCGGTGGTCTGACGCTATGGCTTCGAGTTCAGAGCTGTCGCAGAAAGAGCGGGATGCGCTCGAGGCGTATGTCGAAGCCGCTGCCGGGCAAGGGGTTGATCCGGTCGAGGCGCGCGCCGAGTTCCACCAGATGATCGGCGCGATTCACCAGATGCAGCGGCCCGCACAGCCTTCCTCACGATCGCCCGAATCGCTGCGGGCCCTGAATATCGAACCACCCGAGCCGACGAAATGACCGACATCTACGACACCCTGCTCGATCAACGGCAGGCCGAACCGGGCACGACCCCGGCCCCTGCGATCGACATCTACGACCAGATCCTCGACAAGCAACAAGAGGGCATCCGAACCGCTGCCCTTCCGGTGCTGGACATGGCCACCAAGGCGGCACCAGATCGGGCTGCGTCCGCGCAGCAACTGGCCAAGTCGTCCGGGTTGCCCGCCGATCTGGTCGAGCGCAATTTCGAAGAGGTTCAGCGGCGGGAGAAGGTGCGCCAGATGCAGACCGTCCTCGCGCAGTCGCCGGTGCTCGCGCGCCAGATGCGCGACCCGGACTTCGCCAAGATCGCCCACGATGAAGTCGAATCCTTGGCGGGGCTCGAAAAGGTGCTGCGTCCGGCGAAACGCGCCCTCCGTTCGGCCGGGGCGGGCGTCTCCTTCGATATATCGAGCGGCTTCTATGGCGCGCTCGAAACCGGGGCGAAGCTCGTGGCCCCGCTTGCGGATCCGCTAGCAGGGACGATCCTCCCGGAGAACCCACTGCGCCGCATTGCGTCGGGCCTCGAGGCGTGGCGCAAGCAGCAGCAGGCGATGGCCGACAAGGTTGCAGGGGAGGCCCCGCAGGGTCTCATCGAACGCGGCGTGCTCGGCGGTTTCCGCTCTTTCGGCCAGATGGCGCCGGGCATGGCCGGGACGCTTGCCACAGGGAACCCGGCCTTCGCCCTTGGGAGCGCGGGGCTGCTGGCCGGAAGTGCGGCCAGCACCAAGGCGCTCGACAAGGGCCTGTCGCCTCTTACTGCTGTCGGCTATGGCGCAGCCGATGCAACGGCTGAGATCGCAACCGAGGCTATTCCCATTGCCCGGCTGTTGAAGGACCTGAAAGGCGGGGCAGGCTTCTTCTCCATGCTCGGGCGTCAAATCGCGGTCGACGTCCCGACAGAGATGGCGGCAACGGCCTGGCAGAACCTGAACGAGTGGGCGATCCTCAACCCGGAGAAAACGGCCGCCGACTGGCTTGCCGAGCAACCCGAGGCACAGGCAGAGACCGTCATTGCCTCGATCACGATGTCGGTTCTTACCGCCGGCCTCGGCAGCGCATCCCGGGCCGCCTTGGGGCGCGCACAACAGCAGCAGGAGCGGGCCGCGCAAGCGATCGAAGAGGGCGAGACCGTACAGGCCGCCGTTGCCGGCGCCGAAGCTTCGCGGCTTCGCGAACGGGCGCCGGACGTATTCGAACGGTTCCTTGCCGTGGCCTCGCAAGGACAGGCGCTGCAGGAAGTGTTCATTGACCCCGATGTATTGCGGTCGGCCCTCGGCCAGGATCTCCAGTCGGTGCGGGCCGCGGTCCCCAGCATTGACCAGCAGATAGACGACGCGACGGCAACGGGCGCCGCGGTGCAGATTCCCGCTTCCGCGTTCTACGCACATTTGACCGGAAAGCCCTACACGGCCGCATTGGTTGAGCAGCTTCGAACCCAGCCGGACGGCGCAACACTCGCCGAGGCTGCGGCCTTCTTCCAGACCGACCAGACCCCGGCCACTGACATCGAAGCGGATCTTATCGAACAGACGCCCGGGATGGTTCGCGAAGCAGAAGTCCGAGGTATCGAGGCCGCGATCGCCGAGCAGTTCGACGCTGCGGGCCGGTTCTCGCCGCAAGTGAACCGCGCTTATGCTGCGCTCCCCGCCGCCTTCCTTCGCACCATGGCCGCCCGCCTGAACACGTCGCCGCGCGCGCTCTTCGACCAGTACGGGCTAAAGGTCGCCGCTGAACGCGTGGCCGGGGCCGCCCTCGACCAGACCCAGCGGGGCGCCTTCGTGCCCGACAGCAATACCCTGGTGCTGCTCAAGAATGCGGACCTCTCGACCGCCCTGCATGAGATGGGGCATTACTTCCTCGAGAGCTATACGAGCATGGCCGCGACCGCTCCGGAGCTCCAGGGCGACATGCGAACCGTTCTGGAATGGGCGGGGGTCGCCGACCTTTCAACGTGGCAAGGTATGAGCCTGGAGCAGCGGCGGGAGCATCACGAGAAGTTCGCCCGGGGCTTCGAGGCTTACCTCCTCGAGGGGAAGGCGCCGAGCCTCGAAATGCAGGGCATGTTCCAGCGCTTCCGCTCCTGGCTGGTGAGCGTGTATCAAAGCCTTCGAGGCTTGAATGTGGAGCTGTCCGACGAGGTGCGAGGCGTGTTCGATCGCATGCTTGCCACTGCGGACGAGATCGACGGCGCCCAGCGCGCCCGCGCCATGCGGCCGATCTTCTCCGACGCTGAGCAAGCGGCAGCGTTCGGCATTGACTGGAGCAACTACCAGGCGCAGGCCGCCGACGCCACCGGTGATGCGGTGGCCGCAATGAGCGCGCGCAGCCTCAAGGACATGACTTGGGCAGGGGCCTTGCGCGAAGAGACCATCAGACGGCTGAACAAGGACGCTGCCGAGAAGCGGAAGGAGGTCAGGCGCGAAGTAGAGGCCGAGCTGCGCCGCGAACCCGTGTATCAGGCGCGGCGCTGGCTGAGCCGGGGCGAGATGACCACGCCCGCCGGCGACGAGATCAAAGCCGAGTCCGGGCATCGACTCTCCATTCCGGCCCTCAAGGCGATGTATCCCGGCGGAGAGCTTGCCGCCGTCAACTGGAATGCTCTCGGCTACGGAAAGTTTGGCATGCTCGCTGACGACGGCATGCACCCCGACCAGGTAGCCGAGATCTTCGGGTACCGCTCCGGCGATGCGATGGTGCGCGACCTGCTCGAAGCACCGCCGCTGCGTGAGGCCGTCGAGGCCGTCACTGACGTCCGAATGCTCGAGCGCTTCGGCGACATGACCAGCGCGGAGAGCATCGCCCGGGCAGCAGACGAGGCGATACACAACGACGTGCGCCTGCGCTTCCTGTCGACCGAACTGGCCGGACTGCAAAAAGCCATGGGCTCGGCGCAGATGCTCACTCAGATGGCCAAGGACTACGCCGCGCGGCTGATCGATCGCGCGCCCGCCGGCAAGCTGCGCCCGACCAAGTATGCCGCTGCAGAAGTGAAGGCCGGCAAGGCTGCAGATGCCGCTCTGAAGGCAGGGAACGTGCAAGAGGCGATCAACCAGAAGCGGCTGCAGATGATCAATCACGCTGCGACGCAGGCCGCCTACCAGGCACAAGCGGAGGCGCAGAAGACAGTCGCGCGGCTGCGCCAGATCGCGAACGCGGGCACGGAGCAGGTGACGAAGACCCGGAACGCCGATATTGCAAACGCAGCCCGGGCGATCCTGGCCGAATACGGCGTCGGCGCGCGCGGAAACCGAGCACGGGAATACATGGATGCGGTCAGGTCCTATGACCCCGAGCTCTATCAAGTGCTCGAGCCCATGCTTCTGGATGCAGAGAGCACCGCGAAGCCCATCGACGACCTCACTGTCGGCGAACTGCGCGCGCTGCGGGACAACATCGAATCACTGTGGTACCTCGCGAGGCGCGAGAGGCAGGTCGAAGTCGACGGCAAGATGATCGGCCGGGAGCAGGTAACCCAGGCGCTCGCGAGCCGCCTGGAGCAGCTCGGCGTGCCTGCAACGGTCCCCGGCGAGGGGAGGGCCGCAACCGAGGGTGAGAAGCGGGTGCGCCTCATGATGGGACTGCGCGCCGCGCTCCGCCGCGTGGAAGCGTGGACCGATCGCATGGACGGTGGCGCAATCGACGGAGGCTTCCGCCGGTTCGTCTGGAACCCGATCAGTGAGGCCGCCGACGCCTACCGCACCGACGCGGGGCGATTCATGGCGCAGTACCGCGACCTTCTGAAGGCGATCGAGCCGCGCCTTACCCGGGGAAAGATCGACGCTCCAGAGCTGGGCTATACCTTTGGCTACTCCAAGGGGGACGCCGGCAAGGCCGAGCTCCTGCATGCCCTCCTGCACACCGGCAACGAGAGCAACAAGCGAAAGCTCCTCCTCGGTCGCGGCTGGGCAGTCGAGGCGGCGCCTGGCGTGCTCGATACGTCAAGGTGGGATGCCTTCATGTCCCGGATGATTCGAGACGGCCAGATCACGAAAGCGGAGTTCGATTTTGTGCAAGGCGTGTGGGATCTAATGGAGGCGATCAAGCCCCTGGCGCAGAAGACGCATAGGGATGTCTTCGGCCGCTACTTCGACGAGATCACTGCTCAGGAGGTCACCACGCCTTGGGGGATGTACCGGGGCGGATACGTGCCGGCGATGGCCGATACCTTCGAGGTGCAGGACGCCACCATTCACGCTGAACTCGACGCCATCAACCAAGGCAACAGCTACATGTTCCCGTCCACGAACCGCGGCTTCACGAAGTCGCGAGTCGAGTACAACAAGCCTCTCGCGCTGGATCTTCGTCTTCTCCCTCAGCACATCGACAAGGCGCTGCTCTTCGCGCACATGGAGCCTCGCGTTCGCGACGTGATGCGCACCCTGCGGGCGAAGGGCCTGGCGGGCCCGCTGACCCGATATGACCCTGTGGCATATACGGACCTGCTGCTGCCGTGGCTGAACCGCGCAGCGAAACAGACCGTGGAGACCCCTGCCTCAGGATGGGCGGGAAAGCTGGGTGACCGATTCTTCCGCACCATGCGCAGCCGGTCGGGAATGGCGGCCATGTTCGCCAACCTGACGAACTCGCTTCAGCAGGTAACCGGGCTGTCCATCACTGCGCTAAAGGTCAGACCGGCGCATCTCAAGTCGGCGACGTGGCGCTACTTCCGCGCCCCTTCGGAAGTGGCCGATCAGGTTGCATCGCTCTCGCCCTTCATGGCGAATCGGCTGCAGAACCAGGTCATGGACATCCGGCAAGAGATCGACGCCATGCTGCTGAACCCGACGAAATACGAGTCGGCGCAGGCGTGGACGGCAAAGCACGGCTACTTTCTCCAGCAGGCGTTCCAGAACGTCGTCGATGTGATCACATGGACAGGGGCCTACGACCAAGCGCTTGCAGACGGCAGCACGGACGCCGATGCCGTGCGGGCAGCGAACTCAGCTGTTCGCGAGACCCAGGGCAGTCTGTCACCGGAGGACGTGAGCCGGTACGAGTCAGGCCCTGCCTTCGTGCGGCTCTTCACCCAGTTCCAAAGCTATTTCAACATGATGGGCAACCTCCTCGGGACCGAGTTCGCGAAAGTGGCCCAGGAGATGGGTCTGCGTGCCGGCGCCGGGCGCCTGTTCTACATCATGCTGCTCGGCTTTCTGATCCCGGCATGGGTGTCGGAGGCGATCGTAATCACGATGCGAGGAGGGCCCGACGATGAGGACGACGACGGCTATCTTGACGAATTCATGGCGTTCTTCTTTGGCGCCCCGCTGCGGACCAGCGCGGCTATGGTGCCAGTGGTCGGGCAGGCCGGAATGGTGATGTACAACGCGTTCAACCGGAAGCCCTACGACGACCGGATGAGCACGGCGCCCGCGATATCCATGATCGAGAGCGCGGCCAGTGCGCCGAACTCGGTCTACAAGGCCATCGCCGAGGATGGAAGCTGGCGGCGGGCAACCCGCGACACGCTGACGCTGCTCACACTCACGACCGGCCTACCGTTCGCGGCTGTGGGCCGGCCAGTGGGTTATGCGGCTGAGGTCGCCCAGGGCAGAGCCACTCCGACCGGCCCGGTGGACGCCGTTCGAGGGCTTGTGACGGGCACGGTGAGCGCCCAGAGCAAGGAGTAAGGGCGCCAGCTCCGACAAGAGGACTGACGCTGTCGGACTCGCGCGGCGAGCTCTCCGCCGGCTGGCATAGAAGGGAATGGCCCCGGCACGAGGACAGACACTGCCGGGCTTGCGACCAAGGGTGACACCGCTCGCCTTGGTGCCAAAAGAGGAGGGCCGCTGGTCAGCGACCCAAGACCGAGAATGCCCTTTGGGCACCAGTTTCGCCACGCGACAACGACGGAAGTCTGGAGCGCTGACGGTAGGTTTAACGGTAACTCAGAAATCGAAATTCAGAACATCCGCGCCGTTGTTGCGCTTTGGAGACATATTTAGAGCCCGTCCCGGCACCATGACATTTGCAAACCAGGTTGCCGGCAAGACACTCGTTCCTATGAGCCATTCGTGCTTCAGCGCCCGTGCTCCGGCAGCACGATGTTGACTTCGAGCACCTCGTAGTTGTCCTGCTTGTCGAGGCTCACCTTGATGTCACCCGGGTTGACCGAGACGTACTTGGAGATGACCTCGATCAGCTCACGCTGAAGTGCCGGCATGAAGTCGGGCTGGGCAGCGCCGCCATTGCGCTCGTGAGCGATCAGCAGCGACAGCCGGTTCTTCGCGATCTCGGCCGTTTTCTTCTTTTCGCCAAACAGGCGGGCAAGCAGGGACATTTCACTTGCCTCCGAAAAGACGCTTGATCAGGCTGGGCTTCTCGTAATTGACGAAGCGCAGTTCGCGCTGTTCGCCAAGAAAACGTGAAACCACGTCGGTGTACGCCTCGGAAACGTCGGAGCCCTTGAGGTGAATTGCAGGCGTGCCCTGATTGGACGCATGCAGAACCGACTCCGACTCCGGAATCACGCCGATCAATGGCACCCGCAGCAGTTCCTGCACATCCTTGTAGGACAGCATCTCTCCGTCCTCGACGCGCTTGGGCGAATAGCGCGTGACCAGCAGATGCTCCTTGACCGGCTCGCCACCTTCACGCGCCCGCTTCGACTTGGATTGCAGGATGCCGAGGATGCGGTCGGAGTCGCGAACCGACGAGACTTCGGGATTAGTGGTGACGATGGCCTCGTCGGCGAAGGTCAGCGCCATCACCGCGCCACGTTCGATACCGGCCGGCGAGTCGCAAACGACGTAGTCGAAACCCATGTGCTCCAGATCCTTGAGCACCTTTTCCACACCCTCTTCGGTCAGGGCATCCTTGTCGCGGGTTTGCGAGGCGGGCAGGATGAACAGGTTGTCGCAGTGGCGATCCTTGATCAGTGCCTGATTGAGCTTGGCTTCGCCATTGACCACGTTGACCAGGTCGTAGACCACCCGGCGCTCGCAGCCCATGATCAGGTCGAGATTGCGCAGGCCGACATCGAAGTCGATCACAGCGGTCTTGAAGCCGCGCAATGCCAGCCCGGACGAGAATGCTGCACTGGTGGTGGTTTTTCCCACCCCGCCCTTGCCTGACGTAATGACGATGACTCTCACGTTTTCCCCTTGAATGGTTGTATGCCGCGTCAGTCGAGCTGCAGCGGTTCGATTTCTATGGTCTGTCCACGGTCGGTGACGGACATGCGCACCAGCGCACCGCGACCGGCAATGGCTTCGGGGATACCACGCTCGAAGGTGCGATACACCCCGGCAATGGATACCAGCTCGGGACCGAAATTTGTTGCCACGATGCGGGCAGCGGCATTTCCCTGCGCGCCGGCAAGGGCACGACCACGAAGGGGGCCAAAACAGTGGATGTTGCCGTCGGCGATGACTTCTGCGCCATTGCTCATGCCAGCCAACAGCACCAGGTCGCCACCGCGGGCATAGACCTGCTGCCCTGAACGCAAGGGGCGTTCGACAAACAGGGTGGTGGACTGAGCCGCAGGGGCGGGAGCAGGCGTCGCGATGGGCGCTGGTGCGGCGACGGGTTCAGGTACAGGTGCAGCCTCGGCCGCCGGCCGGTCGCGAAACTCGGCCTTGTCCAGCACGGCGAGACCGGCCGTGCGCGCGGCAGCGGCCAGTTCCGGCGGAAGTGCACGCACCCCGATCGGCTGCAACTGATAGCGGCGCAACAAGGACAGCAATCCGGCCCAGTCGATGCGGGCCGGAAGGGTGTCCATGGCGGAAAAGTCGAGGATGGCAGCCTCACCGCTGAAGAAATCCGGCATGCCGCCGAGCATTTTGTGCAGTGCATCTGCAAGCCCGGCAGGCTCGGTGCTGCGCAGCACAGCGATGGTTGCGCCGACTGTCGTGTTGCGGAACTCGATGGAGCGATTTGGCGCGGAAGTGGACATGAACTGAGCTTACAGGTTAATCGCGCGAGTTTACTGATGGCAGGGGCTTACGGCAAGAACGCTGCCAATGTCGGACGAATGTCGGACTGCGCACGCTGACAGCGCTCTAGTGCAGCGTTGGTGGCTGGAACAGCGCGTCGATGTCATCCGCGTCAAATCGATAGGTGTGATTCGACAGTTCGTCATGCACCACAACTTCGCCGTGCTCGGCAAGCACCGTGCGTACTTCGTGTTCGCCCAGGCTATGGAGCATGTCGGCAACCTTCTCCGGCTGCGGCGGCCAGTGGTGGGTGACCATGCGTGGCGGATAGAGGCGCACGTCTTCCTCGGCGAACAGGCGGCCGAGCAGCACTTCGGGCGCAAGGCCGAGGAGCTCGTCGGGGCGGACGGTTTGCGCGAGTTGCATGATGCGCGACCAGCCATCGATGTCGCGGTCCTGGGCGCCAGGCAGGCACTGGATGAACAGCCCCGCAGTGGCCGAAGGATCGCACGTCAGCCACAGCCCGGCCGGTTGCTGCTCGGACTGCGCCAGGTAATGCGAAAACACGCTGGCGATGCTGTCGCCCTCGAGTGGCACCAGACTCTGATAGGGCTGGTCCATGCCCTGAACGTCAAGCGAGAGCTGCAGGCGGCCATCGCCGACCAGTTCGCCGAGCGACTCGCCACTGACCGGCCCGGCCACCTTGGCATAGCCGCGCAGGTTGAGTTCGGCATTGCAGTCGACCACCATCAGGCCCACAGGGCCGTGGCCCTGAACTTGAAAGGTGAGCCGACCCGGCTGCTTGAGATTGCCACTGATCACGGCTGATACCGCACTCATTTCACCGAGCAGGCGGGCCACCGGGGCCGGATAGTGACGATCGACCTGCATTGCTTGCCACACATCGGCCAAGCGGACGACCGCGCCACGGATATCCAGATTTTCCAGCAGAAAGCGCTGGATGTAGCTTGAGGGCAGGGTGTTCATTGTTCGGCACGTCCGGAAGGTTTCATGAAGCTGGCAAAGAGCTGAGGGTCGAACCCTACGAGCAGGTGCCCCGATGCAGTCTCGACCACCGGTCGTTTGATCAGGCTTGGGTGGGCCAGCATGAGCTGAACGGCCGCGCTCTGGGTATCGATCGCCTGCTCTTCGGGACTGAGCTTGCGCCAGGTGGTACCGCGGGTGTTGATCAGCGTTTTCCAGCCGAGTGCCTTGCTCCAGTCGTGCAGTTTGCCGGAGCTCAGGCCGTCCTTGCGGTAATCGTGAAAACGGTAGGCGACATCACGCTCGGTGAGCCAGGCAAAGGCCTTCTTCATCGTGTCGCAGTTCTTGATCCCGTAAATGACGTTATCCATCTGGGTACTTCCTTCCTGGTCGGGCCGGGTCATTTCTTGCGCGCCCGTGCAAAAGCGTCGGCAAAGGCATTGCCGGCAGCTGGTTGGCTGGCCTGGGTGCCGCGCGCATCCGGCTTTGGCGAGCGCTGGGTCTGGTGGCGGGCAGGCGTGCGATCCGGCGCAGGCCGGTCGCTGCTGCGAGGCTGGATCTCGTCCGCAAGGCGCATGGTCAGTGCAATGCGGTTGCGCGGGAGATCCACCTCGACGACTTTGACTTTCACCACCTGGCCGGCCTTGACGACGCTATGTGGATCCTTGACGAAGGTGTTCGACAGCGCGGAAATGTGTACCAGACCATCCTGGTGCACCCCGATATCGACAAAGGCGCCGAAGTTGGTGACATTGGTGACCACGCCTTCGAGCAGCATGCCGGGCTGCAGATCCTTCAGGGTTTCGATGCCGTCACGGAAGGTGGCAGTGCGGAATTCGGGACGCGGGTCGCGACCCGGTTTTTCCAGCTCGGAAAGGATGTCCTGAACCGTGGGCAGGCCAAAGCGCTCATCGGTAAACTCGCCCGGGTTCAGCGTTTTCAGGAAGCTGCCGTTGCCCATCAGCTCGCGGACACTCTTTTGTACCCGTGCCAGAATGCGCTCGACCACCGGATAGGCCTCGGGGTGTACCGAAGACGCATCGAGCGGGTTGTCGCCGCTTGGCACCCGCAGAAAGCCGGCCGCCTGTTCGAAGGTCTTGGGGCCGAGGCGGGGCACGCCCTTGAGCGCAGCACGGCTGCGAAACGGCCCGTTGGCGTCGCGGTGTTCGACGATGTTTCCGGCCAGCGTGGCGTTGAGCCCGGAGATGCGCGCCAGCAGGGGCGCCGAGGCGGTGTTCACGTCCACACCGACTGCATTTACGCAGTCTTCGACCACCGCATCCAGGCTCTTGGCCAGCTTGCCCTGGTTGAGGTCGTGCTGGTACTGGCCCACGCCGATCGACTTGGGATCGATCTTGACCAGTTCGGCTAGCGGATCCTGCAGACGACGCGCGATCGACACCGCGCCACGCAGGCTCACGTCGACATCCGGGAACTCCCGCGCGGCGAGTTCCGATGCGGAATAGATCGACGCCCCGGCCTCGGACACCATGACCCGGGTCAGTTTGAGCTCCGGCTGGCGCTGCATGAGTTCGGCGGCGAGCGCGTCAGTCTCGCGCGACGCGGTGCCGTTGCCGATCGCAATGAGTTCGACCTGGTGCTTCTTAGCCAGCATGGTCAGTGCGGCGAGCGAGGATTCGCGGTCGCGACGCGGCTCGAAGGGGTAGATGGTGGCGGTATCGACCAGCTTGCCGGTCGCATCCACCACCGCGACCTTGACCCCGGTGCGGATGCCGGGGTCCAGCCCCATGGTCGTGCGGCTGCCGGCGGGCGCCGCGAGCAGCAGATCCTTGAGATTGCGGGCAAAGACGTGAATGGCCTCTTCTTCCGCCTTTTCGCGCAGTTTGCCCATCAGGTCGAGTTCGAGGTGCACCGAGATCTTGACGCTCCACGTCCAGCGCACGGTATCGGCGAGCCAGCGGTCGGCGGGACGCCCCTGGTTGCGGATGCCGAAGCGGGCGGCGATGCGCCCCTCGCACGGGTGCGCCGCGTCCGGATCGGGGCGGTCGACGTCGAGGCTGATGCGCAGCACGCCCTCGTTGCGTCCGCGCAGCATGGCCAGCGCGCGGTGTGAGGGCATGGTCGCAATCGGCTCGTGAAAATCGAACCAGTCGCGAAACTTGGCGCCCTCGTTCTCCTTGCCCTCGATCACCGCAGAGCGAACCTGCCCGTAGTCGTGCAGGTAGGTGCGCAACTCGCCGAGCAGGGTGGCATCCTCGGCAAACTGCTCCATCAGAATCTGGCGCGCACCGTCGAGCACCGCTTTGGTCTCGGCAAACCCGGCCTCGGCGTTGAGATAGGGCGCCGCCGCCAGTTCAGGGTCGAGCGTCGGGTCGGCAAGCAAGGCCTCGGCGAGTGGCGCGATGCCCGCTTCGCGGGCGATCTGTGCCTTGGTTCGGCGTTTGGGCTTGTACGGAAGGTAGAGGTCCTCGAGCCGTTGTTTGGTGTCGGCGGATTCGATCTCGGAACGTAGCGCCGGGTCAAGCTTGCCTTGTTCGTCGATCGAGGCGATCACCGTGGCGCGCCTGTCCTCGAGCTCGCGCAGGTAGCCCAGGCGCTCTTCGATGGTGCGCATCTGGGTGTCGTCGAGTCCGCCGGTCGCTTCCTTGCGGTAGCGCGAAATAAACGGAACGGTGGCACCGTCGTCGAGCAGCTGCACGGCAGCCATCACCTGGCGGGGTGGAACGCCGAGTTGTTCGGCAATGCGATATTCGATCGGGGGCAGCATGGCGTGGGTCACCGCAGGACGCGCGGTGCATCTGATGGCAGGAAGGGCGCGATGTTGCAGCAAGCGCCGCCCGCGGACAAGTCGACGGGCGGGGTGATACTGGTGGGATCAGAGTTCAAGCAGTGTCTGCCGGCCCCACCACTGGCAGCCCGGCTTCAGGTTCAGTGCTTGATCCACTGCCGCGGCCTCGACACAAAGCATGCGCCTGAAACCATTCGCCGGCATGTCGGAGATCTCGGCGCAGCGGGCTTCCCACGGATTCCACACCACCACGTCGGGGAAGCCTTCGGCATGGATGCCAAGGTTGCGCCCGCTGTCACGCAGCAGCAGCGGACGGGTCGCATCGCGATAGATACGATCGACTTCGGATTCGACCAGGACGTGTTCGCCGGTTTCGCGACGAACGGTGCCGGCGTCGGTGCTGTCGCGGTAGCGCAGGCCGTACAGACCTTCGAGCGGCGCATGCTCGACTTCCTTCACCCGCAGATAGGTGTGCAGGGCCGCAGTGAAGCTGAAGTCGGTATCGCCGGTGTTGTCGACTTCGAGTTCGACGTCCAGCCGGTTGCCCTCGATGTTGACGGTCAGTTCCAGGCCAAAGGCATGGGGCCAGACCGCGAGGGTGTCCTCGTTGTGGTCCAGGCGCAGCACGATCAGGGCAAAGTCGTCGCCACTGCGCTGATGGGCAAGCCGCCAGGGGAGGGTGCGGGCAAAACCGTGCTTCTTCAGCGGGCCCAGTTCGGCAAACTGCGGAAAGCACACCGGCACGCCACCGCGAATCGGGGCCGTACCGTCGAACACCGCCTGTTCACTCAGGTATAGCCACTCCTTGCCGCCCGCGGGCGACCACGAAAGCACCTGCCCGCCGAACAGGCTGACGACCGCGCTTGCGCCCTTCGCCTCCAGCCTGAGTGCGGACAGTCCGTGGAAATCGATCGCTTCGATGCTCGTCGTCATTCGTTCAGTCCTGCAGCGGCAGCACGCCGACTTTCACCGTGCTGTCGTCAGGATCGTTGGTCAGAATGAAGCCGAGCTTCTGCACGAACTTGATCATGCGCTCGTTGTTGGCAAGGAAAACGCCGTTGATGTACGACAGGCCGCGGTTGCGCGCGGTCTCGATCAACACGCCCATGAGCTTGCGCGCCAGGCCGCGGTGCTGCCAGTCGTCGGCGACCACTACTGCAAACTCGCACGACTCACCGTCCGGATTGACCGCATAGCGGCACACACCGATTTCCTTCTCGACACCATCCACGTTCAGCGTGGCCAGGAAGGCCATCTCGCGGTCGTAGTCGATCTGGGTCAGGCGCGCCACCATGGCCGGGGGCAACTCGCGCATGGTGTTCATGAAGCGGTAGTACTTGGTTTCCTGCGACAGCGCACGCACAAACTCGACCTCGAGGTCGGCATCCTCGGGCTTGATCGGGCGGATCGTCACCACCGTGCCGTCGGGCACGGTCCACTTGCTGATCAGATGCGAGGGGTAGGGGTGAATCGCCATGTGATCGTAGCGATCGGCTGTGGGCGACACGTTGTCGACCACGATGCGGGCATCGACCGCCACCGCGCCGTTTTCGTCCACGATCAGCGGGTTGATCTCCATGCCGGTAATCCACGGCAGTTCGCACACCATCTCGGACACGCGCAGCAGCACCAGCTCCAGCGCATCCATGTCGATCGCAGGAAGGTTGCGGAACTCGGCCAGCCGCGTTGCGATCCGGGTCGAGCGGATCATGTCGCCCACCAGATAGCTGTTGAGCGGTGGCAGGGTGACCGCGATATCGCGATTGGCCTCGACCTGGTTGCCCCCTTCGCCAAAGGTGATCACCGGACCAAAAACCGGGTCGCGGCGCACCCCGATCACGAGTTCGCGACCGTTGCGCTTCTGGATCATGGGCTCGATGGAGATGCCGTTGATCACCGCGTCGGGCTGTGCCTTCTTCACCGCCTCGAGAATGTCCTGATACGCGGATCGCACCGACGCCAGATTGGTCAGGTTCAACCGCACGCCCCCGACATCGGACTTGTGGATGACCGAAGCGGAGTCGATCTTCATCACCACCGGCAGGCCGATTTCTTCGGCCAGTACCATGGCCTCGGTGGCCGAGCGGGCCACCACGGTCTGGGCAATCGGAATCCGGAACGCCGCCAGCAAGGCCTTGGACTCCATTTCATTGAGCGTCTTGCGCCGCTCGCTGAGTGCGGTCTCGATCACCAGGCGGGCGCTCTCGACCGAAGGCGGTGACAGGTGCGACAGCGATGCTGGCGTCTGCATCAGCAGCTTCTGATTGCGGTAGTAGGACGAGATATGGCCGAACAGCTCGACCGCCGGCTCTGGTGTGCGGAAAGTCGGAATCCCGGCTTCGATGAACAGGCGGCGCGACTCGCCGACCAGGTCTTCGCCCATCCAGCAGGTCACCACCGGCTTGTCCGCGGTTTTTTCCAGTTCGATGACCATCTTCGCCACATCGGTGGGGCTGGTCATCGCCTGCGGGCTGAGCATCAGCAGCACACCGTCCACGTTGGGGCCGTCGAGCACCGCCTGCAAGGCTTTGCGGTAGCGCTCGGGGTCGGCATCGCCGAGGATGTCGACCGGATTGCCACGCGACCAGCCTGCCGGCAGCGCAGCGTTGAGCTTTTCCATCGTGCCTTCGGAAAACTCGGACAGCGGAATGCCGATGTCCACCGCCCGGTCGGCCGCCATCACGCCTGGTCCGCCGCCATTGGTGATGATCGCCAGGCGGTTGCCACGCGGACGGAAATGCGAGAACAGGGCATTGGCCGCGGCAAAGAACTGGCCGAGGTTGTATAGACGGATCACGCCGGCACGGCGCAAGGCGGCATCGAACACCGCATCGTCGCCGATCGTTGCGCCGGAATGGGACAGGATTGCGCGTGATACATCGGGGTGCCGACCTGCCTTGATCAACAATACCGGCTTGACCCGTGCGGCACCGCGCAGCGCGCTCATGAAGCGGCGGGCATCGCGGATGCCCTCCACGTACAGGAAGATGCTTTCGGTGCGCGGATCGGAAATCATGTACTCGAGCACTTCGCCAAAGTCGATATCGCCCGAAGCGCCAAGCGACACCACCGACGAAAAGCCGACATTGTTCGGCTTGGCCCAGTCAAGAATGGCGGCACACAGCGCGCCGGATTGCGAGATCAGACCGATCGAGCCCTTGCTTGCCGAGGCGTGGGCAAAGGTTGCGTTGAGGCCGAGTTCGGGGCGCATCACGCCGAGGCAGTTCGGCCCCAGCAAACGGATCTTGTGCCGACGAGCCGCATCGATGACGTGCCGCTCGTAGAGCGCACCGCGTGGCCCCGCTTCGGAGAAACCGGCGGACAGGACGATGACCGCCTTGACGCCGGCACGCCCGCAGCCATCGACAATGGCCGCGACCTTTTCTGCGCGCACCGCGATAACGGCGAGGTCGAGTCGATGTGGTACGTCCTCCACCGACTTGAAACAGGGAACGCCCAGAATCGTTTCGTGCTTGGGATTGACCGCGAACAGGCGGCCCTTGAAGCCCGCCTCGAGCATGTTGCGGATAAGTACGTTGCCCAGCGAGGATTCACGCTCACTGGCGCCGATGACACCCACCGAGCGAGGCTCGAGCAGGGGGGAGAGGTAGTGTTTTTCGTTCATGGGAGTGCCGCCCTCAATAGGGTTTGGCACCACCGGGGCAGGCTTCGCAAGCCCTCAGGCCCGGGTCGTACCATTAAAAATGAAGGAATTATACTGCAGTGCACCACAATGGAGTGTGAGGGATTTCCTCTACGCGGTTCCGTGGCTGACTGCTTTGTGCAAATCATCATCGCAGGCGCTCAGGGTCCGAACGTGAAAAAGAACCGCGCGCCGCGGCCCGGCTCGGCCTCAGCCCAGATCTTGCCGCCGTGGCGCTGGATGATGCGCTGCACGGTAGCCAGGCCGATTCCGGTTCCGTCGAACTCGGTGCTGCTATGCAGCCGACTGAAGGGGCGGAACAGATTGGCCGCGAAGGCCATGTCGAATCCGGCGCCGTTGTCCTCAATGCAGAAAATCCGCCGGTCATTGCTCATTGCCACTTCGAACCGGATCTTGGCCATGGCCTTACCCGACGAGTACTTCCACGCATTGCGCAGCAGGTTCTCCAGCAGGCCACGCGCAAGCACGCGGTCTGCGGTGACGACAAGCTCGCGGGTCACTTCGAACTCAACCTGGCGCGCCGGATCTTCAGAGCGTAGCTCGTCGATGATCTGTAGCGCCATGTCCGACAGATCGACGCGCTCCTTGTGCAAGGGCTGGCGGGTCAGACGGGCAAGTTCGATCAACGCGTCGATCAGGTGTGCCATGCGCTGCGTGGCACGCCGGATGCGCTCGAGATGACTGTGGGCGGCCGGCGTGATCTGCTCTCCGAGGTCTTCCTCGAGTATCCGCGCAAAGCCGTCGATCGCCCGCAGGGGGGCGCGCAGATCGTGCGAAACGGAATACGAAAACGCCTCGAGCTCGTGATTGGACGCCTCCAGTTCCGCGGTACGCAGCCTGACGCGCGCCTCGAGCTCCTGATTGACATTTTTCAGGGTCAGTTCGGCAACCTTGCGTGCAGAGATGTCATCGAGGGTGCCGGCAAGACCACGGTGCACACCGTTCGCACCCTTGATCGAGCGGCCCGCGGCCTCGATCCAGCGAATCTCGCCCTTGCGGGTGCGCAGCCGGAGCTGGCATTTACATTCCGGAAGCGCCCCCGCCGAAACCTGAGAGAACATGGTTTCAACCGAAGCTCGATCATCCGGGTGCAGAAAGTCCGTCAGCGGTCGGCCCAGGCTTCTTTCCACCCGGTATCCGGTGATCCTGCGCCAGATGCCGTTCAGGAAGGTCAGCTTGCCCGAGGCATCGGTCTGAAAAATGACTTCATTTACGGACTCCACCACGTCGTGATAGCGCTGCTGGCTCTCCTGCAGCGCGCGCTCGGTGTTCACCCGTGCCGTCACCTCGCGTCCGATGCCGTGGTAGCCGAGAAAGAGCTTTCCGTTGTAAAGCGGGCGGCCGAGCATCTCGATGTGACGCAGCTGACCGTCCAGCCCCGGTCTGGACAGCACGACCGAGACCTGGTCGCGGCGCCCGAGATGGCGCTTGTATTTGGACCAGTAGTCGTCGCCCACGCCCTCCCAGATCAACTCCCACGGACGATGACCGATGAGTATCGCGGGGTCGAGTCCGGTTTGCCGCAGGAAGCCGTCACTGACCCTGGTGTAACGGTGAACGGCATCGGTGGCCCATTGCCAGTCGCAACTCATGTCGAGCAACGCCGAGTCGATTGCCTGCTTTTCCTGCCGGTCACGATTGAAACTCGGCCACCGTCCGCTAACAGAGGCCCCGCGGCTAAAGGCCAGCGCGGCCAAACCCAACAAGGTCGCCATAGTCAGCGCAATTGCCCAGAGCCACCCCGAGCCCGCCGTTGCGCCATCAGCGACGGCACAGGACGGGTAGCACGCCGCCACCAACGAGGGGGCCGGGATCCACCGGATTTGCGCGGTATCCATCATTCAGGGTTCCTCAAGATCCTCGGGCTCAGGTTTCCACCGCACAGGTGCGGAAGAGGGGCATTCCGGTCTTGTTGTCGCACAGTCGGCAGCGCGCGGCGCGTGCCGGTAGAATGAGACCTTATGGTGGCCGATGAAGATCGGCGCAGCACTCGTGATTATGGCCTCTTAGATGGACTCATGGCTCAATTCAATCCAGGCAGCGACGCTGCGCACACCCTCAGGGTTTCATCCGCACACGAAGGCATCGGCGCCCCCTCGCCGTGGCTCGTCCGCTTCAGCAAGCTGATACCCGCGGGCGGAAACGTGCTCGATCACGCCTGCGGAGGTGGCCGACATGCACGCTGGCTCGCACGCGAGGGCTTCCAGGTGGAGGCCACCGACCGCGACCGCGCTGCATTGGCCGGACTCGCAGGCGAGGCAAACGTCACCGCCCGGGAAGTGGATCTGGAGCAAGGGCAGTGGCCGTACGCCGGCGTGGTGTTCGATGCGGTGGTCGTGAGCAATTATCTGTTTCGTCCGCGCTTCGACCTGTTGCTCGAGGCCGTCGCGCCCGGGGGCGTGCTGATCTACGAGACCTTCATGATCGGCAACGAAAAATTCGGCAAGCCGAGCAATCCGGATTTCCTGCTCGCACCGGGAGAGTTGTTGCAACGCACGGCGGGCTGGCATGTGGTTGCCTTCGAGCAAGGCGTCGTGAGTGCGCCGCGCAATGCGGCCATCCAGCGCATCTGCGCGGTGAACGGACAGTCCGAAGGGATTGCCTTGCCCTGATCGCCGCGCAGGATGCGGTCAATCGCCAAATTGGGTGGTGAGAGTGGCGAGGATCTCGCGGGCGAGTCTGTCGATGCCGTCTGGGGAGAGATCCGCGGTGTGAAATCGCGGTGCGCTGCTCAAGCCGGCAAAGTTGCCACCCTGCGATCGCCGATAGAGCGGGTCGTAATGGAGGTCGATGAGTTCGCCGAACAGGGTCGGCATGTCGCCAAGCGCGGCCAGTTCGTGCCAGCGGGAAATGGTTTCCTTGCTTTGCAGACCCTGAAGGCGCTCGATGTTGCTGCGCAGGGCGGGAATGTCCGCACCCAGATAGGCGTAATCGCGCACCAGAAACGCCAGGCGAGCGTCGCGTTCGGCCTCGACGCAGAGGCACGCGGCCGCACGCATGGCGTCGATCAGCGGATCGGGGACATGTGCCCGACCAATCTTGCGGCTCTCGGCCTCGACGAATACGGTGCGGGACGGGTCGAACCGACGCACGCACTCATAGATCCCGGTTTCAAACGCTTTCTGGGTGGGTTGCGGGCGGTCGGGCAGGGCGCCAAGCACCGAACCCTTGTGCGCGGCAAGATCCTCCAGGTCCAGCACTTGCGCGCCATGGCGGGCGAGGGCCTCGAGCACGCGGGTTTTGGCGCTGCCGGTGGCACCGCAAACCATGCGCAGTTTCAGCTGCGGCACGACGGTCTGCAGGGTTTCGATCACATGATGACGAAACTGCTTGTAGCCACCGGCAAGCTGGTGCGCGTCCCAACCGATCATCCGCAACCAGGTCACGAAAGCGCCGCTGCGCTGGCCGCCGCGCCAGCAATAGACCAGCGGACGCCAGCGCTTGGGCTTGTCGTGCATGTAGCCGTACACGTGGCGGGCGATGTTCTCCGCCACCATCGCACCGCCGATGCGGCGGGCCTCGAACGGGGATTGCTGCTTGTAGATGGTGCCGACCACGATGCGCTGTTCGTTGTCGAGCACCGGCAGGTTGATCGCACCGGGAATGCGATCCTCGGCGAATTCGGCGGGGGTGCGGACGTCGATGATCTCGTCAAAATTTTCCAGCTGTGCTACGGTCGCGACGCCTTTGTGCATGGTTCTTCCGGGCAGGGTCGCAATGTTGCCGACCGTCCCGCACTCCTTCAGGTCATGGATCAGATCAAACTAACCCAATTCTCCCACGGCGGTGGTTGCGGCTGCAAAATCGCACCCGGCGTGCTGTCCGAACTGCTGTCGCGCATGCCGGCCGGGCTGTTGCCGCCCGATCTGCTGGTGGGTACCGACACCGCCGACGATGCGGCCGTGTATCGCCTCAACGATCGGCAGGCGGTGGTGGCCACTACCGATTTTTTTACCCCTATCGTCGACGACCCGCGCGACTTTGGCCGCATCGCGGCAACCAACGCGCTGTCCGACGTCTATGCGATGGGCGGCACCCCGATCTTCGCACTGGCCATCGTCGGCATGCCACTGGACAAGCTGCCGGGCGAGGTCATCGGCCGCATTCTCGAAGGTGGCGCCTCGATCTGTCGCGAAGCCGGCATTCCGATTGCCGGCGGCCATTCGATCGACGTACTCGAGCCGATCTACGGCCTGGTCGGGATCGGCGTGGTCGACCCCGCCCGGGTCAGGACCAATGCCGGTGCCAGGGATGGCGATGTGCTGATCCTGAGCAAGCCGCTCGGTATCGGCATCCTGTCGGCCGGTCTGAAAAAGGGCCGGCTCAGCGATGCGGGCTATGCCGAAATGATCCGCTGGACCACCACGCTCAACCGCGTCGGCGCCGACCTGGCCCATATCGACGGTGTGCATGCGATGACCGACGTGACCGGCTTCGGGCTGGCGGGCCACCTGCTCGAGATGTGCCGCGGCGCAAATCTGGCCGCGGCAGTCCGGTTCGACGACTTGCCCCTGATCGAGGAGGCGCTTGCGCTGGTGCGCGACGGCATCGCCACCGGCGCATCGACGCGTAACTGGGCCAGCTACGGCAGTGCCGTGTCGATGGCGGACAATGCGCCGGAATGGCAGCGCAAAGTCATCACCGATCCGCAGACATCGGGCGGACTGCTGATCGCGTGTGCGCCGGATGCGGTGGATTCGGTGCTGCAGACCATCCAGACGGTTCAGGGCAACCCGGGTGTGGTGATTGGTCGCATGGAACAGGGCCAGGCGCAGCTGCGGGTATCCTGAACATTCGGGGCAGAGCGCGGAAGACAGCCACCGTCGGGATTAGCGACGCGCGGTGGTCGGCCCGAGCATTGGCTTGAGCCCGGCCCAGACGGTATCGAGGATGCGCGACTGGGCTGCGGCAGTGGGGTGGATGCCATCGGGCAGAAACATTTCCGGGCGATCGCCAAACCCGTCGAACAGGAAGGGAATCAGCGGCACGCCGGCCGATTTCGACACCTCGGTATAGGCCAGCGCGAAGCGACGGGTGTAGGTCGGGCCATAATTCGGGGGCATCTCGATGCCAACAAGCAGCACTTTGCTGCCGGCCTTGCGTGCATCGGCGATCATCGCGTCCAGGTTCTGCGCAAGCAGATTCGGGGGCAGGCCGCGCAGGCCATCGTTGGCACCGAGTTCGAGGATGACGATGTCGGGTTTGTGTTGTGCGAGTGCAGCGGGCAGGCGCGAGCGTCCGCCGGCCGAGGTTTCTCCCGAGACGCTGCCATTGACCACCTGATGACGGAACCCTTCTGCCTCGAGGCGCGTCTGCAACAGGGTGGGCCACGCTTCTCCCGGCTTCAGCCCATAACCGGCGGACAGGCTGTCGCCCCACACCAGTATCGTTGCCGCCTGTGCGGCACCGGCAAACAGAATGAGCAGGAAGGTGAGCATGGATCGCAGCGGCATTGAGTTCTCCAGTCCGGTCATCGAAGTCGATGGCCTGTGTAAAAGCGTGGCGATGGCCGACGGCCAGGGCGAGTTGCGCATTCTCGACGACATCCGTTTCGCCGTCGGGCCCGGCGAGTCGGTCGCGATTGTGGGTGCGTCGGGTTCGGGCAAGTCGACCCTACTCGGATTGCTCGCGGGGCTGGATGTTCCCGTCAGCGGCACGGTGCGCATTCTGGGGACCGACCTTTTTGCCCTCGACGAGGACGCTCGGGCCGGCCTTCGCGGCGAAGCGGTCGGCTTCGTGTTCCAGTCCTTTCAGTTGCTGCCGGCACTCACCGCGCTGGAGAACGTGATGCTGCCGCTGGAGCTGTCTGGCAGCGACGATGCGCAGGCCACCGCAACGCAATGGCTCGAGCGCGTCGGGCTGGCCAGCCGGCTCGAGCACTACCCCAAGCATCTCTCCGGCGGCGAGCAGCAGCGTGTTGCGTTGGCCCGGGCCTTTGCCGCCAGTCCGCAACTGCTGTTTGCCGACGAGCCCACCGGCAACCTCGATGCTGCGACCGGCCAGGCCATCATCGAACTGATGTTCAGCCTCAACCGCGAGGCCGGCACCACCTTGATCCTGGTAACCCACGACGAGTCGCTGGCACGGCGTTGCGGCCGGGTACTGCGAATGACGGCGGGCACCCTTGCCGAAGTGGGAGCGAGTACGGTCGAGCCTGCATAGGCGGGCCGCCTGCGACGATGCGCAGCGTCGGGGCCGGGCGCGGCATCGACTTCATCGCCTATGGCTTCAGCCTCAATAACGACAGAGTCCGTGAGTGCCGCGTCAGGCTCCGGTGTTGTGGACGGCGCTCAAGCGCTCCGACACGAACTCCGCCCGCGACGTCGAGTTGTTCTCCTGATTGTTGAGCGCGCACCACGCAAAGAAATCTTCGGGGACGATCTGGTACTCGAGCGCCAGAACACCCGTACGCTGAAACTCCCGGCGCGCCTTGACCGCCATCGCCTTCCATTCTTCGAACGACGCTTCGAAACACTCGGGGTCCGATGCCGTCGCCCTGACCCGCGCCCAGGTGTCCTCGGTATACCAGGTGACGCCCACGACGAGCGACTGACTACGGTTCTTTGCGCTCAGGCGTTGATGAAGGGTAGGTTTTCTCATGATGGTAATGTATGCAGGAAGTGGTGAAGGCGCCAAAGTTACTGTCGCGCTCAAGCATAGCATTCGATATCGATCAACGACGTGCCGAGATACAGGCCACCGACGTGCGTCGCTGTCAGGCATCACGCGGTGCGAGTCGGGCCAGGATCGCCTCGGCACACGCCACGCCGGAGCGGACCGCTGACTCTAGCGTGGCCGGATAGTCCGATTCGATGTAGTCGCCTGCCAGCCACAGGCCGGGCAGGGGTGTGCGGATACCGGGCCGGAACAGGCCGGGGTGGCAGGCAAAGGTCGCACGCTTCTCGACGATGACCTGCGACCACTCGGGTGCGGGCAGGCGGCAGCCAAGTTCGGTTTCGAGCTGGGCGAGGGCGGCAAGAATCAGGTCTTCATGCGACAGCGCGTCATGCGGGCCGTGCGCACTGATCACGCAGGCAAGCAGCCCCTCGTCGCCACCGAGGCGACCGCGATCGAAAGCCCATTGCGCCGGCCCACGGGCGAGACCGATCATGGTTTCGGGCAGGCGGAAGCCCTTGCCGAGCGCGAGATAGAGGGTGGTGATCGGCTCATGCGGCAAGGCCTCGATCTGCGCGGCCAGACGGTCGCAGGCACCGGTCGAGGCGAGCAGCGGTACCGCGTGATACGGCGCGGTGGCCACTACGACGTGATGCCACGGCTGGCTGCCCGGGTCGCCATCGAGACGAAACCCGTCCGCCGTCGGCCTGATCGCGTTGATTCCATTGCCGGTGCGCAGCCGGCCGCGGCGAGTCGCCAGATAGCGTGCGGCCGGTACCGGAAACAGTTCGGATAGATCGATCCGGGGCAGCAGCAGCTCGCTGGCCGCGGCGCCCGAGGCGAGGCTGTCGCGCAGCACGTTGGCGAAGATCTGCGCGGATGCCTGGGCGCTGGGCGTGTTGAGCGCCGCCACACACAGCGGCGCCCACACCAGTTCGGACAACTTCGCCGTCTGCCGCGTGGCGTCGAGCATGCCATCCACGGTCATATCGGCCGGAAGCTTGAATCGGGCCCTCTTCAGCCAGCGCATCAGGCGCAGCATGGCCAGGCGATCGGCCCAGCTCAGGCCCTTGGCACACAACAGGCCGACGGCGAGATGGAAGGGCGCGGGCAGCGATGCGGCTTTCAGGTGCATCCGGCCGGGTACGTGCAGCGTGAGCGGCAGCCGTTCGAGCTGCTTGGGCGAGCCGCCGGTCAGTCGCATCAGGCGACTGAGTTCGGTATAGGCGCCGATCAGGATGTGCTGGCCGTTGTCCACCACGCGGCCATCCTTGCGTACCACCCGCGCTCGTCCGCCCAGGGTGTGAGAGCGTTCGAACACCGTCACATGGATGCCTTGCCGCGCCAGTTCGACCGCGCAGGCCAGGCCGGCGTAACCAGCGCCGATCACGGCGACTGCAGGGATGCTGCCGGCCATGTCAGCCCTTGATCCAGGTCCAGCCCGCGAGCCAGACCTTGCGCAGCGGGGTCAACGAGGTGCGGCGATCGAGCACCTTGAAGCCGTCGCGTGCGATCTCGCGCAGCAGGGTGCGGTAGATCGCCGCCATCACCAGTCCGGGGCGCTGGCTCTTGCGGTCGACCGCGGGTAGCTGGGCGAAGGCCTGCTCGTAGAACTGCTCGGCGCGCTCGGTCTGGAAGGCCATGAGCTTGCGGAAGTTGTCCGAATACTTCGCCTGCAGAATCTCGCTGGCGGGCACTTCGAAGCGCTGCAGATCCTCGATCGGCAGGTAGATCCGGCCGCGGCGGGCGTCCTCGCCGACGTCGCGGATGATGTTGGTGAGCTGGAAGGCCATGCCCAGGTCGTGGGCGTATTTCTGTGTCTGGCGGTCGGTGTAGCCGAAGATCTCCGCTGCGAGCAGGCCGACCACGCTGGCCACTCGGTAGCAGTACAGCTGCAGGCCCTTGAAGTCGAGGTAGCGGGTCTGCTGCAGATCCATCGCCATGCCGTCGATGATCTCGAGCAACTGCTCGCGCGGCAGGCTGAAGCGGGTGATGACGTCTTTCAGCGCCAGTCCCACCGGATGGGTCGGGGTGCCGCCGAACACCCGGCCGATCTCCTGCCGCCACCAGTCGAGCTTGGTGTGGGCCAGCGAGACATCGTGGCATTCGTCGACCACATCGTCCACCTCGCGACAGAAGGCGTACAGCGCAGTGATCGCCTGGCGCCTTTCGGGTGGCAGGAACATGAAGCTGTAGTAGAAGCTGGAGCCGCTGCTCGCGGCTTTTTCCTGGCAATAGTCGTGTGGATTCATGTGTTGTTCTCGTGACGCAGGGCTTTCCAGGCGATCTGTGCCCAGTCGAGTTTGCCCAGTATCGGGCGATGACGGAATACATCGTGGCCTGCACCCTCGATCCGCTCGAGGATGCGCAGTCCACCGGCGACGATCAGGCGCAGCTCCCAGCCGATGCGCCCCGGCAGGCGCAGCGCCAGGGGCGCGCCTTCGAGCATCATCGACCGCGCCCGTTTCACCTCGAAGTCGAGCAGCGCCGTCCATCGCTCATTGCAGGTGCCGGCGTCGATGTCGGCCTCGCTCACCCCGAAGCGGGCAAGATCGTCCTGCGGCAGGTAGATGCGCTGCTTGCGCCAGTCGATGGCGACGTCCTGCCAGAAGTTGATCAGTTGCAAGCTGGTGCAGATGCGGTCGGACAACCGAAGATTGTCGGGCGTGGCGGTGCCGTAAAGATGAAGCAGCAGGCGTCCGACCGGGTTGGCCGAGCGCCTGCAGTAATCGAGCAGTTCGGCAAAGTCCGTATAGCGGGTCTTGCCAACGTCCTGGCTGAAGGCGTCGAGCAGGTCACGAAACAACTGCACCGGCAGGCCGAACTGGCGGATGTTGCGCCCGAGGCGCTCGAACATCGGTGCGATGCTGGCGTCGCTGGGTTTCGCATCACTGACGCGCGCTCCGCGCTCGATGGCGTTGAGTGCATTGCGATAATCGTTGAGTCGCGCCAGCCGCATGATTGCACTTGCATCGCCCTCGTCCGCGATATCGTCCGCGCTGCGGGCGAAGGCATAGATCGCCTCCACCGGCTCGCGCAGGCGGGCGGGCAGCAGGAAGGACGCAACCGGAAAATTCTCGTAGTGATCGACAGGCATCGGTACGGGCAACAGGAAAAAACGACGGGGCAAACGCACGGCGCCGAACGAACGGCATCCGGTAAACCGAGGGCTAACGGGTGGGTACCGGTTTGGCGGGGATGGCGCGGGCGGAGTATAAGCGAAGACGCCCCCGGGCACTTTCCGCCGCGCCATCAGTCTGGGTTCCCATGCTAAGAATCGATCAACTGGGCAAGACCCTGCCCACTACGCCCCCGCGCCAACTGTTTGCCTCGCTCTGCCTGCAGGTGGCGGCGGGGGAGTGCGTTGCGATCATGGGCGAGTCCGGTGTCGGCAAGTCGACGCTGCTCAACTGCGTTGCCGGACTCGAACCGGTCAGTGCGGGCAGTATCCGCGTCGGCGATGCCGAACTGGTCGGGCTCGATGACGACGCCCTGGCGCGACTGCGGCGCGAGCTCTTCGGATTCGTGTTTCAGGCTTTTCATGTCCTGCCCCACCTCAGCCTGCTACACAACGTGGCGGTGCCGCTGTGGCTGCAGGGGGTGACGGGCGCCGAGGCCGATCGCCGGGCGCTGCAAATGCTCGATCGGGTCGGGCTGGGCGATCGTGCGAGCGACTGGCCACGCAATCTTTCCGGCGGCGAGCTGCAGCGGGTGGCGATCGCCCGCGCGCTGGTCCATCGGCCCGCGGTGGTGCTCGCCGATGAACCCACCGGCAACCTCGACCCGGCGCGCGCAAGCGATATCCTCGATCTGCTGCTGGAGCAGGTCCGCGAGGCGGGCGCCGCCGCCATCCTGGTGACGCATTCGCAGGCAGCAGCGAACCGCGCCGGGCGAATTCTCGAGCTGCGGGCCGACGGACTGGTGCCGCTTGCGACCGGTGCAATGCGATGAATCGCGCCCTGGTCGGCCTGTTCGCTGCCAGCCTCGGGCGCAGACGGGTGGCCACCGCGCTCGGCTTGTTTGCAATCGCACTCGGGGTAGCCCTCGGGCTGGCGGTGCAACTGATCCATGGCGCCGCGCTCGACGAGTTCGGCCGCGGTATGCGCGAGCTGGCCGGTGAGGCCGATCTGCAGGTGAGCGCCGGGCGCGAGGGCTTCGACGAGCAGATTTACCTCATCCTAGCTCAGCGCCCTGAAGTGGCCGAGGCCAGTCCGGTACTGGAGATAGAGGCACGTCTGCCGCTCAAGGCCACCAGCCTACGGGTGATCGGGGTCGATCTGTTCCGGATCGCACGCGTGCAGCCTGCGTTGATCCCGCTGGCAGCGGAGGGCGGGGATCGTTTCGCCGCGTTGCAGCCCGACACCCTCTTTCTCAGCGCCGCCGCACGGGAGAAGATCCTCACCAATGGCGAGCTGGAGCTGATCACGGTTCAGGCCGGCACGCGCGTGTTCGCGCTGCGGATTGCGGGCACCGTGCCTGGTGCAGGCGTGGGGCAAGCGCTCGGCATCATGGATATCGGTGCCGCCCAGGAGGCGTTCGATCGTATCGGGCGCCTCAGCCGCATCGATCTCAAGCTCGTCCGCGGCGTATCGAGGGCCGAAGCTACCGCATCCCTGAGCCCGCTACTACCCGCAGGGGTGAGTCTTGCTGCGCCCGAGGTCTCGGCGGCGGAAGCGGCTGCGCTGTCGCGCGCCTACCGGGTCAACCTGACCATGCTTGCGGCGATTGCGCTGCTCACCGGGGGCTTTCTCGTGTTTTCGACCCAATGGCTGTCGGTGGTGCGACGGCGGCGCGAGTTTGCCTTGCTGCGGGCATTGGGCATGGGCCGCAGGACCCTGCTCCAGGGCTTGTTGATCGAGGGCGCGCTGACCGGGCTTGCGGGCGGTGTGGCGGGCGTGGCGCTTGGACATCTGTTCGCCGCTCTGGCATTTCAGCTGATCGGTGGTGATCTGGGGGCGGGCTACTTCGACGGCATCCGCCCGAGCCTGCAGTTTTCGCCTGTGGTCAGTGCGGTTTATCTTGCGCTGGGCATTGCGTCCGGCATCGCCGGGGCATGGCTGCCCGCGCGCGAAGCCTCGCGGACGGCGCCTGCCTCCGCACTCAAGGCAGGGGCGGGCGACGGAGCCGCGCTGAGCGCCGGACAGCCACGCGGCAGGCTGGCGCTCGCAGCGCTGACCATTGCCGCGTTTGCCTGCCTGTTGCCGCCGATCGGCGGCATGCCACTCGGCGGCTACCTCGCCGTTGCGCTGATACTGGCCTGCGCCGTACTGGGCCTGCCTGGCGCGACACGAACGGCCATGCGCTTGTTGGCGGTAGGAACGGGGGCGGTGTGGCGACTTGCGCACGCCAGACTTTCAGCTGCGCCGGGGCAGGCGGTGGTGGCGGGCGCAGGCGTGGTGGCGAGCGTGGCGCTGGCGGTGTCGATGGCGATCATGGTCAGCTCGTTCCGGGTTTCGGTGGATGATTGGCTGACCACGGTGCTGCCTGCCGACCTTTACGTAAGGACCTCATCCGCGTCGGAAAGCGGTTTCTTTGAGGCCGATGCCGTGAAGCGGATCGAACAGCTTGCGGGCATCGCGTCGATGGACACGGTGCGCGCGGTCAACCTGCGGCTGATCGACGGGCGCCCGCCAGTGACCCTGCTTGCTCGTTCGGTGGACCGTGGCTGGGGGCTACCGCTCGTTTCCGGAACACTGGCGCCGTCCGCCACCGCGGGCGACCCTGCGCCTCCCGCGGTCTGGGTGTCGGAAGTGGTGGCCGACTTCATGCGTTTGCAGCCCGGCAGCGCACTGGACCTGCCGCTGGCGGGCAGGGTGGTCAGTTTTCGTGTTGCCGGCATCTGGCGCGACTATGCGCGCCAGAACGGGGCTGTGGTAGTGGACCGCGAGGTCTATCGGCAATTGACCGGCGACACCCGGGTGAACGATGTCGCGCTCCGACTGCGCGCAGGCCACACGCCAACCGCTGTGGCTGAAGCCTTGCGTGCCGCATTTGGCGATCAGTTGATCGAGATTGCGCTGCCCGGCGAGATCCGCGCGATCAGCCTGCAGATCTTCGACCGCACTTTTGTGGTGACCTATCTGATGGAAGCGGTTGCAATCGTGATTGGCCTGTTCGGCATCGCCACCACTTTCGCGGCCCTGGCCACGGCACGCAGGGGGGAGTTCGGCATGCTGCGCCACCTCGGATTGACGCGAGGCGAGATCGGCCGCCTGATCGCCATCGAGGGCGCACTGACGGCGGCAGTGGGGGTCAGCGTGGGCGTGCTCGCCGGTGGCGGCATTGCTTGGGTGCTGATCGAGGTGATTAACCGCCAGAGTTTTCACTGGAGCATGGACCTGAATGTACCGATTGGCGGACTGGCCCTGTTCTGCACCGGCATGATCCTGCTCGCCGCGCTTGTGGCGCGCCTGGCAGGCGCACGCGCAATGCGCCAATCGGCGGTACTGGCCGTGCGGGAGGACTGGTGATGCCGGGGAGCGCTGTTCGGCGTATAGCTGCCTGGCTAAGGTCTGCACGGCGTGTGTCTGCCTGGATCAGGCTGGCCACAGCGCTCGTGCTTGTTGCGGCAGGTGTAACCCTAGCCGCCACGGCAATCGCCGCCGATGCCGAGGCAAGGCCGGATCGAGCCGGCTTGCCGTATCCGGAGGTCACCCCCGGCTTTGTCCCGAGCTTTCCCAGCGATCACGGTGCGCACCCCGATTTCCGCACCGAATGGTGGTACATCACCGGCTGGCTTACGGATCGGGACGGGGCGGAGCGGGGCTTTCAGGTCACCTTCTTCCGCGTGCGTCCACGCATTGCCGAAGGGGGCCGCAGCCGCTTCAACCCGACCCAGCTGGTACTGGCGCACGCCGCGGTGGCAGACCCTGCCGTGGGTCGTCTGCTGCACGCCGAGCGCGCCGAGCGGGTCCTGCCGCCGCTGGCTCGGGCCGAGATCGGGCATACGGCTGTTCAGATGCGCGACTGGTCGCTGGTCTGGGTTGACGATGAGCTTGAGGTTGGGGGGGCGTCTGACGGCAGCGCCAGTCAGCAAGGGCCGGGAGGCCACTACCTCGCCCGTATCGCTGCCGGCGAGTTTTCCTTCGACCTGCGGATCACGCCGGTGGGTGAGCCGGTACTGAACGGCGACGGCGGTTACAGCAGGAAGGCGCCAAGTCCTGAGCACGCAAGCTACTACTACAGCCGACCGCAGCTTGAGGTCGAGGGCAGCCTGAGTCTGAAGAACGGCAGCAAGCCGGTCAGCGGCAAAGCCTGGCTTGATCACGAGTGGTCGAGCGAGATCCTGCCACCGGGTGCCAGGGGCTGGGACTGGATCGGGATCAATCTGCACGACGGTGGTTCGCTGATGGCATTCCGCATGCGCAGCGCGGATGAGACGCCGATCTGGGCGGCCGCGACCTTGCGTTCACCCGATGGCAGCATTCGCATACTGCAGCCCGATGAACTCCGCTTCATCCCGCAGCGCCAGTGGCGCTCACCGCGTTCGGGCGCCACTTACACGGTGGAGTGGACTTTGCAGCTGGCACCGCTTGAAGGGCAGGCAGCGCGCACACTGCGTATCGCACCGATGATGGAAGACCAGGAGCTGGACAGCCGGCGCTCCACCGGCGCCATTTACTGGGAGGGCGCAGTTCGCCTGTTCGAAGGCGAAGGACGCGACGAGCAGGAGATCGGCAAGGGCTATCTGGAGATGACCGGCTACGTCGAACGCTTGAGCATGTAGTCCCTGTGATCAATCAGTCAGCGCTTCGGCAGGGATCAGCAGGCGGCCCTGGCCGTAGTTGAATCCGTAATCGCGCAAGGCGGCGAGGATCAATTCATCCTCCACCTCGGAGGCTACGGTCGGGATCGACAGTGCGGCTGCCATGCCACACAGGGCCTGAGCGAGGTTGCATCCGGCTTCGAGGCCATAGGATTCGACCAGGGTCTTGAAACTGACTTTGACAAAATCCGGCTGGAGTGAGTGCAGCAAGCCGGTCGAGGCGCCATCGAGTTTCTCGAGGGCGATCCGGATACCAAGCCGGCGCGCTTCGGCAGCAAAGCGGGCGGACTCTTCGGGCGATTGTTCAACCAGTTTTGCGGGAAACTCGAGAACCAGAAGCTCCGCCGGCAGGGCGGTAGCGTTGAGCACCGATTGTAGCTTTGGCCAGTAGCGCTCGGGTTGCAGCACCGAAGCGGCACTCACGTTGAGGCTGAAACGTTGCCTGGGCTGAGCTGCACCCGCCCGCCGCGAAAAGATCACGCAGGCCTGCTCGGCGACCCACAGATCAAGCTCGATCCGCATCGTCGCCGATTCAAGGTTGGAAAGCAGCTCGTTCGGCGACTGGGGAACACCATCCGCATCCTTGATGCGCAGCAATACCTCGACCCAGTCCGACGAAGGGGCGCCGTCGAGTTTGACGATGGGCTGCTGATAGAGGCTAAGTCGGGAGAAATCCACGCTGCCCATGAACGGTGAGGAGGCAAGCGCGATATCGGTCTTACGACGCCCCCCGACGGGCTCAGCGTCATGCTCCATCACCCGGTTTCGACCGCCCTTTTTTGCCGCATAGCAGGCGAGATCGGCTGCCACCAGCAACTCCGAGGCGCTGCTCACGCGGCCGTCGACACGGACCAGCCCGACACTGGCTCCGACCGAGAAGCGTCGCCCTTCCCACTGGAAGCGGAGGGTGGACACCGCCTCGCGCAGGTCTTCGGCGAGCCGGCGAGCATCCTCGGGGCTGCAGTCATGCAAAATCAGGGCGAACTCGTCACCACCAATGCGACTGATCAGATCCCCCGTCCGCACCCGCTGCGCGATGAGGTCTGCAATAATCTTGAGTAGCTCGTCGCCGGCGGCATGACCGCAGGTGTCATTGACGATCTTGAAGCGGTCGAGATCGATGAAGCAGAGCGTTGATCGGTCGCCAGCCCGGCGCGAACGGCTCACGGCATCGTCAAGCGCCTGCTCGAAGGCCCGTCGATTCGGCAATCCGGTCAGCGGATCGTGCAAGGCCTGATGTGCGAGCTGCTTGGTTGCCTCGTCTATCTTTGACTGAAGGTCTTTATGGTCGTGCGCGATCGATCTGGCCATGGTGTTGAAGCCACGCTGAAGCGAGCGCAGTTCGTCGCTCTTGGCGTCGTCGGGAACGGAAGCCTCGAGGTCTCCGGCGCTGATCTGGCGTACAGCTTCGACCAGTCGAGCGAGTGGCGCGCCAACTGCGGCCGCGAGGCGCGAGGCAAGTACGCCCGCAAGACCAAGCCCGACGACGAACAGCAAGAGAGTCGAGATCAGTATCTCGCGCTTGCGCTGTGCCAGTGGTCCGGTATCCAGCTCGACATAGACCCAGCCGATCACGTCTGTCGTGTCCCCGGCAGCGCTCCGCAGCTGTGGTTCGAGGACGTCATCGATCACCAATGGGGCCGAGATGACCGGTGCGGCAAATCCGTGGCGGTTTCTGCCATGAACGATACTGCGTGGCACACGGCTGGCGGTGATCAATGTGGTCTGCACCGACTGCAATCGGCCACTGACGGCGATTAGCGCACCTTCGAAATTGTAGATCGCCGCGGCGGCCACGTCGGATTGCTCCAGCACGGCCTGCAACAGACTCGTCTGGGTGCCCCGGTTTCCCGAGATCACGCCGTACTCGGAGGCCGGCGCGAGAAAACTGACAATTGCAATACCACGGTCGTGCAGCGCCGCATCCATGGCTTGCGAGCCGCGCAGCAGAAACAGCACGATGATGCCGGCAGCAAGCAGTGCAGCGGGAAGGAGCCCCACCAGCAGTAGACTTTGTCGAAGGCTGAGCTTGGGTAGCAATCTCACGGCGTCACCTGGCGGCCTACATGTTCGGCGAGGGCTTCGTCACTGGGGACGTCGAGCCCGAGCGATCGCGCAACCTGGCGGTTTACACCAATGGAGAACCTGCCCGGTGACTTGACCGCGGGCAGACGGACTACAGCGCCACTCAAGGTGCGCAACCAGTCGGCGAGATCACCGGCAGCATCCTCGGGGGAGCTGAATACGGCGGCAAGCGCACCGGCTTCGACGTAGGCGTGGGAGTATGCAAGGATGGGGCGCCGATATCGGTAACTGGTTAGAAGGATGGTGCGCGCAGCAGATTGAGAGGCAATGGTCGGGTCCGGGATGATCAACAGGGCATCGCTCGCCTTAAGCAACTGCTCGAGTTGCGGAAGCAGGTCGCCGGGCGATCCGACCCGGCGGGTCAGCAGCTTTAGCCCTGTATCGTTGGCGGCAGACGCGAAGCCGCGCTCCAGCTCAATGGCTTCGCTTCCCAACAGCATCCCCACCTGGGATATTCCCGGGGCAACCACCCCGGCAAGCCGCACGTGACGTATGGGGGGCTGATCGAGCACGATCGCCGAAAACCTTGCGTCGGGATGGGTTGCCCCAAGCGCCTGCGCCTGAGCACGGCTGATCAGCACCGCCATGGTCGGGCGCTTGAAGCGGGCCAACACCTCCTGAGTTACCTGGGCGCCAACTGCAATAATAAGATCTGCACGTTGCAGCAGCGCTTCGTCCAGCCCGCTCTGGCTATCTCCAGCATCGGACAAACGGTGTGGCATCGGCACCGCAGCGAGCGCCTCGCGGAACTGGCGATGGGGACCTGAAGGCTGCGACAGTGCAACGGCAATTTCCAGCGCCTGTGCCGGGATAGCGGCCAGCAGGACGGCGAGCAGTACCACCGGCAGGAGAGAGTCTCGCCAGAACCGGCCCATTCAGGACTTGTCAACGAAAGGAAGTGAGGTATCGATCACAGACAATCAGTGCTGGCGCAATAGCGGCGCGACTTTTGGGAACCCGCGTCGCAGTTCGTAAGCGCAGGCAATCCTGCTACCGGATAGGGAGATGATTCGGAGGGAAATAGTTCTGTGCATGCAGGCGCCATCGACGAAGAAGCTAGATCACGTATTTCCCGTGCTTGGAGACTCTCACGGCGACCGCTCCAAGGTCAAGCCAGGGTTCAGCGCAGACGTAGCAAGAGCATGCATGCTCAGGCAATGTGTATAATCCGCAGCGCGTTAAGTTGCTCACCGTGCGAGGGTGGCGGAATTGGTAGACGCACTGGATTTAGGTTCCAGCGCCGCAAGGCGTGAGAGTTCGAGTCTCTTCCCTCGCACCACAAGGCATTCAGCCAGTTATCCACAGGTCGGTTCTGTTCTACATCCCGTTCTACAAAAGATCATTTCACCGGTTTGACCCTATCACCTCTGCGGGAACGCACGTAGGCCTCGGTCATGCCGCATATAGGTGTGTCCGAGCAGCTTCTGCGCCTTGGTGAGCGAGATGCATCTGCTGCGTGCGATGCTGCAGCCGCCGAGATCTCTGATTTGATCGCATTCTCGGGCTCGGCGATGTGAACTCCCTCTGGAGGAGCAATGCACACCTACTTCATTCGACCTGGGCATCGAGAACCCGCTCAACCTGATGCTGACGCCAGACGAGGCGGCCTACGCCATAAACGACTGCGGAGCGGTGGCGGTGTTCGGCTCGGACGAGCGCATCCTCATTTGCGGGACGAAGACGGAGCCTGCACAAACGGCTGGCGCGCAGGTCGACCATGGATCAGGGCATAGCTTTTCGCGGGATCGGCAAGGACAGCGCCGATGCTGCGCCGGTGAGGCTCGACAGCGTCACGTCAACGGGCGCAATGCGTGTCACCACGTTTTCCGCCGGTCCGTTCCGCAGCGCGCCGATTGCCGGGCCATCTGCAAACGCCTGGGCGGTGACCATGTCGCGGAAGATATAGACGCTGGTCCCCTCGCCGGAGTCTGGGTCGAGCCCCCAGATTTTCCAGACAAGGCCTGGCGCCTCGGCGATCCGCACGGCAGCCGTTTTGGCGTGATTGCGGAAGGTCTCGGAAGGAATACGAAGCTGATAGCTTACGACAAGCATTGTGAGTGTCATCGGAGTACCTCGTGTCTGGTCGTCGTTCCGCCACGTCACGCGATGGGATGGATTGCCGTTTGTTAGCGTGCAAAAGTCGAGCCAACCTGCAGGACACATGACGACAGGTATCGGGCACGGGGTTCGCAGCGGCTGGTTGCTGACCTCTTTCTCTTCAAAGGTGACGCCTTTGGGGTGCCCATGGCGGTTTTCATTTGTTGGTGGAAACATGCCGTGCTTTCCGGACCATCCCGCGGGCGGATCAGGCCGCGCGCGCGAGGTTCCTGCCCAGTTGCGAGCGAAGCAGAGGTTCGTTGATGGTGAGCCAGGTCTCGGCGATCATGCCGTCCTCCATCCGGTAAAGCGCGACGCCGTCGAATACGACGCGCGCGCCATCAGCCTCGATTCCGTCGAAGTCGCCGGAATGCGTGGCCCAGATCTCCCAATGCGCCGAAACGAATTCCTCGGTCGCGATCGTCTTCAGCGTCTCGAAACTCATGTCGCTGAAGGACTGGCGGAAGATGCGGAAGAAGGCTTTGTAGCTTTCCCTATCGCGAAACTCGCCGTTCAGAAAGCCGGGAAATCCGTGGCAGACGATATGAGGTACGACGGTTTGGTCGATGACTGCAACATCATCGATGTTCGCTGAATGGGTGCCGGCGAGGAATCTTGCCACGGTGGTCTGGTTGGTTTCAATGATTGGGTTTGTCATCTCGTTTCTCCTTGATTGGCCGCTAACTGGTCTATGCAAGTCTTTGGGTTGCGATCTTGGGTCGGTCCCGTGCGATGGCGCGGCCAGCGCCGTCGGGTGAGGAAACGCACACTCTTGCTGACGGCCCAACGTATCGCTCAAGACGTTCATCGTGGTTTCCAGTCCAGGGGCGGAGCTCAGGCCAGGATGGCCTCCACCTGAGTTGCGGTTGCCTGACTGACGGCATCGGTCGTGCCGCGTCCGTAGGCCGCCCGGACGATACCCGTCAGGATTTCAACGTGGTGCGCGACGGGAAGGTGTCCCGAAAGCACATGCGCCGGCTGAAGCGTATTGAGTGCGCGCAGCGTATCGCCAAGTGCCCCTTGATCCATCTGCGCCAGCCACGGCGCGTCCACTGTCGACCAGGCAACCAGTCCTTCGCGAAGCGCATCTTCCGGCACGGCTTCGATGGCCTCGCCACTCCCCGGCAGAAGGGCACCGAAGGCGTCGGCGACGAAGAGCACGCGATCGGTCTCGTCGAAAAAACCCATCGTTTCGGGCGCGTCGTAATAGGGCGGCTTGAGCTGGTGGAGGCGCCGTCCGCCGAGCTCGAACACCTCGCCGGGCTCAAGGAGGCGCGTCCGTGCCGGATCGCCGGCTCCAATCATCCCCATCTTCCCCGCGCCGAGAAAATTGGTGACGACAGTGGCATTGGGTGCCAGCGCAAGGATGCGATCCAGGTTGCCGATATGGTCCGCATCGGTGTGGCTCAGCCAGATCCAGCGCAGATCCTCCAGGTCGATTTCAGCGGCCAGTCGCGCGAGCATGTCGTCGGAAAGTGCCGCAAGGCCGGTATCGACCAGCATCGGCTCGCAGCCCTGCAGCACAAACGCGTTGACCGGTAGGGCACCCATTCCAGGCACTGGAATCCACGACGGCAGGATGCTCCACTCGCCCATGACGGTCTCGGCAGCTAACTGGATGGGTTGGTCTATCGGGGTCATGTCATCTCTCCTTTCAAGTGATCATATGTGTTCACCGAAATTGAAGCGTATCGATCAATAAACGTCTTGTCAATATTTCAAAGATCGGTAATGTTCACTCAATGACGGAACAGAAACGCCAATACCAGATGCGCCAGCGGGCTGCCTCGCAAGAGGAGACCCGGCGCAGAATCGTCGAAGCGACCATGCACCTGCATGAGGAGCTCGGCCCCCGAAACACGAACATCAGTGCGATTGCCCAGCGCGCGGGGGTTCAGCGGCTCACCGTCTATCGTCATTTCCCCGACGAGTCGGCCGTCTTCCAAGCCTGCACTTCACACTGGCTCGAACTGAACCCACCTCCGAACCCCGCCACGTGGGCAGCGCTTGCCGACCCGCAGGCCCGGTTCCGCATGGCCATCGCGGCGTTCTATGACTATTTCGCGCGAACCCAGCGGATGTGGCGGGTTTCCTTTCGCGATGTGTCCGAAGTTCCCGCGCTTCAGCAGCCGATGGCAGAGGTGGCGACATTCCTTGGGGGCGTAGCGGGCGATCTCGCCGCCGCGTTCGGTGTGCCTCGCGCCCACGGTATGGTTGCGCAAACCATCCGTCATGCCCTGCATTTTCTGACCTGGGCCGAACTGGAGGATCAGGGACTGGACAACGCTGAAAAGCTCACGCTGGTGTCTTGCTGGCTCGGCGGTGTGGCGCGGTGCGACAATGAAATGCCCTGATCGGGTGATCATGCTGACAAACTCCCGGTCGGCCCGATTTCGACGGTTCGCGATTGGACCAGCTGCGCGCGTCCTCCGACCATGAGACCGCGAATGCGGCCATCCCGGATATCCAACTGAACGGTGATGAGGCTGGGTGAAGGCTCGGGCATGAGAACCCCCTGCTCGATGTGATACTGGCGCTTTGCAATGCCCATGTGGTCGTGCAGCAGGCAGGCGAGCGGCCCGGCCGCCATTCCGGTCGCGGCTTCCTCAGGGATTGCGAAACGCGGGGCGAACATCCGGGTCGTCGCATCTCGGTGGGGTGTTGCGACCTCGGTGGTGAAAACGTAGTAGCCGATCAGGTCGAGGATCTCGCTGATTGCCGCCACCGCGTCGTGATCGGGCACGATTCGGGCAAGCGTCTGTGCGCGCTCAACGCTAAGGAGCAAGAAGCTGTTACCAGTGCTGACCACCATCGGCACGGTTCGCGTGTCGAGGTTGACGTCGGCTAGACCGAGCGAGCGCAGGACATCGCCAACGCTAATGCCCTTCGCCCAAGCGTCGGGGCGCAGGTAGCGAGGCGCCGTTTGCTCCATATAGGCCAGGCCGTCGCGGATGAGGATGCGTCTGGATCCGTCTATGGTTTCCTTCGACGTCCACCCTTCGGACACCCGCCCAAGCTCGGCGAGCCGGGAAAAGGCGGCGATCGTGGCATGGCCGCAATGCGCGATGCGCCGGTTCGGCGTGAAGAAGTCGAGTCTGAAGGCACCGCCGGCCGCGCGCGACACGAAGGCGATTTCCGATAATCCGAGATGCGCCGCTACGGATTGCATCTCGGTTTCGCTCAGGCTGTCTGCATCAAGAACGACCCCGGCCGGGTTCCCACCCGATCTTTCCGAGATAAAGCTGTGGATGACGTGGACGTCAATCTTGGTCGCTTCATGATCTGCTTGCATGAGTTTCTCCTTAGCTTGCCTTGAATATACTAAGCCTGATAAAAAGTGAGAACTCAGCTTGGCTTCATATAGGTATGAGGTATGTTCATGAATGGTCTACCGGTGAGTGATTGCATTTCACGCTTGGCGGCGGCCGCACCTGTACTTGTCGCCATTGCCGATGAAGGAAGTCTGTCCCGCGCCGCATTGCGGCTGGGGCTGCATCAGACGGCCGTGAGCCATCGCGTCAAATCCCTTGAAGATATGCTGGGGCACGCAATTTTCCTGCGCACGACGCGATCGTTGGAGCCTACGGCGATCGGCCGGATTGTGCTGGAGGCGGCGCAGGCGACCGCCAGCGCATGGTCCAGGGGCCTTGATCGCATCGCGCGAGAAGTCGATCGGGACCGGATCGTGCTCAATTTGTCATCCTCGCTGGCAATGAAATGGCTCATCCCCGCCCTCGGGCGCGCACAGGAGGTTGGGATCGAGCTGTCGCTGGATGTGCAGGATCACCTGGTCGCGCCGCGCTCAGGGGTTGCCGATGTCTCCTTACGCTTCGGCCCCGGTCCCTACCCCGGTCATTTCGTGGCGCATCTCAGTGATTCCTCGATCATCCCCGTTGCACGGCCCGGTCTTGTTGAGGATCCAGCGACTTTCCGATGGCTGGGGCCCGACGGGCCAACGCTGCTGGGAGACCGGCGTGGTGCGCGCGACGGCACCGGGTTTAGCTGGTCGGCGTATTGTGGCGGGCTCGATTCGGAGTACGCGCCGCCCGTCGTCGATGTGGAGTTCGACCGAGCCGACCTGATGCTTCAGGCGGCGATCGGCGGCGCAGGAATTGCGCTCGGACGGCGGCTCCTGGTGGAAAATGATATCGAAGCGGGTTTGCTGGAACCGATCGGCCCTCCGGTCCGTATGGCATCGAAGTACTGGCTCGTGACCGCGGCGGACTTTGCCGCGACCGCCACGTATGCCCGATTGCTGCACTGGTTACGCGACGAGGTGAGCCGTACGGCACAGCTCGTGCCCGCGCCCACGGCGACCACACCGTAGTTTCGATGGGGCCCACATTGCAACCCTTGGATCGCGTAGGACGCGCCATCTGCTTTGCACGTGCTGCAGCAAGCGCTCCGACAATCGCGGCTCAGTGCTGCCCAACTCCTCGGTATTGAGCTTCGGGCTGAAGGACACCAGCCTGGACCGGAAGGCGGCATCGGCGACATGCTCCAACGGGCTGTTGGACTTCCTGCGGCAGAACCCGAACGATCGTTACTCGCTCGACGCCTTGGCAGCACGAGCGAACATGAGCCGACGCAGCTTCACCCGTTACTTCCATAAAGCGACGGGGATGTCGGCCGGGGAATGGATACGCGGGAACCCCGGAAGATCACGACTTTCCCTGGCGCTGCTGGTGGTCCCGCCAGGTGGCGGGGGGCAGGCCGTAATCCTTTTTGAAGGCCCGGCTGAAGGCGGCTTCCGATTCGTAGCCCGCATCGAAGGCGATTACTACCAGCGGCTCGTTGGTCTCCTGAAGTCGCTGCGAGGCCTGTTGAAGTCGCTGCAGCGCCAAGTAGCGCATCGGCGGCATGCCCATCAGTTCGCTGAACTTTCCGGCGAATGCGGAGCGGGACATGCCCACGTTCCTGGCCAGCTCCTCCGTACTCCAGTGATACCTCAGTTTCTTGTGCATCATCGACAGCGCATTGAGAACCTTTGAGTCCGACAGGGCGCCAAACCAGGCAAAGGTTTCCGGCGGCGCGGAGCGGATACAGTGCTGCACAGCATCGAGAAACAGTAGTTCGGTAAGTTTGGCGAGACGGCCACCTTGATCCCGAAACATCCGTTCCCTGGCCGCGAGTTTGAAGGAGCTATCGAACCAGTTGGCGGACACCGGATCGGGGAGGGCCAGCTTCAGGGTGGCTGGCAGCATCGACAGTACGGGTTCGTAGCGGCGTTCGCAGCCCAGAAAGCCGCAGATCAGGCGGGTGGCTGGACCGCCGCCGCCGTGGCGGATTCTGGCCGGGCCGCCGTCCTCGTCCACCTGTACCACGTCGACCGCGCTGATCGGTGACAGTCCGGGATCACTGGCCAGCACATGGGGATCGTTGCGGGGCAGGATGATGACCTCGCCGGCCTTCACGCGGTCCGTGTGGCCGTCGGGCATCCGTAGTGACAGTTCGCCAGCATAGACATAGTGGAAGGCGATGATGGTGCCGGGAGCCGGCACGAACTGGCCGCAATCCTCCGGCCCCACTTTAGCCGAGACACTCCAGGGGGCGGTGAAGTGGGCATCGAGAAAGAGGCCGCTGGCCAGCGGCATGGCATTGAAGATCTGGGCTAGCCAGTCCATTTCGGTTCAATCGAATTTTGGCGTTTACATCAACGATGCTGGCGCTTCGATCATAGCTCCATCATCACCCGGTCAGTAGTATTTTCCCGAGCCTGAGCCGCATTGATTCGTCGATATCAGGCAATTTCCATAGTCAATGGCCGAGGAGGCAGAATCATGAAACATGTTGCCATTGTGGTCCGGGATGACGGCTACGACAAACTGCTGACCCCCCTGACCTTTGCCTGGTCGCTGGCCAGTCAGGGTGCGACGGTGGATATGCTGTTTGTGCTGTGGGCAGTCAGGGTGTTGACCGCGGAAGGCGCCGCCAGTGTCCGTATCGACGGCCGCCACGCGGACGACCAAGCCTGGCTGCGCCGGCGTCTGGCGGAGGAGGGCGATCCGGTGGAGATCGAGGATTTCCTGCGGGGACTGACGGGGACCGGAAAGGTCAATCTCTACGGCTGCAAGTATGCCGCCGCGACCTTCGACGTGAGCGCCGAGAGCCTCATCGACGGGGTCGGCGGCATCGTCGATCCCGGCTGGTTTCTATCGGAGAAGGCGCTGGCGGCGGACCACTGCCAGTATTTCTAACCGGGCGGCGCTTGAGCTGGATATGGCGACGCTCGGCCGTTGTTGACGGCGCCAGGCCAAAGCAAGGAGACTGAAACATGAATCACAATGTAGTCGTTGAGTGGGCGCCGTTCGCGTTCAAGCCCGGTGTGGTGTCGATGACGCCGAACTCGTCGCAGCATCAGAGGCGCTTCAGGACGGGTTTCTGTCGCACCAGCACGGGTTCATCCGGCGGAAACTCCTGAGAGGGCAGAATAGACAATAGGTAGACTTGGCCGGATGCTGCCGACCAAGCGGTCAGGAATGCCGCCGGTAATCCTGTCTGTTTCCAGTACTTTGAGTTGATGGCGAACGCAGCCATGATGATCCCGGCGCTGGCGTGTTCCACTTTGAGCGGATCAGGGTATACGAGCGACAAGACGACCGCGAAGCCGATGGCAATGCCTGACCTCGGCATGCCGGCACGAGTGTCCAACCCAGCGCACGACTTTCCACGCATTCCAGCGGCACCGCGGTCAATTCAAAACTTGTACCGCTCAAGACCCTGCTTGACACGGAAGCTGTGGCCTGTCTGGCTCAGAACATCTCACTGGTGTATCCGAACTTTAAGGTGGAGCTGTTTCGCCAAGATGCAGTGGATGGGCTGGCGCCATTGGGCTGCGCGAGCGACGCGGCTCAGGCCGTTGCGAAGAACCTTTTCAGCGCCCTGGCGAACTGCGGATCGTTGCCGGGATCGACCGCATAAGTGTGGCAGCGGCGCTTGGCCACGCCAGGTAAAGTGGCATCCATTTGCTGTTCGGTGCCCTGCTCGCCGATAAGAAGTGTCGGGCGGCCGAGCGCGTCAGCCATCCCCAGTTCGAGGCAGACGTTCGGGTTGAAGCCGCTGAGGTCGACCGTGACGTGTGTCGCGCGGCATATCTCCTGCCAGATTGATTCGATGATCTCCTGTCCATCGGCCTGATCGCCACGCACTGGCTCTATGCCCGCTTGCCTCGCGGTGGCTTCGATCACAGCATAGGCCGCCTCACGTTCGTGGCGAAACGGCATGACTGCGAAGGTGCGCGGTGCACGCGGACTCGGATACATACCAGGCCAGCGTGTTTGCAGCAGTTCATGGTGACGTGCGCCCAGATAGGTGTTGAAAGTCGTCAGCGCATTGCGGAACTTGATCGGATCATCGCCCGCGGCACTCATCACCTTGAGAGCAACGACGAGCAGTGAGTTGTCTGGCTCGCCGGTAGCCATCAGTTTGGCGTAGTCAAAGGTCGCCGCCAGACTCGATTCCTTACCACCCTTGACCGACAACCCGTAGATCGCCGCCTGCACTTCGTCGGCCAGCCAAGGGCGCAGCGCATCACCCGGCTTGTAGCGACTGACGTTCTGTGCGATGTCGAACGGAATCTTGATATCGTCGGCGGCAATCAGCAGAATCTGCGCGCCGATGGTCAGTGCAATCCCCAGTTCGTAGTAGACCTGCGCTTGCATCTCTGAAATATCGAACACCGCGAGGTTGGAGGATCGCAGCTCCTGCCATCGATGGGTTGCAAAGTCTGCGCCTATGGAAGCATCAGCGGCGAGTTCCAGGCCCGTGGACGACAGTGCGCTGGCCAACTTCTTACGCATGCGCATGCCACCCGAAAAGAAGACGCGATTAGCATCGACCATTGCTTCAACACGCGGCCACACTGGCCGTGCCAGTAGCTGGTGCCGGAGTGTGGCAGACAGGCGAACCTCGTGTGCCAGCGCACGCGCTTGATCGCTTTCGAGCTTGTCCAGCGTCGCCTTGTCGTCACCCGCCTGGCTCACCCAGGTGGTCAGCCGTCCGAGTCGTGCGAACAGATCCATCGCTGCTTCACGCATGTCGGCGGAACTGTCCGGTGCCATGCCCGCCGCGCCCACGAACATCTTCAACTCCTGCAGCGCGGCCAGTAGCCGTTCGCCGCGCGAGCCTTGCGCCGCAACCGGACCCTTGAGGCTCGGTCTCCGGACCTGAGGGTTGAGTTCCCGCTGGAGCGCATCCATCTTGCCGCGATTGGCCATCATCGCGTCGAGTGACAAGCCTTCTGATGTTGCCGATTCCACCATGCCCTGGAGTCGCTGCATGAGACTCGAAAGTCCCACCTGACGGGTCGGATCGAGCGAGGGTTTTTCCTTCTCAAACTGTTGATTGAGGACATCGAACATGGAGCTTATGTGCTTGGCTTCAGCGGCACGCTCAGGGCTTCGCTGTGTGTGCCGCGGCTCCTGAGAGTCGGCAAGCCTGAGTTCGTTCTTCAGTTGAGCCATCTGTTGGTCCAGGTGACCCACTTCACTCAAAAGCGAGACGATCTGCTGCGCGGTCGCGAGTTCCTCCTGCACGCTCTCGACTCCGTCCGGCATGTGGAGACGCGCCAGTGTGAGAGCAGCTCGTAGGCGTGTGCGCGCATTGGTGGCGAGCCCAAGGTCTTTCGCTTCGCTCAACTGCAACAGCACTTTCCCAAAGCTGTAGTTGAGCTTGGTCCATTCGACCGCATCATCGGCCCCGGTCGCCGCCTCCAAAGCATTCTCCGCTTTGCGGTAGGCCTCTGCCGCACGTTCGAGTGCGGCGAGATCCTTGCCTGCGCCGAGATCGTAATAGGCGTTCCCGGCCCAGCGCCAAGTGCGCGAACACTCGACCGCGTCGCGCTCACTAAGCGGTATCGAATGCGCAAGTGCTTTGAACCCCTCTGCGACCGCTGCCATCTCGCTCGTGAACCCCGGACCAGTGTGATCCGGCCAGCGTTCGAGTGCCGCGTCGTTACGGGCGACCAGCGCCTCGCGACGCCTCAGTTGCTCTGGAGTCATGGCGGTGCACTACGTCGACCAGGAAGTTTTGCCGTCGCTGAAGAACAGGAATCCATCGCCGTCCCCGCCGACCGTTCCGGCCCGGCTCGAAGCGGTCCAGGGCCCACCCTGCGCGCCCGGCATCTGCATGGCCGCCGCCAAGTTGCCAACGGGCGGACCGCCTTCCCATCCGAAATTGCCGACCGCGTCCACCCAATAGCGACCTGGCCAAACCTGCATCACGCGGGTCAGCGCGAACACGTCCTGAGGATGAAGCTCGCGTCCATTGATGAACACCCCGGTGCCGCCACCTGAGGCATTCGCCATCAGCGGCCCGCCGAGCGGAAGGCCGGCCGGGATGAAACCGGTACATGGTCCCCCTTCGACGCCACAGGCGCCGTTTGCCCGGTCGTACCAGTAGCGGCCATCGCGGAAAGCTGTGTTCCATGCACGCTCCATCGTCCCGACGTCTTCATCGCTGATGCGCACACCGTTGATGTATATGGCTCTCCCCGGCGTTCTATCAGGGGTAGCGTTGGCACGCGTGCCCTCGGACAACTCGTGATAGCGCAGTGCGAGGTCGGCCCCACCGATGTCGTACAGGCGCGAAAACGTGCTTTGTGAACTCGAATAGCGTCTGCTCATCGCAACCTCCTACCAACGTTTAGAAGGAAAGAAAACCCGACGGCGTCAATACAGTTTAGTCATCGAAGGATAGGAAATCTAACGGGCCTCCGGGGGTATTGCTGACGCTGGACACCGCAGTCAATCGTCTATCTCGGGCTGGCATGCATCACGATTCGCAGAGTAGCCTTCTGAATAACACCCCAAGCTCTGCCTGATGGCCTGCGCGTGGCCTCGGGTGGTACACGCCTTGCATCAGGCACGAGTCAGACCATGACGAGTAGCAGCTTGTCTTGTTTCGCACCTGCCCGCGCGCATGCACTCGCAGCGTGACGGTCACGTAAATGCGGCGGATACGGCGAGCTGGCGGCGTTGTCGGATGACCGTTGTCTAGCCTTGGGCCGACGCTCGGAGGTGGGGAACTTATGCGTCGCTAGTGTCCGCTTCTGGCCGAGGCTGTGTAAATACGTGAAAATTCGGGCACCTCAATGAAAAATTTCCCACTTATGCCATTCATGGTGTGCGGTGTAAGGGTGCGCTCCCACTTGGCTAGCTTTAACGCCTGAAGCAAGAAGCCCGCTTCCCACTTCGCGAAACGGTCCAACCGTTTTTAAACAGCCTCGGCCGGGTACTGACCTCGCCGAACGATATTCCAATGGCCGGGGCCTCCACAAAGCCGCCCGCCGCACGCGGATATTGACATCGCCAACCGAATGGCGGCTTGCGGGTGAGTGGTGTCGCTCACCGTCGGCTTGGGAGAAAAATCGCCACGGGCAAGTGTTCATGACCAAAAAAGGTGCTACGCCGGTACTCCGATGGATTGAAGGCTGAGACGGTAAACATGGTTCGGGGAGGCAAAAGGGGCGTTGCCACGTCGTACCGGGAAAGTGCCAGTCGCGGTACCGCCCTCAGCCTCGCGTCAGAACTGCAGCCCGAGCGCGAAGCCGCCAAGCGCATAACAGAAGAAGGTGATCAGGGCAATACCGATGATGTTGAGAATGATACCGCCACGTGCCATTTGGCCGATGGTGACCGCGCCGGTTCCGAAGACGATAGCGTTCGGCGGCGTGCCAACCGGCAGCATGAAGGCGCAGGTCGCGGCGAAAGCCGCCGGGATCAGCAGCGTCATTGCATCGGCACCAATGCCTACCGCCACGCCCCCGAGCACAGGGATGAAGGTCGCGGCCGTGGCCGTGTTGCTGGTCACCTCGGTGAGGAACAGGATGATCGTGGCGACGGCGGCGACCAGCAGGATGATCGGAAGCACACCGAGGCCCATGACCTGTTGGCCGAACCAGCGGTCGAGGCCGGTCGATGCCACTGCGCCGGCGAGGCTCAGGCCGCCGCCGAACAGTAGCAGCACGCCCCAGGGCAGCCCATCCTCGGCATCCTGCCAATTCAGCACCATCTCACCGCGACCTCGCGCCGGCAGGATAAACATCGCTATGCCGGCGGCGATGGCGATGGCGGTGTCGTCGAGGTCGCCCAGCGGCCCCATCAATTCACCCACCCCGGGGATCGTGGCGAGCAGTCCAGGCACGACCCACAGGAACGCCGCCGAGCCGAAGACGAGCATCACCATCTTCTCGCCTTGGCTGAGCGGGCCGAGCTTGTGGATCTCGCCGTCGATCATCTCCTTGCCGCCGGGAACATCCGCGATCTCGAAGCGGTAGAGCATGCGGGTCATCAGCACCCAGGCCACCAGGATGAAGGTGAATGCCAGCGGCACACCCACCATCATCCACTCGAGAAAGCCGATGGTCCGGCCAAGCTCGTCGGCGGCATAGCCGGCGACGATGGCGTTCGGCGGACTGCCGAGCAGGGTACCCAAGCCCCCCATGCTTGCCGACCAAGCGATCGCAAGCATCAGACAGACACCGAACCGCTTGATGTTCTCATCATGGATGAAGTCGACATGGCCGGCCCGATGGTGGTCGTGATCGTGTCCTGCGGGGTCGTGCCCCGGCTCGACCGTCTTAAGCGACTCGCCGCTGCGCTCCGCGACAAGGGCAAGCACGGATAGGCCGATTGGCAGCATCATCAGCGTCGTCGCAGTGTTGGAGACCCACATCGACAGGAAGCCCGTGGCGAGCATCATGCCGAGCACGATCCGCTTCGGCTCGACCCCGACCCGGGCAAGGGTCAAGAGCGCGATGCGTCGGTGGAGGTTCCATTTCTCCATGGCGATGGCGATCAGGAACCCGCCGAGGAAGAGAAAGACGATGGAGCTGGCATAGGGCGCCGTGGCCTGGCCAACGGTGCGCTCGGTCAGCATCGGGATCAGCACTATCGGCAACAGGGAAGTGGCCGAGAGCGGGATCGCCTCGGTCATCCACCAGACCGCCATCAGGGTGGCGATGGTGGCGACCCAGCGTGCATCCGACGACAGCTCGTCGGCGAAGCCCATGGCGAGCCATACCAAGAGCGCACTGCCCAATCCGAACGCCCGCAGGCCCCAGGTCATCCTGGCGGACCGACCGCCAGTGGTTTCATCATATTCTTCCGACTGGCGAGGTAGTTCGGTCATTTTTATGTCCCCTCACTTGTTTACGTTCCTTCATGCTCAGGCACGGCTGAGGATGGGGGCCGCGTGAGGGTGGCGGCATCAGCGGCCCATGGAAGCCACCCTATCGCTTCTTCTGCGGCGGCAGGCGGTGCACGCCCCTTCGGTGGCCACAGCAATAGACCATGCCTGGCTGGGTGTCAGCGATGCGAGGATGTTTCGTAGCGTTGCTTGGGGCGTAGTCATCGTCTGACGTGCTTGCTGTGTCCGCCTACTTGGGCGTTAACCTGCAGAACATTTTGTGCCTTGCTGGACGTTTCACTAAAGCATTCGAAACGGGCAACTACAAGTGAAATGTTACGGTCGCAGGCCGCTCCTGACCGCTTACGGCTGGACTATTACCGTCGATCCGTGAACCACCCTTTCGGACTCTCTGGTCGCCTTCGTCGGAATCTGCGCCCGACTAGATCTTGTCACCGCGCTTCAGTGCGTCGGTCACTTCGAGAAATATGTCCCCGCATCCTGATGAGAAAATCGACCAGTCGTCTGTTCGTTAAGCCCGGCCCAGCAGCGAGACCGCAATCGCTGTCTACGGCGCCTATCATCCGGCGGTGCTGCTCCAGCTCTACATCTACGGGTACCGAACCGGATCCAGTCGAGTCGGCGCCTGGAGTGCGAGGCGCAACGCAACCTGGAGTTGATGTGGTTCATCGAACGTCTGACGCCGGATTTCAAGACCATTGCCAACGTCCGCAAGGACAATCCAAAGGGGATCCGCGGCGTCTGTCGGCAGTTCGTCGTGTTGTGCCGGGAGGTGGGACTCTTCGCCGATACGGTGGTCGCTATCGACGGCAGCAAGTTCAAGGCGGTCAATAACTGCGACCGCAACTTCACCAGCGCCAAGCTGCAACGACGCATGAAAGCGATCGAATCGAGCATCGAGCGCTACCTGGTCGCGATGGACAGCACTGACCGGTAAGAGCCGACCGTGACGCACGTGTCGAAGCTGCGTGCCAAGCGTCGGACAACCGGTAACAACACCCAGTTGCCCAGCGTGGGCGAGAACCGAGAGCGTCGGAGAATGGCCGCTTTCTTGGCTGCTTTCGTCGGCACCAAGGGGCGGATCCCGACCGGTTGCAAACCTTTGAAAAAATAGAGCCTAATGCCGGCAATCGGCCGACTTGCGGACCGTTACCGATGTCCGTCTCCCGGCTGTTACAGCGCTCTGCGTAGAGGAATTGGTTGCGTCTAGACAGTCGAGGCAACCATCGGTGTCCGTGCCAACATGCCGCGCTGCACACGAATCTCTTCGCCGAGCAAGGTAACGAAACGCTCTGCTGCAGGATGCGTTGTACCCACCGCAAACGCCGCCGCAATCTTAGCCTCCGGTAACAGCGGAAGACCCTTTCCGATCACCACCATACCGGGAGTTAGCAGACTGCGCGGCAACGCGGCTATGCCTAGCCCGCAGCACACGGCATGGCGCAACCCGGTGGTGCTGCTTCCGGTGTAGCTTAGCTGCCATGCCCGGCCGACCTTCGCCAGCGCAGCAGTTGCTGCAATGCGAAAGCAGCAGTTTTCACCGAACAGCGCCATCGGCAAAGGCGTCGGCAGGCTGGCGGCATGGGCCTCGCCAGCCATCCAGGCCAAGGGCTCCTGCCACACGGTAATCGTGTTTCTCGCCGCTTGCACCTCGCAATGCTTAAACAGGATCAGATCCAGTTCGCCACTCTCCAGCAAGGTTCGCAGATGCGCTGAAGCATCTGCCCGCACGGAGAGGCGAACGCGCGGGTAGAACCCCTGAAAGCGCGCCATGGCTGCCGGGAATACACTCTCCATCAATTCCTCCGGCAAACCAATGCGCAGCGAACCTACTGCAGTGTCCTCTGCCACGCTGGCATAGGCCTCGTCGTTAAGTCGCAGAATCTCGCGGCCATAGCTGATCAGCACCAGCCCCTCGGCCGTCGCCCCATCCACCCGACCCTGCACGCGGCGCAACAGTTTCTGCCCGAGCGTGTCTTCCAGACGCTTGATCTGCAGGCTCACTGCCGATTGCGTCCGCCCCAACTGCAGCGCCGCCGTTGAGAAACTCAGGGTATCGGCAATGGCAACCAAGGCTCGTAGCGCTTCGATGTCCAGATGACGTTTTTTTATCATTTCATATCCGTATCTTGATTCACTATTTATTAATTTTCGTTATTTGATACTAGCCCTTAAAGTAGCTCCACATCAACCCACTTGGAGTGCTGCCATGCCTTTCATCCACATCACCCTCGGCAAGCCTGTGAGCAGTGCTGTCAGGCAGCATATCGGTCGGCAGGCCACCGATCTCATTGTCGACCTGCTCGGCAAGCGCCGTGAGGTCACGGCCGTGCTGGTCGAGGTGGTCCATACCGGAGCGTGGTGCATTAGCGGCGAGCCACAATCCGAAGCGGCCACACCCACACACTGCGAAATCGCGATCACTGCCGGCACCAATAGCGCCGAAGAGAAGGCACGAATGATCGCAGCGATGCACGCAATGCTGGCGGCGGCTCTCGCGACCGTTCCAGAAGCCACATATGTCGTCATCCACGAGCTGCCGGCCAGCGACTGGGGCTACGCCGGCAAGACACAGTCAGCCCGTCGCATGACCGCCAGCGCACTCTAGGGAGACTTCCATGAAAAGCCTGGGCCTGCCGCTGCTGTTCATCACGCTGTACGGTTCCGGTTTTGTCGGTGCCAAGGTGGGGCTGATCTATGCCGAGCCGTTCATGTTCCTTGGTCTGCGCTTCGGAGCGGCCGCGATGATCCTCGCGGCCATTGCGCTGACGCTGCGCTCTCCGTGGCCGAAGACCTTGGGCGAAACCGCACACCTCGCCGGGGCCGGCCTGCTGACTATCGGCGTGTTCTCGGCGGGTGTGTTCTACAGCATCGCGCTTGGTGTGCCGCCGGCCATGTCGGCACTGATCATCGCCTTGCACCCAATCATCGTCGCTCTGGCCGCTGGTAGGCTGCTCGGCGAGCGGGTTTCATTGCGGCAATGGGGTGGCCTTCTTCTCGGTCTGGTTGGTGTCTACTTCGTTTTGAGCGAGCGGCTTCTGGTTGATCCCGCGTTCTTTGGAGCGGCCCTGCTCTCGGTCATTGGACTCTTAGGACTGTCATCCGGCAATCTCTATCAGAAGGCCAAGGCTGCCAACATGAATGTCTTCTCCGGCGGCGCCATCCAGTGCGCGGTGTGCGCGAAGGCTATGTTTACCGGCGCTTGGCTGTTTGAAGCGGGCGAGATCAACTGGACCCACGACTTTCTCTTCGCCCTAATCTGGATGACAGTACCGGTTTCGGTCGGCGCGGTAAGCCTGCTCTACGTGATGATCCGCCGCGGAGAAATCAGCCGCGTTGCAAGTATCTTTTATCTCATCCCGGTATCAGCAGCGGTCACAGCCTTTGTGCTGTTCGGACAGACCATAGAAACTTCAGCACTTGGTGGCATTGCGCTAACGGCGCTAGGGGTGCTGCTCGTTTCGAAGCCGGCCGGAGTCAGGCAGGGAACAGCGACCAAACCTCAGGATGCCTGAACCGAGGTTGCTGTACCCCCCAGCACCTCAAGAGTTCTTCCTGTGAGGAGCAAGCGGTGATAGCAGACAGGGCAGTTCGGATCGGGTGTTGGGACAGTAGCTTGGGAAAGGCCGCTTGACGCTACGAAACCTGCCGTTCGGAAATTCACTCCCCGGCAATTGTCGATGACCGCTCCTGGCCGGTTGTGATAGATCACGAACGGCGGCTTCGTGGAAGCGAAATTTGCGACAGCCCAGTCTGCCTGAGCGGCGGCTTCAGAGAAGTCCAGATGGCCGCTTTGGGTCGCTATGTAGACCTATGCATAGCGACCCAGAGCCGCCTGATTGTGGCGTTCGGGCGCGGGATCATCCGGTATTTGATAACACTGCCCCCAAGTCATGTAACCGCCTTGAGCTTAGTGATGGCCAGAATCTTGTGGGGGCCCCGGTATCAAGCGATGGATGCATATGCATTTTTCGAATGAATTAGCGTTAGATCACTTATTTGTTAATATATTTCGAGTTTCATTGACGAATTTCGAGGAATCATGTCGCCCATTGGCTACGCTTGGCTCATCAAGGAACTCTCTTTAAGAGTACGCCCCCTGGCGACGCCCGCTGAAATCAGCACCTCGGTGAACCGCCGTGTGGATACGCCGCATCGCGTCCTGTTTCCGCGCGGCGTGGCCATCGAGGACACCTTGGTCGGGCACCTTGAGTTCGCTTTGCGCCACGAGGGTGTGAACCTGGAGATCGTGGATGCCGTGTTCGAGCACTTGGCGCCGACGGATCTGAGTGCGCGGTTGGAGGTGGCACCAAATGGGGTGCATATTCGGCGGGCGTGCTTCCTATGGGAGTGGCTGGTGGGGCAGGAGTTGCCGATAAAGGTGATGCCCACCGGGGGGTATGTCGACCTGTTTCCCCCGAAGACCTACGTGACGGCCGGCGCGTCGACCAACAATCGCAAGTACCGGGTGCGGAACAACGCTCTGGGTACGCCCGACTTTTGTCCTGTAGTGCTCCGTTCGGCAATACCAGAGGCCCCCAGCCTTGCTGAGCTGATGGCGGAAGCCCAGCGGATGCTGGGGGAGGTGACCGACCCGTCGCTCTATGAGCGGGCCTTAAGCTATCTGTACCTGTCGGAGACCCGGAGCAGCTTCGAGATCGAGCGGGAAAAGCCGAGTTCGGACAAACAGGAACGTTTCGTCCGGCTGTTGCGGCGCGCCAGCGAGACCTCGAAGCTGACGGAAGACTGGTTGGTCAGCTTGCAGAATACAGTCGTTCGGGACGTATTCAGTCAAGAGGCCTCGTATCGGACGCGGCAGAACTGGCTGGAGGATGCCACCGGGCGCATCACGTTCTTTACGGCCCCGACCGAGGACCTTCGTCGGGTGATGGCGGGGTGGGAGACGTTCATCAATGACAATGGCAGGCTGTGTTCGGATGCCCTGGTCAAGGCGGCCTGCGCTGCGTTTGGTTTCGTCTATCTGCATCCCTTCCTGGACGGGAACGGTCGCCTGCACCGATTCCTCATTCATCACGTGCTGACCCATTCGGGCACGCTACCCGGGGGAACGGTGGTGCCGGTTTCGGCGGTCATCCTGAAACACATCCCTGAGTACCTCAAGGTCCTGGCGGGCTTTTCGGGACCGGTGACCCAGCTCTGGGAGTACATCCGCGGCGAGGTGACACCGCACATCACGTCGTCCCCGGGTAGTCGCCCGTACCGCTTCATCGACGCGAGTCGAGAAGTGGCTTTCCTGCATCGCATGATACGGCTAGCGGTCGAAGAGGAGATTCCGCGGGAACTCGCTTGGCTGAGCGGGTATGACCAGGCATTTGAGCGCCTGGATGCCGAGTTTGACCTGCCCAGGGACCATCTGTCCGCGCTTATCCGGATGGCTCAGTCGAATCAGGGCCGGCTGTCTGCCAACCGGCGAAAACAGTATTTCTACCTGCCAGAAGTGGTGCTTAACCGTATTGAAGTGGTGGTCCAGGAGTGCTTCGGAGCAGCGGAGGGTGCTGGTCCGTCAGCGCTTTGAAAGATGAATGTTTTTGCCTCTTTTGAATTTTGAGTGGGTAATGCGGGCTCCGGGGTGCCGGACCGTTGGGGTCAAGGGCGGGCGCAGCCCGGCGCAGGGTTCTGACCTATTATGTGATTGGCCCCGGGCGAGCCATTGCTGAAGGTCCGGAGCAGGTTTGCTTGCGAAGTCGATCGCAATGGGGGCTCGCCATGACCATGTCGTTCATCGCAGTCGCGATCCGGGTTTCCCTTCGCGGAGCGAAATCCGGCCTGAGCAAATGAGGTGAAAGGGAGATCCATCGGTGAAGCCGGAACTCACAGCTGGAGTGAAGTCGGGACCTTTAAGCCAGGCTGGCCGTGGAACTGCGGCCGGCGCTCTCGACGCCTGGAACCCGGGGGTGTCGAGCAGGGTTCCGCGCGAGTTTCAACACTTGGAGACCATCCGTCGGCCGGAGCACACTTTTCCTGGACCCGAGCTGGTCGACGACTTCGCGAACATGACCGGGCTGTCGCACGAAGAGCTGGTGATGTTCCGGCCGGCGCGCCTGGTGCTTCATGAAATCATCGTGCGGGTAACCGCGGACATCGTGGTGTCCGAAGGTTCGACCGAGGAGGTGTTCGGGCTGAATTTCCGCCGCATTGCGGAAACGATCCTCGCCGCGTACGTTGCCCCGCAGATGCCCATGCTTGTGAGCATGCATGAGGATCTGCGCCAGCGCACCGCCGAACGCGTGCGCGCCATCCTCGATGCCCGTCTTGGCGCCGTGTCCGACACGGCAGCTCCGCGCGCGTCGGTCTTCAATCTGTTCAGGCGGCCGAAGCCGCAGCCTGCGTCCGCAGATTCGCTCGCCGAGCGCGAACATCGCATGGTCGCCGCGTGCAGGAGCGACGGCTTGTCCGAGTTCGATCCGTTCGAGCGTGCCGTGTTCAGGAGCCTCTATCGGATTCTGGGTGCCATCCTTGCCACCCGTGGCCAGCTCGGCCCGGATCACGGCCTGCTCGCGGACCTCGTCACCCGCCACGTGTGTAACACCTTCGGAAGCCGCATGATCGGCGGTGCGATCGGGCCGCTGATCGATGCTGCAATCGCGCACGAGGGCTACGTCCACGTGTCCAATCGCGCGGCGCCCGTCCTCATCAGCCTGAAGGGGGCATCGGCCGCCGGCAAGAGCTCGATCCGTCCGATGGTCAAGCGCCTCATGCTCGACAGCGGAATCGAGCCCGACGGCTACGCCACCATCAGCCCCGATGTCTGGCGCCGCCTGCTGCTCGACTACGAGTCGCTCGCTGACGCCATCAAGTATGCGGGGCATCTGACCAGCCGCGAGTTGATGGTGATCGACGCCAAGCTCGACCGCTACATCCGCGACAAGGCGAACAAGGCGCAAGCCATTTCCCACCTGCTCGTCGACCGCTTTCGTTTCGACAGTTTTTCCAGCCAGGAGATCGGACGTGTTCTCCAGGGCACCTACACCCGCTACGTGTCCACCATCCACATGTATTTCCTCGTCACTCCGCCCGAGGAAACCGTCGAGCGTGGATGGCAGCGGGCATTGGAGCGTGGACGCTACAAGGCCGTGGACGACTTCCTCGGCCATTGTGTCGAAGCCTATTGCGGCATGCCCAGCATGTTGTTCCGGTGGCTCGGCTATCCGCATGTCGACTATCGCTATTATTTTCTGGACAACCTCGTACCCAAAGGCGCCTTTCCGAAGCCGATTGCGCGTGGGGACCGGGCGCGCATGGAAC
>JAUSOD010000039.1 GCA_030656215.1 Azoarcus sp.
CGGGCCGCGTTGCAGGCCGCCGGCGCGCGCCAGTTCGGCATCGCGGATGCGATGGACGGCCGGCAACAGTTCGAACAGGGCTTGGGCGTCGAAGCTCACGGCAGCACCTCCAGTTCGATCGGGGCGTCAGCCACGGTAATCAGTTCGGCGGCCTGCGGCAGCGCGGTGAGCGAGGCCACCGGCACGCTGGCAAACAGGCGCGGCACCAGTGCGGGCGGGCTCCCGACCCGATGCAGCCGGGTCACGTGCACCGCCTCGACACCGCGTACCCCCTGGGCCACGGCGGCCACTTCGTCTACTGACACGGTCTGGCCGAAGCTGCGGCGGGCGAAGCCAAAGTGCTCGCGCAGCGTGGCCTCGATTGCGTCCAGCACCGGATCGGTCTCGAAATCGCTCAACACCTTGATCGACAGCCGACAGCGGAAACGCGCATCGGTGTAATTGACCATGCGCAGCGGCACCAGCGGATCGCCATAGGTAGTGAGCGCGTCGCGCAGGTTCTGGTAGGGATCGCTACTCTCCGGCACCTCGGCGCCATCGACTCCGGCGATGGTCAGGAACACGCCCCGCGCCGGCCCGGCGGGAATCCACAGCGCATGGGCCTTGTCGATGCCGGCGAAGGCGCGGGCGAAGTTGGCGTAGTCGTCGATCGACACCGCACGCTCCAGCGTCAGTACGGTGAGCGGTGCGTTGTCGCGCGCGCGTGCCAGGGTTTCGGCGTCTTCGCCCCCGGTCGCCGGCTCCGGGTTGATCGCCGCGGTGACCCCCAGCGGACGGCTGAGCAAGGTGGTGAGCTTGCCCGCGGCCAGATTGCCGGCGGCGCCGATCCCCTTGCGGTAGCGCACCCGCAGGTTGCTCTCGCCGCTGGGCAGGCGCGCGCCCTCGAGACCATCGCCGAAATGCACGGTGGTGATTGCCTCGTCGTTCTGCGTGGTGGCGTAGACGCGGGTGTCGGGCCGCGCCGCGTGCAAGGTGGGGATCTCGGTCCACAGCACGTCGTTGACCCGCAGTTCGAGCGTGGACGCGCGCCCGCTCGGGGTGTTGGCGCTGACAAAGGTGAGTGGGGTCTGACCCAGTGCAAAGCGCTGGTTGGGCACGCTGCCGTCACCGCTGCCGAGGATCGCCTCCACGGTTTCGCCGTGGGTGGCGGGCGCGACGTTGGCGTTGATGAGGGCCGAGCGGCGATCGTAGCAATGGCGGGTGGTGGCGGCGAGTTTGAGCCGGGTGCGATCGCGGTCGCGGGTAATGGCGTTGTCGGCAGTGGACAGGAAGATGATCTCGGCCACGGCCGGATCGTCCTTGTGCAGCGCTTCGAGGCGGATCTCCGAGCCACGCACGTCTACCACGCCGATCTGGCCGTCACGATCCTGCAGCCTCAAGCGCAAGCGCATGGCGAACTTGCCGATGGCCGCACCGAAGGCCTGCGGATCGAGGTAGTGCAGGGTGGCACCGATCATGCGCACCGGGGCGTCGATCAGTAGCAGGCTGTCGCCTTCGGCCAGCAGGCGGGTGGTGCCGTCATCGCCGATCCATGGCAGGTCCTTCGCCCCCCGCGCCAGCACGATGCGTTGGCGTTTGCCGCTCAGGGCGAGCGCCTGGCCCGGCACCAGCGCTTCCACCTGCTCGTCGAGTGCGATCTGATCGCCGTATACCGGCATCTCGAGCGGGATCTGCGCCAGCGGGAGTTCCTCGCTCTCGACATGCACGCTCAGGCTGCGCACGGCGTGCTCGAACTCCGCAGGCAGGCGCCCGCCCGGCAGTTCGCCCTTCAGGTGGAGGCGGGTGGTCTGTCCCGACAACAGATACTCGGCACGGCTGGCGGTGGTGGCCTCGGTGATGCGATAGAGCTCGATCGAATTGGGTACCGACAACAGCGCCCAGCCATCGGCCACCACCGCTTCGTTGACCGGGCTGATATCGATCGTATCGGGCTCGCGTACCAACGGCTTGCGGCGGCCCGAACTGACGACGATGAACTGACCGAGGAGCGCATGATCAACGTCGGCAACGATGTGCTGATAGGCCGCCTGCGCCCCGTTGCGCGGCGCATCCATCCAGTCCTCGGCCTCGCCGATGAGCGGCAGCAGCTGCTCCGCGGCCTGCATCGGACCGAGCAGGCTCGGCGGCATGAGCGCAGCCACCTGTGCAAGGAGGCTGCCGGCGGCCGGCTCGCTCACCGGACTTCCACCCGCGCGTGCGACGCCGTATGCGGCAAAATGGCGGGCGACTTCCGCGATCTTTTCCGGGGTATCGGGGGCAAACTGCGGCGGCAGTGCGCGGGCGATGGTGATCGCGCTGGTGACCAGCGCGGAGACGTCCGCCGCCGCGCTGGCGCCCAGCGCGGTGAGGCCGGCCTGGCGGGCATGGGTGGCGATGTTGCTGCCGGCTTCTTGCAACGCGGCCAGCGCCTGCGCCGGGTTAAGCAGTCCGGCGGTGTCGGCGATGCTCGTTTTCGCCTGCTGCGCAATGCGGGCGACGTCCATGCCGAGTTTGGCAAACTCGGCCCCGGCCGCTTCGATAATGGTTTTTTGCAAGGCCAGCAGCGATTGCCCCACCGCACCGCCGGCGTCGAACAGCGAGGAGGTCCAGTCCTGCACGCTGCCCACTGCACCACTCAGGTCGAGCAGTTCGGTGAAGTGGTCGGGACTAAGCTGATCGCCGATTGCATTCCTGAGATTTTCAACCACCTCGCGCACGATGGTCGCCGCGGTCTGCCCGTCGGTGCTCAACTGGGGTTGGATATCGTCCAGCGCGGCAGACACGCGGTTCAGTGCGGCACCAGCCCCGTCGATCGCTTCGCCGGCAGCGGCAAACCAGTTGGGTGGCGGGGCATTGTCAGTCGGCTCCAGTTCTTGCCTTACGCCATTCACCGCCGTCATCACCGCAGCGACGGCTTCGTCCCACACCGGCTGGAGATCGGGCAGGACGGTGGTCGGCACCGAACTGGCAAGCGCCGTCTTCAGTTCGTCCAGCACGGCTTTGGCAATGATCACCGGATCGGTCAGGCCGTTTGCGGCAAATGCCTGAATGCGTTGTGGGAGGCCGGCGATACGGTCGCCAATGATCTGGCGCGCATGATCGAAGGTGGAATGGCTGACCAGCGACTCCACCGACATCTGTAGCGCCTGTACCGCCTGACCCTGAGTGTGGATCAGCGTCCGCGCACGCTGCGCGACATCGTCGATGGCGAAGCCGACCACCTCGCCCATTCCTGCGGCGCTCTGCTGCGCGAAACCCAGCGCATTCTGCGCAAGCTGACCGCCTGCGGCAACGACGCCCGCACCGGCCTGAGCGGCCTGCTGCATGGCGAGCGCGGCGGATCCTTGCGCGGCGGCCATGGCAGCGGCGGCGACTTCCGCGATCGTGGCCTCGATGTGGATCTCGTCGAACGCGGCGCTGCCCTCACGCCGCTCCGGATACACCGGCGCGAGCACGGTGAAGTCGGGCCACTCCTCGGTGTCGCCCGGGCGCTGCAGGTTGTCCGCACTGAGCAGGCCGATATAGGTGGCCTTCATGTCGTCCGACAGCGCACGCCAGTCCGGCGCGTTGCTGCCGAAGGCGGCGGTGCGTTTGCGGAAGGTGAAGAGGCGGACGCCCTCGCTCGCCGGCAGCACGAAAGGCTTGCTGTGGCCAAGGCCGATTTTCCAGCTCACGCGGGTGAGGCTTCGTTCGGTATCGAGGTGGATGTCAGTGATCACGCGCACGTCCCAGCGTTCGTTCTGCGGATCACTTTCATGCTCGGCACCGACGATGAGCAGCAGATCACCCACCGCGAGGTTATGGCCGATACCGTCGAGCCACAGCGCGGTGTCGCCGAACGCGGGGATGCGGACTTCGCTCTGCTGCACCGCGATCGCGTTCCAGTCGGCCCGCGCCGGGGTCGGGGCGACGGTCTCGAAGCTCTGTGCCTGCTCGTCCTGACCCGGCACGCTCTGCACCCGGGTACCGACCGGGATCACGATGGGCTCGGCCGGCGCGCCCGGGGTGGCCTGCAGGGTGAAGGCGAGGTGGGTGCCGGCGGCGACGCCGGGCGCGAGCTGGTAGCCGATCAGGCGCGCCATCTCGCGCACCGACAGGCGTTCGGTGGCGGTGCGCAGGTAGTGCTCCTGGGCGAAGCGCTCGGTGTAGAAGCTGAGCACGTCGAGCGAGGTGGCCAGGGCATCGGTGATCGCGAGGCTGAAGTCGCTCGCTTCGCGGGTGCTCAGCGCGGCCAGCGCGGGGGTGTCGGCGCCGGACAGGCGGGCGCGCATCGAGTCGAGAAAATCGCCGTGACGGCCGATGCGATAGGAAATGGCGGGCAGCCCCGGCGGGTTGTCGATCCGGCGCGGGGTGTCGGCCTCGATGCCGGCGCAGCAATCGCAGCTGGTATCCAGTGGAAGACGCGGGGTGCTCATCATTTGCCTCCGTGCAGTTCAAGGCGCAGCACGCCGTGCTCGGGGAAATTCGGGTCGTTGTCCAGTCGCGCGATCTCCAGCCGGCCCAGGGTCATGAAGCCGTCCGCCAGCGGTTTCGGGTCTTCGTGGCCCTGGCGGTGGAAGCGGGTGACCTGCACCGAAGCGACGCCGGGTACGGTACGCGCGGCGGCGTACAGCGGGCTGAGGAAGACGGTCTGGCCGAAACTGAAGTTGTCCGCATGGAACAGGCCGCGGGTGCCGTCGGCACGCGTGCGTGCGCCCAGCACCTCGAGCAGGCCGCGGCGCACATTGCTGCGGAAATAGCCGGCGTCGACACACACCAGCAGGTCGATTTCGAGCGAGACATGGATCGGGTCCTTGATACGCAGGTCGTGGCCTGCCATGCGGTAGCGGTCCAGGTGCTCGATCGCGGTGGTGGCGAAGGCCGCGTCCACCGGCTCGCCCCCCTCGCGGTCTACGGTGACGAACACCGTGTGCCAGCTGCCGGTCCAGCGCAGGCTGGCCGCTGCGCGCTGGACCCCGGCGAGGCGCTCGGTGACTTCCGCATAGTCGGCCGGGGTGACCGCGCGCTCCTGGGTGCGAAACGCATGCGGCGCATGGCGGCGCACTTCGGCGGTGGTCTCCGGGCTCACCCCGCCGGTGGCGGGCATCGGATTGGTGACGGCCTCGATGCGCCCTTCGGTGGTGACGACATGGGTGATGGTGTCGGCGCCGACGTTGCCCTGCGGGCCATTGCCGATGCGGTAGCTGGCGGCGAAGGTGGTGCCGGTGTCGGGCCGGCGGCCATGGGTGTCGTCGCCGAAGCGCAGCCGGGCACTGCCGTCGTCCTCGGTGTCGAGTACGAAGTGGGTGTCGGTGGCGCGGCTGAACAGCAGGTCTCGGCGCGCCGTCCAGGGCTCGATGCTGGAGCCCAGAGTGCTCTCCAGCGTGATTGCCGGAACCGCGTTGGCGGTGCGCCACTGGAACGCGGCGCGCGCCGGGGCGTCCGGGTCGAAGATCAGCCGTTCGCTGTGACGGATGCCATGTTCGATGGTGGTCTTCAGCACGGTGCCCTGCCGGGTCACCGGGCCCTCGGCCAACAGCGGGCGGAAGCGCGGCGGCAGCGGTTCGGGCGCAGCACGCTGGCAGGGGTCACCGCCGGCGGTGGCAAAGTGCAGGCGCGCTTCGGGCACGCTGCCAAGGTCCTCGTCGACAATGCTGCGACCATGATCGACCAGGATATTGTTGCCCAGGGCGATGCTCACATTGGTGATCAGGGTGCTGCCATGGGCCTCGTCGGTCTCGCTCGACAGGCACAGCGGGAAGGGCAGCGCGTCGTCGGCATGCCAGCGGATCTCGGTGATCTCGGTGCCGTCGAGCGGATCGGTCAGCGGCGCGGCCCCATCAAAGGCGCGCACCTCGGTGAGGCGCACCGCGTGGCAGGCGGCGCGCAACTGCTGTGCCTGTTCGGCGGGGGCGACGGGCTGCAGGGCGGCGATGGG
>JAUSOD010000054.1 GCA_030656215.1 Azoarcus sp.
AGCAGAAAGCCGACGATCACTGCGGCGGCAAAGCCGAAGATCATCTCGTGCGCATGCCACCAGATGCCGGGAATCGGGGTCGAAACCACACCGACGAACACCAGCACCCACACCGGCACCGCCACGGCGGCAACCAGCGCCGCGAGCAGGTAGAACGGCCGAAAGCCAAGCGCCCACAGGGAAAAGGTACCGGGCGGAATCCGCTTGGTGGTGGGTTCTTCGAGGGGAATCAGGGCCATGTCGATCTCAGAGGGGTCAGTGTTGCCGTTGGCCGATTACAACGCGGGGCCCCCACAATGAAAATGACCGGGATCAATTGCTTCGGGCGCCACAGCCGCCAGACTGGCCGCAAGCGCCCGGGTGAGTTCCGCCGCGGGCATCTCGGCGCATCCGGTGGTGTTCTGCCCCGCCCACAGCGGCGAAAAGTCCGCATTGCCGCGCGCCTCGGCCGCAGCACGCAGCGGCGCGACCGCTGCGGCCGCCAGCGGGAAGGCGGGCGCATCCGCACTCATCGGGCCGCATTCGCGGATGAAGCGGTTGACGAGGCCGCGCGCGGGACGGCCGGTAAACAGATTGGTCAATGTGGTGTGATGCGCGCCCTCGCCTTTGAGCGCGGCGCGATGCAGCGCGCTGATGGTCGACTCGGGGCACAACAGATAGGCGGTACCCACCTGCACCCCGGCGGCGCCGAGCTCCCTTGCCGCGGCCACCCCGCGCGCATCGGCGATGCCGCCGGCGGCAATCACGGGTACATCGAGCGCACGCACCAGTTGCGGCACCAGCGCCAGCGTGCCGACCTGGTTATCCAGATCGTCGGACAGGAACATGCCGCGATGCCCGCCCGCCTCGAGCCCCTGCGCGATCACTGCATCCACGCCGCGCGCCTGCAGCGCCCACGCCTCGTCCAGCGTGGTCGCCGAGCACAGTATCTTCGCCCCCCACGTACGCACCTGGGCGAGCAGATCGTCGGCCGGCAGACCGAAGTGAAAACTCACCACCGGAGGCCGGAATTCGCGCAGCACGTCCGCTGCCGCCTGGCTGAACGGCAGCCGCGCCGGCGCGACCGGGATGGTCACCGGATCGACGCCGAATTCCGCGTAGTACGGCGCCAGCCGCGCCCGCCACGCGGCCTCGCGCGCTGCATCGTCCGCAGGCTGGACATGGCAGAAGAAATTGACGTTGAAGGCGCCGCGCGTCCCCGCCCGAATGGCGGCGAGCTCTTCGCGCATGGCCTGGGGCGACAACATGGCGCAAGGCAGTGAGCCCAGCCCGCCGGCGTTTGACACCGCAATCGCCAAGGCGCTGCCCTGGGCACCGGCCATCGGCGCCTGGATGATCGGCAAATCGATGCCGAGCAATTCTTTGAGATTCATCAACAGCCCTCCAAAAATGGGCCGGCACGGACAAGCTGCAAGCCCGGTCTGCTTCAATCTTGCGGGTTGACCGCGTATCCTCGATGCCAGAAGCCTGTCCGGCCACCATGCAAGGAAGATACGACATGCGCAGACCCATCCTGATCGCAGCGCTATGGTGTAGCGCTGCGCTGAGCGCCGCAAGCCAGGCTCAGAACCAGACATTCTACGGCGGCTGTGTCGACGCGGCCGGCAACGCGGTGGCCGCCGTCGAGGACCGAAGCCTGCCCGGCCCGGTCAATACCCGCGTCGAAGACGGCCGCGCAGTCATTCGATACAACACGGCGGCCCTACCCGGGCTGGGCGAACGCGGTCACCTGTTTCTGTTTGCCCACGAATGCGCGCGGCTCAACCTCGGCATGTCACCCACCGCGCCGCGCAGCCGTGACGACGCGCGCCGCGCCGACTGCTGGGCCGGCGATATGTTGCGACGCTCGGGGCTCGTCCCGCTCGAAGGGCTTGCTGCCCTGCAGCCCATCTTCGAGCCCGGCGTCGCCGACTGGCGCCTGTTGCCCGGCCCGATGCGCCGCATCGATCTGCTCTCCTGCCCGCGCCATCTGTCGCCTTCGTTGCAGGCCCCCGCTTCCGGTCAGGATGCATGGAATACATGTGCCCGCCATTGCGGCGACACCTTGTATGCGTGCCAGCGCCGCGCCACCGCCGACGCTTGCGAGGCGGCTCACAGCCGGTGCATGAGCCGATGCGACGCCACGCCGCCGAACTGAAGCACTGCAAAACAGTGACCGAGCAAAGGAACCGCCCCGCAGATTCGCAGCCAGACCAGGTCTGCCGCGCTCGCACATTACCGGGCTCCGCACGCGCGTCTTCACCGCCATGAACGCCCGTTCAGCTGCCGTATTCAGCCCACGGCAACGGCGCGTACGACCGGCGCTTCACGAATAGGCAGATTGACGAGCGCGGCGGCTGCAGCCAGGGCGATGTCGGCGTACCACATCCAGCTGAAGTCACCGGTGTAAGTCAGGCTCAGGCCGCCCAGCCAGGCACCCAGAAAACCGCCCACCTGGTGCGAAAACAGCGTGAGCCCGAACAACGTGGCGAGGTAGCGAACTCCGAACAGCTTGCCCACGATAGCCGCCGTGGGCGGCACCGTGGCCAGCCAGGTAAAGCCCAGTCCGGCCGCGAACAGGTAGAAGGTCAGCTCGGTTTTCGGCGCCATCAAGTACACCGCGATCAGCACCGCACGCGAACCATACATCGCCGCCAAGACATGCTTGCTGCGATAGCGTGACACGCACGAGCCCGCGTACAGGCTGCCAAAGATGTTGGCCAGGCCGATGATCGCCAGCGACCAACTCGCCACCGAAGGCGGCAGGCCGCACAGGTCGACCTCGCCCGGCAGATGAGTCACCAGAAACGCAATATGGAAGCCACAGGTGAAGAAGCCGGCATGCAGCAGCAGATAGCTTCGATCCTTGAGCGCATTGCGTATCGCCCGCCACGCTCCGGTCTCTTCCTCGTGGTGATGGACGGGCGCATGCCCGCCTCGGGTCAGCCGGCCGATCAGCGGCAGTGCGAGCAGCGTCATCGCCGCCATCGACCACATCGCACCCATCCAGCCAAACACCTGGATCAGCTTTTGCAGCAGCGGCGCAAACACGAACTGGCCAAAAGAGCCGCCCGCGTTGATCACCCCCGAAGCCGCCCCGCGTGCCTCCGGCGGCAGGCGCTGCGCCGCGGCGCCGATCAGCACCGAGAAACTGCCTGCACCCGAGCCGATCGCCGACAGCAACCCAAGCGACACGATCAGGCCGAAGGTGGAATCCATGAACGGCGTAACCACGCTGCCCACGCCCAGCAGCAGCACGCCGCCGATCAACACCGCGCGCGGGCCATAGCGGTCGGCCGCGGCACCGGCGATGGGCTGGATCGCCCCCCAGGTGAATTGCCCGATCGCCAGCGCCAGACTGATCGCGGCAATGCCTAGCCCGGTGGAGGTGTTGAGCGGACTCACGAACAGCCCAAGTGACTGGCGTGCGCCCATGGTGATGGCCAGAATGCCTGCGGCGGCCAGGGTGACGACGAGAATTTCCGGCTTGCGCAGCACGTAGAACATGGAGACGGCCTGACAGTCAGTTACGGCGAACGGGCTCGCACCGTGGCGAGCCCCACTCCACTTTACTTCTCGAACACGTAGGTTCCCGGCGCCGGGCCGAGGTCGGGATAGGCTTTGGCGTCCACCTTCGGTGCGTCCACCATAGGCCCGCACTGCGGCGACAGCCAGGCCAGCCAGTCGACCCACCAGCTACCAGCGTTCGTTTCGGCCCGAGCGGACCACTGCTCGAAATGCTCGTTACGTTCCGGGTCCGCCACCCTGAAGCTGCGCTTGGGTGGGCTGACCACCGGATTGACGACGCCGAGGATGTGCCCCGAGGTCGACAATACGAAACGCATGGGCGCCGTGACGTTGATGTACTTGCGGATACGGTAGGCCTGACGCCACGGCACGATATGGTCGTCTTCGGCGCTCACTGCATAAAGCGGCTGGGTGATGCCATCGAGATCGATCGGCTCGCCGGCGATGGTCAGCACGTTGCGCTTGATCAGGTTGTTGTGCAGATACATCTCGTTCAGGTAGAAGGAGTGCATCGCTGCCGGCATGCGGGTGGTGTCCATGTTCCAGAACAGCACGTCGAAGGGCGGCAGCGGCTCGCCCAGCAGATAGCTCTTCTCGAAATAGTGCCAGATCAGGCTGTTCGAACGCAGCAGGCGGAAACTCGAGGCCATGTCGTTGCCATCGAGATAACCGGTCTTGGCCATTTTCTGCTCGAGGGCGTGAATCGCCGCCTCGTCGATGAAAACATCGATATCGCCCGGCTTTGCAAAATCGATCAGCGTGGTAAACAAGGTCCAGTGCGCGACCGGCATGTCCTTCTCGCCATAGTGACGGCTGGCCCATGCCATGTAGGTCGCCACCAGCGTGCCACCGATGCAATAGCCGGTCAGATGAACCTGGGGCGCCTTGCACACTTTGCGCGCCACCTCGACCGCCTGATCAACCCCCTCGCGCAGATAGTCGTCGAAGCTGACGTGGGCCATCTCCGGAGTCGGATTCTTCCAGCTCGTGATGAACACGCTGTAACCCTGGTCGGTCAGGAACTTGACCAGGCTCTTTTTCGGCGTCAGATCCAGGATGTAGTACTTGTTGATCCACGGCGTGATGATGACAATCGGGGTCTCGTGCACCTGCGCCGTCGTCGGCGTGTAGTGAAGCAGCTCGAGCATCCGGTTGCGCAACACCACGCGCCCCGGGGTGAGCGCCAGATCGGTGCCGACCTTGAACGCATCTTCCTCAACCATGCGGATGTTCTTGGCTTGCACGTCGCGCATGAAATACTTGAACCCGCTGACCAGACTCTGGCCGTGCGTTTCGACAAACTTGCGCATCGCCACCGGATTGGTCAGGAAGAAATTGGTCGGGGCCACCGCGTTGAGCCAGGTTCTGACCCAGAATGCCGCGCGCCGGCGCTCCTTGTCCGACTGGCCCGGCGTCTCGAAGAGCATGTCCTCGATCCGGTGCGTGATCGCCAGATAGGTTTCCTTGAGGATGTCCCAGGTGGGCGTTTCGCTCCATACCGGATCGGCAAAACGGGCGTCGTCCGCATGCGGCCGGACCACATCCTCGCTCGGCAATCCAAGCGCTCGGTTGGTGAGGTGGGTCTGCAGGGCGAGGATGTCGCTGGACATCGCGCTGATCGCCCGCGACAGTTCCTGTGGATGCATCAGCCAGGCGGCCTGCGCGTTCAGTAGCGAGGTGGTCACACCAAAGGGGTCGAGGCGCTGCTGCAAGGAAGTGACCATGTTCTCGACCGTACTTGCCCCCGTCAGATCAATGTCGGGCACCCGCTTCGAAGAATTATCCCTGGAATTCATGACTGCTTGCATGGACGCGTCCCGGCTTGGCTAGCGAGCTGCTAAACCCTTGCTCAACCCCCGTCTGGCGACCCAATCCTTATTGTTCGTTGATCTTCCACGCGGCACTCGCCACGCAATGGTCCGACCTGTCCTAGCGTGCGCTGGTGGCCCTGCCACTCTCCGGCATCCCCGCGACCGCAGTGCACAAGTGTTCATCGTCGCGTGCACAGCCGCTCAGGTCAAATCCGTTCACCGCGTGATCTGTCGGATAACACACATAGTCTCACCGAAGTGGCGGGCGCGGCACATCCACGATCGAGCCAGATCGGCCGACACTTGCTGCTTGCGCTACGCCGGCCATCGGCTACCCTGAATTGATATGCAGCTTCCAGGTGCCGGAACATGCCATCCGGCTCAAACTGGACGCAAAGCGCCGCCATGCTCACCCGGAGACCCGGGAACTTCAGGAGTACGTCATGAACCTGCCGTCCGTTCGCCTTTCGATCGTCGTAACCTGCATCGGACTCGCCCTCGCCCTGGTCTTCGCACCCTCGGCCAGATCGCAACTGGACTTGTCGCCGAGCTACGTCCCGATCGGGGTCTCGTCCAGCGGCAACAGCAGCACAGCCTGGTTCCATCAGCCTTCTTCCCGCACCGCACTGGCGTGTCAGACAGTGAGCACGGCGTCTGGGCTGTCGAGCATCCAGTGCGTGACGGCGAAGCTGCCCTGATACCACATCGATTCGAATCGACTGCGGCAGCATGGGCCCGCGGCTTGCTCCCTGCGGCCCCTGCGCAACGCGTCCGCCGGCGCTGCGGGGCAAAAACCTTCATAGCCCCGCACGCGGGCACTTCGAGGAGCCAGTCATGAACAGTTCGCGCATCTATCTCCCCACGGACAGCTGGGCACCGGGTGAATTCCCGGCCATGCTCGCGATCGGCGATTCGTGGTTCTGGTATCCACGCAATAACGTGCTTGAGGCGCTGGTACGACATCCGCGGCTCAAGGACCCCTATCGGTTTATCCAGATGCTGGGCTACAACGGGGCAAAGCTGGAGCAGTACGTGTTCGGGCGCTACGCGAAGCAGCTGGAGAAACATCTCTCGCCCGGCTTTCGCACCACCTACTCGGCGATCCTGATCAGCGGCGCGGGCAACGACGCGGTGGATTACAAGCTCGCACTCAAGCGCTCATGCGCCAGCACAGCCTCTGCCGCCGACTGCATCGACGAAGAGGCAATGTCGGCGTTCATCGGCAAGCTCGGAGCAGCCATGGGCGCCTTACTGCAACAGATCACCCTGGCCTATGCCGATTCGCATCGCCCGGATATCTTTCTGCATACCTACGATTACCCGATTCCCGACGGGCGCGGCTTCAAGCTGGCAGACCTGAAGGTCACCGGTCCGTGGCTGTCACCGGCGATGAAGGCGCGCCACGTTGAAGACGCGATGCCCCTTCGGCGCGAGATCTGCCGCCTCCTGATCGATCGCATATCGACCATGTACGAAGGACTGGCACTCAACAACGAACGGGTCTATTGCATCAAATCCGCCGGCTGCCTGAAATCGGACGATTACAAGAAGGACTGGGACAACGAACTTCATCCCTCTTCGCAGGGCTTCGCGGAAGTGATCGACAAGTGCTGGATTCCGGTGCTGGCGACGCACGGCTATGCACGTTGAGCCCACATCTTTGTACCCTCACGCTCACCCACATAGACTGGTACCGTCCGACTGACTGCAAGCGCGCGCGCCAAGTTTGCCGCCACCCGGGCCGGCGACGGCAAACCCCCTGCAGCAATGGCTCAGGCCGCTGCGCGCAGCGGCTCCGCGCGGGCGACGAGTTGGCGGGTCAGCGGGCTGTGGGTGCGCACGGTGAGACGCTCGGCGGTCAAGGCAGCGGCCAATGCCCGCTGCCCGGAACGCAGCGCGGCCTCGATCAGGGTCAGGTCGAGCAGGTCGCGCTGCGCGTGGCTACCACCGAAGCGGTGGGCGATCTCGCGTACCGCGCGGATCAGACGCACCGTTTCATCGTAACGCGCCTCACCGAAGGCCTTGATCGCCAGCGTGAGCGGACGGCCAACATCGCGGGTGAAGGCCGCGTTGTCACCCGCAGCGTGGATTGCCGCCTGCTGCGACTCGAGCACCGCCTCGATCGCCTCCGGCCGATGTGCCCCGACGAAGGCCATCACCGCATGTACATCATTGAAGGCATAGTTGCCCGCGCAGGCAATGGGCGACCAGCCGTCGGCCACCGTCTGCCAGCGCGAGCCGACGTCGATGCCGCGCAGGTGCAGGCGCCACAGCATGGCCGACGCATCGATCATGTCCAGCACCATGGTGGAGCGCTCGCCGTGGATGGGGCCGTCGAACAGCGCCAGCACCTCGTCGATTTCGCCGAGTTCGAGGTGATAGAGCGCCAGATGCCACCAGTTGTGCACCTTGAAGAAGCTGTCGGCCGACCAGGCATCCGGGTTGGCGCGCATCCAGGCGATGCCGTCGCGCTGGCGGCACTGCATCTCCATCACGTGGGCCACCGCGTGCTGCGCCCAGCCGTCGCGCGGGTCGAGTTCGACCGCCGCCCTGCCCTGCGCCTCGGCACGCCCATAGTCGGCGGTTTCTTCGAGGCCGAAGGCATGCATCCCGAGCACGGCATGGTAACCGGGCATGGAGCCCGACCAAGCCGGCAGGGCGCGCGCGATACGGTCGCGCAGCATGCGCGAATTGCCCACCAGGAAATCCACCAGATGCCCGGCCTGCAGCGCGAGAACGTCGCGCGGATCCTCGATCGACACGTCCTCGAGCACCCTGCCTGCGCGATGCCAACGGCCCTCTATGACATGGCCGATGGCCTCGATGTGGCCGCGCTCGCGAGCGTTCGCCGTCAGCTGCGTCGCGGCCGCGTGACAGTCACGCGCCACGGCAATGGCTTCGGGTTCGGTGCCCAACAGGTGCAGGTAGGCCTTCAGCACGTGGCCCATGACAAACTCGGGACGCAGGCCGATCGCCGCATCCACGCTCGCCACCGGATCTTCGATATAGCACTGGAACTGCCGCAGGGCGCGCCGGTAATGGGCGAGGCTGTCGGCGTCGGCACCCGAAAGCGCAAGGCCCAGCTCGTCGTGAATCGTCATCTTCTGTCTCCTCTTTTGGGATGGTTTGCGGTCGCGCGGTGTTGTTCGGCCGCCGTCCGTCATTCGACATCCGGTCAGTCAGATCAGGCCGAAACCTGCGCGCAGTGCTAAGGTAATCCCAAGGGGTTCGACCCGACATGCCCGCAACGCCGGAAGAGTTGTCCGAGGCGCCGGGCTTGGTATAAGGAGCCGAGATGGACGCTCTCTCCGACGTGTTTTCCGCCGTACGCCTCTCAGGAGGGGTGTTTCTGGATGCGGAGTTCACCGCACCATGGAGCGTGGTGTCTCAGGTGGGGCCCGAGGAGTTTCGCTCCCAGGGTGAGATGCCCACCCACCTCATCGCCTATCACTACGTCATCGACGGTCGGCTGTTCGTGAGGGTGGCCGATGCGCCGGCAATGGAAGTGTGTGCCGGCGAGATCGTGCTCCTGCCACGCAACGACGCACATGTGCTGGCGAGCGCACCGGAACTGCCACCCACCATCATCGACGATCTGGTGCAGGCGCCCACCGAGCGCAGCCCCGCCTCGCTGCGCTACGGCGGGGGCGGCGAGCCCACGCGCATCGTGTGTGGTTACCTCGGTTGCGACGTTCCGCACAACCCGCTGGTCGCCACCCTCCCCCAGATGCTGAAACTGGGCGTGCGCGATGGCGCCGGCGGCGAGTGGATCGAGCACTCGTTCCGTCGTGCAGCCGAGGAGTTCGCCAACGGCGGCATCGGCTCGGCGGCGGTCCTCGGCAAGCTCGCCGAATTGCTGTTCGTGGAGGTGGTTCGGCGCTACCTGGCCACCCTGCCCGAAGGCCAGACCGGCTGGCTCGCCGGCCTCGGCGACCGCATGGTGGGACGCGCCCTCGGCCTGCTCCACGCCCGCGCCGCACATCCGTGGACAACCGAAGAACTGGCGCGCGAGGTCGGGCTGTCACGCTCCGCCTTCGCCGAACGCTTCACCAGCCTGATCGGCGTGCCGCCCATGCAATACCTCACCCACTGGCGCCTGCAACTGGCCGCGCTGAGGCTGCGCGACAGCCCCGGCTCAACTGCGCAGATCGCCAGCGACGTGGGCTACGAATCCGACGCCGCCTTCAACCGCGCATTCAAACGCACCTTCGGCACCACACCGGCAGCCTGGCGCAGGCGTGCGTGAGCGCACACCCGGCGTGGTTGGCGCGGCACCTGGAAACGGTATTTACCTTGGCGCTGGCTCGGGATCAGCCCAGCACGGTCGCAAGCAACATCACGACCAGCAGCGCCGCGAAGATCAAACCCGCGTCCCGCCGCCAGGTCTGCTCCAGCCGATTTCCGTATAGCGACATTATTGACGGCGTTGCCTTTGCGCCAGGCTTTGACCACCGCCACTTTCGTGTATGGCGCCGCATCACCACACGAAAACCGCGCCACCCGCGCACCAGCGCCGCGAACACCCATTCGAGCGCCACGACGCCATCGCCGGCCGGAATCGGCCACGCGCGCAGGTGGCGTACCGCGAGCAATGCCAGGATCACGCCGACAAGTACCGGCCACGCCAGATCGGGCAGATAGTCCAGGTCCGGCGGCCAGCCTGCTGCGACCGGAAGCCACGGCAGCGCCACCAACCCGAAAGTACTTGCACCAAGGACCATGCCCCACCCCAGCCACACCGACCGGGTGGCTGGATGGCCGGGCTTCACCTCAAGCAACAACCACAGGTAGCGGGCGATCAGACTGGTGGTGCCGATGGCGGCCAGCCCCAGCAGCAAGGGCAGATGCTGCCACCATGCCGGTATCGAACTACCAGCCGCAAGGGCAGCCTTCAGGCTGAGCTTGGCGGCCATCCCGCTGAACATCGGGCCCGCAAGCGATAGCCCGGGCAATGCAAGCGCCAGCCACAACAGCGGACTGATCAAACGCCCTCCCCGATGGCCGACGATCCCCACACCGAGAAACAGCGCGCCCTTGGCCAGGCCGTGATGCAGCGCATAGAGCGCAATGGCGGGCCCCAGCACCGGCCACACCTTGGGGTCGTGCAGACCGGCGCCCACACCCACCGTGATCAGGCCCATCTGGCTGATGCTGGAATAGGCGAGTACGGTTTTCGGGGTCTGCTGATGTACGCCGATGAAGGCCGCGCCGAAGGCGGCAAGGAGTCCCGTACCCATCATGAACAGGCTCCAGTGCGGCAGGCTGATCAGGCCGAAGGGCAGCGTGCTGATCCAGCCCAGCAGACCGGCTTTGATCATCGCCCCCGAGAGCACCGCACTGGCCGGAATCGGCGCCACCGGATGGGCCAGCGGCAGCCACATGTGGAGCAGCGGCAAGCCGGCCTTGATCCCGAAGCCAAAGAACAGACAGGTAATGATCAGGTCGCGGTGGGCAGACTCTGCGATCGCTTCGGGCAGCGCTGCAAGCATCGGCAGCAAGGGGACATCGAGCCCGCTCGCGGCCAGCATCAGCCCGGTCAGGATCAGGGCCTCGCCGACTACTGCCATCGCCAGATAGACGCGCCCGGCGCGCAGCGCCTGCGCACTGCGGGCGTGAATGACCAGGCCGTAGGCGGCGAAGGTCATCAGCGCGAAACTGGCATAGAAGCTCGCGACATCCTGCGCAAGGATCAGGCCGATGTTTCCCGCCATGGTCGCCAGCCACAACAAGCAAAACTGCTCGACGCGCGCGTCACCGGCCAGATACCCGCGGGCGTAGACGCCCGCCCCCAGCCAAAGGGTCGCGGTGACGGTGAGGAAGACCCGATTGAGTTCGTTCAAGCCGAGCACGGTCCCGAACATGATCCAGTCGAGCTGCACGCTAGCCCCCGACTGGCCGCCCAGCGCAAGCAACAGCGCCGGCAGCGCCGCCCATGGCGTCCACCCTGCGACCCGGGCGCGAAGGCCCGGCACGCACCACAGCAGCGCCATCAGCAGCGGTAGCGCCGGCGCAAGGATCAGACCGAAGGCAGCGATCATGGTGCTCATGGCAGATAGGACTGGTGCACGACCACTTCGGCCCAGTAAAGGGGCGAGAACGGCATGCCCGCAAGCACGCCGGCCGCGAGGCTCATTGCCGCAGTCGCCAGCGTGGGCAGCAGCAGCCACGGATGGGTATCGCGATGGGCGTGGAAGTGTTCGTCGGGCCAGGGAGCCCGTTGCGGACGGAACCAGATCCGGTGCAGCACGGGCAGAAAATAGGCGGCATTGAGCACACTGCTCAACACCAGCACCGCCACCACCCATTCCATGCCGGCCTGCAGTGCACCGATGCCCAGATACCACTTGGTGACGAAGCCGGCGAGCGGCGGCACCCCGATCATGCCGAAGGCACCCAGCGTGAACGCGACGCTGGTGGCGGGCATGCGTCGGCCGGCGCCGTCGAGCTCGTCGATGCGATGCACGCCCAGCGTTTCGGCGTAATTTCCGGCGCAAAAGAACAGCGTGATCTTCATCAGCCCCTGATGGAGCAGATGGACGAGGCCTCCGACGGTGCCGACCGGCCCGAACAAGGCGGTGCCGAGCACGATGTAAGACACCTGGCTGACGGTCGAATACGCGAGGCGGCGCTTGAGGTCGGTCTGGGCAAGCGCCCGCAGCGAGCCGTACAGTATCGTGGCGGACGCCAGCACGGCCAGCGGAGCGAGTAGTCCGAGTTGCCACGCGAACTCGATGCCGAACACGTCGTACACCACCCGCACGATGCCGAACGCACCTGCCTTGACCACCGCCACCGCATGGAGCAAGGCACTGACCGGTGCCGGCGCAACCATGGCGGTCGGCAGCCAGCCATGCAGCGGCAACAGCGCTGCCTTGACCCCAAGGCCCATGATCAGCATCACGAAGATCACCACCAGCATCGGGTGCAGCGCCGGGTCGAGCACGCGCAGCCCGGCACCCGCTGAGAACTCCACATCACCCACCAGTGTGTGCAGCGCAGCCACACCCAGCAGCAGCACCGCACCGCCGCCCAGCGTGTAGGCAAGATAGATTTTTCCTGCGCGCAAGGACTTTGCCGTGCCCCGATGCACGACCAGCGGATAGGTCGACAAGGTCAGCAGTTCGTAGAACAGGAAGAAGGTGAACAGGTTGCCGGCCAGCGCGATACCGACCGTACTCGCCACGCACAGGCTGAAGAAGCCGAAAAAGCGGCTGCGGTTGGGCGCATTCTCGAGGTAGCCGATCGCGTAGATGGTGGTGAACAGCCACAGCACCGATGACAAGCCGGCAAACATGATTCCGAGCGGATCAGCCCGCAGGATGAAGCTGACCCCGTCGATCAAGGTATAGCGTGTTTCGTAGCGCACCTGGTCGAGCACGCCGATGGCCATCCAGATCACCAGCCCGAGCTTGATCGCCGCGGCGCTCAGGTTGAACGCGCTGCGCAGCGTGTGCCGCTCCTCCCTGAGCAGGAAGATGCCCAGCGCAGCGAACAAGGAGGTCGCGACCACGATCAGCGGGAGCCACGTGTTCAAGGCCATCAGCCCCCCACCCCGAACGGACTGCCGATGCGCATCCACGTCAGGGGCGACTGTGCGGCAAGGCCCACCCCCATACCGGCGGCAGCGAGCGCAAGCGCTGCCAACTCCATTGCCATCGGCGGCGAGTTGAAGTGATCGCGCTTCGGGCCCTCGACAAATGAATGGCGTAACACCTTGAACACGTAAGCGGCGCTCAGCAGGCCACCGACGATCAGCACCACTACCCACCACCACTGACCACTATGGAGCGCGCTTTGCAGCAGCAGCCATTTGGCGGTGAAACCACCACTGGGCGGCAGCCCCATCAGGCTCACGCCAGCCAGCCCGAAGCTGAACAGCGACAGGGGACGAAAGCGGCTGATCCCGCTCAGGTCGGCAATCAAGGGGCTGCCCATCGCCAGCACCAGGTTGCCTGCAGCCAGAAACATCCCGGCCTTGGCGAGCGCGTGCGAGATCAGCATCAGCAGCGTGCCATCCCAGGCCAGCCCCCCGGCAATGGTCGAGGTGCCTGTGACCAGCGGGAAAAACAGAAACAGGTAGCCGATCTGGGCCACGGTGGAATAGGCCACCAGATACTTCAATTTGGTCTGGCGCCAGGCCATCCAGCCACCCCACAACACCGCCCCGGCCCCCAGCGCGCCAAGCAGATTGGCCGCCGCTGCCGTCGCCACATCGGGGTCCAGCGCTAGCCATAAGCGGATCAGGATATACAAGGAGGCCTTGACCACCAGCGCCGACAGTAGCGCACTGACCGGTGCAAGGGCGCCGCCGTGCGCCGGGGGCAACCACGCGTGCAGGGGAAAGAGCGCGGTCTTCAGGATCAGCCCCAGCGTCATCAGCGCGAGCGCGACGCGTGCCGTCGCCCCCGACCCGGCGATCGTACCGAGATCGCCCAGCGCAAGACTGCCGCCGGCCGCATAAAGCAGGGCGACGCCGAGCAGGTAGCAGAGGGAGCCGAGCAGTGCCGCCAGCAGATAACGCATCGCGGCGGCCAGCGCTTCAGCGCTGCCAGTGAGCGCGACCAGACCGACAGCGGTCAGGCCGAGCAACTCGAGGCCGACATACAGATTGAAAATGTCTGCCGACAACCAGATGCTGTTCAGCGCCGCGACCAGAAACCACAGCAAGGGCCACAAGAACCCGATCTCACCGTTGTGCCCCTTCTCGGCCGCATGACTCGCGGCATGGACCGCACACAGACTGAAAACCAGCGTGGTCAGCGCGACCATGCCGAGCGCGAGCCCATCGGCAAGCAGCGTGATGCCCAGCGGCGCGCTCCAGCCACCCAGCGCATGAACTTGCACACCATGGGCCGCAAGATCTCCGAGCACGGCCAGCGTCACCAGCCACATGACTGGCAGCACAGCCAGGCCAAGACGCACCCGCCAACGCTCGGGGACCAGAAAGCTCGCCATCGCGCCACCGAGCGGCACCACGATCAGCCAGGGCAGCGGCAGCGCGACGCTCATACGTCCTCCGGGAGCCTGCTCTCGCCGCTGACCCGGTACCAGCGTCGCAGGATCACCAGCGCGAGCGCGGTGGACGCCACCGCCACCACGATGCCGGTCAGCACCAGTGCCTGCGGGACCGGGTCGGCGCCGCGCCCATCCTGGGCCAGTCCGACCAGGATCATGAAACTGCCGCTGCCCATGATGTTGAAGGCCAGCAGCCTGCGCATCAGATGGCGATGAAGGATGAAGCCGAAAAGCCCGAGACCGCACAGTACGACGCCGACCCAGGCATAGAACAGCGCGCTGCTCATTCGCGCCGACTCCTGCGCCGATCCGCAAAGTGCGGACTGTCCGATTGCGGCGGAGCGAGCCGGAACAGGCTGATCAAGGCCAACGCAATCGACACCATCAGGTTGAGCTCGATGAACAGGATGAGTGACCCAGCGAGCGGCTCCGGGTAAGCCAGGAAGGATGCCCCGGCGAGCATCGTCGCCGTACCCGCCGCAAGGAATACCAGTGGGCCAAGTGCCAGGCCGGCACGCAGTCGCCACGGCTGCTCCAGCCAGGAGAGCCCGGTTCCGCACAGGCGCAGCAATACCCCGCAGGCCGCCAGCACCGCCCCCGCCTGGAATGCACCGCCCGGACGCGTACTGCCGGCCCACAGCAAATAGCCTGAAACCATCAGCATCAGCGGCATCAGCCAGGCGGTGATCGCGCGCAGCAAGGGGTTGTCCAGGCCCATGCGGTCGGGTCCGTCGGGCTGGGCCTCGCGCAAGGCAAGCGCAACCACCACCGCAATCAGCAACACGCCGACCTCGAGCAAGGTGTCGTAGCTGCGAAAGTTCAGCAACACCGCGGTCACCGGGTGGGCCACGCCGCTGCTTTGCATTGCCTGCCCCACCCGCGCGGGCAGGTCTTCGGTCGGTAGCGGGCGATCGATCAGGGCCAGAGACAGCGCCAGCGTCACCGTCAGACTCAACAGGGCAGCAAGCAGTTTGCGGCTCATGGGCGCTCGCCTTTTTCCTCGCTGACAACAGCAAAGCGGCGGCGCAGGTAACCCAGGGTGTCGAGCAGCAGCACGCCGGTGAGGCCGGCGCCGATCGCGGCCTCGGCAAGCGCAATATCCGGCGCCTCCAGCCGCACCCAGACCAGCGCCATCAACAGGCCGAACACGATGAACATCACGATCGCCCGAAAGAGCTCACGAGAGCTCAGCGCCAGCACGGCCGTCAGGCACAGGGTCAGGCCAAGAAGCAGATCGAACCAGGTCATCAGTCGTCTCCCGATGTGTCAGTCCTGGTGCCGCGTGTATCGGTTCCGCCTGCGCCGCTGCCATCAGCCGCCCGCCATGGCACAACGCCCCGCCGTCGCGCCGCGCGTGCGACCAGATAGCCGGCGCAGGCACTGGCGACCAGGGTAAGCACCCAGATCAGCAACAGCTTGACCCCGGCCGCCACAGAATCCAGGCTCGGCAGTAGACCGAAGACGATCAGGCCCAGGCCGAGATTGTCTGCCTTGGTCAGCGCATGCACCCGGGTGTAGACGTCCGGAAAGCGCAGCAGGCCAACCGAGCCGACCAGGAAGAAGCCGACACCGGCAAGCAGAAGCACGGTCTGAAGCACTTCAATCAAGGCCATCGTCCACCTCCGACCCGGGTCGGACGCCGCGCTCGGGCGCGCGTTCATCAATCTGGTCCGAACACCACACCCGGGCGACAAAGGCGAGCACCGTCAGCACCGCGAGCAAGGCCAGCACCAGTGCCACATCACGCAGCGCCGCCATGTGCAGCAACTCGGCCAACACCACGAGCAAGGCCACCCCGGTGGTACCGAACAACTGCGCGGCCAGCATTCGGTCCGCAAAACCGGGGCCGCGCCATATCCGCACCAGGCCAAGCACCAGCGAGGCCAGCAGCAACAGAGCAAGACCCTCGAGCACCAGATTCATCGACGCTGCTCCGCGGAGTCGATCAGGGTGTATCCGAATAGCTGCGCAAGCTGTGCCTCGGCTTCGCGCACATCAGTGAGCACATCGACAGTGCCATCGAGACAGTGCAATTCAAGCTCAGTCCCGTCGAGGTGGACGCTCAGCGTTCCGGGTAACAGGCTGATGACCATCATCAGCCACCAGCTTGGCGCGCCTGCTGGCAGCCGCAACGGCAAACGCAGCAACCGGGGTTGCAGTGGCAGGCTCGGATGCACTGTTCGGCACGCCACATCCCAGCCCGCACGCAGCGATTGCAGCATGAAATAGAGGGTGAAGGCCGGCAGCCGATGCAAGCGCGGCGCCCGCTCGGCCGGCGGCGTATGAAGCAGGCTGAGCGCGGCCGCCAGCAGCGCGAGCACCACGCCGAAACCCTGACCCTCCCCGCCTTCGGTCAGTGCCCACCACACCCCTGCAAGCACGAGCGCCCGTAGCGTAAATGCCTGCAGATGTGCAATCCGGACAGCAGTTCGATCAATGTCACGCATAGGGTGAAATCACTCGCTCGGGATTGGCCCATGTGTTGCAGCTGGAAGTCAGGCTGCAATGGACGAAGCGTAACCCGACATCGCCCTTTTCCATCGATTTCTGCAAGCAGAAATCGCATACGCATGACACAGCGCGATAACCCGGTCCCCTCGATTACGCAAATTTTCGCCGACTTATGCTGATACAAAACCGACACCCCACCACAGCGATATGGCTTGACTCTCAGCCGCATTCAGCCACACTGGGTCAACCGTGCTGCAACGCAACATTCGGCCAACGGACGACGTGGTGCAATCATGCAGACGTCGATCGAGCACCCGCCACCTCCAGGCCGCAACTCCAACAAGGAAAGACACCATGATCAAGCCCACCACCGAGCAGACCAACGCACTGAAGAACAGCACCGAAGCCATGATGACCCTGTCGGAAGTCGTCTTCTCCGGCTTTGAGCGCCTGGTTGCCCTGAACCTGAACGTTGCCCGCGCCGCCTTCGAAGATGGAATTTCGGCGACCCAGTCGCTCAGCCAGGTCAAGGACGCCAAGGGTCTGAAGGATCTGCCCAATCCCCTCGCCGGCAACATGACCGAGAAGGCTGCCGAGTATTTCCGCAACGTGCAGCAGATCACGACCGAAATGCAGGAAGAAGTCACCAAAGTGATGAGCCAGCAGATGTCGGCCATCGGCATGGGCGTCACCGGCTCGAACCAGATATTCGACATGTTCAACAAGGTTGCGAAGCAGGCTACCGACATGACCAAGGCCAACATCAAGAAGGCCACCGAGAACACCGAGAAGCTGACCGAGCAGGCTACCGAAATGACCAAGGCCAACGTCAAGACGGCTACTGAGAACACCGAGAAGCTGACCGAATCGGTTATCGCCTCGTCGAAGAAGTCTGGCTGAGCATTCTCCCGGCAGGACTGGCAGAGAAGCCCCGCTGGCCGGGGCTTTTTTGCGTAGGTACCCCACTGGTCCAGAAGATAATGCACAGCAGTCAGCCCCCGGAGTTCAGCGAATGGTGAAGCGCACACAGACCACAAAGTGGGCCCGAATCTTCTCGCGCAGTATTTCAACGCTTACTCGCAGCTCGGTGCGCGCCGGCACCAAGGCGGTAGGCAAAGTGGTGGAAAAGGCGCTCAAACCCTCCATCGAAAAAAGCAAACCGCCACCCGGTGCAGGCGACTGGATTCGGGGGGTCGCCATTGGCCCCGCGGGCGCTCGCCATTTTCGTCTCTACCGGCCGCCGGCAATGAGGTTTGGCGAGCGCCTGCCGTTGATGGTGATGCTGCACGGGTGCGGGCAGGATGCGAAGAGCTTTGCGCTGAGCACGCGCATGAACCAGGTCGCAGCACGCGAGCGTTTTCTGGTGCTCTACCCCGAGCAGGACCGGATGGCGAACCCTCAGGGATGCTGGAACTGGTTCGACACCACGGCTGGCCGCGCGTATGGCGAGGCGGCGCTGATCATGAAAGCCATCGACCAGGTGTGCTTGCTTTACCCGGTGGACCACTCGCGCGTTGCAGTCGCCGGACTCTCGGCTGGTGCCAGCATGGCCGTCCTGCTTGTGACCCTGCACCCGGAACGCTTCAAGGCCGTGGTGATGCACTCCGGCATCCCGCCCGGCACGGCGCATTCCACCCTGTCGGCGATCGGCGCGATGCACGGTCGCCGCGCATCAAGCCCGCTGAAGGCCACTGCAGTGACGATGGCCAGTTCATGGCCACCGTTGATGGTGATCCACGGCGGAATGGACCACGTCGTCGCAACCAGCAATGGTCATGCGGCCGTGCAGGTATGGGCGAACGCCGCTGGCGCGCGCACGTGCGCGAGTCGCACCATGCAGCGTGGCAAGCGTTACCCGATGAAGGTCACCGACTTCAAGCACCGGGCAAAAACGGTCGCCACCATGGTCGAGGTTGGGCGACTGGGTCACGCATGGAGCGGCGGTGCGGCAAAACTGCCGTTCAGCGATGAGAGCGGACCCGATGCATCACGCATGGTGTGGGCGTTTGCGGCGAAGCAGTTTCGCGCACGTTAACGCCGACCAGGTGGATCGCCAGGGTGTTTCCATCGGGCCGCTCGACCCGCCAAAGGGAACCCCGGGGTTCTCCTTGGCGAAGGCGGTGCTGCGCGGAGCACGCACCGGCCTTGGTCTAGAATGGCGGCATCGTATGCAAGAGACGGCAAATAGCGATGTAATCGGACTTCCGCAGGGATACCCCTCCTCGCGGACTCCAGGAGGACTTGTCCATGCAATGCACCACTTGCGGTCATGAAAACCGCGACGGCAGCGCATTCTGCTCGTACTGCGGCGAGCACCTGAACAACTCGCCGTCCCCCGCCGTAAGCCTTTCTGGTAGTCGGAGTTGCCCCGGTTGTGGTTCGGTCTGCACGCGGGAGGCCAGGTTCTGTCCTGCCTGCGGCACCGCCCTCAAGGTATTCGATGCCCCGCCGCCGTTCACCTTGTCGCCGCAGCATTCGTCGCTCGAGACCCTGGGCGAACTGGACTTGCCTTGGACGAGGAAAGATCTCGCTGATCACGAAGAGATCTGCCAGGGGGCAGAAGACTGGAGTGTCGAGCCCACCGTAATGTTCGATCCGGCGCCGGAGACGGAGGCCCCCTTCATGATTTCGGTAGCGCCGACGCCTACAACGCCGGCTCCTGCAGCACCGCCTCCCGCAGCACCGACATCAAGTGCGCCGCCCACAGCACGCTTGGCTACGCGAGAAGAGACCCCGAAAGGGGCCGCCAAGAAGGCTATCGAAAAGCGCAACCTGCTCGTCGGCACGATGCTTGGCCTGGTGCTTCTCGGTGGTGGCATGAGCTTCTGGGCATACTGGTCGATTTCTGATGGAACGCAATCCGTGCCGCCTCCCGCCGTGAGCATGCAGGCCCCGGATTCACCCCCGCCATTCGTTTCGCCGAACGACGCTGATGCAATTGCAAGCGCGCCCGTCGATGCTGTACTCGACATTGATGCGGAAGGTGATCTGTCCACCGCGGCGCCCCCAAGCTTCACCGACACGGCTCCCGCCTCAGCCGTTGCCGCTGCAGGGCCCCAAGATGCTCGTGAGGATGCGGCGGTAGGCCGAGGCAGAGTCGCCGCGACCGCCCAAGCAAACCCCCGCCCCTCGGCGCGACCGGCTGCGCGTGCCACGGCCTCCTCGCGCCAGACTGAGAGCTGGCTCGGTGCACTCCGTCAGGACTTGAGCCTATGCAGCCAGTTGGGCTTCTTCGCACGGATTTCGTGCCGGGAAAAGGCACGCTGGAAATACTGCAACGATCGCTGGGACACCGTACCCGAATGCGCGGTGGGCGCGCGGGCTAACCCCTGAAACACGGTATCCGATCCACCCTATCCGCGGGCGGCACAACATGGCGCCGACGGCGAGAACCGCCCCGCTCTCGCGATCACGGCGGACTTCACCCATCATGCGGTATGGTTCAACCACCGCGACGGCGACGGACCTGCCTACTCACAGCCTGAAGCGCGCGATCAGGGTGCGCAGCTCGTCCGACAGCTGTTGCAACTGCTCAGCCTCCACCGCAGCACGCGCGACGGCCGCGTCGTTGTTCCCCGCCATATCGGCGATGCGTGAAACGAAGTCGCGGATATGGCGCACCGATTCGGCCTGGGTGCGCATCGCGGCGGTGATCAGATCGACGCCGTCCGAGGTCTTCGCCACCGAATCGCTGGCCGACGACAGCTGGGACGACACCTGCTGCAGAAAGCCCTCGCTGGCCGAGAGCGACTCCTGCCCGCGCTGGATCGCACCGGCGACCCCTTCGGAACGGGTATTGATTGCCTGGGTCAGTCGATCGATCTCGCTCGCCGAGCTGGCCGATTTTTCCGCCAGCTTGCGCACCTCGTCGGCCACCACCGCAAAGCCGCGTCCCTGCTCGCCGGCCCGTGCCGCCTCGATCGCCGCATTGAGCGCGAGCAGATTGGTCTGCTCGGCAATCGAACGCACCTGGCCGGTCATGCCGCGAATCTCGAGCGTGGTGCCGACGAACTCCGACACCGTGCTGGTGATCTGGCCAACCGCCTCGCGCACGATGCGAATCTCCTCCAGCAGGCGCGTCAGCCCCTTGTAGCCCTCGTCCGTTTTTTCGCGGCCATCACGGGCGATCTGGTCGACCTCGTCCGCATTGGCCGCCACCTGCCCGATGCTCTCCGACATGGCGTTGGCCGATGCGGCGGTTTCCTGGGTCAGCCGGTTCTGCTCGGCCGAACCACCGGCCACTTGCCGGGTGGCATCGTTCATTGCGTGGGCCGCGTCGCTCAGAGCGTCCGAACTCGTCTTCAGCGTATTGATCACCTCGCCGAACGAGGTCGCCATGCGGTTGAAGCTGTCGGCAACATCGGCAAGTTCGTCGGCCGAACCGAGATCGATGCGATAGCCCAGCTCGCCGTCGGCCAACCGTCGGCCGCCTTCCAGCAGCCGGGCGGTGCCTTGCTGCAAACTCAGGTAGGAGCCCATCGACAGATAGCCCGCGAGCAGCAGGCCGACCGCAACCAGGGCCAGATTGAGCGTGCGCTGATGCGCAAGCTCATCGGCACGCGCCTGCAGCCGCGCACTCAGCGCACCGGACACGACCTGTTCGAGCCCGACCGCAGCCAGCCGCGGCGCATCGGTCCGGTTCAACACCTCGGCCACCGGAAGCGTGATGTCGGCGGTGTTCACCAGGCTGTTGTCCACCAGGCGGCGAGTCTGGTCGATACCGGCCTTGATGTCGGCGAGCGCTTGGTCGAGCGCCGCCTTGAACGCCGGCGCGGCCTTGCCGATCTTCTCGGTGTTTTCGCCGATACGCGACACCTGGATCAGCGCCTCAGCGGTAAGCCGTTCGAGCTGTCCAATGTCCGCGCCATCGATCATCTGCAAGCTGGCGATGGCAGCGGCCTTGAGCCGAATCTGCGCCACGGCATCGAACAGCGGTGGCAGGCGGTTCACCAGAGTGTCGTACAGGTAGTTGGTGTCGACTTGCGGGTCCAGCGGCAATCCCGCGTGATCGGCCGTCAACCGTGCCTGTGCCGCAACCCGGTCGCCAAAACGCTGATGGAGCTCGCGAATCTCCGGCGTCGAGGACGCACCGATGACGGCGGTGAATACATCCCACTCCTTGTCCAGCGCGCTCCACGACTCGTCCAGCGCGGCGTCGCTTGCGCCCTTGCGCGCCGCTACGAGCGCGGTGCCGATGCGCTGACGCAGCGTCGCGGCATCCTTTTCGGCAGCGGATTCACCCAACGAGTACAAGGATGCGGCAAGCAGGTGCTCGTTGAGCAACTGGCTGATCTCGAGCAATGCCACGACATGGCCCACGCCACGCTGCTCGGTCTCAGTCGCCCCGAGCCGCTCGCCAACCGTGTGCAGAAACTGGAACATCAGCCCGGCAACAAGTATGCCGCCGGCGGCACCAATGAGGATGAAGCGCGGCGCAAAGCGCAGGCTGTTCATGATGCGAACCGCCGGGGCAAACAGGAACTGCATTGGATTGTCTCCTGAACAATATTCTTGGCGTCGCCGCAGGCTGGCGTTCTTGTGCCCGCGATCTTACGGACAAACCGTTTGTGGCGCGCCTGTGGATATCCCCAAGAGACACCAGCCGGCAGCGGAACAGACCAATCGCCGGCCAGTACCGGCGACTCATCCTTTGCGGCCGGTGGGCACGAGCAGCACTCGTGGTGTATTTTTGTGTCGAACTGACCAAGTCATCGCGAGCGACAGGGAGATTGAACATGACCCCGCAATCCATCGAAACCTTGCTGGCCGACATCGGCGCGGAAGACCCGCTTGATTTCGGCGCACTGAGCCTCGACGAGCAAGACGCACGTCGCCTGATGGCAAACCATTTCTGCGAACTCGATCAGCGTCTCGCCGAACACGGGCTCGATACCGAAGCCCGGCTCGAAGTCATGGCCGCAATCGCCGCCCACACCATGACCGAGAACCTCGTCCTGCACGTGGGCCGGCTGCGCGCCGCTGGCAGCAAGGAACCGTTTCACGCCTGGATGCGACGCCACGGGATGTCGTGAGCGGATGGAGCCAGCTCAGCGCTTCTCGGTTCGCAGCTCCTCCAGCAGTGGGATACACGGATTGGGGCCTTCGGAGCTCGGACTGACCAGTGCGAGCAGTCCGGCAATCGGCGCCAACACCGCACCCAGCGCCACCATCCCTGCCCCGCGCGCAATCAAGGGCCCAGCCTGCACGCCGGCGTCGGGATCCTTGAAGGTGCCGCGCACGTAAAGCGGCGAACGCAGCGAAAAGATGCGCATGCCCTTCGATTGGGTGCGCACGTCGAGGTCCAGGCGTTCCTCGGCGAGGCTCATCGTGCCGCTGATGTCGACGCGGGCGCTCTCGGTGTCGAACAGGAACACGCGCGGCCTCATCAGCCCCGCCTCGACACCAAAATCGGCCACCGCGCAGTTGATCCTCACCTCGTCGTCGCCGAAGAGCTGGGTGACCAGGTAGCTGCCGACGTTGAGCCCGGCGATCTCCATCAGGCCGCGGCTGATGGTCCCGTCGTTGACGATCAGCCGCATCTCGCCGTCGGCACTGCCGAGCAGCGCAGCGATGGAGTTGCCGGTGCCACGCAGATCCACCTCGCCGTTGGCTTCGCCCAGACTTGTCTGCATCGGTTCGAAGCCGGGAAAGAGCTTCTTCAAGCCGA
>JAUSOD010000055.1 GCA_030656215.1 Azoarcus sp.
CGCAGAAACTTGAACACTTCGTCGGTAATGACTTTCGCCCCGGCCACTGCACCGCCTAGCACCCTGCCCTGCCCGTCCAGATATTTGGTTGCCGAATGCACCACGACATCGGCCCCCAGATCGAGCGGGCGCTGCAAGGCCGGGCTGCAGAAGCAGTTGTCCACGGCGAGTATCGCACCCGCCTCATGGGCAATCGCCGCCACCGCGGCAATATCGACCACTTCGGTCAGTGGATTGGACGGCGTTTCGATGAAGAAAAGTTTCGTCCGTGGCCGTACCGCCGCACGATAGGCCTCAAGATCGGTCGCCGGCACAAAGCTGGTTTCAATACCGAATTTGGCGAGGATCGTGCCAAACAGTTGCTGCGTAGCGCCGAACAAGCCGTTCGAGGCCACTACGTGGTCGCCCGCCTGCATCACCGCCATCGCCAGCGACAGGATCGCCGACATGCCGGAGGCCGTCGCGACGCAAGCCTCTGCACCCTCGAGCGCGGCAAGCCGGGTCTGCATCGCAGTCACCGTCGGATTGGAGAAGCGGGCATAGACGTTACCCTCCTCTTCGCCGGAGAAGCGCGCCGCAGCCTGGGCCGCGCTATCGAACACGAAACTCGAGGTCAGGTACATCGCCTCGCTGTGCTCATTGAACTGACTACGTGCGGTGCCAGCCCGCACCGCGAGTGTGTCTAGATCAAAATCCTTCATGTCTGGCGCCAGGCTCATTGGTCGTGATGACTCAGGTTGAGGTCGAGCTGCCCATCCTCGCTGTCATCGCGTGAGGACGGCTTGTCTTCGCCACGCTGGTTCTCTACCCCGGTGAGGTATTCGGCGGTGATGTCGCCGGTCACATAGGTGCCATCGAAACAGGAAGTCTCAAAGAAACGAATCGCCGGGTTCAACGCCCGCACCGAGGCTTTCAGATCGTCGAGATCCTGGTAGATCAGGCCGTCGGCACCGATCTGACGGCAAATTTCGTCATCGTCACGATCGCTGGCAATCAGCTCGGCACGGGTTGGCATATCAATGCCATACACATTGGCGTAGCGCACCGGCGGCGCTGCCGAGGCCAGATACACCTTGGCTGCCCCTGCCTCGCGCGCCATGTTGACGATTTCCTTGCTCGTGGTGCCACGCACAATGGAATCATCGACCAGGAGCACATTCTTGCCCTTGAACTCCTGATGGATCGTGTTCAATTTCTGGCGCACGGATTTCCGCCGCGTCGCCTGGCCGGGCATGATGAAGGTACGGCCTATATAACGGTTCTTCACGAACCCTTCGCGGTACGGCAGGTTCAGGCGATGCGCCATCTCCATGGCGGAAGGCCGGCTCGAATCGGGGATCGGGATCACCACGTCGATCTTCACGTGCGGCAGCGTGCGCTTCATCTTTTCGGCGAGGTACTCGCCCATCTTGACCCGCGACTCGTATACCGACACGCCATCAATGATGGAATCCGGCCGGGCGAGATAGACGAACTCGAACATGCACGGCGCCTGCACCGTTTTCTCGGCACATTGGCGACTGCGGAAATTGCCCTCGAAATCGACCAGTACCGCCTCGCCCGGCGCGACGTCACGCAGCAACTTGAAACCAAGCACGTCGACCGCGACCGACTCGGATGCCACCAGCCACTCGGTACCACCCGCCACGTCATTACGTCCGATCACCAGTGGGCGGATGCCGTAGGGGTCGCGGAAGGCCAGCAGCCCGTAGCCGGCAATCATTACCACGGCCGCGTAGGCACCGCGGCAACGACGATGAACCCCGGCCACCGCGCGAAACACCGCATCTTCATCCAGCTTGAGGCCGTTGGCTGCAGCCTGTAGCTCATGCGCCAGCACATTGAGCAGCACTTCCGAATCGGAATTGGTGTTGATGTGACGCAAGTCGGCGAGAAACATCTCGCGCTTGAGCTCTTCCGAGTTCGTCAGGTTGCCGTTGTGAGCGAGCAGCAGTCCGAACGGCGAATTCACATAGAAAGGCTGCGCTTCGGCCGCGTTGTAAGCCGAACCCGCGGTGGGGTAGCGAACGTGTCCGATGCCCCAGTTCCCCTCGAGGTTGCGCATGTTGCGGGTGCGGAACACGTCCCGTACCAGGCCCGAGCCCTTGTGCATATGAAAACGACCGCCCTCAGCCGTGGCAATACCTGCCGCGTCCTGGCCCCGGTGCTGGAGCACCTGCAGACCATCGTAGAGCAACTGATTAACCGGGGAAGTCGCAACGACCCCAAGAATTCCGCACATGGAAACCCTGCCTATCTGAAACGAACTCTGTCGGCCACCGCTTCCGGCAACCACGGTTTGGCAGCAATTACTGCCGTTTCCAGCGGAGGTGAAAACATCGCGTTTGCCCACCAGGGCTCACGCGAAACGCCCACCAAGCCACCGATCAATACCACTGCAAAACTGACTACCAAGCCACGCGCAAGGCCAAACAGCGCCCCGAAAAACCGATCCGTCGCGCCCAACCCGGCTGCCCTGAGCAACTCGCGCAGCAGAAAACGCACGAACGCGGCCAACAACAGCACAGCCACAAAAATCAACGCAAAGCCGGCGATCTGACGCCAGGCCGGCTCTGCAATCACACCGAGCAATCCTGCCGCTTCGTCGGCGTAGCGCCAGGCCGCAAACAGCGCCGCCAGCCACGCCACCAGCGCCATGATCTCACTCACCAGCCCGCGCCAAAGCCCCACTGCCGCCGACAAGCCGAGCACGGCAAGAAAAACATAGTCGAAAACCGTCATTGCAAAGAATCAGCGCGGCGTCAGCACCGCATTGTGCCCCTGCGCACGCAGCCGTGCAGCAAGCTTCTCGGCCTCACTGCGTGCCGGCACCGGACCGACTCTGACGCGCGTCACCGTTCCTGCTTTTTCAGTGTAGGCAGAAAATCCCTGTTTCTTGAGTTCGGCCGCGAGCGAAGCAGCTTTTGCGCCATCGCTAAAAGCACCGACCTGAAGCACGAACGATTCCGCAGCGCTTGCGGCCTGTTGTGCCTGGGCGGGCGGTACACCACCGAGCAAGGCCTTCACCCGCTCCGCCTCCTCGTCCCGCGGAGCGGCGGGAGCCGGCTTGACCGCGGCGACAGCGTTATCGGCAGACACGGCCGGGGGTGGCCGGGATGCAGCAGCAGGTGCTGGCACGGGTGCGGGTGCGGGTGCGGGAGCAGGTGTCGGCGCAGACCCGGCTACCGGTGCCTGTTCGAGCGGCGCCGGCGCCACATCGGGTTCAACCAGGTGCCGCTCACGAGCGGCAATCGGCCTGGCCTCGCTCGCGGTCGCATCACGATCCGGAATCGAAATCTGGATATCCTGGGAAGACACCTGGGGCTCCTGATCCATCGCCATCGGCAACACGATCGCGGCAAGCAAGGCAAGCGCGGCAGCGCCCACCAGGCGGCGGCGAGCCCGTTTCTTGATCTCGAGATTTTCTGCGTCGCTCACCGGAAAACCTCGTCAGTGCCGCTCAGCGCGAATCTTTGCAAGCACATCGGCCACGGTCAGGAATGAACCAAAGATTACGATTCTATCACCCTCACCTGCACTTTTCCGCGCTGCATCAAAGGCATCGACCGGCGATCCTGAACAACGGATATCACCCTCAATGCCGGCAGCACGCAAACGCACAGCCAGCGCCTCGGCCGAGAGCCCCCGGGCACCTGGCAGATCTGCGAGCAACCAATGATCCACACGCCCGCTCATGCGCGTCACCACGCCTTCGACGTCCTTGTCCGCGAGCATGCCCAGCACAGCCCAGGTTTCCGGATGAAAGCCCATTCCCGAAAGGTTCTCAGCCAGCACGCCGGCAGCTTGCGGATTGTGGGCCACGTCCAGCACCACCACCGGGCGACCGGCCAGCACCTGGAAACGCCCGGGCACGTCGACCAGCATCAAGCCCTCACGAACAGCCTGCATCGAAACCGGGATACGGTCACGCAGGGTGTCGAGGGCGGTCATGACCGCCGCGGCATTGAGCAACTGGTTTGCCCCCCTCAACGACGGATAGGCCAGGCCACCGCGTTTGACCAGCGCACCTTGGGCCGGGGGCGACGCATAGCGCCAGTAGCCCCACTGCTGTCGATCTCCGCCAAAACCAAAATCGCGCCCACTGACCCACAAACGCGCACCGATCGCCGCTGCGTGAGCGAGCAAGGACGCCGGTGGATGCGGGTCGCCGCACACGGCCGGACGCCCGGCGCGAAATATGCCGGCCTTCTCGAAACCGATTGCATCGCGGGTGTCACCCAGGTAGTCCATATGATCCATGGCCACGCCGGTCACGATGGCGCAATCGGGGTCAATAATGTTGACCGCATCGAGGCGCCCTCCCAGCCCCACTTCGAGAATGATCACGTCCAGGCTGCGGGCACGAAAGATCTCCCATGCCGCCAGCGTACCGTGCTCGAAGTAAGTCAGGGGCGTGTCGCCGCGCGCCCGCTCGACCGCAGCGAAGGCCTCGATAAGCGCGGCATCGTCGACATTATGCCCATCGATCCGAACCCGCTCGTTGTAGCACAACAGGTGCGGCGAGGTATAACAGGCAACGCGATAGCCCTCGGCCAGCAGGATGGATTCGAGCATCGCGCAGGTGGAGCCCTTGCCATTGGTGCCACCCACGGTGATCACGACGGCGTCGGGATCCGGACCAAGCGCCGTGCGTACCGCTGCCACTCGCTCCAGACCGAGCTGGATGACCCGATCATGACGGCTCTCGAGCAGCGCCAGCCACCCGTCCAGCGTATCCGGCAAAGTGCCGGCAGCCCTCTGAAGATCAGGCATGGACGGCCGGCTGCCGGGTCAGGAGCGCAAGAATCTCTGCCACTCGCTCGCGCATCTCGCGGCGATCCACGATCATGTCGATCGCGCCCTTCTCGAGCAGGAACTCGGAGCGCTGGAAGCCTTCAGGTAGCTTCTCGCGCACCGTCTGTTCGATCACGCGCGGACCGGCAAAGCCGATCAGCGCACCTGGCTCGGCGATCACCACGTCACCCATGAAGGCAAAACTGGCCGAAACGCCACCCATGGTCGGGTCGGTCAGGATCGTGATGAAGGGCAGCTTGCGCTGTGCCAACTGAGTGATTGCCGCGGTGGTCTTGGCCATCTGCATCAGAGAAAACAGACCTTCCTGCATGCGCGCACCACCCGTGGCGGTAATGCAGATAAACGGGATACGTTGTTCCAGTGCTGCTTTCGCACCGCGTACAAAGCGCTCGCCGACCACCGAGCCCATGGAACCGCCGAGAAACTCGAACTCGAAGCAAGCGACCACCACCGGTACGGTGAGGATCGCCCCCTGCATCACCACCATCGCATCGGCTTCACCGGTATCGGCCGCAGCGGTTGACAGGCGTTCGGGGTACTTGCGCGAATCCTTGAACTTCAATGGATCGACCGGCAACACCTCGGTTCCGATTTCAAAACGCCCTTCGGGGTCGAGCAGAATATCGAGGCGCGCACGTGCGCGCAGGCGCTGATGATGTCCGCACTTGGGGCAAACGCTCATGTTGCCTTCAAGATCGGAGCGATACAGCACCGCCTCGCATGCCGTACATTTGCTCCACAAGCCTTCCGGAATCGATTTATTGCGCGCGGCCGTGTCGTTACGCTTGATCTTGGGCGGAAGCAGTTTTTGCAGCCAACTCATTGTTTCGCTCCTGCGGACTCATCCAGTGCGGCGCGGATATCGCGGACAAAGGCTGAGACATTGGCCACCGCCTGATCCCGCGGGCTATGCTCGATTTCTTCGATGATGCGGCTACCGATCACCACTGCGTCGGCCACTGCGCCTATCCGTTTTGCACTCTCGGCGTCGCGGATGCCGAATCCGACCCCCACCGGCATGCCCACCGCCGCCCGTATCTGCGGAATGCGCCGGGCGACCTCGTCGAAATCAAGGGCGCCAGAACCCGTCACGCCTTTAAGCGAGACGTAATAGATGTATCCGCTGCCAGCGGCCGCCACATCGCGAAAGCGCTGTTCGGAAGAAGTGGGGGCAAGCAGGAAGATCGGATCGAGACCAGCGGACTTGGCCGTGGCGGCGAAACGGGTGCACTCCTCGGGCGGGTAGTCGACCACCAGCACCCCGTCCACGCCGGCTTCGCGCGCCACTGCCACGAAGGTGTCCTGTCCCATGGCCTCGATCGGGTTGGCGTAGCCCATCAACACGACTGGCGTATCGAGGTTATCCACCCTGAAGGTCCGCACGATCGCGAGCACCTTGCGCAGGGTCATCCCTGCCGCGAGCGCTCGCTCGGAGGCGCGCTGGATGGTGGGACCATCGGCCATCGGATCGGAAAACGGAACCCCGAGTTCGATGATGTCCGCCCCGCCCGCCACCAGGGCGTGCATCAGCTGAAGCGTGAGCTCACCATCGGGATCTCCCGCGGTGATGAAAGGAATCAGCGCTTTGCGGCCTTCGGCCTGCAGGCGCTGAAATGTATTATTGATTTTCGACATGATGTAATCCGGCAATGCAGGCCGCCGCGCGGCCTGCCGCAGCTTAGAACTGGATGCCTGAACGCTCGGCAACGGTGTGCATGTCCTTGTCCCCACGCCCGGACAGATTCACGAGCAGGACCTGATCCTTGGGCAGGGTGGGCGCAAGCTTCGATGCATAGGCCAGCGCATGGGAGGATTCGAGCGCAGGAATGATGCCCTCGAACCGGCACAGGTCGTGAAAAGCCTGCAAGGCCTCTGAGTCGGTCACCGCAACGTACTCGGCGCGCCGGGAGTCCTTCAGCCATGCATGCTCCGGACCGACGCCGGGGTAATCGAGACCTGCCGAAATGGAATGGGTCTCGATGATCTGCCCATCCTCGTCCTGCATCAGATAGGTCCGATTGCCATGCAGAACCCCCGCCTTGGCGTTGGCGGTCAGCGGCGCTGCGTGACGGCCCGTTTCGATACCGTCGCCGGCTGCCTCGACCCCAATCAGATGCACGCCCTCCACCCCGATATAGGGATGGAAGATCCCCATCGCATTCGAGCCTCCACCGACGCAGGCGATCACGTAATCAGGCTGGCGCCCAATGAGTTCGGGCATCTGCACCAGGCACTCCTTGCCGATCACTGCCTGAAAGTCGCGAACCATCATCGGATAGGGATGCGGACCGGCAACCGTGCCGATAATGTAGAAGGTGTTGCCGATGTTGGTCACCCAGTCACGCATCGCCTCGTTCAGCGCGTCCTTGAGCGTTTTCGAGCCTGATTCCACCGGCACCACGGTCGCGCCGAGCAGCTTCATACGATACACATTGGCGGCCTGACGCTTGATGTCTTCCGACCCCATGTACACCACGCACTCCATGCCGTAGCGTGCAGCTACCGTGGCGGTCGCCACGCCATGCTGCCCTGCGCCAGTCTCGGCAATCACCCGTGGCTTGCCCATGCGCCGGGCCACCATTGCCTGGCCAATGCAATTGTTGATCTTGTGCGCACCCGTGTGATTCAGGTCCTCACGCTTGAGATAGATCTGCGCTCCACCGAGCAGCTCAGACCAACGCCTGGCGTGATAAATCGGACTGGGACGCCCGACATAGTTTTTCAGGTCGTACTCGAACTCTTTGATGAAGGCCGGATCGGCCAAACATTCAGCGTAGGCCACGCGCAATTCGTCGAGCGCGGGAATCAGGGTTTCGGCGACGAATATGCCCCCGTAAGGTCCGAAGTGACCACGCTCATCAGGAAACTGGTACTGCATGTCAGCCATCTGCATCTCGAACTCCGGCAATAAACGCGGCAATCTTGTCCGCATCCTTGATCCCCTTGGCCGACTCGACCCCGCTGGACACATCCACCGCCCACGGACGGACGATACGGACAGCCTCGCGCACATTCTCAGGATCGAGACCACCCGAAAGAATCAATGGCCGATCCAGGCCCGAGGGAATCAGGGACCAATCAAAAGTCTTGCCACCACCGCCGTAACCATCGACAAAGGCGTCGACAAGGATGCCTCTGGCGCCGGGGTGACAAGCAGCGAATTCTAGCAGATCGACCCCGGGGCGCATCCTCGCCGCCCTGATCCAGGGACGACCGTGACGTGCGCACGCCGATTCGACTTCATCCCCATGGAACTGCAGCAGCTGCAACGGCACCCGGCGCAGCGCCTCGTCAACATACTGCGCCTCGGGATTCACGAAAAGTCCGACTGCAGTGACGAAAGGCGGCAGGAGCGCTGCCAGCTCGGCGGCCTGCTCAAAAGTGACATGACGCGGGCTGGGCGGATAAAACACGAAGCCGATCGCATCGGCACCGGCTTCCACCGCAGCGCGAACATCCTGCGGACGGGTCAGACCACAGATCTTGATACGAGTATGTGACATTCAGAGAAGGGGAATCTGGGGCTGAGCGATGATACGCCCATCCCCGGGGAGCGACCAGCGTGGCGGATACGACACCCCGCAAAGGTACAGGCCTGCAGCCTCGAAGGTTGGCGCCGCGTGCACCCGATCCCGACCTTCCATGACCTCGCCCAGCCACGCCGGCGGATAGTAGCCCTTACCGATATAAACCAGCGCCCCTACCAGGTTGCGCACCATGTGATGAAGAAAACCGTTGGCCCGAAAGTCCATCACCAGATAGTCGCCAACACGCGCCACCTGGGCGTCATACATGACCCGTACGGGGGTCTTGGACTGGCAGCAGGACGCCCGGAATGCAGAAAAATCGTGTTTTCCCACCAGCAGGGCTGCGGCGTCGGCCATGCGCGACTCGTCCAGTGCCGGATGGAACCAGCCGACCTTTCCCGCGAGCACCGCCGGGCGCGTGGGCGAATTGAACAGGATGTAACGGTAAGCACGCTCATAAGCGAGAAAACGAGCGTGGAACTGCTCGTCGACCACACAAGCCCAGCGCACCACCACGGTTGGCGGCAAATAGGTATTGACGCCGCGCACCCATGCCGTCAGGGGACGTTGTGCAAGGGTATCGAAGTGCGCAACCTGCGCCGTCGCATGGACACCCGTGTCCGTCCGCCCGGCGACCTGAAGCCGTACCGGCGCACCGGCAATGCGTGCCAACGCAGACTCGAGCACATCCTGCACCGTACGTCCGTGACGCTGACTCTGCCAACCTTCGAACGCGTCGCCTGCATACTCGACACCAAGTGCAACCCTCACCACATCCACCACCCCACCCCCACCAGAAAGCTCGCCAGAATCAACACATCCAACGGCCCCAGGCGCTCGCGCACAAGATGAACCGCATCAACCACATCGTCCGGCGCCAGTAGCCACTGCTTCCATTCATGGCGGCCACCGCGGGCGTCATCGACATACCGCAGCACCAGCAGCAGTCGCAAGGCAACACGTTGTGCCGACAATCCGAACAGTGCACCAGGCCTGCACAAGGCATGGAGCCCGCTGACCAGCCTGTCCGGCGGCAGCATCTCAAGCAATAGTGCGACACAGCACACGACCACGATCAGCCGACCACCATGCTCCAGCGCAAGCATCACGCCTTCGCGCGTCGGACTCAGTACGGGCAAACCTGCAAACAATGCCTCGCCCGGCGTAAACCAGGCAAACAGGACAGTGATCGCAAGCAGCAGTATCCTCACCCGACGGATCAGTCTGATCCCCCGCGTGCGTGCCAGGGCCAGGACGAGACACAAACTGACACCCACGAGCGCCGCCAGCAGATACCCCTTTGCCAGTTGCACGGAGGCGACAGCCGCCATCCACAGAAGCAGTATCAGACCGGAATGCATGCTCAAATGAAAACGCCGCCGCAGGGCCCGTACCCCACGGCGGCGGCAGATGAAGAACTCACCCCAGCTTTTCGATCAAGGCACGTGCTGCAGCCTGCTGGGTCGCAGATCCCTCGGCCAGCACTTCATTGAGCAACTCGAGAGCACCTTCCTTGTCACCCATTTCGTCGTAGGCACGCGCAAGCTCGAGTTTGGTCTCGACTTCATGATCAAGCTCGCCTTCATGCTCGACCGCTGCCGGGGCCGCCTTGGCAGCAACGGCCTCCGGTGCCGAGCTCGGCGACTCGATCTCATCAGCCGGCTCCAGGTCAAGATCGATACTGGTCAGATCAAGGCCAGCAGCCTCGACCGACACTGCAGGCTCGGACGACGGCGTTTCCAGATCAAAATCGAAATCGAGCAAACTCGCGTCGAAGCTGGTCTTCTCAAGATCCATCACGGTATCGTCGCCGTCTGGTTCCGCCTCGGCTGCCTGTATGACGGTTGCGCTCATGTCGAACGCGGCCGGCTTATCGGCGTTCGGTTTGCCAATCTCGGGCAAATCGAACTCAAGAGCCGGCTCGTCGGCCAGCCCGAGGCTGGCAGCGTCCTCGACCATCGTAGCCGTACTCGCATCGTGTGCTGAATCCGACAGGGAGCCTTGCGGGCCGGCGCCCACCTCGTCCAGGGCAAAGTCGTCCCCGCCCAAGTCCAAGTCCAAGTCCAGATCGAGCCCGGAACTTGACTGATTATCGGCCGACACCGCTACGTCTGGCCCGGAGACCAAATCATTCAGCCCCGACGCCGGCGCCAGCGCTTCATCCTGATCGCCGCCGAGATCAAAATCAATCGACTCCACGTCGATAGCAGGCGGTTCATCCGCCGGAAGCTCGACCTCGGGCTGAGTGCCAGGCACATTCACATCCCCGGCTGTCAGTTGCCCCAAATCACCCGGCATGGTCCAGGTATCCTTTAGCTGAGAGGAACTGGGCTCGATCGACGAAGAGGTGGTGAAGTCGAGACTGGAAAGCGTCGGCCCGGTTTCCTCCGCTGCCTTCTCGGCACTGGACTCCGGTATCGTCACCGCGGCTGCAGCAGTCACTGCCGCCGCGGTGGCAACGCCCAGACTGGACGGCAACTCTGTCTTAGGCGGAACGGTGCGCTCACCCTCGGCTGGCCCTGCACTATAGAGAGGATTGTCAGGGTCCAGCTTGCGCCCCATCAGCGCCGCCTTTTCCCAGTCAGCGCCCTGACCGGCAGTGCGAGCGTAAAGCTCACTGGCCGTCGTCTCGAACTGCTTCAGACTTTGACGTTGGGCAAAGATCTCCAGCAATTTGAGATAGATTGCGGCCCGGTTCGGATCTGCCTTGAGCGCATCTTCAAGGATCTCTTCGGCCTGGGCGTCACGTCCGTAGGCCATGTACACATCAGCCTCCGCAACCGGATCGACCCCCTCATCGGCATCAATGGAGGACAGGCCCGACTGGCTGAAGTCGGTCTGGAGAATACTGCTGTTACCCGTATCGACACTCTGCCCGCCCGTGGCGCCGAATACGGCGCTGCTATCGGGAGGGAACTCGCTCATCAGTGCTGAGCTATCCAATGCCGCCTCCGCCTTCTTGCGTTGACGCGAGCGATAGAGGGCAAAGGCCAGCAACAAGGCCAGCACACCGCCGCCCGCTGCAAGCATTGTCGGGTCGGCAAACGGGGAGTCCTGCTCCATGGGAGCGGGAGCCGGAGCAACTGGCGCGGGAGCTGGTGCGGGAGCCGGCGGAGGGGGCGGAGCAACAGGTGCAGGTGCCGGTGTTGGGGCAACTGGCGCGGGAGCCGGCTCGGCAGGCACAGGCGGAGCGGGCGGCTGCGCCTCAACCACCGGAGCGCCCTGGCCAGGCACCGCAGGCATCGCTGTATCGGGCGCATCCGGGGCAGCCTGCTGCAGCTGAGCCATTGGCTGGCTCTTCAGTTCAAGCAGCTTCTGCAGCTCACGGATATTCTGTTCGAGCTGAGCGAGTCGGACATTCGCCTCTTCAAGGCCCTTCTCGCGGGCAACCAGCTCCTCTTCAAGGGCATGCAGCCGGGCACCGGCATCACGATCGAGACCGGCTCCGGCATCGGACTGAGTCCTGGAAATCTGGAGCTTGTCGCCGCTGTCGGCCGGAGCTCGCGCATCTTCGACCTTGGGCACGATACGCCCGGCGCTGGCTTGCTCTGCTGCTGCGGGAGCGGCCTCGGCAACCGACACCGAGCCGGCCAGACGCCTGCGGTAGGCTTCGAAATCAGCGGCCTGGGCCAACACTTCCCTGCGCGCTTCGGCAGGACTGGTTGCCAGTACGCTGTCTGCGGACGGGATCCTCAGTATGGCGCCAGCACGCAAACGATTGATGTTGTCACCATCAAATGCCGATCGGTTGGCATTGAACAGTGCAATCAGCATCTGATCGAGGTTGGCACCCTCACGACGGTTCGATTCGGCAATGCGTCGTAAGGTGTCACCACGCCGGACCGTATAGTCGTTCACGATCGGGGGCCGGGGCGACGACGCTACCATCGGGGTGGCGCGGGCCGGCACAGCCGGCGCATCCATACGCGCAGCCACTGGCTTTGGCGCAGCCACATCGACCGGATCGAGCAAGAAGGTGTACTCTCGTGCCAGACGTCCGGACGCCCAGTCCAGTTCGACGAGCAAGCCCACGAAAGGCTCATTGATCGGGCGATCGCTGCTCAGCCTGACGACCGGGCGCTGCCCACTGGTTTCCACCGAAACCCGTATGCCCGATACGAAACCGGGGTAGGGAATGTTGGCTTGGCGAAAAGCGTCAGGCGACGCCACCCGCGCAGTGATCGACTGCAACTCCTGCGGCGTTGCACTGATCTGGATCTCGGCCCGTAGCGGCTGACCCAACCCACTGAAAACATTGATCTGACCAAGTCCGGCAGCAAGACTGCCGAGCGGAAACGAGGCGATCGCTACTGCGATCAGGGATGCCTTAAGCGACGTTCTCATAATTATCCTCAAACCACGTTCCCCTTCACCAAGCCAGCAAAGGGCAATACATCATGGACTTGGGCTAGCAATCTAGCATTTAATTGAACTACCTGCACCAACTGATTATGACTAAAGGGGAAACCTCCCTCCCCCTTCAGATCTATCTGGACAGAGCGTGCGCTCCGTCCAGACCTCCCTTCAATCAGCTCAATCCTCAAGCAGGATGCGCAACATACGCCGCAGCGGCTCGGCCGCACCCCACAGCAGTTGGTCGCCGACCGTGAAGGCGCCAAGGTACTCGGGGCCCATTGCCAGCTTGTGCAAACGGCCGACCGGCACGCTCAGCGTACCGGTGACGGCCGCAGGCGTGAGTTCGCGTTCGGAGATTTCGCGCTCATTGGGAACCACCTTCACCCAGTCGTTGGCGGCGGCGATGATCTGGCTGATCTCGTCGAGCGGAACATCCTTCTTCAACTTGATGGTGAGGCCCTGCGAATGGCAGCGCATCGCACCGATACGCACGCACAGACCATCGATCGGAATACTGCCCGCACTGCGGAAGGCCGGATTGCCGAGGATCTTGTTGCACTCGGCGCCGCCTTTCCACTCTTCCTTCGACTGACCATTTTCAACCGGCACATCGATCCAGGGGATCAGGCTCCCAGCGAGCGGCGTGTTACGGAAGTTCTTCTTCGGAAAGGCGTCGGAGCGAATGGTCTCGGCAACCTTGCGGTCGATGTCGAGGATGGCGGAGGCCGGGTCGGCGAGCAGATCGGCCACCGACGCGTGTATGGTGCCCATCTGAGCGATCAACTCGCGCATGTTCTGAGCGCCGGCACCGGAGGCGGCCTGGTAGGTCATCGCCGACACCCACTCGACCAAATCGTGCTTGAACAGGCCACCCAGCCCCATCAGCATCAACGACACTGTGCAATTGCCGCCAATCCAGTTTCTGCCACCGTTGGCGAGTGCGTCCCGGATCACATTCATGTTAACCGGATCAAGAATGATCACCGCGTCGTCCGCCATGCGCAGCGCGCTGGCCGCGTCGATCCAGTGACCGTTCCAGCCGGCCGCACGCAGCTTCGGATACACCTCCTTGGTGTAGTCGCCGCCCTGGCAGGTAACAACGATGTCGCAGGCCTTGAGCGCATCAATGCTCGTTGCATCCTGAAGTGCCAACGCCGCTTCCTGCCCGCCGAACACCGGGGCCTTGCCACCCGCGGCCGAGGTGGAGAAATACACCGGCTCGATGTGGGCGAAGTCACCCTCGTCCACCATGCGCTGCATCAGCACCGAACCCACCATGCCACGCCAACCAACCAGACCAACTCGCTTCATCGCATCACCTCGAATCGAAAAAATCTCAAAGCGCCGCGATGACCGCGTCGCCCATCTGCTGCGTACCGACCCGCATGGTACCGGGCTCATAGATATCGCCAGTACGATAACCTTGCGCAAGCACCTTCTTGACCGCGCTCTCGATACGTTGCGCCGCAGCCTCCTGGTTGAAGGTGTAGCGCAGCATCATCGCCGCGGACAGAATCGTCGCCAGCGGATTGGCCACGCCCTTGCCTGCGATATCCGGCGCCGAACCGTGCGAGGGCTCGTACAGGCCCTTGTTGTTTGCATCCAGTGAGGCCGACGGCAGCATGCCGATCGAGCCGGTCAGCATCGAGGCCTCGTCGGACAGGATGTCGCCGAACATGTTGCCGGTGACCATCACGTCGAACTGCTTCGGGTTGCGTACCAGCTGCATCGCGGCGTTATCCACCAGCATGTGCGACAGTTCGACGTCGGGGTAGTCCTTCGCCACTTCTTCGGCGATGTCACGCCACAGTTGAGTGCATTCAAGCACGTTCATCTTGTCGACCGAGCACAGCTTCTTGCCACGCTTCTGCGCTGCCTCGAATGCGACCCTGAGGATGCGACGGATCTCGTACTCGGCGTAGATCATCGTGTTCCAGCCCACGCGCTGCTGCTCGCCATTGACCTCGCGGATCTCGATCCCCCGCGGCTGGCCGAAATAGATGTCGCCGGTGAGTTCGCGCACGATCAGGATATCCAGACCCGCAACCACCTCGGCCTTCAACGTGGACGCATTGGCCAGCTCCGGATAGAGGATGGCCGGGCGCAGGTTGGCAAACAGGTTGAGATCCTTGCGGATACCGAGCAGGCCGCGCTCCGGGCGCTGCTCGCGTGGCAACGCATCCCACTTTGGTCCGCCAACTGCACCGAGCAGCACCGCATCAGCCACACGCGCGAGCTTCTGCGTCGCCTCCGGGTAGGGGGTGCCGGTCGCATCCACGGCACAACCGCCCAGCAGGGCCTCTTCGAGCTCGAACTTCAGGTCGATTGCACCCAGCACACGCACGGCTTGCGCCATGATTTCGGGGCCGATGCCATCGCCCGGCAACACGCAGATCTTCATTCAGTGTCTCTCCACAACAACCCGAGCGTCTGGGGCTCAGGAAAAATAGTAAGGGTGCTGCAAGCGGCGTTGCTCTTCGAACGCGCGAATCTTGTCCGCGTGGCGCAGGGTAAGGCCGATATCGTCCCAGCCGTTGAACAGGCATTCCTTGCGGAACGGATCGACCTCGAAGGGGATCACCTTTCCATCCGGGCGGACCACCGTCTGCGCGGCCAGATCCACCTTCAGTTGATAGCCTTCGGTCGCCTCGCACTGCCGGAACAACTCATCGACCTCGGCCGCCGGCAGCTGAATCGGCAGCAGGCCGTTCTTGAAACAGTTATTGAAGAAAATATCGGCAAAACTCGGCCCGATAATGACGCGAAAGCCATAGTCCTCCATCGCCCAGGGCGCGTGCTCGCGCGAGCTGCCGCAACCGAAGTTGTCGCGCGCGAGCAGTACCTGCGCCCCCTGGTAACGCGGCTGATTGAGCACGAAATCGGGATTTTTCGGTCTGTTGGTAGAGTCCTGGCCGGGCTGACCGACGTCGAGATAGCGCCATTCGTCGAACAGGTTGGGGCCGAAGCCGCTACGCTTGATCGACTTCAGAAACTGCTTCGGAATGATCGCATCGGTATCGACGTTGGCGCGGTCGAGCGGCGCCACCAGCGCTTCGAGAACGGTAAACGGTTTCATCTTCGGCTAGTCCTTTCAGTTCAGCTCGCGCACATCGGCAAAATGCCCGGTCACCGCGGCGGCAGCGGCCATCGCCGGGCTCACCAGATGGGTGCGGCCACCCGCGCCCTGGCGGCCTTCAAAGTTACGGTTCGAGGTCGAGGCACAGCGCTCACCCGGCTCCAGCCGGTCGGCGTTCATCGCCAGGCACATCGAACAGCCCGGCTCGCGCCACTCGAAACCCGCCGCGAGGAAGACCTCGTGCAGGCCTTCGGCTTCGGCCTGACGCTTCACCAGCCCGGAGCCCGGCACCACCAGCACCCGACGCACGTTGCCGGCCTTGGTCCGCCCCTTGGCCACCGCGGCCGCTTCGCGCAGATCCTCGATGCGCGAATTGGTGCACGAGCCAATGAAGACCTGATCGACCGCGATCTCGGATATCGGCGTATTGGGTACGAGTCCCATATATTTGAGCGCCCGCTCCATGCCTTCCCGACGCGTGGGGTCGTCGACCTTTGCCGGATCGGGGACGTGCCCGCCTATTGTGGTCACCATTTCGGGCGAGGTGCCCCAGGTCACCTGCGGCTCGATCGTGGCCGCATCGAGTTCAACGACCTTGTCGAACACGGCACCCTCGTCGCTCGTGAGCGTGCGCCAGTAGGCCACCGCCTGATCCCAGGCCGCGTCCCTGGGCGCAAACGGCTTGCCCTCGAGATAGGCAATCGTGGTTTCATCCACAGCCACCAGGCCCGCACGCGCGCCGGCCTCGAGCGCCATGTTGCAGATCGTCATGCGGCCTTCCATCGACAACGCACGAATCGCGCTGCCGCCGAACTCGATGGCGTAGCCGGTACCGCCTGCCGTACCAATCCGGCCAATGATCGCAAGCACGATGTCCTTGGCGGTCACGCCGCGTCCGGGCACGCCGTCGACCCGCACCAGCATGGTCTTCGAGCGCTTTTGCAGCAGGCACTGGGTCGCCATCACATGCTCGACCTCGGAGGTACCGATGCCGTGTGCCAGACAGGCAAACGCACCGTGGGTTGACGTGTGCGAATCGCCACAGACGACGGTCATGCCCGGCAGGGTCGTGCCGTTCTCGGGCCCGATCACATGGATGATGCCCTGGCGCAGGTCCTTGAACGGGAAGTACGCCAGCGAGCCGACTTCACGCATGTTGGAATCCAGTGTTTCGACCTGCTGGCGCGACACCGGATCCTGAATGCCCAGATCCCAGTGATCGGTCGGCGTGTTGTGATCGGCCGTCGCGACGATGGACGAGATCCGCCACGGCTTGCGCCCGGCGAGCTTGAGACCTTCGAAGGCCTGCGGACTGGTTACTTCGTGCACCAGGTGACGGTCGATATAAATCAGCGCCGTGCCGTCGGCCTCCTGGTGAACGACATGACTCGACCAGAGTTTTTCGTACAGCGTTTGGGCTTCCATCCTGTGTATTCCGCGGAGAGAAAAGGTTTTGATTATTTCACACGGGCGCCTGCGTGGGTAGCCGAAGCCCGCGGAACACCCCGCCCGACATCAGCGCCGGCGGGTTTGTTCGTACAAGGGCATGACCCGAGCCGCGTATTCGGCCAGATCCTTCTGCCGTGTAGCGTGCGACGGATGGGTCGACATCCACTGCGGTGGAGCGCCTGCCGACTGCGAGGCCATCTTGTTCCAGAGACTGACGGCTGCCCGCGGGTCGTAGCCCGCGCGCGCGGCCAACTCCACACCGATGCGGTCCGCCTCGGTTTCGTGCAGACGCGAGTTCGGCAGCTCAAACGTTACCTTGGCCACGGTGCCCATCAGATCCTGCCCTGTCTGCCCGACACCGAGCAAGGCCCCGGCGACCGATACGCCCAGGCCTGTGGCCATCGCCTTGGACACCCGCTCGCGCGCATGCTCGCGCAGCGCATGCGCTATCTCGTGCCCCATGACCGCGGCGATCTCGTCATCGGTAAGCGCCAGCCGCTCGATCAGACCGGAATAGAACATGATCTTGCCACCCGCCATGCACCAGGCGTTAAGCTCGGTCGAGCTCAACACATTGACTTCCCAGTTCCATCCGGGGGCATCGCGGCGGAAATGTCCGGTGGGCGAAATCAGCCGATCCGCGATGCGGCGCACCCGTTGCACCTGTGCCGCATCGCGGTTGAGTACGTTCTTGCGCCGCGCCTCGGCCAGCACCTCCTGATACTGCTGGCTGGATGCCTGCTCGATATCCTTCGCCGGGATCATCATCATCTGCCCGCGCTCGACCCCGACCGCCCCTCCGCCGGTGGTCTGCACCGTCTGACAGGCCACGGTGACGGTCGCCACCAGTACGGCGGGCCATAGCCTTCCAATCCATTTCAGCATTCCGTTCTCCTCATCAACTCGCACCGACCTGCGTTCCCGGCGCTTCTTTTTTCCAGCCCACGACGAGCCACACCAAACCGGCCAGCGCAAACATCGAACCTAGCGAAAATGTCCATGCAGACCCGATGGCGTCCCATGTGTAGCCGCTGATCAGCCCACCCAGCATTCCGCCAGCACCAAAGGACACGCTTCCGTACAGGGCCTGCCCCCTCGCCTGCAGACGCCCGGAAAACCAACTGTTCACCGCTGCGATCGCCGCTGCATGATAGGCACCGAAAGTCGCACCGTGCAGCAACTGGGTAAGAACGAGCAACGACAGGCTACCCACCCCCCAGCCGATAGTCACAAAACGAATTACGGCGCAGGCAAACGCGACCAATAGAATAGTCCGTAGCGAAAAGCGTCGCATCAACTGCGGCATGATCAGGAACACACCGATCTCGGCGAGCACGCCCAGCGACCACAGCAGCCCGACAGTGGATTTGTCGTATCCGTTGTCAACCAACAGGATCGAATAGAAAACATAAAAGGCCCCATGCGCGGCCGACATCAGGAAACAGGCACCGAACAGCGCCCGCACTTCCGGCCGACGCAGGGTTTCGCCGAGACTGGCAGCGGTCCGCGGCGAGGCAGGTGGTTTGGCATCCGGAACAACAAACGCACAGCCGAGAATGCCGGCAAGCATCAGCACAGTGAACCAGAGCACCACGCCAATCTCGAAATGATCGAGCAGGTGGCCCAGTCCGAGCACGGCAAGGATGAACCCGACCGACCCCCATACCCGGATGCTGCCGTAGCGATGCCCCTGTGCGCCGAGGTGGACGAAGGTCACGCTCTCGACCAGCGGCAGCGCTGCACTCCAGAAGAAGGACATCAGCGCCATGCCGATGAACACGCCAGCGAAACTCTCGGTCAGAAAGAAGACCGAGAACCCCAACATGCTTGCCAGTGCCGACAGGCGCACGATCGCCAGACGCACGCCCAGAAGCTCGGCGAGCCAGCCCCATAGATTGGGCGCCAACACCCTCATGACCTGCATCAGCGACATCAGGATGGCGATGTCGGTGGCCGTGAAGTGAATTGCCTGCAGATAGAGGGTGAAATACGGCGAAAAGGCACCGACAAACGCGAAGTAGAAAAAGTAGTAGGCCGAGAGGCGCCAGTAGGGAAGCATCGGCCGGATTGTACCCGGCAACGGACCCGGTGCCGCCCGGTCCGACGACCTGTTGCGGCTCAGGCCTCGCGCGGCGAGGGCACGGCCTGATGCCCTGCGGGCGCCAGCCCGGCGATTTTCGGCGTTGCCGTGCTGACGTCGGCACACTGCGCACGATGGCGCAAGGCGTGATCGATCAGCACCAGTGCCAGCATCGACTCGGCAATGGGCGTGGCCCGGATGCCCACGCAGGGATCGTGACGCCCATGGGTATTGACGATGACCGGCGCCCCCTGACGATCGATCGAACGGCGATCGAGGCGGATGCTGGAGGTCGGCTTGATCGCCATGCTGACCAGAATATCCTGCCCGGTGGACAGTCCACCCAGCACCCCGCCCGCGTTGTTCGACAGGAAACCATCAGGCGTCATTTCGTCGCCGTGCTGTGTCCCCAATTGGGAGGCCGACTCGAACCCGGCACCGATCTCGACCCCCTTGACCGCATTGATGCTCATCATCGCGTAGGCAATTTCGGCATCGAGTCGGTCATAGACCGGCTCGCCCCAGCCCACCGGCACCCCGGTGGCGACCACATTGATCCGCGCACCGACGGAGTCACCCGACTTGCGTAGCTCATCCATATAGCGCTCGAGTTCGGGAACAAGACTCGCATTCGGGGCAAAAAACGGGTTGCGATCGACCTCGTCCCAGGATTCGAAAGGAATCGCCAGCGGCCCGAGTTGCGCCATATAGGCACGCACCATGATGCTGTGCTTAACCGCCAGCCACTTCTTTGCGATCGCTCCCGCGGCAACCCGGACCGCGGTCTCGCGCGCCGACGAACGACCGCCACCCCGATGATCGCGAATGCCGTATTTCTGCCAGTAGGGATAATCGGCATGCCCCGGGCGGAAGCTCTCGGCGATATTGCCGTAATCCTTGCTGCGCTGATCCTGGTTGCGAATCAGCAAGGCAATCGGCGTTCCGGTGGTCACACCCTCGAACACACCCGACAGGATTTCGACTTCATCCGGTTCGCGGCGCTGGGTCACATGGCGCGAGGTGCCAGGCTTGCGCCGGTCGAGTTCAAGCTGAATCTCTTCCACCGTAATCGGCAAACCCGGCGGACAACCGTCCACCACACAACCGATCGCCGGACCATGCGATTCACCGAAGGACGTGACGCAGAACAATGTGCCGATGGTATTGCCGGACATGGGTAGCTCTTTGCAATCTGGCGGGAAGGGCCGGCGAGTTTAGCACAGGCCACCCGCCCCTCCGCCGGGGTGACGCTCAGTGGAAGAAGTCTTCCAGACGCTCGAAAACCTCGTGCTCCGCACCATGGCGCCGCACGTTCACGACATCCTCGAGCTTCTCCAGCTGACGGACCATCTGCTCGAGGCGCTGATCCTCGAACACCAGCAACCAGATCCGGCTGCGCACACCGTTTGGCAGCGGCATGCACAGAATGCCCTCCATATTGAAGGCGCGCCGCGCAAATAGATTGCAGATATGGCTCATCACGCCGGGATGGTTGTTCACATCGAGTTCGAGCACAACCTTGGCAAAGCCGGCTTGCTGCAGGGGTTCGGCAACCTGTTCGATCATCATTAGCCTCCGATCATTTCAGTATTGGCCGCACCCGGCGGCACCATGGGATAAACAAACTGTTCGCGGTCAATCGACACGTGGATCAGACATGGCCCCGGCGTCTGCAGAGCCCGGGCCAGCGCCGCACGCGGATTGCCCTCCTGATCGAGGTCTACCGAGGGGATACCGAAGCCTTCGGCAATCTTCATGAAATCGGGAGCGCCACTGTAGCGAGACGCAAACACGCGCTTGCCATAGAACAGGTTCTGCTGCTGATACACCAGGCCCAGCGCGTTGTTGTTCATCAACACGATCTTGACGTTGAGCTGCTGCTCGGCCAGCGTGGCCAGCTCCTGGATGTTCATCATGAAACTGCCGTCACCGGAGAAGCACACGACCGTGCGCTCCGGCGCCGCCAATGCCGCCCCCAGGGCCGCCGGCATGCCGAAGCCCATCGTGCCCAGCCCGCCGGAGGTCAGCCACTGACGCGGACGGCGGAACGGATAGGCCTGCGCCACCCACATCTGGTGCTGCCCCACGTCGGTCGTGATCACCGCGCTGTCATCAAGGGCCGACGCCACCGCGTGGACCAGGCCGTAGTGGCTGCGCGGATTGTCCAGGTCGGGAAACTGCATCGGGAAGCGGCCTTTGAGGCTCTCGACATGCGACAGCCAGCGCTTGCGCAACTGCACCTTGATCCGGGGCAGCAGCGCCTCGAGAACGTCGGTCACATCCCCGTTGATCGCCACATGGGCATTCTTGATCTTGTGCAACTCGGACGCATCCACGTCGATATGAACAATCTTCGCCTTCGGACAGAACTGCGTTGCCTTGCCCACCGCACGGTCGTCGAAGCGCGCGCCGACACAAATCAGCAGGTCCGCCTCCTCGAGCACGAAGTTGGTGTAGCGGGCACCGTGCATGCCGAGCATGCCGATCGACAGCGGATGATCCATCGGCATCACCCCGAGTGCCATCAAGGTCATCGTGGTCGGCAAACCGGCCTGTTCGGCCAGCGTCACCGCGTGCTGGGCCGCGCCGGAATGCACCACGCCGCCACCGAGGTAGAGCACCGGCTGCTCGGCCTCATTGATCATCCGCGCCGCTTCCTCGATCAGCGCCAGCGGCACAACCGGGGCTGCAGCCCGCACCGCCACCGGCGGATACTCGTCGAACACGATGACCTGGTTCTGCACGTCCTTGGGCACATCGACCAGCACCGGACCGGGCCGGCCGGACATCGCGATGCGAAAGGCCTCGGGAATGACTTCAAGCAACTCGTTCACCGAACGCACAAGGAAGTTGTGCTTGGTGATCGGCACCGTCATGCCGTAGATATCGACCTCCTGGAACGCGTCGGAGCCAATCATCGCCAGGGGAACCTGTCCGGTGATTGCCACCATCGGAATCGAGTCGAGCATCGCGTCTGCGATCGCGGTAACCAGGTTGGTCGCACCCGGGCCACTGGAGGCAAAACACACTTCGGGGCGACCGGAAACCCGAGCCATGCCCTGGGCCATGAAACCGGCACCCTGTTCGTGACGGGCCAGCACATGATGGATGATGTCGCTACCCGAAAGTGCGTCATAAAGCGGCAGGATCGCACCGCCAGGAATCCCGGCAATGGTACGTACGCCCTGACGCTCGAGCAGCCGCAAGATCAATTCGGCGCCGGTCATCTGATTCATCATTTTTCTCCTTGAGATTTTGGTGCGGCGTCTTGACCGGCGGCACAAAAAACAAACCCCCGCCGGCGTTGCGCGCCGGCGGGGGTTCTGGATTTGGTTTGACTTTTTCCTGACCCGCTACGACGCGCGCTTACCTACGCCTACTACGACGCGTACGCTTACGACAACGGGAAACAGGGAGAGACGGTTCATGGTCTGGTCAAGTGATTTACGGCCAACATAAAATCATGAATCGGAATCCAATACAAGAACTATTTTCTCAGATCGCCTGCCATCGCCAGCAAGAACGCCATGGACCAAACCGAAATCCATGCAGCAGCCGTACCCATGCGAAATCAGGATTGCCCAGGCGGCGGTCCTTCGCGCAACATGCGGCGCAGAATCTTGCCGACGTTGGTCTTGGGCAACTCCTCTCTGAACTCGATCAGGTGAGGCACCTTGTAGCCGGTCAGACTCTCGCGGCAGAACGCACGCAGATCGGCCTCGGTGAGCGCGGGATCCTTGCGCACCACGAACACCTTCACAGCCTCGCCGCTATGCTCGCTCGGAACACCGATCGCCGCGACCTCCATCACCCCGGGGTGACTGGCTATCACGTCCTCGACTTCGTTCGGATAAACATTGAAACCGGACACGAGAATCATGTCCTTCTTGCGATCGACGATGCGAATGAAGCCCTGCTCATCGATCACCGCGATATCACCAGTGCGGAGAAAACCGTCCGCTGTAAAGGCACGGGCAGTGTCATCCGGCCGGTTCCAGTAGCCGCGCGTAACCTGGGGCCCACGCACACACAATTCGCCCCGCATGCCCACGGGCTGCTCGACACCATCATCATCGCGAATGCTGATTTCGGTCGATGGAACCGGCAGCCCGATTGCATGGTTGAACTCCGGCAGATCCAGCGGATTTATCGTGACTGCAGGCGAGGTCTCGGTAAGCCCATAGGCTTCAATCAGCGGCAAACCGGTTATTTTTTTCCACTTTTCCGCGACCGCCTGCTGCACCGACATGCCACCACCCAGCGAGATCCTCAGCGCGGAAAAATCGAGCTTGGCAAAATCGGGGTTGTTCAGCAACGCGTTGAACAGCGTGTTCACGCCCGTGATCGCCGTGAAACGGTACTTCGCCAGCTCCTTGACGAAGCCGGGAATGTCGCGCGGGTTGGTGATCAGCACATTGGTGGCGCCGATCTTGAAGAAGGTGAGGCAATTCGCCGTGAGCGAAAAGATGTGATAGAGCGGCAGCGCGGTGATGATCACCTCCTCGCCCTCATGCAGGAAAGGCTTGATCCACGCATGCGCCTGCTGCAGGTTGGCCACGATGTTTCCGTGGGTCAGCACTGCGCCCTTGGCAACACCGGTCGTGCCGCCGGTGTATTGGAGGTAGGCGATATCATCATGTCCCACTTCGACCGGTTTCAGCGTGTGGCGCGAACCTTGACGCAGCACGGCCGCAAAATCGACGCTCCCGGAAAGTTGCCACGACGGCACCATCTTCTTGATCCGTCGCACGACAAAATTGACGATCGCAGACTTGGGAAAACCAAGCATCGCACCGAGGCTGGTTACCACCACATGCTTGAGCGGCAGACGCTGAATCACCTGCTGCAGCGTATGCGCGAAGTTCTCAAGGATGACAATCACTTCGGCACCGGAGTCTTTCAACTGGTGCTCGAGCTCGCGGGCGGTGTACAGCGGATTGACGTTCACGACCGTATAACCCGCACGCAGGGCGCCGAACATCGCCACCGGGTACTGCAGCAAATTGGGCATCATCAACGCAACGCGCGTGCCGACCGGCAAGCCAAGCTCGCACTGCAGGTAGGCCGCAAATTGCGCTGAAAGCCGATCCAGCTCCGCATAGGTAATCGACTTGCCCATGCACACAAAGGCGGTGTTTTCACCAAATTTGCGTACGCTTTGCTCGAACAGATCGCCCAAGGAGCTGAACTCATGCACGTCCACCTCGGCGGGCACGCCGGCCGGGTAGTTCTTCAGCCAGATTTTTTCCACGTTGTCTCCTCCTGTTGTTGGAAAAAGCATCGGCGCGACACTGTCACGCGGACCCGCCCTCCCGAGGCGCCAGACGGTGTAATGCGTCTGTTTCCAACACTGGGTCTCCCGTCTTGTTGCGGGCATCGACCCAATTCAGCACGTAGATTGCGGCTCCGGCACACCGCTCACAACATCACGAGGCGCGCGTCAGCCGCCTGCTTCTTCGGCCGGCCAGTTCCGAATATAGTTCTTGAGCATACGATTCTCGAAACTCTGCTCCTCGAGCACCGCCTTGGCCACATCATGGAAGCTGACCACACCAAGCAACGTGGCGCCGTCCATCACCGGCAGATAGCGCTGGTGATGGTCGACCATCAACCGGCGCAACTCATCCATCTCCATATTCGGCGCGGCAATCATCGGTCCACCAAGCATTGCCTGATCCACCGTGAGTCCCTCCCACCCGCCACCGCCCTTGTGCACTGCCTGGAGCACCTCGCGAAAGGTCAGCATCCCGGTCATGTGGCCCCTGTCGAAAACCACCAGCGAGCCGACATCCTGCTCGGTCATGATCGTCACCGCTTCGGCCAGACTCTTGTTCGGTGCAATGGTGTAGAGCACCTTGCCCTTGATCGCGAGAATCTCGCTCACCAGCATGATATTTCCCCGGATGTATTGATGTAGTTTGAGGCCAGGCCTCATCTTAGTGCATTGCCGGACACGCTGAAAGCACGCCCCGCATCACCCAGCCGATCAGCGCTGCAGTTGGTCGAGCTTGTCCTTGACCTTTGCCCATTCGTCCGCATCGGGCAGAGCCTCCTTACTCTCGACGATGGGCTTCCACTGCTTCGACAACTCGGCATTCAGGGCGATGAACGATTCCTGACCGGCAGGTACGTCATCCTCGGCAAATATCGCCTCGACCGGACATTCGGCCACACACAGGGTACAGTCGATACATTCGTCGGGATCGATGACCAGGAAGTTCGGTCCCTCGCGAAAACAGTCGACCGGACACACATCCACGCAGTCGGTATATTTGCACCGCACACAGGCTTCGGTTACAACATAGGTCATTGCGTCACTCTCACTTAAAAGGGCCCCGCCCCGCAACAAGGGCAGTGAAGCCAACAGCCCGCAATATAGTCCAGCTATTTGCTTTTTCGCCACGTTAACTCAGTTTTTGCCGGTTCCACCCAGATAACTCCTTGACGTGGCGGACTGCATCGCATAAGTTTCAGGCAGATTTCCTCCGGACACATCTCCTGTGCCCGGCAGAACGGGTCCAGCCGACCGTTCTTCTCTCACGCTGTACGCTAAAGCAGTACGCAAAACCTCTCCCCCCTGATGCGAGGAATCATGAGCGAGCATATTCATTACGTGACCGATGGCAACTTCGAGTCCGAAGTGCTTCAGTCCCAAACGCCGGTACTCGTCGACTACTGGGCAGAATGGTGCGGTCCCTGCAAGATGATTGCGCCGATTCTGGACGAAGTCGCCAAGGACTACGCAGGCAAGCTTAAGGTCGCAAAACTCAACATCGATGAAAACCAGGAAACACCGGCTAAATACGGTATTCGTGGCATTCCCACCCTGATGCTGTTCAAGGGTGGCAACATCGAGGCGACCAAAGTGGGCGCCCTTTCAAAATCTCAACTGACCGCCTTCATTGACAGCAACATCTAAGCCGGAAACCGCTCCGGCCCGTTCTCGCGGTGCAACGCGCGCCCGCCGCCGGGGCCCCCGGCATCGCGACGGTAATCCCCCCAATGCCACTCCGCCCGACGACGATCTGCTTGATACGGAATCGTCAGAAGAGGCGGTTCCGTCCACCACGTCTGACGTTCCGGCGCTTCACCTTTCCGAGCTCAAGGCACTGCACGTCAGTGAACTGCTCGAGATGGCTGTCGCAAACGACATCGACGGCGCCAACCGGCTACGAAAGCAGGAGCTGGTTTTTGCCCTGCTGAAAAACCGCGCCCGCAAGGGCGAGCCGATCTGCGGCGATGGCGCACTCGAAGTACTGCCCGACGGCTTCGGCTTCCTGCGCTCGCCAGACACCTCTTACCTGGCCGGCACCGACGACATCTACGTGTCGCCGTCACAGATCCGCCGTTTCAACCTGCGTACCGGCGACACCATTGAGGGCGAGATCCGCACCCCCAAGGACGGTGAGCGCTACTTCGCGCTGGTCAAGTTCGACAAGATCAATGGCCGCCCACCGGAAGAGTGCAAGAGCAAGATCCTGTTCGAGAACCTGACGCCGCTGCATCCGCAGGAGGTATTCAAGCTCGAGCGCGAGATTCGCGGTGAGGAAAACATCACCAGCCGGATCATCGACATGATCGCGCCGATCGGCAAGGGTCAGCGCGGCCTGCTGGTCGCACCGCCCAAGACCGGTAAGACGGTGATGCTGCAGCACATCGCACATGCCATCACGACCAACCACCCAGACGTGGAACTGATCGTGCTGCTGATCGACGAGCGGCCGGAAGAAGTCACCGAGATGCAGCGCTCGGTAAAGGGCGAGGTTGTTGCCTCCACCTTCGACGAGCCCGCCTCGCGCCACGTCCAGGTTGCCGAAATGGTGATCGAGAAGGCAAAGCGCCTGACCGAGCACAAGAAGGATGTCGTCATCCTGCTCGACTCGCTGACCCGCCTCGCACGCGCCTACAACACCGTGGTACCGGCCTCTGGCAAGGTGCTCACAGGTGGTGTCGATGCCAATGCCTTGCAGAAGCCGAAGCGCTTCTTTGGCGCTGCGCGCAATATCGAAGAAGGCGGTTCGCTGACGATCATTGCCACCGCTCTGATCGACACCGGCAGCCGGATGGATGACGTCATCTACGAGGAGTTCAAGGGCACCGGCAACATGGAACTGCACCTTGATCGCCGCATGGCAGAGAAGCGCGTGTATCCGGCCATCAACGTGAATCGCTCCGGCACCCGGCGCGAAGAACTGCTGATGAAACCGGACATCCTGCAAAAGGTCTGGGTACTGCGCAAGCTCCTGTACGGCATGGACGACATCGATGCAATGGAATTCCTGCTCGACAAGGTCAAGGCGACCAAGAGCAATGCAGAGTTCTTCGACGCAATGCGTTCGAACCGCTGAAAGCCACACCGCAGCACAGCAACAAAAAAGCCACCGCTCGCGGTGGCTTTTTTGTTGTAGCCATTGTCGATTACTTGTTGTAGTCGAAGAAGCCCTTGCCAACCTTGCGACCCAGATAACCCGCCTCCACCATTTCCACCAGCAATGGCGCCGGACGGTACTTGGGGTCCTTGAAGCCTTCAAACAAGACCTGCATTACCGCCAACTCCACATCCAGACCGATCATGTCGCACAAGGCGAGCGGTCCGATCGGGTGATTGCAGCCAAGCTTCATCGCCTCGTCAATTTCGGCAGCGGTCGCCAGCCCCTCCCCCAGCGCAAACACGGCCTCGTTGATCATCGGACATAGCATCCGATTGACCACGAAGCCCGGACTGTTACGCACCTGGACCGGCGTCTTGCCAATCGCTTTCGCCACCGCATCCACGGCAGCATAGGTCTCGTCAGAGGTCTGCAAACCCCGTATCAGCTCCACCAGCGCCATCATCGGCACCGGATTGAAGAAGTGCATGCCGATCATGCAATCCGCGCGGGACGTCGAAGCCGCGAGCTTGGTAATCGAGATCGAGGAGGTATTGCTCGCCAGCAAGGCACCGGGCTTGGCCACCGCATCGAGTTGCGCAAATATCTTCAGCTTGAGATCAAGATTTTCGGTTGCCGCCTCAATGATCAGATCGCAATCAGCCAGCGCCCCAAGATCCGTCGAAACAGAGACTCTTGCCATCGCCTCGTCTTTCTGAGCGGTGGAGATCTTCTCCTTCTTGATCAGTCGGTCCAGACTACCGGAAATCGTTCCCAGCCCGCGCTGCAGCGCAGCCTCGGCAACGTCCGTCATAACCACCGCAAAGCCTGCAGCCGCGAAGGCCTGGACAATGCCGTTTCCCATCGTGCCTGCGCCAACAACGCCGATTTTGCTGATACCCATGTGCCACTGTCTCCTTAAGAACGACCATGTTCCGCTGGCGGCATCTCCATACCGTTGCGTATGGCCGCAAATGTAGCGCATCACACCATGGAATGCCAGCCTCCGACCGGAACGCAGACGACGAAAAGCACAAAGGGAATCCGAGGATTCCCTTTGTGCTTGATGGTTGGCGGAGTGGACGGGACTCGAACCCGCGACCCCCGGCGTGACAGGCCGGTATTCTAACCAACTGAACTACCACTCCACGCTAACTGTTACCGGCTGTGCTGCTGCCGGCCCAAGCTGATCACGCTGAATCAACCTGCCTTGTCTGGCGTCCCCACGGGGATTCGAACCCCGGTACTTACCGTGAAAGGGTAATGTCCTAGGCCTCTAGACGATGGGGACATCGGTACTGCAAAACTTGTTTGGTGGAGGTAAGCGGGATCGAACCGCTGACCTCTTGCATGCCATGCAAGCGCTCTCCCAGCTGAGCTATACCCCCACATCAAGCCGGCGATTATAGCGTCTGAACAAGCTCACCGCAATCATTCCGGATCTTCCGGAATCTGCAGGACAAAAAATCCTGCACTAAAACTGGCGGAGTGGACGGGACTCGAACCCGCGACCCCCGGCGTGACAGGCCGGTATTCTAACCAACTGAACTACCACTCCGCAAAACCTGCCCGGCATTGCTGCCGGTTCGCATGCTGCTGCACAAGCATGCTTGAATTCCTGGCGTCCCCACGGGGATTCGAACCCCGGTACTTACCGTGAAAGGGTAATGTCCTAGGCCTCTAGACGATGGGGACCCTGATATTGCCTTTACTACTTTCGTTGGTGGAGGTAAGCGGGATCGAACCGCTGACCTCTTGCATGCCATGCAAGCGCTCTCCCAGCTGAGCTATACCCCCTTCGAAAGAGCGCGCATTATAGGGGGCGGATGTACCCTTGTAAAGCACTTGAAACCAAACTTCTGCTCATGCTCGTCCAAAGTCGGTGGCGACAGTGTTCCAGCAGCATAAACCAGGCTATCTGCTCAGATCACTTTACCTGGATTCATCAACCCCGCGGGATCGAGCACATTCTTGATCGCACGCATCAGGTCGAGCTCCACCTCACTCTTGTAGCGACGAATTTCCTCGCGCTTGAGCTGCCCAAGTCCATGTTCGGCGGAGATCGATCCACCGAGTGCATCAACCAGATCATGGACAATCAGATTGACGTCGCCGGTGCTGGCGATGAAGGCGTCGTTAGCCGCCGCCTGCGGCTTTGACAGGTTGTAATGGAGATTACCGTCGCCGATATGACCAAAGGCAACTATTCGGACGTCGGGCCATGCCGCTTTCAGACGCTGATCGGCCAGTGCCAGAAACTCCGGAATCCGGCTGACCGGCACTGCAATGTCATGCTTGATGCTGACCCCCTCGATACGCTGCGCCTCCGAGATATTCTCGCGCAGTGCCCAGAGCGCGGCAGTTTGCGAGAGACTGCCGGCAACCACGGCATCGAGCACCAGCCCCCCCTCCATCGCGATCTCCAACTCGCGCTGGAGCATCTCATCCAGAGCGGCATCCTTCAACGTGTCGGACAGCTCCACCAGCACGCACCAGCGTGCCGGCTCGGCCAGCGGATCGCGTGCGCCCTCGATGTGCTCGAGCACCAGTTCGAGAGCAGAACGGCCAACGATTTCGAAGGCGGTGATGCGGTCGCCGCACGCTGCCCGCATGCTGGCAAGCAGGCTCACGGCCGCCTGGGGATCCGGCACGGCAAGCCAGGCAGTCGCACGCACCCGGGGCGCCGGAAAGAGCTTGAGCACCGCAGCAGTAATGACGCCCAGCGTCCCTTCCGCGCCAACGAAAAGATGTTTTAGGTCGTAACCTGTGTTGTCCTTGCGCAAACCTCGCAGCCCGTCCCACACCCGACCATCGGGCAGCACGACCTCGAGCCCCAGCACCAGATCACGCATATTGCCGTAGCGCAGCACCTGCACACCGCCCGCATTCGTCGACAGATTGCCGCCGATCTCGCAACTCCCTTCGGATGCGAGCGAGAGTGGGAAAAAGCGGTCGGCAGCCTGCGCTGCCTCCTGTACCGCCGCCAGGGTGCAGCCCGCTTCGACACACAGGGTGTTGTTGTCCGAATCAAGGGCACGGATGCGTCTGAGCCGCGACAGGCTGAGCACCACCGCCTGACCATCGGCCAGCGGTGTGGCGCCCCCGCACAGGCCGGTATTGCCTCCCTGCGGCACCACCGGCACACCTGCCCGGTGGCACGCACTCATAACGGCAGCGACCTGTTCAGTATCGGCTGGTCGTATGACTGCCTGCGCCGCACCATGGTAGCGCCCTCGCCAATCGGTCAGATAAGGTGCCATGTCGCTCGCACCGGTAAGCATCTGATCATGGCCGACGATGTCGGCAAGGGTATCGAGCAGCGCTTTCATCCGTGACTCCTTCAGGCGTCGGAGTCGTCCGCTCGCCCCAGTGCATAACGCAATAACGGTCGAATGCGGGCAACTGCCGCCTCGCCCTCCGCAATCGCCTCGGCCGCGCGATGATAGTCCATCAACCCGAGCTGGCCGACTCGGGGGGAGATGAGCACATCAGCGGGCTCACCCGCGAGACGGCTGCGCGCAATGCGAACCTGCATGATGTTGATGCTGGAACTGAGCACGCTCACCAGAGAGGGTAAGGCGTCGCCTGGCACAGGATCGGCATGCCCGCCATTACCCAAGCCCAGCCGCGCCATCAGGCGTCCGCCCCAGCTCGCCTCGGTCTCCTCCGCGGGCACTGGCACTGCCGAACTATGTTTCCATGCCCGGCCCACCATGTCCGACCCCAGATCCACTGCGATTACGAGGTCGGCACCCATCGCCCGACACAGCGACACCGGCACCGGATTCACCAGCCCGCCATCGACCAGCAGCCGCCCCTCCCGCACCACCGGCGTCATCAGACCCGGCAACGCGATCGACGCACGCACGGCGGTAGACACGCTTCCACTATGCAACCAGACCTCGCGCCCGGTCGACAGTTCAGTGGCGACGCAGGCAAAACGTGTGGGTAGTTCGGAGAAATCGCGTTCGGCAAAATTACGGGTGAAAAACTGGATCAGCTTTTCACCCTTGATCAACCCACTGCGCAAACTGACATCGAGCAACGAAACCACATCCTGCCACTTAAGCGCCTCGGCCCGCCTCTGAAGTTTGTCGAGGTCACCACCAGCGGCGGCGGCACCGACAAAAGCGCCGATCGAGCAACCACAGATGACCCCGGGCACCACACCATCGGCGGCCAGCGCACGCAACACGCCAAGGTGCGCCCAGCCACGCGCCGCACCGCTCCCCAGTGCCAGCCCGATCACAGGCTGCGGCGAAGACGGACGGGAAGCGGGGGCAAGATCGAGCATGCAGGAAGTGTCAGGATCGCTGATGAACCAGCAGCGGCACCACAGATGTCATTTGCAGGGCCTCATCGATCGATGCGTTCAGCATAGAGATCATGGACATCGCAATCGGTGATCCTGACCCGCACGAAGTCGCCCGGCGCCAGATCGTCGCCATCGGGAATCACCACTATCCCGTCGATCTCCGGAGCATCGCCGGCCGAGCGCGCCAGCGCCCCCTCCTCGTCGATGTCATCCACGAGCACCGTCATCTCGCGACCGATCTTGGCCTCGAGGCGCTGAGTGGAAATGTCCTCCTGGAAGTCCATCAACCGTGCGCGACGCTCCTCACGCACTTCGTCCGGCACCGGATCAGCCAACTCATTGGCGGTCGCACCGTCCACCGGCGAATAGGCGAACGCGCCGACACGGTCGAGTTGAGCCACTTCAAGGAACTGCAACAACTGCTCGAAGTCTTCCTCCGTCTCGCCAGGAAAGCCGGTGATGAAGGTCGAACGTATGGTCAGATCGGGGCAGATACTGCGCCACTTGCGCACGCGCTCAAGCACGTTTTCCGCATTGGCCGGGCGCTTCATCGCCTTCAGGATCCGCGGACTGGCATGCTGGAACGGCACATCCAGATAGGGCAGGATCTTGCCCTCGGCCATCAGCGGTATCAGGTCATCGACGCTGGGATAGGGATACACATAGTGCATCCGAATCCAGATACCAAGTTCGCCAAGCGCGTTGGCAAGGTCGTAAAGCCGTGTCTTGACCGGCTTGCCACCCCAGAAGCCGGTGCGATACTTGACGTCCACCCCGTAGGCCGAGGTGTCCTGCGAGATCACCAGGATCTCCTTGACCCCGGATTCGGCCAAGGCCTCGGCCTCACGCATGACCTCGTGAATCGGCCGACTGACCAGATCGCCCCGCATCGACGGAATGATGCAGAAGGTACACCGGTGATTGCAGCCTTCGGAGATCTTCAGGTACGCATAATGGTTCGGCGTCAGGCGGATGCCCTGCGGCGGCACCAGGTCGATGAAGGGGTCGTGCGGCTTGGGCAGGTGCTTGTGCACCGCATGCATCACCTCTTCGGTCGCATGCGGCCCGGTGACCGCCAACACCTGCGGATGGGCCGCCAGCACCACGTCATCCTTGGCACCGAGGCAGCCGGTGACGATCACCCTGCCGTTCTCGGCCAGCGCTTCACCGATGGCGTCGAGCGACTCCTCGACGGCAGCATCGATGAAACCACAGGTGTTCACCACCACGAGGTCGGCATCTTCGTAGCTGCCGGAGATCTGGTAACCCTCGGCACGCAGCCGGGTAAGGATATGTTCGGAGTCGACTGTCGCTTTCGGGCAGCCGAGACTGACGAAGCCGACACGCGGCACGTCCTTAATTTTGGGGGAGGTCATGCTCGGTACGGCCTGTTAGATAAGACGCCCCTCCTCGCGAAGGGGCGTGGCACCTTATTTTGCGGTGCGGGTAGTCTTGGCGGCAGGCGGGGCGGGTTCAGTCTTGTCGTCCGCGTTCGTCGGCTGGGTGTACGCCGGAAACTGGAATCCGGTGAACATGTTGCGCGTCTGGCTTTCGACCTGCTCCTGCATCTGCTGGAACATTTTCTTCGATTGCTCGACGTAAGTGCCCATCATGCTCTGCAGTGCCGGCCCCTGGAAGTTCAGGAACTGCGCCCACAAATCCTGGCTCACCGGGCTGTTTTCACCGTAGATGCCCCGAGCCTGCTCCTGGAGCTTGCCCTGCATGTCGGTGAAGGCCTTGATGTTGCTTTCGAGATATTTGCCCATCATGCCCTGCATCGCATTACCGTAAAAACGGATCATGTGCGACAGCAAGTCACTGGTAAACATCGGTGCGCCACCCGCCTCTTCCTCGAGAATGATCTGCAGCAAAATGGCGCGGGTCAGATCCTCGCCACTCTTGGCGTCCACCACCTGAAAGTCTTCATTTGCCAAAACCAGTTCCTTCACATCCGCAAGCGTGATGTAGGAGCTGGTGCGGGTATCGTAAAGACGACGGTTCGGGTACTTCTTGATCAGGCGCGATTGATCGGCCATAGTGACGTTCTCCTCGACGGCGGTGAATCCGCTCTCGCTGTGCACCAATTATACCGCGCTGCGAAAAGAAAAACCCCGCCATCAGACGGGGTTACGCAAATCCGCAGCATCCACGGATACTGCATCAGCACATATGCAGGCCACCGTTGATATTGATGGTTGCACCGGTGATGTAGCCGGCCAGATCGGATGCCAGGTAGGCGCACAGGCCACCGATCTCTTCCGGCTTGCCCAGACGCTTCATCGGCACGGTATCGATGATGCCCTGACGGATATCGTCACGAATCGCCATCACCATGTCGGTACCGATGTAGCCCGGCGCGATCGCATTCACGGTCACACCCTTGGTTGCCAGTTCGGCGGCCAGCGCCTTGGTGAAGCCCAGCACGCCCGCCTTGGCGGTCGAGTAGTTGGCCTGACCGGCCTGACCCTTCACCCCATTGACCGACGAGATGTTGATGATGCGCCCCCAGCCACGCTCAGCCATCTTGGGCGAGATGTGATGGGTTACGTTGAACAGGCTGTTGAGGTTGGTGTTGATCACCGCATCCCACTGGCCCTTCTCCATCTTGGGGAAGAACTTGTCACGGGTGATGCCGGCGTTGTTGATCAGCACATCGATCGGACCAACGTCGGCCTCGATCTTGGCGACCATCGCCGTGCAGGACTCATAGTCCGACACATCGCCTTCGGCTGCGACGAAATCGAAACCCAGAGCCTTTTGTTGGGCCAGCCACTCATCTTTCTGCGGGAAAGCAGGCAGACAGTTGGCAACGACCTTGTAGCCATCCTTGGAGAGGGATTGGCAGATTGCGGTGCCGAGACCGCCCATGGCGCCAGTAACGAGTGCGACTTTCTGTGACATCGTTGAATCCTTGTGCAGCGTTTATCGTTTTCGGACATCGCAACCGGGAGCCGCCGGTGTCCGCACCTGTATTGCGGCAGCGCATCAGCCACTTAACGACTACATTATAAACTTAGTTCAGTACATGTGCTGCATTGCAATAACTCAATAAAAAAGCGGCCTGCCTCCTGCGAGACAAGCCGCTTATCCAATCCCCGCAAGGGATCAGAACATGTGCTGACCACCGTTGATGGAGATATTGGCGCCGGTCACGAACGCCGCCTCCTCGGACGAAAGATAGGCCACCAGACCCGCGATCTCTTCCGGCTTACCCAGACGCGCAACAGGAATTTGCGGAAGGATCTTCGAATCGAGGATCTCCTGCGGGATCGCCATGACCATCTTGGTGCCGATATAGCCCGGCGAGATCGTGTTGACGGTCACGCCGCTACGCGCCACTTCCAGCGCCAAGGACTTGGTGAAACCATGCATGCCGGCCTTGGCTGCCGCATAGTTGGTCTGACCGAACGCCCCCTTCTGGCCATTGACCGAAGACACGTTGATCACGCGGCCCCACTTGCGCTCGAGCATCCCTTCCATGACCTGCTTGGTCATGTTGAAGACCTAGTCGAGCTTGGTGCTGATCACCGCATCCCAATCGGCCTTGGTCATTTTCTTGAAGGTCATGTCACGGGTGATACCGGCGTTGTTCACCAGCACGTCCACCGGACCGACATCCTTGGCGACCTGTTCGACGCAGGCCTTGCACGAATCGAAATCGGACACGTCGCAAGGGTAGCCCTTGAAGCCGTAACCCATGTTGTTCATTGATTGCAGCCAGTCGGCTGCCTTGGTGTTACCCGGCGAATGGGTTGTCACGACCTTGTAGCCCAGCGCGGCAAGCTTGATGCACACCGCTTCGCCAAGACCACCCATACCCCCGGTAACCAGTGCAACTCTAGACATAATGTTCCTCCTCTCCCAAGCGGATATATCCGGGGGGGCCTCGGTTATTGCTGTCAGCGGCCCCACCCGACCCGCTGACAACCTGTGACTCAAGCAACGCCTGGATCAAGCCTTTTCTTTTACGTAACGCCCTGGTGCAGGTTCGATCGGCTCGTACTTCGTACTACCAAGTCGGCCCCGCGCAGCAAGCTGCTTGCCGCCATAGGCCTTGAGCCATTCCGCCCAATGTACCCACCAGCTACCCTTTTGCTCCACTGCCTGCTCAAGCCACTCGTCCGGATCGGCGGCCTTTGAGGTCCCGGTCCAGTAGCTACGGCGATTTTTCGATGCAGGATTGATCGCCCCCGCAATATGGCCGCTCGCCCCGAGCACAAAGGTGGTTTCGCCGCCCAGCAGGTTGCGAGCCAGATACGCACTGGCCCACGGGACAATATGATCCTCACGCGCAGCAAGCAGATAGGCCGGCACATCGACCTTGCCCAGATCGACCTTGTGCCCCAGCATCTTGAGCCGGCCCGGCACCCGCAGATTGTTTTCGAGGTACATGTTGCGCAGATACCAGGTCAGGAAAGGGCCCGGCAGGTTGGTCGAATCCGAATTCCAGTACAACAGATCGAAGGCCTGCGGTTTCTTTCCCTTCAGGTAGTTGCCTACCACGTACTGCCACACCAGATCGTTGGCACGCAGGAAGGAGAAAACGTTGGCAAGCTCCTGCCCCTTCAACAGCCCGCCCTTGCCGATTGCCGCCTCGCGAGCGGCCACACTTGCCTCATCCACCAGGCAGCCAAGTTCGCCGGCATCGGCAAAATCAAGCAGCGTGGTCATCAGCGTGAGGCTGGCAACCGGATCTTCGCCACGAGCCTTCGCCACCGCAAGAGCGGAGCTCAGGATCGTCCCGCCCACGCAAAACCCGAGCACATTGGGCTTTTTCACCCGGGTGACCGACCTCACCACCTCCAGTGCGGCAAGCGGCCCCTTCTCGAGGTAATCGTCCCAACCGAACTTCGACTCGTTGGCGCCCGCATTCTTCCACGACACCAGAAAAACGGTGTTGCCCTGCTCCACCGCGAAGCGCACCAGGGAGTTCTCCGGCTGGAGATCCATGATGTAGAACTTGTTGATGCAAGGCGGCACGATCAGCAACGGCACCTGCGCCACCTTCTCGGTCAGCGGCGAGTACTGAATCAGCTGCATCAGCTCATTCTCGAAGATCACCGCCCCGGGGGACACCCCCAGATTGCGCCCGACCTCGAAGGCCGAATCGTCGGTCATCGAGATCCGACCCTTTTCGAGGTCGGCCATCAGATTGCGAATGCCCTGCGAGATACTCTCACCCTTGGTCTCGACCGCAGCCTTGATGAACTCGGGATTGGTGGCCGCAAAGTTGGTCGGCGCCAGTGCGTCGATGTACTGACGGGTCAGGAACTGCATGCGCGACTTGGCCCGCCCGTCGGCAATCGGCATCTCGTCCGCAACCTGCCGCAGGAAACCGGCGTTGAGCAGATAGGCCTGCCGAACGTAGTCGAACACCGGGCTCTCAGCCCACTCCGGCGCATTGAAGCGCCGATCGCCGGCTTCCGGCTGTGCAATCTGCTCGCCCGCCTCGCCCGGCTTGCGCCCCAGCATCGACGACCACAGTGCCACATGCTTTGCCGCGAAGTCCTGCTGCAACTGCTTGAACGCTTCGGTTTCGGGCAAGGGCAGGCTGGTCACCGCCGCCCCGGAAGAGTCCTGCATCGCCGCGTGCTGCTTTGCGACCATATCAAAAAAGTTCTGCGCCATGCTCTGCCCGGTGAGCAGCATTGCCTGCATGGCCGCGGGCGGCAGTTTGTCATTCGAATCGGACATCAGCCCCTCCAAAGGCTTTGGCGGGCACTACCCAGCAGGCAGTGCCACCCGTTAAATTCAGGCTTGGCGCATTCCACCCTGTCGCGAAGGTAGAATTCGGCCATGTACCTGATCGCAATTGCCTGGTTCTACGTCGCACTGCTCGCAGCGGTATCGGATGACACCGTGGTCGGAGGTGTGCTTACGTTCATTTTCTACGGACTTGCTCCAATGGCCCTGTTCTTGTGGCTGTTCGGCACTTCCGCCCGTCGGCGTCGCCAAAAGGCACGCGAGGCGGCTGAAGACCTGAACGATAGAGCCGATTCAGGCGCCGATCAATAGCGAATACAGCCGCCACGGCCCGTGTGCGTGAATTCAGCCTCTCTGCTCACGCCAAACCATTGAAGCAAAACGCCCGGTGACTCCGTCACGGCGGTAGGAATAAAATCGCGCCACATCGCTCACGGTGCACAGTCCGCCCCCATACACCCGGGACACGCCTGCTCGCACCAGGCGGCGGCGTGCCAGCATGAACAGATCTGCCAGCCATTTGTCGGGCTGCTGGTGACCGACGAAAGCCTCAGCAGCACCCGGATCAGCCGCCACGAAAGCATAGCGCACCTCCGCCCCGACTTCGAACGCGGTCGGCCCGATGGCGGGGCCCAGCCAGGCCAGCACACACTCCGGCGCCACCGCCATTCGTGCCACGGTTGCCTCGAGCACCCCCGCAGCGAGCCCGCGCCAACCCGCGTGCGCCGCCGCAACCACACTTCCGGCGTCGTCGCAGAACAATACAGGCAGGCAGTCTGCGGTCATCACCGAGCACACCACACCGGGCCGTCGGGCAAGCGACGCGTCGGCCTGGGCAAGGCCGGCGGCACAATCCGCTTCGAGCACGGTTGTGCCGTGCACCTGATCGAGCCACACCGGCTCATCCGGCAACAGGCGACGCAAGCGGGAACGGTTTTCGGCCACCGCTTCGGGCAGGTCACCCACATGCGCGCCAAGATTTAAGCTGCCGTAAGGGCTGGCGCTGACGCCCCCGCCGCGCGTTGTCACCAGCGCACGCACGTTGGACGGTGCGGGCCAGTCAGGAACGATCAGGCTGGTCACGGTCGAAAGCTCCCTCCAAGGGATTGCAGAAGTGCGGAGAAGTCGTCGGGCAAGGGCGAAAACCACTCCACCACGTCACCACTCGCCGGATGAACCAGGCCCAGACGGAAGGCATGCAGGGCCTGTCGCGGAAACACATCGATCAGTGGATCCAGCGGACGGCGCACGCCGTACACCGCATCCCCGACCAGCGGGTGACCCACATGCGCCATGTGTACGCGAATCTGATGGGTGCGCCCGGTCTCCAGCCGGCACTCCACCAGCGTCACCTTGCCCAGCTGCTCGCGGACCACGTATCGTGTCAGCGCCGGGCGCCCCCCGCCGACCACCGCCATTTTCGTTCTCTGCACCGGATGACGTGCAATGGGCGCATCCACCTCACCCGGCCGCAACACCTCACCATGCACCAGCGCCAGATAGTGGCGCTTGACCGTGCGCGCCTGCAACTGGCGGATCAGGTCGGTCTGGGCTTCGAGAGTCTTTGCCACCACCAGCAAGCCACTGGTGTCCTTGTCCAGCCGGTGCACGATCCCCGCGCGCGGCACCCCGGCAAGTTCCGGCACATGGTGCAGCAGGGCGTTGAGCAAGGTGCCGCTCCAGTTGCCGCTGCCCGGATGCACCACCAAACCGGCCGGCTTGTCGATCACCAGCAAGGCGGCGTCCTCGAACACGATCTGCAGCGGAATGGCTTCGGCCTGTTCCGCGCGCTCCTGTGGCAGGGGCACGGTCTCGACCAACAGGTGTTCGCCGCCCCATATTTTGTGCTTGGCATCGGGCGAACGCCCATCGACCAGGATCAGTCCGTCGCGCAGCCAAGTCTGCAGGCGGCTACGAGAGTGCTCCGGAAACATGCGTGCCAGCGCCTGATCGATGCGCAGACCCGCAAGCTCCCGCGGAATCGTCAATTCGCTGCGCGAGTCCGCAGCTTCCGCTAGGCTATAATCTTTCAGTTCATTCACGCGAGTGTTATCGATGGCCAGGTTCATCTTTGGAAGTTTAGCGGGAAACATCGCCCTGATCGGCGCTCTTGTACTCGGCGGTTGTGGTTTGCTGCCCGAACAGATCGATGAGACGGCCGGCTGGAACGCCCAGAAGCTCTATTCAGAGGCAAAATCCTCGATGAACGAGGGCGGCTATGATCAGGCGATCAAGATGTTCGAAAAGCTTGAAGCCCGCTACCCCTATGGCCGTTTTGCCCAGCAGGCGCAGATCGAGGTCGCCTACGCCTATTACAAGTCCGGCGAACCGGCACTGGCCATTGCAGCCGCCGACCGCTTCATCAAGCTCCACCCCAATCACCCGCACGTCGACTACGCCTACTATCTGAAAGGCTTGGTCAATTTCAACGAAGATCTCGGTCTGCTCGCCGGCCTGTCCAGACAGGACCTCTCCGAGCGCGACCCGCGCGGTGCGCGCGAAGCCTTCGACACCTTCCGCGAACTGGTCACCCGCTTCCCTGAAAGCCGTTACGCCAGCGACGCCAGCCAGCGCATGCAGTACCTGGTGAATTCACTGGCTGCGCATGAAGTCCACGTCGCCCGTTACTACTACCGTCGCGGCGCCTACGTTGCCGCTGCCAACCGCGCCCAGGCCGCCATCACCAGCTATCCGCAGGCGCCGGCCAACGAAGAAGCCCTGTTTCTGCTGGTCAAGAGCTACGACGCAATGGGCATGAACGACCTGCGCGACGACGCCGACCGCGTGCTACGCAAGAACTTCCCCGACAGCGTGTATTTCGCCGGCGGCCCGAAAGACAACCGGCCGTGGTGGCAGTTGTGGTGAGCCTTGCGGGCTGATCGATAAAAAAGGGCGCCCGCTGAACGGCGCCCTTTCTGTTGATGCACAGCGACTGACTCAAACCCTCCCACCAAGAAGCACGCTTTGTGCTATTCCGCCAGCGGATACGTCCCCGGCACCAGAATGTCGCGCCCCACCTGACGGATATCGGTGTGCCCGCAAAAGGCCATCGTGATATCCAGCTCGCGACCGATGATCTCGAGGCATTTGCTCACCCCCTCCTCGCCCATCGCCCCCAGGCCATAGAGGAAAGGCCGCCCGATCAGCGTTCCCTTTGCGCCCAGCGCAACCGCCTTGAGCACGTCCTGGCCGCTGCGGATACCGCCATCCATCCACACCTCGATACGCTCGCCCACTGCATCGACGATGCCTGGCAGCGCATGAATCGAGGACGGGGCGCCGTCGAGTTGGCGCCCACCGTGATTGGACACGATCAGCGCATCGGCACCGCTGTCGGCGGCGAGCCGCGCATCCTCGGCGTCCATGATGCCCTTCAGGATCAGCTTGCCACCCCACAGCTTCTTCACCCATTCGACGTCGGCCCAGCTCAGCGCCGGATCGAACTGCTCAGCCGTCCAGCTCGCCAGCGAGGACATATCGCCCACACCCTTCGCATGCCCAACGATATTGCCGAAACTGCGCCGCTTCGTGCCCAGCATGCCGAGGCACCAGCGCGGCTTGGTGGCGAGGTTGATCAGGTTCGCGATCGTCGGCCGCGGCGGAGCGGAGAGACCGTTCTTGATGTCCTTGTGGCGCTGGCCGAGGATCTGCAGGTCCAGGGTCAGCATCAGCGCCGAGCAATTTGCCGCGCGGGCGCGCTCGATGAGGCGTTCGATGAAGCCGCGGTCGCGCATCATGTACACCTGAAACCAGAACGGCGCCGTGGTGTGGCCGGCGATATCCTCGATCGAGCAGATGCTCATCGTCGACAGCGTGAAGGGGATGCCGAACTTCTCCGCCGCACGTGCAGCAAGGATCTCGCCGTCGGCGTGCTGCATGCCGGTGAGCCCGGTGGGGGCAATCGCCACCGGCATCGCCACCGCCTGCCCCGCCATCGTGGTGCGCAGGCTGCGCCCCTCCATGTTCACCGCTACCCGCTGGCGTAGCTTGATCGCCTGAAAATCGCTTTCGTTGGCGCGGTAGGTGGATTCAGTCCATGAGCCGGAATCGGCGTAGTCGTAGAACATGCGCGGCACCCGTCGCTCGGCGAGTTGGCGCAGATCTTCAATGCAGGTAATGGCGGCCATGGTTTGTCTCCGTATCTTTTGTTGGGGCTTCAAGGTTCAAACGGGGTGATCTCAATGGGGTCGCGGACTCCATTGATCTCCCGAATCAATGGAGTCTGACCTGATTGAAACCGGCGCAGGCGGAGGAATTTTCAGGTCAGCCGCGAAAGAAGCTCCACCGCCTCTTGTTCGGCAGTGCGGCTCGTCTCGCGCAGCCAGTGGGCGAAGGTTGCGGCCGGGCCTTGCGGCGTGGCAGTGGCGATGTAGTACTGGGTTCGTGCCGGTGCGCGGATTCCGAACAGTGGCACGAGGCTGCCGGCCTGCAGCCAGGCACGCGCCAGCGACGGCCGGCCGGGTGCCACCCCCTGCCCGCTCGCCGCGGCCTCTAGCAGCAAACCGAGATCGACCAGACGCGGGCCCGACGCAGGTTCCTCGCGAGCGCCAAGCCCGGCGGCCTCGAACAGCGGCATCCACGACTCGAGCGGGGTACGCAGCAGCGGCAGGCGGTCGAGATCGACAGCCCCGTTGAGTGGCTCGAAAGCGGCGAGCAGCCCGGGAGCCGCCATCGGCACCACACAGTCGTTCATCAGCACGTCGCCACCATGAGCAGCGCTATCGCCATGTCGCACCTCAAGCTGGGCATCGCCACCGCCCTGATCGAGGTAGGGCACGCTGAGCACGATTTCGAGCTCGATCTGCGGCTGGGCACGGGTGAAGGACGCAAGCGCCGGCACCAGAATCTGGCGCGCGAAGGTCGGCGGGACACACACCCGCAGGCGCTCCACCCGTTGTGCCGAACGCCGGTGCAGCGGCATCGCCGCCAGCAGCCCGAGCGCGGCACGGACCTGCTCGAGATACTCCTTACCCACCGCGGTCAGCCCCAGCGTCTTGCCGCCCCGGTTGAGCAGGCTGGCGCCGAGCAGCTCTTCAACCGTCGCCAGGCGCTTGCTGACTGCACTCGCGGTTACATTCAGTTCGTCTGCCGCACGCTCGAAACTGCCCAGGCGCGCCGCCGCCTCGAAGGCGCGCAAGCCATCGATCGAAGGGAAGCGGACATCGGAAAGAGGATGCATGTCGGGTTGCGGCTCCGGTCGTCGTACCGGGGAAAGGCTAGCACGGTCCTCGCAGCTGCGCGCCCGGTCATGCAACGGGTCAGGTCGAAAAAAAGCCGGCCCCTCAGGGCCGGCATCCACACTGACTGACAGCAGATCAGCGCTTGGCCTTGAACACCTGACGATAGTGGTGCAGCAGGGGTTCGGTATAGCCGCTGGGCTGAACGCAACCTTCGAAGATCAGGTCGCGTGCCGCACGGAAGGCGACCGACGCGCCGACGTTCGGCGCCATCGGACGATAGGCCGGGTCTCCCGCGTTCTGGCCATCGACCACCGCCGCCATGCGGCGCAGGGTCTCCTCCACTTGCTCGGTCGTGACCACGCCGTGGCGCAGCCAGTTGGCGATATGCTGGCTGGAGATGCGCAGCGTGGCGCGGTCTTCCATCAGGCCGACGTTGTTGATGTCGGGCACCTTGGAGCAGCCCACACCCTGCTCGACCCAGCGCACCACGTAACCGAGGATGCCCTGGCAGTTGTTATCGAGCTCTTGCTGGCGCTCCTCGTCACTCCACTTGGCCTCGGCCACCACCGGTACCGTGAGCAGGCCGGTCAGCAGCGCATCGTGCTCGGCATTGAGATCGATCTTCTCCAGTTCCTGCTGCACCGCAGTAACGCTCACCTGGTGGTAATGCAGTGCGTGCAGCACGGCGGCGGTTGGCGACGGCACCCAGGCAGTGTTGGCACCGGCCTTCGGGTGGCCGATCTTCTGCTCGAGCATGGCCGCCATCAGGTCGGGCATGGCCCACATGCCCTTGCCGATCTGCGCCTTGCCACGCAGGCCGCAGGCCAGGCCGACCAGCACGTTGCTGCGCTCGTAAGCCTGGATCCAGGCGCTCGACTTCATGTCACCCTTGCGCATCATCGGGCCAGCTTCCATCGCGGTGTGCATCTCGTCGCCGGTGCGGTCGAGAAAGCCGGTGTTGATGAAGGCTACGCGATGCTTGGCCGCAGCGATGCAGGCCTTGAGGTTGACGCTGGTGCGGCGCTCCTCGTCCATGATCCCCATCTTCATCGCGTAGCGCGGCAGGCCGAGCAGATCCTCGACCCGGCCGAACAGTTCGTCGGCGAACGCGACCTCGGCCGGGCCGTGCATCTTGGGCTTCACGATGTACATGCTGCCGGTACGCGAATTGCCCTTGCGCGCACGGTCGTGCAGCGAGATCAGGGTGGTGACCACGCCGTCGAGGATGCCTTCCGGGATCTCGTGGCCTTCGCCATCTATGATCGCCGGGTTGGTCATCAGGTGACCGACGTTGCGGATGAACAGCAGCGCGCGACCATGCAGACGCAGCGCCGAACCGTCCGCGGCGGTGTATTCGCGATCGGGGTTGAGGCGGCGGGTGATGGTCTTGTCGCCCTTGGCCACTTCTTCGGTCAGCGTACCCTGCATCAGGCCGAGCCAGTTGCGATACACCACCACCTTGTCCTCGGCATCGACGGCGGCGATCGAATCCTCGCAGTCCATGATGGTCGACAGCGCGGCTTCCATCAGCAGATCATTCACCCCGGCGGCGTCGGACTTGCCGACCAGGCCATTGCGGTCGATCTGGATCTCGATGTGGAGACCGTTATTCTTGAGCAGCACCGCGGTGGGTGCAGCGGCATCGCCCTGGAAGCCGGCGAACCTCTCCGCCTGCTGCAGGCCGACCGTGGTGCCGTTCTTGAGCGTGACCGCGAGCTGACCGCCGACCACCGCGTAGGCGCCAGCATCGACATGCGAGGCGCTGGCAAGCGGTGCAGCCTGATCGAGCACCTGACGGGCGAAGGCGATGACCTTGGCACCACGTACCGGGTTATAGCCCTTGGTGATCTCGGCTCCGTCGGTCTGCGCGATGGCATCGGTACCGTACAGCGCGTCGTACAGCGAGCCCCAGCGCGCATTGGCGGCATTCAGCGCGTAGCGCGCGTTCATCACCGGCACCACGAGCTGCGGACCGGCTTGCGAGGTGATCTCGCTGTCGACGTTGGTGGTATCGACGCTGACCTCGGCCGGCACTGGCTGCAGGTAACCGATCGATTGCAGGAAGGCACGGTAGCCACCCATGTTTTCAATCGGGCCCGGGCGGGCACGGTGCCAGCCGTCGAGTTCCGCCTGCAGGCGGTCACGCTCTGCAAGCAGGGCCCGGTTCTTCGGTGCAAGTTCGTGCACCAATGTGTCGAAGCCGGCCCAGAAGGCGGCAACATCGACACCGGTACCCGGCAGCGCTTCGGTTTCGATGAATTGCTTGAGCTCGGCCGCCACCTGCAGGCGCCCACATTGCACTCTTTCGGTCATGTCTCTCATTCTCTCGTTGTCGTTGATCTGGGGGCTTGTGCTTCCAGCCCGTGGCTGCGCCCCGGTTCTGCCCGGTGCTGTTGCCGCGCCAATGCGCAAGGATAAACGCTCACCGGCTTTGCGGGTAGATCAACGGGACACAACGACCCGAATTGCCTGCAATCCATCGCGTCCGCGAGTGGCCTCGATCAGCCGCAAAACAGTGGGACTGGAGCTGAGATCAAGGCCGAGCGCGTGCGCCAGGGCACGCTCCTTCAGTTTTGCCGCACGCAGGTTGGCCAGCTTGACGTGGCCAAATCCGCGTATGCCTTCGGCGAGTGCCGCAAGCTCCACCGCCTGATCGAGCGTTTCGGCGCTTAGCCGCGGCAGCAGCGCACGAATCATCTGCGCGTAGTCGTGCGCCAACTCGCGCTCCATGCGACGCTCGTCGGTGCGTCCGAAGATATCCAGCACCGTAGCGCGCAACACCTTGCCACGCGCCAGCAAGCGCAGCAAAGGCATCAGCCTCGGGCCGAACTCTAACTTGCGCGGACGGCCATCGGCACCGGTACGCGCAAGCAAGGGCGGCGCCATATGGAAACGCAGACTGAAATCGCCCTCGAACTGCTGCTGCAGATCAGCCTCGAAGCGGCCGTCGGTGTACAGCCGCGCCACCTCGTATTCGTCCTTGATCGCGAGCAGTTGGCTGTACACCCGGGCAACGGTCGCGGTCAGGGGCAACGCAGCTCCTGCATCGACGCAGCGGCGCTCGGCCGCCTCGGTCTCGTGCACCAGGGCCGCATAGCGCTCGGCATAGGCCGCGTTCTGGTAGGCGGTGAGATGCGCGACCTTGCGTTCGACCAGTGCAGCCAGATCCTCTTCAGCCCTGCCCCCTTCCGCCCTGCCCCCTTCCGCCGCACCCAAGCCAGACTGTGCAAGCGTGTCCGGCCCATGCACGAGCGCGTCGAGGGCCTGCGGATCGGCTGCTGCCAGCCGTCCGAGGCTGAACGCGGTCAGGTTGTTGGCCACCGCTACGCCATTGAGTTCGATCGCACGCGCTAGCGCCGCGAACGACACCGGCACCAGCCCGAGTTGCCACGCAAACCCGAGCAGCAGGATGTTGGCGCCGATGGTGTCGCCCAGCAGGCGCACCGACAGGGCCTGCGCATCGCAGGTCTGCAACTGACCGTCGCCAGCGGCAAAGCGGATCTTGTCGAGCAGCGCATCGACATGGAGGTCGGCGCCGGGGTCGAGCACGAACTTCGCGGTCTGGATCTCGTGCAGGTTGGCGACCACCCGGGTGCGCCCGTGCTTGATCGTCCGCAGCGCATCGTCGCTCGCCCCTACCACCAGATCGCAGGCAATCAGCGCATCGGCCTGCTGGGTGTCGATCCGCACCTGATTGAGCGCCGCCGGCTCCATCGCCAGACGCACGAAGGACAGCACCTGACCGCCCTTCTGCGCAAAGCCCATGAAATCAAGCACCGAGGCCGACTTGCCCTCGAGGTGAGCCGCCATCGTGACCAGCGCGCCCACCGTGACCACGCCGGTGCCGCCCACGCCGGTCACCAGCAGGTCGTACGGCCCGCTCCAGTCGTGCATCGCCGGCAGCGGCAGATCGGCCACGCGGGCAGCGAGTTGCGCTTCGTCGACGGCGGCGCCGACCGCCTTGCGCACCCTGCCGCCAATCACCGACACGAAACTTGGGCAGAAGCCGCCAACACAAGAATAATCTTTGTTGCACGAGGACTGGTCGATCATCCGCTTGCGCCCGAACGGCGTGTCGAGCGGGATGATGGACAGGCAGTTCGACTGTTTGCCGCAATCGCCGCAGCCCTCGCACACCGCCGCGTTGATGAACACCCGGCGATCCGGGTCGGGGTAGGCCTTCTTCTTCCTGCGCCGGCGCTTCTCGGCGGCGCAGGTCTGATCGTAGATCAGCACCGTCACCCCCTTCACTTCGCGCAGCTCGCGCTGCACCGCGTCGAGCTCGCTGCGGTGGTGAAAGGTGGTGCCGCGCGGGAACAGGCCCTCGTGACCATCGTATTTTTCCGGCTCGTCGCTGACCACCACCACCCGGCGCGCGCCCTCGGCCTCGACCTGGCGCGCGATTCCGTCCACGGTCACGGTGCCGTCCACCGGCTGGCCGCCGGTCATCGCCACCGCGTCGTTGTAAAGGATCTTGTAGGTCACGTTGGTGGCGGCGGCGATGGACTGGCGGATGGCGAGAAAGCCAGAATGGAAATAAGTACCGTCGCCCAGGTTCTGGAACACGTGCTGGGTGCGGGTAAAACCCGAATGCGCCACCCAGTCCACACCCTCGCCGCCCATCTGGATCAGGCCGGTGGTTTCGCGGTCGGGCATCCACGAGGCCATGAAGTGGCAGCCGATGCCGGCCTGCGCGTGCGAGCCCTCGGGCACGCGGGTGGAGGTATTGTGCGGACAGCCGGAACAGAAATACGGCACCCGCCGCACCCCGTCGGCCACGTTGGACAGCAGTTGCGGCGCCGTGAAATCAACCACGTGCTCGCGCCGGTCGAGCAGCGGGCGGTGCGCGGCCAGCCACTCGGCAATCACCGGCATTACCCGCGACGGGCGCAGCTCGCCCAGCGCCGACAGCAGCGGCGCGCCGCACTGACCGGTCTTGCCGATCACCACCGGACGCGCACCCGCATCCAGGTTGTAGAACAGGTTCTTGATCTGCTGCTCGACCACCGGGCCCTTTTCCTCGACCACCAGGATCTCCTTCAGCCCGCGGGCGAAGTCGCACATCCGCCCGGCTTCGAGCGGAAAGCTCAACCCCACCTTGTACAGGCGGATGCCATTGGCCTCGAGATCGGCAACGCCAAGGCCGAGTCGGCGCAGGGCCTCGAGCAGGTCGAGATGAGCTTTGCCGCAGGTGACGATGCCGATGTCCGCCTGCCCCGCCGGACACACCAGGCGGTCGATCGAGTTCGCCCGGGCGAAGGCGCGCACCGCATCGAGCTTGGCCGCCAGGCGCTGCTCGATGACCAGGCTGGGCAGGTCTGGCCAGCGGTAATGCAGGCCACCCGGCGGCGGTGTGAACTCGACCGGCGCATCGAAGCGCACCCGGATCGCATCGAGGTCGACGGTGGAACCGCTCTCCACTGTCTCCGAGATCGCCTTGAGCCCGACCCAGCAGCCCGAGTAGCGCGACAGCGCCCAACCGTACAGGCCGAACTCGATCATCTCCGCCACGTTGGCCGGGTTGAGCACCGGCAGGCCCCAGGCCTGCAGGGTGAAGTCGCTCTGGTGCGGCATCGACGAGGACACGCAGCCGTGGTCGTCGCCGATCACCGCCAGCACCCCGCCGTGCGGCGAGGCACCGTAGGCATTGCCGTGGCGCAACGCATCGCCGGCGCGGTCCACCCCCGGTCCCTTGCCGTACCAGATCGCGAACACGCCATCGACGGTGCGTTCGGCATCGCCCTCGACCTGCTGCGAGCCGAGTACCGCGGTCGCCCCCAGTTCTTCGTTTACCGCCGGCAGAAAGCGGATGCGATGGGCATCGAGCTGCGTCTTTGCCTTCCACAACTGCTGATCGTAGGCCCCCAGCGGCGAGCCGCGGTAACCGCTGATGAAGCCGCCGGTATTCAGTCCCGCGGCTGCGTCGAGCACGGCTTGCATCAGCGGCAGCCGGACCAGGGCCTGGGTTCCGGTAAGGAAGACCTGACCATGACCCGCCTCAAGATTGTCGGCGAGCCGGTAGTCGGTGCGGATGGCGGGCATGGGCGCGGCATCGCGCAGTTCTTCACGGTGGACGAGCGAGTTCATGGGCGTGTCTCCTGTTGTGGCCCGCTCCGCTGCCCACAGCGGACGGGTCTGCTTTTTTAGTGCTTCGATCCGTGGACGCGGAATTGGGTCCCGGCTTTCGGCTCCGGGCTTACGGTGTGGATGGAAATGCTAGGCCGTTTCAGGCCGAAGATGCGTGCATTGTTTGCAAGAAAACCGGCAAATAACGCACAATTCGTGCATCAATTGACGAGAATACGCACGCCGCGATGACAGAACTCGACAAGTTCGACCTCCAACTACTGACCGAGCTGCAACACGACGGTCAGGCCTCCAATGCGGTGCTCGCCGAACGCATCCACCTTTCGCCGTCGCAGGTCAGCCGCCGCGTGCAGCGGCTGGAGCAGGCCGGCTTCATCGAACGCTATGTCGCACTGCTCCGCCCGGTCGCCATCGGCCTGGGCGTAACCGCCTTCGTCAATGTCTCGCTCGAGCGCCACGGCGAGGTGCTGACCGATTCGTTCGACGAAACCGTGCGCGAGATGGAAGAAGTGCTCGAGTGCTTTGCGATCAGCGGCGAGGCGGACTACCTGCTGCGCGTGGTCACGCCCACTCTGCCGGCCCTGTCCGAGTTCCTGCTCCATCGGCTGATGCGTATTGCCGGGGTGCGCAGCGTGAAGTCGAACATCGCCCTGAGCGAGGTCAAGCGCACCACCCGGCTGCCGCTCGGGCACCTTCGTGCCACGCCGCGATAGAAAGTATTGAAGAATTCGCGCGCGGCGCCGATATGATTCGGGCCCGTGCCGGCTTGAACGACTGCCATCCAGAGCAGCGCCGACACATCAAAGGAGAGGAAGTGATGGATGAACATACCCGCAACAGCGGAGCGCGATGGCTGTTGCCCGCAGCCATTGTCCTGATCAACGGCGCACTGGTCTGGCAGGCCCTGTCGCCCGCCATATCGGCAACACTTGGTGCCGCCCTGGCCGGCCTCGGCGCAGTGCTGGCCCTGATCCTGGTCTTCGTCGGCCAGGCTGGGACTGCTGGCACTCGACCGGCGCAGGACAGCGGCCCGGCACTCGCGGGCGAACGCCCCGACATCGGCACCCAGAGCCCGCAGGGCAACAACCCGCTAGTGACCCGGGTGCGCCAGCTGGTCGCCGAGTTGCGCGCGAGCGGAACAGGCATCGCGGTCAACGCCGCGCGGCTCAATCAGAGGGTCAAGCAGACGGCGGCCAGCGCCACCCGCCAGCGCGAACTGGCTGGCACCATCTTCTCTGCGAGCCAGACCACCAGCGCCGCGGTCGACCGTGTCATGGCCACGGCCGATCAGGTCAAGGCCGCGACCACGGCGAACCTCGCTGCGGTCAGCGCCAGCCAGCTGGAACTTGTCGACGTCACCGCGCGTATCCGCAACGTCAGCGAAAAGGTCGAGACCTTTGCCGCCACGGTCGCCGAGCTGAGTCAGAATTCGGCCCAGATCCGCGATATCGGCATGCTGATCAACGACATTTCCGACCAGACCAACCTGCTCGCGCTCAATGCCGCAATCGAGGCGGCACGTGCCGGCGAAGCCGGTCGCGGGTTTGCGGTGGTGGCCGACGAGGTGCGCAAGCTCGCCGAAAAGGTCAAGACCGCCACCGGCGTGATCACCCGCAACTCGGACAAGATGCTCGAACTGGTCGCCAGCACCGAGAGCGAAACCCGCCGCATCACAGAAGATTCGGGGTTGGCGCGCGAGGTGGTGCAGCGCTCCTCATCCAACTTCGCCGCAATGGTCGGCGACCTGCAGCAGATGAGCACCCAGCTGCTCGACATCACCGACGCCATCCACCACATTCACGACAGCAACGTGTCGGTGCACGGTCTGGTGACCGAGATCACCGGTCTGTCGGAACAGGTCTCGTCGCAGATGCTCGAGTCCGAGCGCGTATCGGAGGAACTGCGCGACCATACCGAGGGTCTGCACGCCCTGTCGACCCGGTTCTCGATCGGCGAATCGGCCTATGACCGCCTGCTCGGCTTCGCTGAAAAGTACCGCAACGAGGTCGCCGCCTTCCTCGAGGCCAGGAGCACGACCCTGGACATTTTCGACACCCGCTACCAGCCCATACCCGGCACCGAACCGCCGAAGTACAACACCAAATACGACCGCGCGATCGAAAGGGATCTGCAGGACATCTACGAGCGCATGCTCGTCGAGGTACCCGGCGTGGCCTATTGCGGCGCCTTCGACATGAATTGCTACATGCCGGTGCACAACCGGCGTTTTTCGGCCGAGCCCAATGGCGATCCGCAACACGACCTCGCCTTCAGCCGCCACAAGCGCATCTACGACGAACCGACCTGCCGCCGCGCGATCGGCAACAAGGGCCACGCCCTGCTCCAGACCTATACCCGCGACACCGGCGAGGTGCTGTGCGACCTGTCGATGGGGGTCAAGGTACAGGGGCGGCAGTGGGGCACCTTCCGGGTCGGCTTCGCGCCCGGACTACTGCAGGGCTGACGCACCGAGCGGACACGGGGCACGGGGCATCAGGCCCCGATGACGTCGGCGAGTGCGTCCCGGTCGAGATCGGGCAGGGTTTCAAAGCCGGGACGTGCATACAGGTAGCCCTGATGCAGCGTAATGCCGAGATCGAGCAGGCAACGCGCCTCTCCACGGGTTTCGACCCCCTCGGCAATCAGGGTGCAGGGCAGTTCGCGAGCGAGGGCAACCATCTGCCCGACGATCACCCGCCGGATGCGGTCCTTGTCGATGTTACGGATCAGGTCCATGTCGAGCTTGAGTACGTCAGGCTGAATCTTGGTCAGCAGGTTGAGTCCGGCGTAACCTGCACCAAAATCGTCGATGGCGGTGCCCATGCCCATCGCCCGATATTCGTCCACAATTCGTTTCAAGTGACCGTCGCCAAGGACTTCTTCCCCCTCGGTGATCTCGAACTGAATCCGCTCGAGCGGAAAACCCACCCGCGCCGCAGCCTCCACCGTCGCACGGATGCAGGCCTTGGGCTCGTACACCGCGTTGGGCAGGAAGTTGATGCTCAGTCGTCCGGGCATCTGAAGCCGATGCGCCAGCTCGATCGCCCTGATCCTGCATTGCTGGTCGAAGGTGTAGCGGTTGTCGTCGGTCACCCGTGACAGCACCGAGTAGGCCCCTTCGCCCTGCTCGCCCCGTACCAGCGCCTCCCAGCCCCAGACGTCCGCCGCGGCAAAATCGTAGATCGGCTGAAATGCCATGGAAAAAGAGAAGTCGAGCGGTGCGCTGTCTCGACACCGGTTGCAACCGGGAATCTCATTGGGCTCCATGTCTTGCTATCCTCGTGGCTGAAAGCAGTGAAGGATAGCAGGGCCCGGACGCGGATCCGGTATGGCATAGATAGCGATGTGCCAAATACTCGACGCCCGGTCCCATTCAAATCGTCTGGATCAGATCGTGAAGATAGCGGCCGGCCCTCTGTCCTTCACCGCGGAAAGCGTCCGGCCGCAACAGCATGATCAGTTCATGCCTACAGGGCCATGATCACCGACTTGGATTCGGTGTACATGTCGAGCACCGCACGCCCCATCTCGCGCCCGATGCCCGACTGCTTGTAGCCCCCGAAGGGCATCGCGTTGTCGAGGATGTTGTGGCAGTTCACCCACACCGTGCCGGCCTTGATCCTGGGGATCAGGCGATGGACGCGGGACAGGTCGTTGGACCAGATGCTCGCGGCCAGACCGTAAGGGGTGTCGTTGGCGCGGCGGGCGACCTCTTCCAGATCGTCATAGGGCATCGCCACTACCACCGGGCCGAAGATCTCTTCGCGCACCACCTTCATGTCGTCGCGGGTGTCGACCAGCACCGTGGGGCGGACGAAATAGCCCTCGCCCTCCCCGGCCGAGCCGCCCACCGCTGCGCGAGCGCCCTCGGCGTAGCCGCTTTCGATGTAGCCGAGCACGCGGCGCTGCTGGATCGCCGACACCAGCGGTCCGATCTGGGTCGCCGGATCGATACCGGGCCCGAGCCTCATGCCCGCAGCGATGCCGGCCAGGCCCTCGACCACCTCGTCGAAGCGGCTCTTATGGATGAACAGACGCGAGCCGGCGGTGCATACCTGGCCCTGGTTGAAGAAGATCGCCTGCGCCGCACCGGCCGCTGCCACCGCAGGATCGGCATCGTCGAGCACGATCACCGGGCTCTTGCCGCCAAGCTCGAGCGAAACCCGGGTCATGTTGTCGATCGCGGCCTTGCCGTCCAGCTTGCCGATCTCGGTCGAGCCGGTGAACGCGATCTTCTCGATGCCCCTGTGCCCGGCCAGCGCCGCGCCGGCGGTGTGACCAAGGCCGGTGACGACGTTGAGCACGCCGGCCGGATAGCCCGCCTCCAGCGCCAGCTCGGCAAGGCGCAGCGCCGAGAGCGGGGTTTCCTCGGCCGGCTTGAGCACCATGGTGCAACCCGTGGTCAGGGCCGGCGCGACTTTCCACACCGCCATCAGCAGCGGGAAGTTCCACGGAATGATCGCCCCAACCACCCCCACCGGCTCGCGCCGGGTGAAGCCGAACAGCTCGCGGCCGCGCATCAGCGGCACCGACACCTCCATCGTCGAGCCTTCGATCTTGGTCGCCCAGCCCGCCATGTAGCGCAGAAAATCGACCGCGAGCGCGACATCGACATGGCGCGCCATCACCACCGGCTTACCGTTGTCGAGGGCTTCGATTTCGGCCAGCTCCTGGGCGTTGGCCTCGACCAGATCGGCGAGTTTGAGCAGCAGGCGCTCACGGTCCACCGGGCGCATCTTCGGCCATTCACCCGTCTCGAAAGCCTGGCGGGCGGCACCCACCGCACGATCGATGTCGGCCGCAGCCCCCGCCGGCACACGGGTGAAGGCGCGCCCGCTCGCGGGGTCGATCACTTCGAGGGTTTCACCGCTTTCGGCGTCGAGCCAGTCAGCCCCGATCAGCATGCGCTTGGGACGGGCCAGAAACTGGCGGGTGGCCTCGCTGATGAAGTGGCCCTGGTAACGTTCCATATTGTTGTCTCCTCGTGTTGTTGTGGTGGTGTTGCGAAAAAATTGAATCAGCTGTCGTCTGCCGCCTTGCGGATCAGCCCGCCACGGGCAGCGGCGGTGGCGCGGGCACTCTCAATCGCGGCAAAATCCAGATCGAGCTGTCGGGCCAGACGGTTGAGCAACCGGTGTTCGAGCCGGGCGAGCGCGCCGTCGGCATAGGCCACCTCCCACAACAGGGTGAGGACTTCCTGGCGCTCGGCAGGATTGAAACCCACCCGCACCGCCTCACCGAATTCCCAGTCGTCCAGCACCTCGGCAAAACGCTCCTCGGCCACCTGAACCAGTTGCCGCGCGGTGGCCTCGGGAAGCCGGAAGTGGTCGCGCAGCAAGCGGATGACGGCAGCGTGCTCCTCATCGGTTGCGCGGTGGTCCGCATACATGGCTTCGAGCAACAGTGCAGCCACTGCGATGTAGCGGCGCTCGAACGGGCCGGTTTCGTTGGCCTCGGCCTTGAGCTCGCCACTCAGCAGGGCGATCAGTCTGGTCAGCATGCTTCGATATCCTTGTGCTTGAATGTGTTCGCCGGGCATCGATCACTTGTCATCGATCACCTGTCATCGTTGATTTGAGATCGTTCATTGGAGATCACTCCTCTGTGTTCGATCATTTGTCACTGCCCAGGCGCTCGACACCGAGCTGCCCGGCCAGCACAAGGACGCCATCGGGGGCGAATTGCACCGCCGCAAGGTTCTGCCGATCGGCACGAATTTCGGCGGAGAGCGCTCCTCCACGCAGGATAAGCCCACCCGAGCCGACCACGATCAGGCTGCCATCCGCGGCCAGCACCGCGCCGGTGAGCGACTGTTCGCTGGCGCTCTCGTGCACCTGCCAACTGTCGCCCCCGTCACGGCTGCTCAGTACCCTGCCGCTCATGCCGAGCAGGACGACCTCACCATCGACGCCCTCCAGCCCGCTCCACAAGGAACCGGACACGCCGGTCGCGAGCGAATTCCAGGTTTCGCCACCGTCGGTCGAGCGGAACGCGAGCCCGGTTTCGGCAGCAGCAAAGAGCACGCCATTGCGCGTCGAGAATATGTGGTTCAGGTGCATGTCGGCATCCGGCCCGCTGCCGACCGTCATCGGCATCCAGTTTCCGCCGCCATCGACCGTGCGCCAGGCGGTGCCGTAGGCGCCCACCGCGTAGCCCTGGTCGGCGGAAACGAAATGCACCGACAGCAGCACCGGCTTGTCGGCCAGCACTTGTTGCACGGTCCAGCTCGCGCCCCCGTCAGTGCTGACAAGAATGACCCCGCCGTGGCCGACCGCCCAGCCGCGCTGTGCATCCGCAAAATGGACCGCGGTGAGCAGGGTGCTCACCGGCACCGCCGCCTGGATCCAGGTTCTGCCGCTGTCGGTCGAGCGCACCACCGTGCCGTAGTCGCCGACCGCCACCAGCACGTCACCCGCCCGCACCAGGCCGGTCAGTGGCACTTTCGCCGCGAGCCGCGCCTTCAGTGCCGGCACCGGGGCCGGATCGGCCGCCTGCGTCGGCAGCGGCACCCCCACCAAGCTCGCGGCGAGCAGCAGGCAGACCAGGCGCAGGGAATCAAACCGGGTCGTCATTGCCACCCTTGTCATTGCCGTTCTCATCATTGCAGTGCTCCTCAGTGCGCCATCAGCGGTGCGCGCACCGGGCCGCGGCGCGGGATCAGCATGTCGATGGTCACCGCCAGCGCCGGCAGCAGGGTGATCGCCATGATCATGTTCATCATGAACATGAAGGTCAGCAGCATGCCCATGTCGGCCTGGAACTTGAGCGCAGAGAACGACCAGGTGGCGACCCCGATCGACAGCGTTACCGCGGTGAACACGGTGGCGACGCCGATCTCGCGCAGGGCCTGCTTGAACGCGGTGACGATGTCCTCGCCGTGGGCCATGTGCATCTGCAGCCGGTTGTAGATGTAGAAGGCGTAATCGACGCCGATCCCGACCGCCAGCACCATCACCGGCAGGGTCGCCACGGTCAGGCCGATGTCGAGCTCCTTCATGAACCAGTAGCCGAGGAAGGTGGCCAGCGTCAGCGGCACGCAGCACGCCACCATCGCACGCCAGTCGCGATACACCAGGAACACCAGCACCAGGATGGTGGCGTAGACATAGAGCATCATCGGCAACTCGGAATGCTCGACGATCTCGTTGGTCGCCGCCTGCACCCCGGCGTTGCCGCTTGCGAGGCGCACGCTGACGCCCTCGAAGGGCTGGGTTGCGCGGAAGTGCTTGACCGCGGCAACCACGCCTTCGAGGGTCGAGGCCTTGTGGTCGGTCAGGTAGAGGTTGACCGGCAGCAGCGTGCAGTCGGCATTGAACAGGCGCAGGCCTTCGGGCACCTGGCGCACTGCTTCACCGAGCGTCAGCTCATCCTGCGGCAGCGCCGCCCACTTCGGGCTGCCTTCATTAACCCCGGAGGCGGCGAGCTTGGTCAGGGTCGGCAGCGACTGCGCCGAGAGCACGCCGGGCACGTTGGCAAGGTGCCAGGTCAGGCGGTCGACATGGCTCATGACGTCATGGCGGAAGCAACCGTCCTTGGGGGTCTCCACCACCACGGTGAGCAGGTCGAGGCCGAGGCTGTAATGGTCCACCACCGCCTGCACGTCCCGGTTGTAGCGCGAATCGTCGTGCAGTTCGGGGGCACCCGGCAGCACATGGCCGACGTGGCGGCCCTGACTCTGCCACACCGCGACCCCCATCAGCAGCGCGCAGACCAGGGTGCCGATGGCGGCATTGCGCGGGCTGGCGATATGCACGCCGAGCGCGGCCATCATGCGATTGCGCAGGTGCTCGACCTTGCCCGCGCGCAGCACGAAGGCTTCATCGAAGCGGAAGTAGCTTGCCAGCACCGGCAGCATGATCAGGTTGGTAACGATCTTGTAGGCGACCCCGACCGAAGCGGTGATCGCCAGCTCGCGAATCATCGGGATCGGCACCAGCACCAGGGTGGCGAAGCCGACAAAGGCCGTGATCAGCGCCAGCGTGCCCGGCACCAGCAGGCCGGTGAAGCTGCGGCTGGCGGCGGTGTAGCCGTCGGCGCCGTTGATCACCTCCTTGGCGATGTAGTTGACCTGCTGGATGCCGTGCGACACCCCGATCGCAAACACCAGAAAGGGCACCAGGATGGCGAGCGGATCGAGGCCGAAACCCAGTAGCGTGATGGTGCCGAACTGCCAAACCACCGACACCAGCGAGCACGACAGTGGCAGGAAAGTCAGCAGCCACGAGCGGGTGTACCAGTAGACGGCAGCAGCCGTGAGGACGAAGGCGAGCGCGAAGAACTCGATCACACTGGTCGCGCCTTCCGAAATATCGCCCATCTGCTTGGCGAAACCGATGATGCGGATGCGGATATCGTCGTCGGAGAAGGCGTCGCGCAACTCCTTCTCGAGGCGTTGGCTGAACTCGAAGTAGTCGAGCCGCTCGCCGGTCTGCGGGTCGGGGTCGGCCAGTTCGGCGACCACCATCGCGGACGAGGAATCGTTGGCCACCAGACTGCCGATGAAGCCGCCGATGATGGTGCGTTCGCGGATCGCACTGATGTTGTCGGGGGTGAGCGCCTTCACCGTGACGTCACCGCCTATCACGTCCTCGGCCTTCATCCCCTCTTCGGTGATCTGCACCGCACGGGTGTTCGGCGTCCATAGCGAACTGACCGTGCGCCGGTCGACGCCCTTCATGAAGAACAGCGCCTGGGTGACGTCGTGCAGTTTGGTCAGCGCCTTCTCGTTCCAGATGTCGCCGCGCGTGGCTTCGACGGTGACGATGATGCGGTTGGCACCGAACAGCACCTCGCGGTACTGGTTGAAGGTCTGGATGTATTCGTGATCCTGCGGCAGCTGCTTGTCGAAGCCGGCGCTCATGTTCAGGCGGGCGGCGAACACCGCCATCACCGCGGTGAATGCCAGCAGCGCAAGCAAAATGGGCAGGCGGAACCTGAAGCAGAAACGCTGCAGGGCCAGCACTGATTTCTCGATCATGTCGGGGGTTCCATTGGTCCGGGGCCGGACCGGCTTGCATCCGGCCCCGGCGCGGTACATCAGAACGAGTAGGAAATGCTCGCGGAAACGAAGTCGCGGTCGCGCATCAGGTTGTTGGCCCCACCGCCGTGGAAGTTCACCCACTGGATCGCACCCTTCCAGCTGTCACGGAAGTTGGCAAACAAGGACAACGTGAGCGCCTTGCGCCCCTCGACGAAGGGAATCGCGTTCGGGCTGGTACCGGACACGTCGTGATACCAGTCGATCTGCGGAGTCAGGGTGACGCCGGTGCCGAAGGCGTTGGGGTAATTCAGCCCCATCTCGAACACGTAGCCCCACGAGGTCCTGTCCGGCAACGAGTAGTCGGGCAGGAAGTACGGCGTGCGCCCGCTTCGGTCCAACCCCGGGTAGTGGGTAACCGCGGCTTCGGTGAGGATGAAGCCGTCGCTTGCCCCGACCGCCTTCGCCAGCCCGCCCAGCGGATCGTTGTGGGAGAAGGTGTAGAAGCCGGTCAGGTGCATCTGGTACTTCTCTTCCTCGACGAAGCCGGGATGGCTGCCGACGTCGTAGACGCTGTTCTTGTCGAAGACCCCACTGGCGCCCAGTGATCCGAACGGCACAGTTGGATCAATGCCGACACTATCTCGTGGGCGATAGGACAACTCGGCGCCGACAGCCACATTCATGAGCTTGGTGTTGGCCGAAATTGCGTACAAGTCCTTGTCCTCTCCATAGGCGACGAAGTAGCCCGTAACCGCAAGATTCCTGTCTCCGGTGAAACCGAGGAAGGGCAACTTGTCGTGGTAGCGCTGGTAGGTGAAGGCGAACTCGGTGTCGATCTCCTCGGCGTTGTAGCGGAAGTTCACCCCGTACTGGCCGTTGTTCTTTGCCTCCCGGGTGCCGAGATAGGGCACAGCGATCCCGCCCGCGACCGCATCGGCGTCTGACAGCCCGGAGTTGTCACCGCAACGCCCATTGGGCAGGCCGGCGCAGGCACCCACACCGGCGAAGTCCTCGATGATGCTGGTCGGCACGTAGGCCACCCGGCGGCCCTTGCCGAGCACATCGGCGGCCGAGAAGAAGGTGCCTGCCGGATCGAACTTGAAGCTGTTCCAGCCGAACTGGTAGTAGGCTTCCACGCCCAGGTTCTCAGTGATGCCGAGCGAGCCCGACAACATCGGCGCCGGGATGAAGATCTCCTTCAGCTGGGTGCCGGGTACATGGAATTTCTGCAGGTCGATGGCGTTGATCTGGTTCACCCCGCCGAGGATGAAGATGTCCTCACCCCAGGAGATGACCTGGTTGCCGAACTTGAGCTTGCCGTATTGCTCGCCGATCGAGAAGCTCTTGGCCACCCAGGCGTCGAGCAGCGTGACCTCGCCGGCCGCCGCGTTATCCACATCGGTACGGCGGGTGTCCCGCGCCTGCGAGTCGTTGAACCAGGTCACCCGCGCCAGCGCGCTCCAGCCGCCCGGGTACTTCAGCGCCAGGTCGTGGGTGCCCTTGAGCACCGCGGAGACGATGTCGCCCTTCTTGTAGTTGAGGTTGCCGTCGTCGAAGTTGGTGTAGTTGAAGTCGGCGTTGGCGTAGCCCGTTCCGTCGGTCAGGTTGTAGACCCGGGACAAGTCATTGTTGGTGCCGTTGTTGCAGCCACCGCTGTCGTTGCCGATGGTCTTGCAACCGGCGGACGAGGTGCGGGCCATCAGGCCGTAGGAGACGGTGCTGTCGAAGCTGCCCGACAGGCCCTCCTCCGAGCCGAAACGGAATGCGTGGCTGCTCGGTGCCCACAGGCTTGCGGCGACGGCAAGCGCAAGGGTCGAGGGGGCGAGGGCAAATACCGCCCGACGATGCGACATCGATCTTGATTTCATGGCGATCTCCTGGAGTCGGGTCAGGTTCAGCGTTCGCCGCTGCGGCGCATCTGGTCGGGGCTGAAGGTGGCCTGGTTGATGCGGCCTTCCTTCGCGGCGGTCAGGTCGATGACCTCGCCCTCGGCGGTCCAGTTGTCCACCACATAGCGCCGGGCGACGAGGTCGTACATCTGGGTTTCGTAGGTAATGCAGGCGCCGACATCGGGCGCGGCCCAAAGGCTGCCTTCCTGCACCCGCCACAGGTTGCCCTTGGCGTCATACATGTCGACCTGCAGCAAGGCCCACGAATCTTCGTCGAAGTGAAACACGCGCTTGGCGAAGGAATGGCGCTTGTCCGCCTTAACCGTGGCCTCGACCACCCACACGCGGTGCGGCTCGTAGCGCATGAAGTCGCGATCGACGTAATCAGCCTCGAGCATGTCCTTGAACTTGTTGCTCTTGTCGATCAGCTTGTTGGAGTTGTACGGCACGTACATCTCCTTCTTGCCGACCAGCTTGTAGTCGTAACGGTCAAGCGCGCCGGTAAACACGTTGATCTGGTCGACAAAGTAGAGGTTGTCGAAGCCGGCAATCGGGTTGTCGTAGGCGAAGGTCGGCGAACGGCGCACGCGGCGTTGGCCGGGGAAATAGATCCAGGCATCCTGCGGCTTGTCGAGGTAGGCGTGGATCAGGTAACCCTCGCCCGCGCGGGAAGCCGGCGACAGCACCTCGTAAAGCAGCTTCGACTCCACCCCGCCGACATCAGCCGGCCCGGTGACGGCAGGGTCGTTGAACGGATACAGCTCGGACGCCCACTGCTTGTTCTCGGTGTAGCCGCCGCTCTTGTCGGGCATCAGCGCGGAGATCTGCGCCTTGCGCCCCAAGCCGGTGTAGCGCAGCTTGTAGTTCCACATCGCCTCGGCGCCGCTCTTCGGGAACGGGAACGGCAGCCCGGCGCCCAGCACCTGCTCGAGCTGCCAGCCATCGGCGCCAAGCTTTGCCGAGGTGGCGTTCTTGCGGGTTTGCTGAGCGACCACGTCGGGCACCGGGCAACTGCGTTTGCTCGGATAGACATCCATGCGGTAGCCCTGATAGGTCTTGATCAGTGCAATCTGACCTGCGGACAGCTTGTCGGCGTATTTGTCGACGTTCGCGGCATCGATCGAGAACAGCGGCTTGTCGTCCTTGTACGGGTCGACCCGGCCTGGCTTCCAGCCGGCAGGGACCTGGGTCATGCCACCGCTCCACGCGGGAATGCTGCCGTCGGCATTCTTGCCCACCTCGGCACCGATCGGGGTCAGGGTCTTGCCCAGCGTGGCCACTTCGGCATCGGTCGCCACCGCTTGCGCGAGCGGACTGCCGAGCAGTGCTGCGATGGCCAGTGCCAGCAGCCCCGGGCGAACGTGCCTTGTTATCGTTTTGTTCATTTTCTCAGGTCCTCACAAGGTGAAACACGAAAAATCGATACCGCCCGCGATCTCATTCGACGCGCAATCCGCGCTCGGCAAGCTGAGTCACGATTGCCCGCCGGGTCGCACTGACGTCGGTCAGCGGTGCGTTGCGCAGCCGGGTTACCTCGGCCTCGGTGTAGGGTTCGAGAGCGGCCGGCAAGGTCTCCGCGGAAAAGGCCTGCAGCATCCAGTTGAGCATCCGGGCGATCTCGCCATCCTTCAGTGGCGAGTTCGAGGTCCCCGGAACCTGCACCAGAAACGCGCGCCCCTCCGGAATGCTGACGAAGTGTCCGAGCTGACCACGCAGGGTCGGCACGCCGCCCGACTTAGCCCCGCTGCCGTCGGCCTGGTGGCAGCCGGCACAGTTGAGGATGTACTGGTAGCGCGCCTTGCCGGCCTCGGCGGCCTCGGCGGCATCGGCGGCCTGCGCCGGGCCCGCGAGCCCGAGCCCGGTCACCATCGCGACGAGGATCAGCCTGCACACCCCGCCCGGAACAAGCTGCCTGCTCATCGTCCGCCTCAGCTCTTGGTTTCCGCCAGGCCGACCACGGTCGCCAGCGTGCAGTGGAACATCGTCGAGTCGTTGGCCATACACCAGTTGATGTCGTTGTGCAGGCCCATGCGATAACCCGGCATCTCGCGCTCGTTGGTGTTACAGAAACAGCGGCCGCAGGCGGTTTTGCCGCAGCAATCGTTGTAGCTGATGAGATAGTCCTTGCCGTCTTCCGGGTTGTGGCAGGTGCCGATCCACGACACCTTGGAGGCTTCAGTGCCCGGCGGGCAGCTGGTAGCGGTGCCGCCGCAGCAGTTGCACAGGAAGCCGTCCTGGGCGCAGTAGCGCCAGTACTCGCAGTCCTCGTCGGTGGGTGCGGCTCCGGCCGCCTTCTTGGAGGCCGCGGCACCAGCCGCCTGCGCCGTGCGATCGAAGGGCAGCACCGGCAGCACAAACGCGGTGCCGACCAGCAATTTTCCGATACCGATCAACGCGCTGCGGCGCGAGGCGCTCTGCGCCACCTTGCGCGTCTTGCGCTCGAAAAACTCATCCAGCCATTTCATTTCAGTTTCTCCTTGTCACTGAATCAGGCGCGACCGGGCTGGTCGACATGAGGCTGATCGAGGTAGGCCTGGACCGAAGCCACACCCAGCTCCTTGGCGGTGAACAGGCTCTCGAGCTGTTCGCGCGAATTGACCAGGCCCTTGGCCGCGATCCGGCCCTGCTCGTTGATCAGCACCGCGTACGGCAGCTTGGCCACGCGGTAGGCAATACCCAGCTCGCGCGAGAGCACGTAGGGAAAGTCCTTCAGGCCGGCCTTGTCGTAGAACGCGAGGTGTTCGGGCTGCTCGCCGTCCGATGTCAGCACGACGCGCATCCAGCTGCGCTCCGACTGGTTGGCCGAACGCAGGATGGGCAGCAGCTTCTTGCACACCGGGCAAGTCGGCGACAGGAAGAACAGCAGCGTGCTCTTGTCGCCGGGCAGGCCAAGCGAGATGCGCTCGCGGCTGCTGAGCAGATGCGGCAGGTCGAACACCGGGGCCGCCTCGCCGACCTGCGGGCCGGTGTCGAGCATCAGCGCGCCCATCGGCGCAACACGCTCATAGAGCACGCCGATCTGGCGCGCCAGGGCAAACAGACCGAGCAGCGCGGCGAGCACCGCAATCCACAGCAGCACATTCGAAATCATCAGGGCTTCGTTCATGATCCGCTCCTCATTTGGGCGAGATGGGGGTGATTGGCAAGCAGCTGGTTGGCTGCCGCATAGAGGGTGAGCAGTGTCAGCGTGCCGCCGGCGACGGAGAGGTAGTCGATCCAGACCAGGTTGCGGTCGGTACCGAGCTGGGCGCCGACCACGAGCAGTGCAAGCAGCACCGCATTGCGCACGACCAGCGCCCAAGACAGCCGGGTGTGGCCCTCGGCGCCGCCGCAGCCGCAGTCGATGGCGGTATGGCCACGGACGACATTGAGCGCGACGCCCGCGGTAGCCGAGCCAAGCACCAGCAGCCCGAGCACCAGGCCGAGCGGGCGCGAGGCATCGAACAGCAGCGCCACGCCGGCCACGGCTTCGAGCACCGGAAACAGCCGTGCGAACACGGGTACCAGGGTTTCGGGCAGCAGCCGGTAGAGCTCGACCGAGGCCTCGAATACCACCAGGTCGCGCAGCTTCTGCCACGCCCCTACGATCAGGATGACCGCCAGTGCGGCACCGCAGGCCCGGGCCAGCACCGGGTCGATGGCGAGGGCGTCCATCAGTGCAGCTCCATCAGCGAGGGCGTCTCGCCGACGCCGTCCATGCGCCTGACCAGCTTAAGCGCGGCATTGGCGTCGTAGGCCGCGATCCCGCCCTTGATCCCGTCGTAGGCGAACAGGCGCGGCTTGTCGCCCTGGCTCACCGCCAGCGCGATTGCGTTGCTGCCCGGCGCACGGGTGACCCGCTTCTGCGTCTTGAGGTCGAAGCCCCAGATTTCCTTGGCCGGGAACTTGTGGCTACCGTTCTTGGCGCCGTCGTGCATGGCCACGAACACGCGACCGCTGGCGTTGTGCTGAGCCAGCAGCTGGTAGCCGCCCGGGCGCCAGCCGGCCTTGCGCTCGGCCGCCGACAACAAGGACCACTTCGGATCGAAGCTCGCTACGGCCCCACCGAGGTGGGCGGTGTAGAGATCGCCGCCGTAGGAGACGAAGCGGTAGGTGTCGCCGTCCTGCTCGCCGTGGATGAAGATCGGGTCGACGTCGGGATCGAAAAACTTGGCGCTGCGCTGCTGATCGACCGCCTGGCCCTTGTCGTCCAGGCTTACGGTGAGCATGGTGCCGTCGCCGCACACGGTGGAGAAGCGGTTCGACACCGACTGCGCCGGCAGCAGGATCCAGCAGCCGGGCAGATCGATCTGCGAGGCAACCGCCTTCGACTTCAGATCGACCACCGTCACCGAGATCGCAGGGGTGGCGTTGAGCACGTACAGCCAGCGTCCATCGGCCGAAGTACGGATGGTGCCCTTGTAGTGCAGCGCCTGGGCGTGGATCGGCGGGATCACGATCTCGCCGGTCTTGGTCAGGGTTTGCGCATCGTGGATATCGACCGTATCGGTGCGCTCGCCCGACGACAGGCGTGAATAGTAGGTGGTGGCGACATAGATCTGCTTGCGATCGGGCGACAGCGTCGCCTGCCCGGCGTATGCAGTGGAGACCACGCCGAGGTACTTCATGTTCTCACCGTCGAGCACATGCAGGCGGCCATCGACGATGTGGCCGATGGCGACGTCGGACAGGTAGATGCGGTAGGGGTTGGGCGGAGCAAGCTGCTCCACGGTAACAACTTCAACTGGCAGCTCGGCGTGTGCCGACGTCCCCGCAAGGGCAATCAGCAAAGCAGCCACGCAGGTTTTCAGGGCGCGATGTCGAATCACGACTGACCTCCTTGTAACCCGGATCACGGTCCCGAAGATGAAGCTGTCGGAACGCGGACCGGGATTTCCCGTTTTATTGCCCACCGGGCTCGAAACCCGGGGGATGCACATCTCGCCGTCGCTCTTTTTGATCCAGGTCAAGAGGACGGGGTGAGCGGATTCTGGGATGAGGGGGCGACGAAGCGGTATCCGAAATCGGCAAGGCGAGAACATCGGCAGGCAGCCGCCCGGGCAGCACGAAAGTAATACTGCGACGCACCAGCGTGGCGCATGCGAGTGTCGCCTTTGCGCTGGTCAAAAAAATGTTGGCGTCGCTCAGGAATTGGTATTACGCTCAAAAAAGCTTTAACCCAAAACTACAAATACCCGATATCCGATCGGGAGACAGACGGAAGATGAAGACTCATGGGCTCTCTGCCGCTACTCGCGGCAGTTCGAGTAGCGGCCGCAATTCGCCGCCGTTACCGGATTCGGCGACCGGGATAGAACCAGATGCTTCCTGGACCAGCTGGCACGTACGATGCTTTGGTATTGGAACCCATCTCCGAAGCGGAAGTACCCAGACATGACCAGCTTTACCTCGAGCGGCGACGATCAGGCCTTCAGTGCGCACTGGCAAACGACGCACGATGCGGATGACCATGCCTCCTGCCTGCAGCACTGGAAGCAGCGATACGACCAACTCACTGCAGGACTTTTTTCCGGTAGCTTCGAAGAGTTCTGGTTCGATAACCTGCAGGTCTTCCGCGAGCGAACGAATCAATCGGTTCACGAGGCGGGACAGGCTTGGGAAGGTTCGCGCACCTTCGGCGTGCCGGTCGAGATCGACGGCAAGGGCTGGTACTGCGGCCAGGTGTTCGACCTCAACTCCATCATCACGCTCAAGGGCGGCGAGGAAATGAATTTCCGCACGCCCAAGGTGCAGGAGATTCTCGCCGTCACCACCGACGCGAATGCACTTAATGACTATGCGCTGCAGGTCGAGCACCGCGACATCGAAGCCGAACTCGACGGAAAACGCATTCTTCCTTCAACCCCGGAGCAGGCTGCGGCACTGCGCGACTTGCTGGGCACGGTGATGGCCAGTCTGCGCGCGACACCCGAGATGCTGCGCCATGCTGCAATGCGCAAAGCGCTGGAGCAGGCCATTTACGGCAGCCTGATCGCGTCGATCGGCGCGGCCCCGGAGCACCGCCCTGCCCCGTCTTGTCACACCCGTCAGCTCGTGGTCGAGCGAGCCCGAGAGTACATGAACGCCCATATCGAAGAGCCGATCACGGTGGCCGATCTGTGTGCCGAGCTGCGCGTGTCGCGGCGAACGCTGCAGTACAGTTTTCAGGACGTACTCAATCTGAACCCGGTGAGTTTCCTCCGGGCCCTGCGCTTGAACGGGGTGCGTCGTGCACTCAAGCAGGCTCACGGCGGCGCCGGCTCGGTTGCGGATATCGCTGCACGTTGGGGCTTCTGGCACCTGTCCCATTTCGCCTCCGACTACAAGTCGATGTTCGGCGAGCTCCCCTCTGAAACCCTCCGTAGCGTCGGGCTTCGAGGCGACTGAACACACTTCGGCTTTGCACGCACGCCCCAAGCTGGTTCGTGCACCGCAGCATTCGCCCCATGACAGGGCACGCCGGGAGCCCAGCGAGGACTCCATGCAGACGTGTGCCCTCATTTCCTTGAGGCTTTAGCCCAAATCGGCAATCCGACGTTGGTGGCATGACTCCTGCTAAAGATGGTCGGACTGGTCTGACCAGTCGGACCATAAACCTCAGGACTGCCTCATGCCCAGCATCGCCAATATTGCCGCCCAGGCACTGCAGCGCAGGATCGCCAACGGCGAGTTCGTCGTCGGCGCTGCGCTGCCGTCACAGCGCGAGCTTTCGGCACAGCTCTCGATCAGCCGCGCTTCATTGCGCGAGGCGATTTCCACCCTCGAGGCGCTTGGACTCGTGCGTGCGCAGCCGGGCAAGGGCGTATTCGTTACCGCAGGCCACAAGTTCGACCCCGACCACCCGCCGCGCGGCACAGAGATGATGACACCACAGGCGCTGATCGAGTTGCGTGCCGCGCTCGAGCCGACCTGGGCCGGCCTGGCCGCGCTGCGTATCGACGACGCTGGCCTTGCACAACTTGAAACCATACAGCGGGGCATGGAGGATGCACTCAAAGTGTGTGACCTCGTTATGGCAGCCGACTGGGATCTGCAGTTCCATCTGCTGCTCGCCGAGCTCTCGGACAACCCGGGCTTGATCGGCATCTCGCACCAGTTCAGCGAACAGATCGGTCACAGCCTGCGCCTGCCTTTCTCCAACCGCGCGGCGATCTGGGCGCCCGCCGATGAACACCGCCGGATCACTTCCGCAATCGCCTCCCGCAACGCAGCTTCGGCCGCTGCGGCAATGCGCGAACACCTTGCCGCCGCCGCAGCCCGCGTCGGCATTGCTTTCCCTTCCCTCTGATCCACCGTTACCAGGAGTTTCCAATGCAATCCACCCGTCGCCCCTTCCTTCGCAGCCTCTGTGGCCTCGTTGCCGGCATCGCCGTCGCTGGCGTGATCGGCACCTCGACTGCGCATGCAGACGTGCTCGCCAGCGTTCAGAAAGCCGGCACGCTGCGCGTTGCCGTGCCGCAGGACTTTCCGCCCTTCGGCAGTGTCGGCACCGACCTCAAGCCGCGCGGCTACGACATCGACATGGCGAACCTGATTGGCAAGGAGCTCGGGGTCAAGGTCGAACTGATTCCGGTGACCAGCACCAACCGCATCCCCTACCTGACCACCGGCAAGGCCGACCTGGTGATCTCCAGCCTGGGCAAGAATCCGGAGCGCGAAGCGGTGATCGACTTCTCCGACGCCTATGCGCCTTTCTTCAATGGCGTGTTCGGGCCCGAGGACGGGGCCGTGTCGAAGGTCGAGGACCTCGACGGCAAAACCGTGGGCGTGACCCGCGGCTCGGTGGAAGACCTGGAGCTGACCAAGATCGCCTCACCCAAGGTCACGATCAAGCGCTTCGAGGACAACAACGCCACCATCTCGGCCTACCTTACCGGTCAGGTCCAGTTCGTCGCCACCGGCAACGTGGTGGCCGCCGCGGTCAATGACATGACCAAGCTGCGCCGTCTCGGGTCCAAGTTCCTGATCAAGAATTCGCCGTGTTATGTCGCCACCGCCAAGGGCGAGAGCGCGCTGATGGGCAAGGTGAACGCCATCATCGCCAAGGCCAAGCAGGACGGCACATTGAACGAGATCGCCCAGCGCTGGCTCAACGCGCCGCTACCGAAGGATCTTTGAGCACGCAGCACAACGCGGCAGATGCCGGCACGGTTATCGAAAACGGGCGCAGGCGTCCGCCCCCCGGTGGCCGACGAAGACCGGCACTGCCATGCGCAGCCACGCCGCTGCGCGCCCCCCGACCGACCCGCGTTAACGGGAATCCGCGATGGCCTACCAATTCGAATTCGCCCCGGTGTTCGAGCATGTCGACCTGCTGCTGGCGGGCGCCGGCTTCACCCTGGCGCTTACTGCAGTCGGTGCCGTGCTCGGCATCGGGCTCGGCATCATCGGCGCGATCTGTCGCGCCTGGAAACTCAAACCCTTCGACTGGCTGTTTGGCATCTATGTGGAGGTGATCCGCAATACGCCCTTCCTGGTCCAGCTCTTTTTCATCTTCTTTGGCCTGCCCTCGCTCGGCATCCGCATGACCGAGTGGCACGCGGCGGTACTGGCCATGGTGATCAACCTCGGCGCCTATTCTACCGAGATCATCCGGGCCGGCATCCAGGCCACGCCGCGCGGCCAGATCGAAGCCGCGCAATCGCTCGCGCTGAGCCGGGCACAGATCTTTCGCCATGTGGTGCTGCGACCGGCGCTGGCCAAGGTGTGGCCGGCGCTGACCAGCCAGGTGATCATCGTCATGCTCGGTTCGGCGGTGTGCTCGCAGATCGCCACCGAGGAGCTGACCTTTGCCGCCAACTTCATCCAGTCGCGCAACTTCCGCGCCTTCGAAACCTACTTCGTCACCACCGCGATGTACTTCCTGATGGCGCTGCTGATCCGCCAACTGCTGATCCAGATCGGCCACCGCTTCGTCACCGGGAGGGCCCGCTGATGTTCGTCCAGTTCACTACCTGGGACATCGTCCGCAACCTGCTCGAGGGCGGCAAATGGACGCTGTTGCTGTCGCTGATCGCGTTCGTCCTGGGCGGCGCAGTGGGCCTTGCAATCCTGTTCGCCCGCATCGCAAAGAACCGGCTGTTGCAGGCCTTCGCCAAGGGCTATATCGAGGTTTTCCAGGGCACGCCGCTGCTGATGCAGCTATTCATCGTGTTCTTCGGCCTGTCGCTGCTGGGCGTCGACGTGTCACCCTGGGTCGCGGCCGCATTCGGCCTGACCCTGTTTACCAGCGCCTATCTGGCCGAAATATGGCGCGGCTGCGTGGAATCGGTCCCCAAGGGGCAGTGGGAGGCCTCGTCCAGCCTGGCGCTGTCCTATATGCAGCAGATGCGCCACGTGATCCTGCCTCAAGCGCTACGCATCGCCATCGCGCCTACCGTCGGCTTCTCGGTGCAGGTGGTCAAAGGGACTGCAGTGACCTCGATCATTGGCTTTGCCGAACTGACCAAGACCGGCTCGATGCTGGCCAACGCCACCTTTGCGCCCTTCCTGGTGTTCGGTCTGGTGGCGGCCGGCTATTTCGCCCTGTGTTATCCCCTGTCGCTATACGCGAAAAGCCTGGAGAGGAAATTCCATGTCGCTCGTTAAGATCGCCGGCCTTCACAAGCACTTCGGCACCAACCATGTATTGAAGGGTATCGACCTCGACGTCGCCCAGGGCGACGTGGTGGCCCTGATCGGGCGCAGCGGCTCGGGCAAGAGCACGTTGTTGCGCGCAATCAACGGGCTCGAGACCATCGACAAGGGTGAACTTGTGGTTGATGGCACCGCGCTGCACGACGGCAAGGGCGACATGCGTGCGCTGCGCCAGAAAGTCGGCATGGTGTTCCAGCAGTTCAACCTGTTTCCCCTCCTCACCGCCGGTCAGAACGTGATGCTCGCCCCGACCGTGGTCAAGGGCACGCCGAAAAAGGAAGCGGAAGACATCGCCAAGGAGATGCTGTTCAAGGTCGGGCTCGCCGACAAGTTCGACAGCTTTCCCGATCAGCTCTCGGGCGGCCAGCAACAGCGGGTGGCAATCGCCCGCGCGCTGGCGATGCAGCCCAAGGTGATGCTGTGCGACGAAATCACCTCGGCGCTCGATCCGGAACTGGTCAGCGAGGTGCTGGCCGTGGTGCGCCAGCTCGCCACCGAGGGCATGACGCTGATTATGGTGACTCACGAGATGCGCTTTGCGCGCGACGTCGGCAACAAGCTGATCTTCATGCACCACGGCCGCATTCACGAGAGCGGCGACCCGAAGACCGTCTTCGCCGATCCGCAGACGCCGGAGCTGGCCAACTTCGTCGGCGCGGTGCAGGCCGCGTAAGCTCGGACACCCGTCACCGTAATCCCCGTCGGCAGCGGTTACAATGCGCCGACGGAGGACCTTATGAATATTGAATGGTGGCACTGGACGGTCGGCGGCATCGCCCTTGTTCTGCTCGAGCTGGCGGTACCGGCTTTCTATGTGATCTGGTTCGGCTTCGGTGCACTGCTGCTGAGCGTGGTCATGCTGGCTGCGCCAGCGCTGTCCCTGACCGCGCAGATCGTGCTGTGGATGGCGAGCTCGATCGGGATGACGGTATTGTGGTTCCGCGTGTTCAAGCGCTCGGCACACAAGACGCTGATCGGCACCGCCGACGGCGACGTCATCGGCGAAGCCGGTTTGCTGGTGCATGCGGTGGCGCCTTTTCAGCGTGGCAAGGTGCGCTTCCAGCGCCCGATCCTCGGTGCCGAGGAGTGGCCATGCACGGCAGAGACCGACATCGCGGCCGGCGAGCGGGTCAAGATCGTCTCCATCGAAGGCAGCTTCGTCAAAGTCAGCAAGGCCTGACATGCGCTTGCCAAGGCTGTCGCATTCTCGCCAGCCTGTCCTCCCCCGAGCACTCAATCAACGGAGAAGTAGCTGATGAACGCAGGTCTGGCAGTTGCCATTGCAGTACTCGTTTTCGTCGTCATCACCATCGCCAAGGGTGTGCGCCTGGTACCGCAGGGCGAGGAATGGATCGTCGAGCGCCTGGGCAAGTATTTCGGTACCTTGCGCCCTGGTCTGAACATCCTGATCCCCTATATCGATCGCGTCGCCTACAAGCTGGTGACCAAGGACATCATCCTCGACGTCCAGGAGCAGGAGGTGATCACCCGCGACAATGCGGTGATCGTCACCAACGCCATCGCCTTCATCAAGGTCACCGACCCGGTCAAGGCGGTATACGGCATCACTGATTTCTCCGAGGCAATCCGCAACCTGATCATGACCACGCTGCGCTCGATCGTGGGCGAGATGGAGCTCGACGAGGCGCTGTCCTCGCGTGACCGGATCAAGACCCGCCTGCGCGAGAGCATTGCCGACGAGGCGGTGGACTGGGGCCTGACGGTAAAGTCGGTGGAGATCCAGGACATCAGGCCGTCGCAGTCGATGCAACGCGCGATGGAGCTGCAGGCAGCCGCCGAACGCGAGCGCAAGGCTGCGGTGACCAAGGCCGAGGGGGCCAAGCAGGCCGCCATTCTGGAGGCCGAGGCGCGGCTCGAGTCGGCCAAGCGCGACGCCAGTGCGCAGGTGATGCTGGCCGAAGCCTCGGCCGAGTCCATCCGCCGGGTAAGCAACTCGATCGGCGACCAGACCACCCCGATGCTCTATCTGCTGGGCGAGAAGTACATTGCGGCGATGGAGAATCTGAGTCAGTCACCCAACGCCAAGGTCGTGGTGCTGCCGGCCGACCTGCAGGAAACCCTGCGCGGGCTGGTGGGCAAGGTCGGCATGCGCGGGTAAGTCTGCACCGGTGAGTCGGCGCGGCCGAGAGCGGCTCGGGGGGCAACAGTCCCCGGGCGCTCTCCTTACTCACACCTGGAAGCGCTCCACGCGGTGTTCGAGCTCGGATGCAAGCGACTGCAGGGTGGATGCCGTTTGTGCGGTATCCCGCACTGCGGCGCTGTTCTCTTCAGTCATTTGTGCGATCTGTTCGACATTGCGTGCAATCTCCGCACTGGCGCTGCTCTGCTCACGCAGCGCGAAGGAAATGTCGCTGACCGCACGCAAGACCTCTCGCGAGCCACTGTTGATTTCGTCCATCGACTTCCCCGCGCGGGTGGTCAAGGCGGCACCGTCGCGCACACGGGCAACGCCGGCCTGCATCGAATCGACCGCGCGCTCGGTGCCCTGCTGGATTGAGCTCGCCATCTCGGTGATCTCTTCCGTTGCACCCGCGGTTCGCTCCGCGAGCTTGCGCACCTCGTCGGCCACCACGGCAAAGCCGCGTCCGCTCTCGCCTGCGCGCGCCGCCTCGATCGCAGCGTTCAGTGCGAGCAGATTGGTCTGATTGGCGATCTGCTTGATGACGTCGACCATGGAATTGATCTGTCGCGCCTTGTCCCCGAGTTCGCCGATCGCCGCGGCCGACGAGTTCACCGCCTCAGCGATCCGCTCCATCTCGGCCACGGTCTGACGCATGACCTCACCACCCGCACTTGAAAGCTGATCGGATTGCTCAGCCAGCTCCTGCGCGGTGGTGGCATGGCGGGAGATCTCATCGATACCGACCGTCATCTCCTCGACCGCCGCAGCCATACCTGCCGCGGCCTCGCTCTGGGTGCTTGAGCCGTCGGCCACCTGGTGGGCTGCCGAGGAGACATCGGCTGACGCACGGCCGACCTGCTCGGCCCCCTTCTGAATCTGGGAAATCAACTCGGCCACTTCATGCGCCATTCCATTGAAGCGGTCGGCAACTTGCTTGAGCTCATCGCGCGCGGAGAACGCCACCCGCGCCCGATAATTGCCACTGGCGAACTGCTCCGCACCGCGGCTCAGCTCACGCACCGAACGCACGATCGAGAAGTAGATGCCACCGAAAAGATAGGCCGCAATCAACAGCGCAACGGCAGACAGGATCACATTTCGGATCATGTTCTGCTGCAACGCGTCGAGGCGCGCATCCAGCAGGCGCCGGGCCGAGCTGCGGACCGATTCGCGATAGTGCTTGAGCACGACGTCGATCGCCACCGTCCCGAGCTCGAAGAAGGCCGCCGGGGCGATGGCGAAATGCTTGTCGAGCACCTCCTTGCGTGCGGTATCGCGGAATCGCCCTACACCCGCATCGATCTCGGCCAGGGCCACGCCGAGCGGACCACGGAGCGACTCATTATCACGTGCCGCGCGTCCGAGCCGATCCGTGAGTTGGGCCTGGGTCATGCCCAGCTCGGCCAACTGCGAAACGATGGCGTGCTCGTCTGCAGTGGAGAGTTCGGCCCGGGCAAGAATGCCGGTCGCCCTGCCGCGTAGGCGGCCGAGCCTTTCGGTCATATCGGGGATGGCGCGCAGCATTGGATCGATCAGGTTGTAGCTGTCGCTTTCGGGGTCGAGTGCAAGATTGGAAACATCGCCGATGTCGCCGATCCAGTTGAGCGTAGCCTCGATGGCCTGGGTATGCGCCCGGAAATTATCCGCTGCCGGCATCCCGAGCCCATCGGCTGCCAGCACTAGCAGTCGCTCGCGGATATCGGCCCACGGCTTGCGCAGCGGCACCCAGTCGGCGTGTTCCTCCAGCTCGGCATCGACCGCTGCCAAGGCCTCCCGAAGCGCACTTGCGCGCTCAGCGACTCGGGGCCGCAGATCCTCGCTCCCGCCTAGCAAGCCGGCAGACAAGCCACGGTGTTGCTGGCTCAGGACCAGCACCCCGAAGCCCTTGTCGAGCAGCCCCAGCCCCGCCACCTCACGCTCGGTAAAGTTGACGTCCTTGCTCAAACCGACATAGATCTGCGCCATCAGCGCAGCCGAACCCAGCACGCAAACCAGTCCGATCAGCGCAAACTTCCATGGATAGCGGAAGCGATCAAGCAAGCCCATCACCGGACGAAACAAGATATCCATGGGGAAGTCTCCTTTGACATAGGCGCATACGACCGGCAAGTCGGGCCGGACTTCTCTGGTCCAGGTCCACAGTAGCAGCTCGAGACAAAAGATCATTCTCAGATGAGGGACCGAATCTCAGCCGTATTCAAGTTCTTGCTCAGAAGCCCCAGGTGCTGCACAAGCGGCTTTCGGCCGAGCGCCGACGCAGTGAATCGAGCGCGCACTGAACAGAAGTACGTCACAGGCCCTCCTCCGGCAAGTATCACTGGCCCCGGGGCTCGGCAAAACACGGCGCAGTCGGACACCTGCGCTAAAATGAGCAGCCCTGCCCTCATCCGGGGGCGCTCGAACCAAGCCCGGAACATGACGAACTACGCCGAACTTAACGCCCCCTACGGCCCGCTGGTGCGTCGGATCGAAGCCGAAGCAACCATCATCGGCGACCAGATCCTGAAGATCGACCACTTTCTGAACCATCGCATCGAACCCGCGTTCATCACCGAATTGGGGCGCGAGCTCGCACGCCGTCTGTCCGCCTACCAGCCGTCGATCATCCTGACCGCCGAAGCCAGCGGAATCGCACCTGGGCTGATCGTCGCCCAGGCGCTCAACATCCCCTTGGTCTATGCGAAAAAATATGCGCCCCAGGTCGAGTCGCCCTTCATCTCACGCGTGATCCCATCGCCCACCAAAGGCGGCGAAACCAAGCTGGTGCTGTCGCAACGCTACATCCCGCAAGGCACCCGCATCATCATCATCGACGACTTCCTGTCCAATGGTCGCACCGCCGTGGCGCTGGTGGAAATGGCCCGCGAGGCGGGCGCCGAGGTGCTGGGCGCCGGCTTCGTGGTGGAGAAGCGCTTCAAGCTCGGACACCAGTCGGTAGAAGCGCTGGGCGTACCGGTCGCCACCCTGGCCCAGGTCGAACGCCTCGAGAACGGCAAGGCAATCCTGCGCCAACCTTCGGCCTGACAAACAGCGGTGAAGGCACGCCCGAAACACACGCATGCGTGAATTTGCCCCCGGTGCTCGCTCAGGCAGGACGGGCGCGCTAAACTGCAATCCTCCATTCCGCGACGGGTACCGAGATGCATGATTTTGACGCGCAGACGCAGGCATTTTCAGAGCAGATCGAGGCCGAACTCGAAGACGGCAGGCTGAACTTCCCGACGTCGCTCGACGTCTCGCTCCGTATCAAGCGACTGGCTGACGATCCGGGCTCCTCGCTCGATGAGATCGCGGCGGCGGTGCGCTCCGAGCCAGTGCTCAGCGCCAAGGTCGTGCGCATGGCCAATGCGGTGCTGCTCAATCCCTATGGCGCGCAGATCACCGACGTCAACACCGCGGTCAAACGCATCGGCCTCGCGGCGCTGCGCTGTCTGGCGTTCGCGGTGGCCGCCGAACAACTCGCCCAGGATCATCGTTCCAAGAACATGCGCCTGATCGCATCCGGCCTGTGGATGCATTCGGTGGATGTCGCCTCATGGTCGTACGCACTGGCGCGCAAGTTGCGCACGGTGAATCCCGATACCGCGATGCTTGCGGGAATGATGATAGACATTGGCCAGTTCTTCCTCCTTGCACGATCGTCGGCGTATCCGGCGCTGGAGGAAAATCTGGAGCGTTTCTCCGAGTTCGTGGCGGTGTGGAACGATCCAGTCGGGCGGGCCATCCTCGAGGTGTTCGAGCTCCCGGAAGACATCCTTGATGCCTTCGAGTACGAAAACCCTTACGGTGGCTCGTGGCCGCCAGCCAGTCTCGGCGATATCGTCTTCATTGCCACCCTGGCAGCCGAGACGCCCAATCCGTTTGACTCGCTACTCGGCGTGCAGAAGCGCCCCGAACTGTTCGAATCCTGCATAGCAAGTATCAGCAAGGAGAAACTCCACGAGCTGCTTGAGGACGCTCGCGCGGGCAAGCAGGAGATGCTCGCCGCGGTGTGTGCCTGATCAGGACCCGGTCGACAGCTGCATGCGCAGCGCAGCAGCCGCATGCGCCACGGTGTGGTTTGCTTCCGGAAAAAACTTCCCCAGCGTCAGGAAGCCGTGGACCATGCCCTCGACCGGGTAGTGCTCCACCTCGCCGCCCTCGGCCAGCACACGGTCGGCAAAAGCGCGGCAGTCGTCTCCCAGGGGATCGCACTCGGCTGTCACCAGCAGCATTGGCGGCAGCCCGGCAAGCGACGCCGCCCGCATTGGCGATGCCCGCCAATCCTCGGCATTGCCCGCAGGCAGGTAGCGGGAGAAAAACCACTCCAGCGTTTCCCGATCAAGAAAATAGCCGTCGGCATAGCGTTCGCGTGATGGACGCGTACTGACGATCTCGGTGCTCGGGTACACCAACATCAGGAAGCGTGGCTGCGGACCGCCCGCATCGCGCAATGCCAGCGCGGTCACGATCGACAGATTACCTCCAGCGCTGTCACCACCAAGCGCGAGCCTCGCCGGGTCGATGCGCAGCAGCTCAGCCTGCTCCACCGCCCAATCCACCGCCAGCCGGGCGTCATTCACCGCGGCGGGAAAGGGATGTTCGGGCGCAAGGCGATAGTCAACCGACAATACCGCGCAGCCGCTGCCGTTGGCCAACTCGCGGCACAGCACGTCATAGCTCTCGACATCGCCCACGCACCAGCCACCGCCATGAAAATACACCAGCAAGGGCAATACCTTATCCGGATGGGCCTGAAGCGGGCGATAGAAGCGTGCCAGCAGCACACTGCCGTCGCCCCGTCCGATCGGCACCTCGGTCACCGAGGCCACCGCAGGGGAGTCGGGACGGAAGGCGAATTGCAGCTTCTGAAATGAATGTCGGGCCTGAGCCGGGCTCAGCTCGTGAAATCGGGGCGCGCCGACACGATAAACCATGTCGAGCAGTGATCTGGCCTGAGCGGAGAGTGGCATGAGAATATGGCCCGCACCGGATGATCCGGATCGGCGATGGGCAAGTGATGGGCAAGTCGCAATTCTAACCGTCAACCGCGCTCATGCTGCACTGCAATGTAAATCGCTTCACCGTGGCGCGGGGTACGCGCGCCTAAAAGTGCAGCGCCGCAATCGTCACCAGCGCACCAGCCAGACCGACAAGCCCTGCTCCCGTGCAGGAATCAGGACAACAGCGGCAAAGCGAGGAACAACGCAGTGATGGTCTTGCTATCGGTAATCCGTCCGTCACGTACCGCTGCCACCGCTTCGGCGACCGAGAACGAAAGAACTTCGAGAAACTCGCCGTCATCCAGCTGGTGACCCACGTCGGAGAGGCCGGACGCGAGAAAAATCTCGATGCGTTCATCCGAATAGCCGATACACGGATGCATCACGCCAAGATACTGCCAGTCTGCAGCAACGTAGCCGGTCTCTTCCCGCAGCTCGCGCCGTGCGCAGTCGAGGATATCCTCGCCAGAATCGATCTTTCCCGCCGGAAGCTCGAGAAAACTGCGTCCAAGGGGATAGCGAAACTGGCGTTCAAACACGATCCGAGCATCAGGACGCACCGCCACCACCACCACCGCACCGGGGTGACGGACGTACTCCCGTACCGACTCCTTGCCGTCCGGCAGCCGCACGCGATCACGGACAAGCTTGAGCAGCACGCCATCGAAGACCTGTTCAGAGTCGACACAGACTTCGGCAAGCGGGTCGGACACGCTATCGTCGACGCTCATGTCGGGGCTACCGTGCGCGTTGCCGCCACGCCGGCGCAGCGGCTCATTCGTCGACTCCGTGGCTCACACACTCTGCGCAGAAGCGGCGCTCAGAGCGACGCCAGCAGCGCATATGCACACAGCGACATCAAGGCCTGAGGCGCGATACCCAGCGCCGCGATCGCAATACCGTTAGCCGACAGCATGACTCTCAGTTCGGCCGGTGCATGAATCGGTGCGGTATCGAGCGGCTCGTCGAAGTACATCACCTTCACCACGCGCAAGTAGTAGTAGGCCCCGACCACCGACATCACCACCGCGATCGCAGCGATCCAGAAGTATCCTGCAGCAACGACTGCCTGCAGCACCGACAGTTTGGCAAAGAAGCCGATAAAGAACGGAATCCCCGCCATTGAGAACATCACGAACATCATCACCGCGGCAAACCACGGGCTACGCTTGTTCAAGCCCTTGAAATCGTCGATCCGCTCGGCTTCAAAGCCTGCGCGTGACAGCAGAATGATCATGCCAAACGAAGCCAGACTCATGATCACGTAGGACACTGCGTAGAACATGGCTGAGCTATAAGCATTGAGCGCGAAGTGACGGTCACCCTCGACCACCCCTGCCAGCAAGCCGAGCAGCATGAAGCCCATGTGCGAGATACCCGAATAGGCCAGCATGCGCTTGATGTTGGTTTGCGAGATCGCGGCCAGATTGCCAAGGATGATCGACGCCACGGCAACGAACATCAGCATCGTCTGCCAGTGGTCAGCCACGTCGAACAAGCCCCAGATCAGCAAGCGCACCGCCATGGCGAAGGCCGCAAGTTTGGGTGCGGTGGCAAGAATCAGGGTCACCGCAGTGGTGGCGCCCTGATAAACGTCGGGTACCCACATGTGGAAGGGCACCACGCCAAGCTTGAACGAGATACCCGCCACCAGGAACACGAGACCGAACAGCAGGACGGGCTTGTTCGCAGCCTGGTTGTAGACCGATTGCGCAATGCCGGAGAACTCGAGCGTGCCGGTGGCCCCGTAGATCATCGACATGCCGTAGAGCAGGAGGCCCGAGGCCAGCGCACCCAGCACAAAGTACTTCATGCCTGCTTCCGTCGAGCGCGCGGAATCGCGATCGAAGGCGACCAGTGCATACAGCGCAAGCGACATCATCTCGAGCCCGATGTACATCGTCAGCATGTGGTTGGAGGTGATCATCACCATCATGCCCAGCGTCATCAGGACTGACAGCAGGTAGTACTCCGGCTTGTCGAGATTGCGGTCGGCGAGGTAACTGCGTCCGTAGAGCAGCGCAATTGCCATCGAGAAGTAGATCAACAACTTCAGAAAATCGCCCATCAAGTCACTGATGAACATGTTGTTGAAAGTGAAGCTCACCTGCCCGTCCATCGTCGCGATGGTGATGAAGGCCGCCGCAATCAGCGTGAACTGGGTTAGGAAGTAGCCGAGTGAGCGAGCAATGCGGCGTGCAAAGGTCGTCGCCAGCATGATCACGAGCGCCATCACGGCGACGAAAATTTCGGCCGCTGCGAGGTAGAAGTCGGGGACAACAAAGTTCATCTTCTGACCAGTCCGGTTAAATGTCTCGCCCGCTCGCTCAGAGCTTGCTCACGGCAACATGCCGCAGGAGTTCGTTCACCGATGTATGCATCACTTCGGTGAAGGGGAAGGGATACAGACCCATCGCCAGCACGCACAACGCCAGAATGCCGAGGATGGCAAACTCACGACCGTTGATGTCTTCCAGCTCGGCAACGTGCTTGTTCGCCACCGGGCCGAACACCACCCGCTTGTACATCCACAGCGTGTAGGCCGCGCCGAGGATCAGCGTGGTCGCGGCGAGGAAGGCCACCCAGAAGTTGTACTGCACCGCGCCCAGGATCACCATGAACTCACCGACGAAGCCGCTGGTAGCGGGCAGACCGGCGTTGGCCATCGCAAACAGCATGAAGAAGGCCGCAAACTTGGGCATGGTGTGCACCACGCCACCGTAATCGGCGATCTGACGCGAATGCATGCGGTCGTACAGCACCCCGATACAAAGGAACATCGCGGCCGAGACGAAGCCGTGGGAGATCATCTGCACCAACGCGCCCTCGATACCGAGCGAGTTGAACATATAGAAACCGAGGGTAACGAAGCCCATGTGTGAAATCGACGAATACGCCACCAGCTTCTTCATGTCGGACTGCGCCAGCGCAACGAAGCCGATATACACCACGGCGATCAGCGACAGGGTGACCACCAGCGGTGCCAACTGTTGCGCAGCATCAGGCACGATCGGCAGCGAAAAGCGCAAGAAGCCATAGGCGCCGAGTTTCAGCGCGATGGCCGCCAGCACCACGGAGCCGCCAGTCGGCGCCTCGACGTGCGCATCGGGCAGCCAGGTATGCACCGGCCACATTGGCACCTTGACGCCGAAGGCGATCAGGAAGGCAAAGAAAATCATGGTTTGCGCATCGATCCCGAGCGGCAACTGGTGCCAGTCGAGAATGCTGAAGCTGCCACCGGACTCCATGAACAGGTAGAGCAGCGCAATCAGCATCAACAGCGAACCGGACAGCGTGTAGAGAAAGAACTTGATCGCGGCATAAACCCGGTTCGCGCCCCCCCAGATCCCGATGACGAGGTAAAGCGGAATCAGCGAGGCTTCGAAGAACACGTAGAACAACACGCCATCGAGGGCGGAGAAGATACCGTTCATCAACCCCGACATGATCAGGAAGGCCGCCATGTACTGTGCGACTTTCTCCTCGATCACCTGCCACCCGGCCACCACGACGATGATGGTGATAAAGGCGTTCAGGATCACGAACAGCACCGAGATCCCATCGACCCCGAGGTGGTAGTTGATGTTGAAACGCTCGACCCAGGGCGAGAGCTCGACGAACTGCATCGCGCTGGTGCCGACATCGAAGCCGGTGTAGAGCGGAACGGTCACGATGAAGCCGACGACCGCCACCAGCAGCGCCAGGGCGCGTGCCAGCGGGGCGTTGCGGTCGGAGCCGGTGGCGAGCACAAGCAGCCCGCCAATAATTGGCACCCAGACCGCCAGACTGAGGAGAGGAATGTCCGTCATCGTTGCTTTCCGTTCTGTGCGCCGCAAGCGGCGCGTTCGCTCTTGTTGTTAGGTCCCTGCGTACTACGTTCCTGCTTATCCACGGTTGATCCAGAAGGTCAGCAAAACGAACACGCCAATGATCATGGTGAAGGCGTACTGGTACAGATGGCCGGTCTGGAACAGACTCGACATCCGTGATACCCAGCTCACCAGCTTTGCAGTGCCATTCACGACCACACCGTCGATCAGGCCCTGATCACCCCCCTTCCACAAACCCTTGCCGAGCAGGCGCGACCCGCCTGCAAACACGACCTCGTTGAAGCGGTCGAAGTAGTACTTGTTCTCGAGCAGCGTATGCAGCGGCTGGAAGGTGCGCTGGATCGCGGCAGGAATCGCCGGATTCACGAGGTAGAAGTACCAGGCCAGCGCAACGCCGCTGATCGCAAGCCAGAACGGCGCTGTCTGCAGGCCATGGATGGCCATCGCCACCGGGCCATGGAAGCTCTCAGCCAGTTCCTTCAGACCGACGTGGTTGTCGCCGACGAAGATAACGCCCTTGAAGAACTCGCCAAACAGCATCGGCTCGATGGTGAAGAAGCCGATCAGCACCGACGGAATCGCCAGCAACACCAGCGGCAGGGTCACCACCAGCGGCGATTCATGCGGCTTCTGCCCGGGCGCGAGGCCGTGGTGGTGGTCCGCTGAAGGCTCCTCCTCGTCCTGGTCGCCATGGTGGTCATGATGATCGTGATTGGCATGACCGAAGCGCTCCTTGCCGTGGAAGACGAGGAAGTACATCCGGAACGAGTAGAACGCGGTCACGAATACACCGAGCAGAACACAGAACAGCGCGTAACCGGCACCCGGGATGGTCGAGGCATGCACCGCCTCAATAATCGAATCCTTGGAGTAGAAACCGGCGAAGAAGGGAAAGCCGATCAGCGCCAGCGAGCCCAGCAGCGAGGTGAACCACGTGATCGGCATGTGCTTCCACAAACCGCCCATGTTGCGGATGTCCTGATCATGATGCATGCCGATGATCACCGAGCCGGCAGCAAGGAACAGCAGGGCCTTGAAGAAGGCATGGGTCATCAGGTGAAACACCGCGCCCGAGTAGGCCGAGACGCCAAGCGCCACGGTCATGTAGCCGAGCTGGGACAGGGTCGAGTAGGCCACCACGCGCTTGATGTCGTTCTGGATGATGCCGAGGAAACCCATGAACAGCGCGGTGGTGGCGCCGATCACGACGACGAAGGACAAGGCCACATCGGACAGCTCGAACAGCGGCGACATGCGCGCCACCATGAAGATGCCAGCCGTCACCATGGTCGCGGCGTGGATCAGGGCGGAGATCGGAGTCGGGCCTTCCATCGAATCGGGCAGCCACACATGCAGCGGCACCTGGGCCGACTTGCCCATCGCGCCAATGAACAGGCAGATACAGATTGCGGTCAGCAGCGGCCAGCCGGTGACATCCATGTCCATCGCGGCGAGTTCGCCGGCCTTGGCAAACACTTCCTGATAGTTGAGGCTGCCGGTGTAGGCCACGATCAGACCAATGCCGAGGAGGAAACCGAAGTCACCCACACGGTTGACCAGGAAGGCCTTGAGGTTGGCGTAGATCGCGGTTTCCTTGTTGTGCCAGAAACCGATCAGCAGATAGGACACCAGGCCGACCGCTTCCCAGCCGAAGAACAATTGCAGGAAGTTGTTGCTCATCACCAGCATCAGCATCGAGAAGGTGAACAGCGAGATGTAGCTGAAGAAGCGCTGGTAGCCTGGATCGCCCTGCATGTAGCCGATGGTGTAGATGTGCACCATCAGCGAGACGAAGGTGACGACCAGCATCATCATCGCGGTCAGCGAATCGATCAGGAAGCCGATTTCAAAGCTCAGGTCGCCCAGCACCATCCAGGTGTAGACGGTACCGTTGAAGGTGTTGCCTGCCCGCACATCCTGGAACACCAGCACCGAGGCGATGAAGGAAATGGCCACACCGGCGATGGTAACCACGTGCGAACCGGTGCGGCCCACCAGCTTGCCGAACAGGCCGGCAACGATGGCGCCGAACAGCGGCGCAAGCGGCACGATCAGATAGAGCGTCTGCATGTCCATCCGCATCAGCCTTTCAGATGGTCGAGGTCATCGACGTTGATCGTGTGCAGATTGCGGAACAGCACCACCAGAATCGCCAGACCGATGGCGGATTCCGCCGCGGCGACGGTGAGAATGAAGAAGACAAAGATCTGGCCGTGGATGTCGCCCAGATAATGCGAAAACGCGATGAAGTTCATGTTCACCGCCAGCAGCAT
>JAUSOD010000063.1 GCA_030656215.1 Azoarcus sp.
GGATCGGCGTCCTCGGGCTCACCGCTCAGCGGGCCCATCATTTCGCGGAAGATCAGCACGTCGCCGACCGCCAGTTCCGGCCAGTGGCCGAGCAGGGTCGCGGCGCGGGCACCAACTGGCAGGCAACAGCGGGCGTCGCCCCAGGTGTAGAAGTCAAAATCGTTGTGCTCGATTCGCAGCGTGGCTTCGTGCATGGGTTCGAAGATCAGCGGCACCGCCTGCATGGCGTCGCGCTCTTCGGGCGAATCGGGTGTCACCCGCGGCGGCACCCCTGGCACCCGGGTGAGGAAACGCAACCCCGGCGGCAGCGGGAAGGCCGCGCCGGTGACCTGCAGATGCAGCCAGGCGCGGGCGTTGCAGCCTTCGTGCATTGTGTAATCCACCAGCAGCGCGTGGCGGCGCAGGCTGCTGCGGCGGCGTGCGGTGTGCAGATAGGCCTCGGTGGCAATCGCGTCGAGGTGGTAATGCTGCAGATCGCCCACGTAGGCGATCAGCTCGGCCAGCGTAGTGGTCAGATCGGCCGCGCTGCGGTCGCGCCAGCCGGGCATCTGGCGGCTCAGGCGATCGATGATCAGGCGCCGCAGGCTGGCGTAGTCGCGCGCCAGGTAGTTGATGTCGGGTAAAGGACTAAAAGCAACAGGGCAGTCATGGCGTGGTGCGCAGTCGAAGTCGGTGGGGCACTCGACCTTGAACGCAAAGTCGATCGCCGACAGCCGCGGGTCGAAATCCGGCAGCGGCGCATCGTTGCCGCCGCCCTGCAGCAGCGTGAGCCGATAGGTGGAAAAATCGCCCTCGGTATCGGTACGCACCAGCAGCACGTGGTCGGCCTCGGGCAGGGCGGTGAACCCCGCCTGCTCGGCCGCGGTGGCTTCGGCCGGCGGGGCACTGGCAATGCCGACCCATTCGACGCCGACCCGGCGGATGCGCTCGCCGCCCTCGATGTGCACGTTCTCGGGCGTGAGCCCGGGCGGCACCGGCTTGAGCAGCCGGATCATCAGCGTGCGCTGGCGGGGGCTGCCGGCCGGGGCGTCGAGATCGAGCACTTCCAGATAGTCGATGCCATTTAGCGTGGGGTGCGCATCCACCGCCGCGCGGCGGTTCTCTTCGCAGCAGGTGTAGACGGTCATGCCGCACCTCCTTGCACGAAGGTTTCGCGCTGACGGGCTTCGCTGCGGCGAACCACGTATTGCACGGTCACCGACAGGCGCGAATCCACCGCCTCCACATCGATCGCTTCGACCGTGATCAGGTCGCCCAGCCATTGCTGCAGCGCGCCCTGCACCAGAAACCGGGTGGTGGCGGCCAGCTCCGGACTGTTGGGGGCGAACACCAGTTCGCGCAGGCCGCTGCCGAAATCCGGACGCATCACGCGCTCGCCCGGTGAGGTGAACAGCACCTGCTCGATAAGGCCGCGTATCCAGGTCGCTTCGTCGGCCTCGCGCGTGCGGCCGCGGCCGTCGAACTGGTAGGGAAAGTGAACGTGGATCGTCATGATTAGCTCCCGATCACCCGTGTCTGCGCCGCCACCGGCAGCAGTGGGGTGCCGTTGGGTGCGCACACCGCCTGGCTGTCCATCAGCACCAGCGGCTGGCCGTCGGACATCACCCGGGTGGCCGCCACCACCCACTGCCCGGTCACGCAGGGCACCGGGCTGCCCGACACGTTGAAGGGGCAGCCAGCGATTACCCACGGCGCGCTCATCACCACCGTCGGCTGCCCGCTCACCAGCACGCGCGGATTCGGTGCGGTGGCGCTGGCGGTGCCGCCGTGTGCGCAAAGGACGCTCGCGCCGACATGGAGGAGGGGGCCGGGCATGTCGCTCTTCTCCTAGATCACGGTCAGGGCGCCGTTGTTGATGGTCACGGTCGGGCCGATCAGCGTGATCGCGGCGCCCTTGCCGTTCTGAATGTAGATGCCGGTGTCGTTGACGATAAGCGTGGCCCCGGTGGTGCTCTTGAGCATGATTCCGCCGGTGGGTCCGGCCAGGTCCGAGATCGTCAAGCCGTTCTGTCGGAAGGTCTGGAAGGTGATCCCCTGCGTCAGTGGCGGGGTGGCGCGGGCCAGTGCCGGCACCTCGGCGGCGCTGCCCCAGAAGCAGCCAGCCCAGATCGGTTTGTCGGCATCTCCCTGCTCGAACTCCACCCATACGCCGGAACCGGGTTCGGGCAGCGCAAACATCCCGTTCTGGATGCCAGCCACCGGCACGCAGGGCATCGCCCAATTGAGCGTGGCCAGGCCGGCCACGTCCGGCACCTGTACCTGTATCCGGCCTTCCTGCATCGGGTCGATATTGGAAACCACCATGCCGCGATACTTGCCGTAAAATTTTTCAGTCATGGGACCCTCGCGGCGTTTGATGCATTACCCGGCCCGGGGCGTGGCTGGTCTTGAGGGTTTTCATACCGGCACCTTCGGTGTGATCGAGATCAGTCCGTTGCGGCTGAGGTTGAAGCTTTGCTTGAACTCGCCGCGCTTGAGCGTGCTGGTGACACTGCTCACGTAATACAGCCCGTCGTAGGCGATGCCCGCACCGCGCACGCCGACCAGCTTGCGCGGCTTGAGGATGCGGCCGTAGCGCAACACGTCGAGGGTGCCGCTGGCGGTGACCGCGTCCTGTGATTTCTTCGCCTCGGACAACCCCTGCGAAATGGCCTGCATCGGGTTGAGCTTGGCGGTGTCCTTCATCATCCTGATGTTGGCGATGGGTGCCGGCAGCATACCGAGCGGCGGTTGCAGCGGGTTCAGGTTCGGGATCGGAATCGGGATCGGCACCCGGGTGAGCTGGTTCTGGATGAACACGATCGGCAGCACGCCTTTGGTCGGGTCGAAGCTGAAGTTCAGCGATTCGACGTTGGTGTGCGCATCCATGTCGATGTTGAGCGCTGGTTGCGGCGGACCGACCTTGATCTCGGGACCGAAGTAGGCAATGTTGGTCAGCGGTGCCTCGCCCGGCTCGATGTAGAACACATGGCCCACTTCCTCGGCCAATTGCTGCAGGTAGGCGAGGTCGGTGCCCTTGTGCGCCGGGATGCGCTCGACCGGAATCGGCACATCCGGGAAGAAGGCCGGGATCGGCAGCGGAATGATGCCGAAGGCTGCGTACTTGGCGCAGATCAGCGCCACCCGCGCCTCGATCGGCATGGCCGGGTAAGGCAGGCCGCTGAAGTCGATCAGGTCCATGACTTTGGTCAGGTCCTCGCCGGTGACGGTGATGCTGCCCGGCTGCTTGTTCTGCCCGGCCTGCACTTCCACATTGGTCACCACGCCGTCGAACAGCGGCTGCGGACGTCCGCCGAGGGTGACGATCAGCACCACCCGCAGCGGCGGCGTGCCGATGCTGGTGTTCTGGCCCACGGCAATCAGGAAGATGGTGTTCAGCGCCGATCTGCTGGTGACCTTGAAGCGCAGCTGAAAGCCGCTGCTGGCACCGGTCGCGCTGGTCACGCTGACCGATTCGAGGGCGTCGATCATCATTGCCGGCACTGGGATGGGCACGATCGGGCCGATCAACAGGCTCAGGTGGACGGCGCTAGACATCCGTGCCTCCCGGTACCCCTTCGGGCAAGGTGATGCGCAGCCGGCGGCCGACGGTGTCGACCAGTTCGTTCGGGTGCATCACGCCGTTGCCGTCGCAAAGCCGCCAGTACTGCTGCGGGTCGTCGAGGTATGTCGCGGCCAGGTTGTCCGGGCGGTCGCCGACCTCGACCCGGTGCTCGCTCAGCGTGGCGAAGTTCTCCGGCGGCGGGACGAAGCGGCGGCGCACGAAGGTGACCGGTTCGCCGTCCGGGCGGATCCACTGCGCGGTGTCCAGCCCGTAGTAGCGGCTGTCGGGCGGGAAGGTCGGCGTGGTGAGCGCGTTGGCCTGCATGAAGGCCTTGAGCGCGTCGGTCATGGCAAGCCTCCCGAATTCATGGCATACCTCCTCATGGAAGACCCCCAATTCCCAGTGCATCGAAGCCGAAGGTGGCGGCCTTCGCGGCCAGTCGCTCGCGCGATTGCAGATAGGCCATGAACAGCCCGCCACCCTTGTGATCGAAGCCCAGATCGTCGATCGACAGCACGCGCAGCCCCAGGCTGAGCTTGGCGCGGATCGGGTTCAGAAACGGATCGAAGGCCTCCTCGGTGATCGAAAATTCGGTCACCCGCACCGGCACGATGCGGTTGGCGCCCCACACGAAGATGGCCAGTGCCGACTCCATCGGGGCGATCTCCAGCGTGCCGGAGGCGGCCAGCGCCTTGCCCGCGAGCAGGTCGGCGGCGCCCGGGTTGATCAGCGACTCGAGCACCGCCAGTTGCGGCGCGATGCCGGCTTCGACGGTGCTGCGGTTCTGCTCGGGGAATTCGAGCTGATCGGCGGCGTCGATCTCGGCCTCGAGCTTGAAGGTTTCCACCGCCGGCCCCTTCAGCCGCAGCGCCTCCGAGCGCTCCGCTCCCTCGCCGATGTGCTGCGCCTGCAGCGTGCGGGTGAGCGTGTCCGGGTTGTACTGCAGCGCGATCACGCGGCGCACCTGCGCAGAGCCCGGATCGATCAACACGATGCCGGCCTTGACGAGGCGGGGGGACTGGCTGTATCCGCTCATGGACTGCTCCCTAGTCGGCCGTTGCCTTGGCGCGCTTTGCCTTGCTGGCTTTAGGCTTGTCGGCGGCACCTTTGACTGCCTTTGCGGCCTTCTTGCCACTGATGGCCGCCTTCGCGCTCGTTGGTGCGGGCGCGGCCAACTGGATGTCGAGCGCCCAGCGGTTTAGTTTGCCCACGTCGCGTGCGGCAAGGTCCTGCACCAGCAGGGTCCAGATACCACTGCAAGGGTCGCCGCGCAGGGCACGCAGCGCGGCCACGTCGGTCGAGGCATAGCTTGCGCGCAGGTTGTCCTGGCTGCCGCCGCTGCGATCATGCAGCGTGATCTCGATGCCGGCAGGCGAGCGCAGCCGAACGCGCAGGTCGCCGATGTAGGTGTGGGTGATATCGACCGTCACCACGATATCGACGACGAGCCCCTGTTCGGCAACGGCAAGCCCCCGCTCGATGCCTACCGCACGGTTGTCCGGGATGTGGATGCCCGGCGCGTCTTCGACCACCACGCGCGGTGGCGGGGTGATGACGCCGATATCGAGCGACCACTGGTCCAGCCGTCCCTTGTCGGCGGCCGCCACGTCACGTACCTTCAGGACCCAGCTTCCGCGCGCCGGTTCGCCCTCGAAGTGGCGCAAGGCGGGCATCGTGGAGGCGTCCCAGTTGGCGATCAGGTTGTCACGGCCGCCACCCGCGCGGTCGTGCAGCACCACCTCGCGACCGGAGGGCGAGGTGAGCGTGACCACCAGATCACCGATGTAGGTATGGCGGATATCCACCGCAACCCGCAGGAAGCTCAGCTTGCCCTCGGCGCTGACCTCCAGCGTGTCGCTAATGCCTTCGGCACGGTTGTCCGGAATCGCGATTCCCGGCTGCGACACATAGCGCCCCTCGGGTGTCGGTGCGGGCACCGGCTCGGTGTCGCCGCGCAGTTGTCGTGCCAGTGCCACGGCGCGTTCGGCATCCACCCGTCCGTGGCCGAACCACGGGCTCCAGCTGCCGTCGGCATGGCCGATGTCCTGGAACGCTCCGCTGTCGAAGGGCGCGACCGGTGACACGTCCCACGAGGTATCGGGGTCGTAGCTCGCTGGCGGGGTACGCGGGTAGGGGGTGACATCCAGGTCCCTGGCTGCGGTGCGACGCAGGACCGAGGCCAGCTCCAGCGCGCTCAGCGCCGGATTGGCCGACAGCACCAGACCCGCGATGCCGGCGACCAGCGGCGTGGCGCTGGAGGTGCCGCCGAAATCATCGGTGAGGCGGCTGCTCTCGCCGGTGGCGGTGGTGATGCCCCGGCCGGGCACGTCCATGCGGAAAAAGGCGTGGCTGTTGCTGCTCGGCGCGCACAGATCGATGCCGGTGCCGTAATTCGAATAGTGGCTGCGGCGCGCGGTACTGGCCAGCGCGGCCACATGCATCACCCCCGGAAGGTCGGCCAGGTTGTTCTGGAAGCGGCGCGTGGTCTCGACTCCGCCCCAGCGCCACGCATTGCTCTGAAACACCCAGCCGTGGGTGTAGGGCACGTCCTGCGCGGCGTCATGAAGGATGGGGCAGTTCTCGTTGCCTGCCGCCCACAGGAACAGGATGCCGCGCCCGCGTGGCCCCCCGCTGAGCGCCAGCTGGTTGATCCGGCTGACCACCGCGGACGCGAACAGGAAGCGTGGAACCGCGCCCCACGAGTTGGACAGCACGTCCACCTTGTCCGCGACAAAGCTCAGTGCGGTCAGCAGCTTGGAATCATTGACCAGAAGGGAGGGGCCTTGCGACTCCCACTTGATCGGCAACAGCCGGCAGCCTGGCGCCGCCCCCACACAGAGTACCCCGTCCACCTCGCCGGCGATGACGCCGGCGCAGGAGGTGCCGTGGTTGGCACCGCTCTGGTACATGCCCGCGGGCTGGGCGTCGATGTCGTGGCTGGTCACCAGCCGGGTACCACTGAAGTAAGCCCACGCCGCGAACTTGCCCTGCGAGTCGAAATCGGGATGGTCGAGCTTGCAGCCGTCGTCGGTTACGCCGATCACCACCTCCGGACTGCCGAAGCCATCGAGCAGCGCCCACGCCGCCTCGCAGCGGGTGTTGGCACGCGGGTCAACCTCGGGGTGGGCAAAATGAGCGTGCAGATGCCACTGGCGCAGATAGGCCGGATCACTCGGCGGTACCAGCGCGTACTTGGTGACCAGATAGTTGAGGTCGTTTTCCGCCAAGGCCACCAGCGGCTCGTTCTCGGTCAGCGCCACCACCAGCTTCACCGGGTTCATGCCGGTATGCTGGGTGAGCTGGAACAGAAAATCCCGGTCCGAGTAGCGCTCGCACTGCATCAGGCCGTAGCGCCCGGCGAACTCGGCCACCTGCTCGTCGCTCAGCGCCTCGCGGAAAGTCACGAAAACGCGGTCGGTGATCAGAAAGTCCTGGTCGGTATCGGCAACGGTGTAGGCATGATGGGTCGGTGCCAGTCCTCGTGCCTGCGCCATCATTGCTTCGAGATCCTGCGCTCGCCCGCGGACCCGCGAGGAGCCGGACGAGACCTGTTCGGCGTCGTCCGAAATGCCGGCTGCGCGTAGCGTGTCGGGCAGCGCGCGCGAGACGAAGGCATCCGGTCGTTTTTCGAGTGTCAGTTTCTTGCCGCCACGATAGGTGTAAGTCATCTCGGCGCTCCTTTGCATTCATTGATCAGCCGCGACGTTGACAGGCTCCTGGTGCGACCACCCTGGACGGTGAGGGGAGATTGCCTGTGTGCGCGCATGCTTGGGCCGTCCCTAAAAGTGCAGGCGAAGCGAGCCGCCGATGAAGCTGGCCGGCGGCACGGAGGAGGGGCCGGCGGGCTCGTCGGGGCGGGTGAGCGGGCCCTGGACGCCGAATTCGGCGGACATCACCGGCACCTCGCGGCAGGGGGCGCCGACCCGGTCGATCTCCGACTTGAGCTTGGCCACCGCGCCGATCACCTCGGCGTAACGCGCCTGGGGCGCGAAGGTGCGCGACAGTTCGCTGGCCTCGGGGTCGGGTGCGGGCGGGGTCTGCACCGCCTGGATCGCATCGCGCAACTTCGTCCCCGCCGTCTCCAGCGCCGAACGCGCCGCGGCCGGATCGACCGCCCGGCAGGTGGTGCGTGTGGTCTGCACGGTAAGCCCGGCCGCGCCCTGGCCCTCGGGGGTGGCGCTGGCGCGGGCGATGATGCGCACATGCGGGATCGCATTGATGGTGACGCTGAAGGAGAACTCACTGGTGCTCGCGTTCAGGGCGAACACCACCCGTTCGGCGCCGCGGAAGGGCACCGGCAGACGGACGGCGAGCGAGGCCGGGAGGTCGATACTGACCGCCGCCGCGCCGAGATTGAAGGCGATGGTGGTGGACGGCAGCGATAGTCCCCCTCCGCCGGCGGCCGGCCCCGGTGTGCCGCCCGTGGCTGGCGTGGGGCCCGGCGTGCGCCGCGGACCGACCCCAGGCGCGGGTGCCGGCAGGCCGAAATTGGGCGTCAGGCACGGGTTGCCGGCCACGAGGTTGACCGGATTCACGCCAGGATGGCAGCTGCCGAAAATGCGCAGCAGGCGCGTGCGACTGACCACCTCGGGCGAGCGCAGGTTCAGTCCGCACAGGGTCTGCATATCGCAAGTCGCTTCCGCCATGGAGGCCTCGAAGGCGGCGTCGTCGGTGCCCGGCACCGGATCGCGCGACACCGCCAGGCTGGCGGCACTGATCCGCGGTATTGGTGCGCTGGGGGTCGCACTGGCAGCAGCGCGACGGGCATCATGGGTGAAGCTCATGCCGCCCTCCGCTCGCGGTCTGGTTGGATTCTGAATGCAGGTTTCATGTCGGCTCGACTCCCGCATCCAGCCCGGCCCATTGAATCCGGTCCTCGAAGGCCTGGTAGTAGGCCGGACCAAAGGCTTCAACCCGGTCCAGCGGCTTGATCCCGCGGCAGCGGACGATCCGGTCCGGCATGCCGCCGCGAAAGGCCCGAGCCACGGTCAGCACCAGTCCGGTGGCGCAATACAGATACTCGTGAGCGTAGGCCACAGGTACCAGGATCTCGTGCGCGAGCACGGCGTCCGGTTCGGGCAATTCGCCGAGAACGGCTTGGTCCGGCGGCTTCACGGTCTGAACCATGACTGCGATCCCCTCCCGCGCCCACATCAGCAAGCCCTTCGCGGCACCGTCATGGCGGTAGCGCGTGCGGCTTGCCGGGTGGACTCCGAGCACGGTGTCGATGCGCTCGTCGGGCGGGCCGAACAGAGCGTCGAACTGCGCCACCGTGGCGTCAGGCAGGCCCCCCCAGCGCACCGGATCGAGGTTGAGCAAGGGTTCGAGGGCGCTGAGCAGGGTGCTCATCTTGGTAGTCCTGCCAGTTCGGGACGGCCGAGAAAATAGGCCGCGCGGAAACTCTCGTTACCCACCCGGCTGCGGATCGACTCCGCGCCGCTGCCTGCCGACCCGTAGCCTACGGTCGCCGCCGCCGGTGGCGGGCAGGGCGCGCCGCTGACCCCGGCCTCGAGCACGGTCTTGAAGGCGGCGTTCGAGTTGGCCTTGGGCACCACCCGGTCGTTGAACAACTGCACCCCGAGCACTTCGGTGAAGCCTTCCCGTATGACCTGCGGAAACGAGACCCGCCCGGCAGTGGCGACGAAATCGGCATGCACCAGCGCATGCAACACCTCGTGGCACAGCGTGTCGATGCCGGCCCAATGGTCTTCGCAGGCGGTGGCGCGATCGGCGTTGAACTCGGTGACCAGACCGATGCGGGTGGCCGCTCCCGAGCCCGTCTTGCGGCCGGTGTGCTGGATCAGGCGATCGACGATGGGGGCGATCGTCGGGTCGGCCTCCATCGTCGACACGATGCTGAACAACTCCGCCTGGTCCGCAGGGCGGGTCGGGTCGAAATGGACATCGGCGAAGATATTTGCGTCGATCACGCTCGCACTGACGGCAGTGCTACGGCCAACGATTTCTGCGCGATTGCTCAGATAGCCCAGGCGCTGGTCGGTTGTCGGGACGAGTGCCCCGACGTCAAAGATATTTGCCGAGGCATGCCACCGCGGTTGGAGGTCGTAGAGATTGTCGACGGCGGCATCGGCATAGGGGGCAAAGAAGCTACGCGCTTCGCGCTGCACCACGTCGCCGATAGCCTGGAAGGCGGACAGGGAACGGGTGCCGACGTTGGTCCAGCTGGCTGGATCGAGCCGGTTCAGCAAGTGGGTGAGCGCAGGCGGCAGGCGGGCGTTGAGAGCCGCAACGTCGAGCGGGTCGGAAGCGCTTCCGGTGGTCGGCGGCGGATTGACGATCCTGTCGATGGCCGCTCTCCCGGCACTGCCGGGCGCCGACAAGCGCTGCGCCTGCGCTGTCTCCGACCAGCCGGAGACACGCAACACCTCGCGCACGTAGCGGTTTCCGGGGTCGGGCAGGGGTTGCAGGCTCGATCGTGATGCCTGGTTCAGCAGGCGTTGTACGGCTACGGCCCAATCGAGCGAGCTGGCAGCCGTGGTGTTGTCGCTGAGCAGTTTCAGGCCGTGCATGAGCCAGTTCTGCTCGCTGGCAGTCAGGGCACGGATCGCGGTGTCCTGTGCCGGGTCAGGGGCAAGGCCGGTCAGCGTGGTCGCCAGGGCGATGATGCGGTCGGCACGGTCGGCGGCCGGCACCGTCGTCAGTCCGCTGTAGTCGATGGTGATGCTCACCTTGCCCTGCTGGATGGTCGCGCGCTGCAGCGCCCCGTCCCGGGTACCCGATTGCTGAATGACGTGGGCCAGCTCATGGGCCAGCAGTTCGCGTCCGGCCGGCGCGTCCGGTGCGTATTGTCCGCGACCGAACACCACGCTGTGGCCTACGGTGTAGGCGTATGCATCGACGTCGCGTGCCGAACGTGCCGCGAGCGCATCGTGATGCACGCGTACCCTGCCGAAATCATGGCCGAAGCGCGGTTCGAAGTAGGCGCGGGCCGAGCGCGGCAGGGGGTCGCCGGTGCGCCTCAGCGTTTGATGCACGCTGTCTGGCACCGTGTCCCGGTGCGCTCCCTGTGCGCTGCTGCTGCGCCGGCTCAGCACTGGCGATGCCGCTCGTGCGGTGCCGGCCTTGGCCGGGTTCATGTGCAGCACTTGCGCCGCCGCGCGGTCAGCTTCGCCTTCGAGCGGGTCGTCGCTGGCACCGATCGCCAGCCGGGTCTGCAGGCCCAGTGCCTTATTCTGCTGGCACTCCTCGCACTCGCCGGTCAGTGTGGACGCTCCCTTGCCGCAGGCGCACTTGCGTTGAAGCAGCGTGGCCGGGGCGTCGGCGGCGCCGTGTTGCGTGCCTGCGGTAATCGTCTGCCGGCTCATCAGCGTCTCCCGCGTCGGGCTCGGCCCCGACGCCTGGGAGCCGGGATGGTGATGGTCACCGCGGGCAGTTCGGCCGCAATGTCCGCGTTCCAGGCCGCCTGCCTCGATGCGTTACAGCCATGACGAGTCTGGCCGTCGTAAAGGCTCTGTTGTCGCGCCAGCGTGGTGCGGGCGGCGGCAAGCAGAGCGTCGAAATCCGGCGTGGTGGCAAGCATGCGGTTGGCTTTTTTGGCCATCGCGCAGCTCAGTTTGAAGTGACCCTGCTCATGCGCCAGCAAGCGGGCCGACTCGGCCACGGCGCGATCCCGGCAGTCGGCTGCGACCACGGTGGCGCATTCGGCGTGGGTGGTCGCCTGGTCGCCACGCGGGATGGCGCTGGCCGGGCAGCCGCGGTCAACCGCGGTCGACATGGCGTAAGTGCCGGTCTGGTTGCGTCGTGTCAGGAGGGTGAAGTGGGCCTGACACTGCGCTACCCGTCGCCCGCAGCCGTTACTTGCCGCAGCGGTCGGGTTACTGAAGGCCGGCTTCACCCACGAACGGGCTGGATCGAAAAAAGCCTGGACCGCTCGCGAAGGCGCGCCAGCGGCCGCGGCCGAATCGGGCATGCAGCGCAGCAGGGCGGTGTTGATGGCGCGCGGACGCAGGCTGGAATGGGTCAGGGCATCGAAGCGGTGGCGCCGTGGTGCGCTTGCGCTGAAATCGGCCCAGCTCAGCGCACGCGCCGGGTCGCACTCGGTGGGGTCGGCCGGGGTGGCGTGCACGCATTCATGTGCGGCGGCTGCCTGTGCGCGAATTTCAGCGGCTTCGTCCTTCTCCTGCCAGCCGGCCTCTGGCAGTTCTCTGGCCGCCTGACGTTGTAGTACCCCGCCGATACCGCCGGCTTCGTGCTCATCGGCATCTTCGGCAAGCGGCGCTTCGTCAGCAGGTTTTTCAGTCGCCGCTGCATCTGCGATCGGCGCTGTGGTGACCGGTCCTCCGGCAACCGGCGCTTCGGCCAGGGCTTGTTCATCCTCCTCGTCGGTGTCGGACGGGGTGCGCCGTGTTTCGGCCTCGGGCGATACCGAACTGCGCTGCACCGCCGCCCGCTGTTGAATGACATGCGCCAGTTCATGCGCCAGCAGGGCGCGCCCCGATCCGCTATCGGGCGCATAGCGGCCACTGGCGAACACCAGGTGATGGCCGACGGTGTAGGCATGCGCCGCAACCTCGCGCGCGGATGCGGCGGCGGGGGCATCGCGGTGGACGCGCACGCGGCTGAAATCGTGCCCGAAACGTGGCTCGAAAAAGGCGCGGGCGCTCGGTGACAGCGCTTCGCCGGGGCTGCGCAGGGTGGCGCCGACGCTCGCCGGTGCGCGGCGTTCGCCGCCGCCTGTGGCGGGTGTCGGGCGACGGCTGAGCGAAGCTGCCGTGGTGGTGTCCGCTTTCGACCTCAAGGGGGCTGCCGTGGGCGCCGGCATGTTGAGCACCTGTGCCGCGGCGCGGTCGGCTTCCTGTTCCAAGGGGTCGTTGGCGGCACTGACCTCGAGCCTGGCCTGCAGACCAAGGGCCTTTTTCTGCTGGCATTCCTCGCATTCGCCGCTCAGTGCCGATGCACCCTTGCCACAGGCGCACTTGCGCTGGAGCACCCCCGCCACCGTGTCGGTGGAGGCCGTGGCGAGCGGCTGAAAGCGGATCGGGGTGCTCATGACCGCTCCCCGCCAGCAATACCGCCGGCGATGGCCTGGCCGATCTGATGGCCGGTGTCGCTCCCAGTGCTGTTCGCACCGAGCTGTACCGAGCCGGCGCTTATTCGTGCCAGATGACATCCGGCGGCAAGATGGGCGGCAGCGCCCGCTTCGCCCTGCAGGCGCTGCAGTTCGGCCTCCACACCGGCCTGCACGCCGGCCGACACCGCGGCGGCATCGCCGGCGTCGATGCCGCGCAGCACGAGCCTGTCGATGTGCACCACGATGCGCTTCATACCCACCCCCGCGTTTCAGCATCCGAAGGTGACTTCTCGCGTTTGGCCGCTTCCACATGTGCCGCGCGCAGCAGGTGGGCCATGCCCACCCGGGTGCCGGCTTCGGCCGCGAGGAAGGCGGCGGCGAGTGCGATGTTGCGGATATTGCCGCCGGTGGCGTTGAGGCGGGCAAGCTTGGCGTAGTCCAGATCGTCCACCGGGGTGCCGGGCGGGAACACGCTGCGCCAGATCGCCTCGCGCTGGCCGGCGTCGGGGAACGGAAAGTGCACCACAAAGCGCAGGCGGCGGCTGAAGGCAGTATCGAGCGCAGCCTTGTGGTTGGTGGTGAGGATGGCCAGCCCGCGATAAGCCTCCATGCGCTGGAGCAGATAGCTCACCTCGATGTTGGCGTAGCGGTCGTGGCTGTCCTTGACCTCGCTGCGCTTGCCGAACAGTGCGTCGGCCTCGTCGAACAGCAGGATGGCGCCGATGTCCTCCGCGCCGTCGAACACCTTGCGCAGGTTCTTTTCCGTTTCGCCGATGTACTTGCTGATCACCGCCGACAGGTCGATACGGTACAGCGCGAGGCCCAGTGTATTGGCCAGCACCTCGGCGGCCAGCGTCTTGCCGGTGCCGCTCTCGCCGCTGAACAGGGTGGCGATCCCGAGCCCGCGGCTGCCCTTGTCCGCAAAACCCCAGTCGTGGTGCACGGTGATGCGATGGCGGGCATGGACCGCGATCTGTTGCAGGGCTCGGCGTTGGGCGTCGGGCAGGATGAGATCATCCCATCCCGCGCGGGCATCGATGGCCTGCGCCAGTTCGCCTATGCCTCTGGCGTCGCTGCGGCTCAGACGGTGCAGGGTGGCGATGTCCTGCGCCGCGTCCGCGCCGCCGATCTGTGCAGCACAACGGGCGATCTGGCGCGCACCGAGGCGATACTGACTGGCGAGGCCGTCCAGTGCGGTGCCGAGTGCCCCGGCCCGGTCGCCCATCGCGGTGTGCCAGAGCCGGCGCTGGCCGGGGGCGTCGGGCTTGTCGACCGGGTGGTGCAGACTGTCGGTGTCGATCCGCGGCGCGGTCGGACCGGCAAGCACCAGCAGACCATCGATCCGGGGGACGAAGCGGGCGAGGGCAGCGGCGTGGCTGGCGCTGTCGTCCTCGCCGTGGATGATCAGCAAGCCGCTGCCCAGCAGTGCCGCCTCGCGTTGCCACAAGCTCGCCAGTGCGGCCTGCTCGTGGGGCGCGGTCGGGATATCCGCGGCGCGCAGCTGAAACAGCGTCACGCCGAGGGCATCGGCCAGGGTGGCGGCGACATCACGCTGGCCTTCGCGGTCGTCACCGCTGAGCATCACCACCGGTAGCCGGCCACCGTGTGTGCGCAGTTCGGTGCCGATCCGGGCGGCAAGGGCACGATGTGGCTCAGCCATCAGGCCGGCGGGCGGCACCGGGTCGAGCAGCGGGCGCAGGCGATGATCGAGATAGTTCAGGCCGGCGATGAAATGCAGTACGCGTTCGTCGAGACGCAGGCGGCCGGCGCTCAGGCCGGCCGTCTCATCGACCTCGATCAGGCGCCAGCGGCGCAGGGCGGCGACCGGGGTGAGCGCGCTCCAGTGCGCCTCGGGCAGCACCCCGAGCGCGAGACCGAAGTTTGCCCATGGGGCGTGCGCGTGTCCGCCAGCCCCGGGGCTCAGGTTGGCGACGCACAGGCTGGCGAGACGGGCGTCCATCTCCACGCCGGCGACCAGCAACAGGATGTCGCGCTCGAAGTCGCTCAGCTGGAACAAGGCTACCAGGGTGTCGATGGCGGCCGGGGCGGGCATTTGCCGCGTCATGGCATCGATCTGCCGTTCCGCCGCCGCCAGCTCGCCATCGCCCAGCAGCGCGCGCAGGCGGGCGAACTCGGCCACCAGCAGATGCTGGTTGGAGGTGGTCCAGTCGAGTTCGAGTGGCGCGTTCATGAGATCGTGACGCGGTAGTTGTAGAAGCTTGGCGGGGTGGTGCTGCGATCGGCCACCGGGCTGTCGATGCCGTCGATGCGCAGGCGGGCGAGCGGTGCGCCGATCTCGGCATCCTCGACAATGAAGTCGAGGGTGGTGGTCGGCGCGACGAAGCTCTCGGGTGCGACCTCGACCTGGCCAATGAGGAGCGAGGCACGCTGCCCGGGCTGCAGCGCCGGGGTGAAGGTCAGCGTGATGTGGGCGTCGTCATTGCCGTCGCGCACCACCGCCTGCGGCAGGTTGGTGACATTGGGGGCGACCACGCAGGCGAGCCGGTTGGTCTCACGCGGGGCGGTGTCGCCGGGGCGCACCACCGTGGCGGTCACGTCGTACACCCCCACCGGAAAGTCATTCGCGCGTGCGGCGGGAATGACGAACACCATGCGATCGGCGGCGCTCGGAGCGCTGGCCGGCAGCGTCTCGGCAATGTCGAAGCGCTCGTTGCGCAGATGCACTTCGCGGTTGCTGCCGTCGAGGTGATGGCCTTCCAGCGTCACCGCCTGGTCAAGAAGCACCACGGGCTGGTTATCCGCGGGTAGCACCGCCTCGATCATCGGCAGCGGTGGGATCAGGCTCGGGGTGACGACCACGCCGCGTTCGCGACCGGAAACGAGATCGACCTCGCCCCGTGTGAGTACCGGCAGGGTCGGGCGGGTCGGGCGGGTGGCCTCGATCAGCACCACCGATACCTGATAGGCGGCGGTGGGGCGATAGTTGGAAAGGGTGGCGGTCCACAGCTTGGACATCTCTTCGGTGTTCAGGAACTGGGGCGTGATGCGCAGCAGTTCCAGCTGGTCCGCCAGTCCGCAGTCGGCCAGCGCACGCAGTGCGGGCGGCAGGTCCAGCCCGACATCGGGCGAGGGGTTGAGCGCGGTGCGGATCATCTCGCGGGTGAGCACGGGGAATTCGTGCATCAGCTGCATGGCGTAGCCGAGCAGGATCTCGGCGTGCAGGTCGCCGCCGCTGTAGGCCGAGATCAGGTAGTGGAGATCGAGCGCCAGCGGCGGATTGGTGAGCCGGTGGCGGCCCGAGTGGTCGTGCGAGGGCAGGCCCTCGTTGCGCCAGCCGGTGTTGGGCGTGACCTGGTACAGGAAGAGATTGAGCTGGCTCGCCTCCGAACTGCCTTCGACGACCACGCGGTCGGGCGGCAGCACGCTGACCGTGACCGTACTGCCCAGCATGCCGGTCACGTTGTGGTTGACCAGCCCGTCGTTGAGGCGGTCGCGCAGTACCGCGGTGACACCGGCAATGGCCAGGGCGTTGCTCATGATCCTCTCCGTTGGCGCCGGGCCAGATAGTCGTCCAGCGACATCGGCTGGGGCCCGCTGCGTGCGGAAGGTTTGGGTGCTGCAGGCGCCTGCACCGCGGTGACCTCGACGCGGCCGATGTGCACGTGGACTTCGGTCGGCCCGTCTGCCGCCGCGGGCGTGCGCTGTGCGCTGGCTGCTGCGGGCGACGAGCGGCTGGAGTGCGCGTCTTGCACGATAGGCGGCAGCAGTGCGGCGGGCTGGGTGCGCGCGTTCGCACTGCGGGTATCGGGTTGATCGGGCGCCGGCGCTGCGGCGCTCGCCTGTGCCGGCGCAAATGTGGATGACGGCGTGGCCGTGGCGGGCGTGCTTGTTTCGTCGCCCGCGGCCGGTGCGGCTGGTGAGACCCCCCCGGGAGTCGGCCCTTGTGCGGGTGAAGCAGGCATCAGTGGAAACAGATCCGGGGACCGTGACGAGGGATGCAATGCGGATGGACTCGGCGAAGAAGTCTGCCGTGACGGTGCGGATGGATTGAGCCCCGGTTCGGCGGCAATACCCGTTTCGATGGCACTGCGTGATGCGTCGCCGGCGACCGGAGACGGCTGCCCGGACATCGCTCCGGGCGGAGGCACGGCCGACGTGGCAGGCCATGCCGCCTGCGTGGACCCGGGCATCATGCCCGCGCCCGGCGTGCCCGTCTCGTCGATCGGGAGCAGCGGCGGCGGCGACATGTATGGCAGGCGGGCCATGGCGTGTATGGTCGGCCGGGTCGGGCTCACGGCGTCGCGGGCAAGGCGTCTGATCGGACCGCTCATGCCAGCCCCCGTTCAAACTGTCCCCGTCCAACCTGTATCCGCTCGCGCTGCACCCGATCGAGATAGGCCGCGCGGCGGGTATCGCTCAGGGCAAGAATCTCGGGCTCGGTCCAGCCATAGGCCAGGGCCAGGGTGTGGATGTCGTCGAGCAAGCGGCGGGCGTGGCTGTCGATCTCGTCCCACAGGTAGGCGCCAATATCGAACACGGCTTCATCCTCATGTCCGCAGGCCGGACAGCGTATGCCCAGGGTCAGGTCCGCCCACGGGTCGGCGGCGTCCATGGCAGCGTCCACCGCGTCGAGCAGTTCACGCAGCGCGACCGGATCGCGTGGCAAGTCCGCCGCCGATTCGGCGCAGTCGTGCAACAACTGTCGTGCTGCGGCATCGGCATCGGTCGCACCGGCAAGGCGCGCCAGGTTGCGGCTGGTGGGGCGACGGAAGCGGTGACCGCCGATCTCGAGCGGCAGCTGCGCATCGGTCGGCGCGGGCGGTAGCTGGCCGCTGTCGAGCACGAATTCGAGGCGCTCGCCGCAGGCCGCACAATCGGCCCAGGCATCAAGCCGCGCGCCGAAACTGTCGCGGCGCAGCGCCATGAGTGCGGCATTGCGCACGCCCAGCGGCTGGTCGGCCAGGGTGTCGGGCGGCGTGTGCGGTGCGGCGATTGCGAACAGCAGTAGCGCGCGGTCTATCGGGTGGCGTCGCGCGCTTTGCTCCCACACCGTCAGCAGGTGCTCGGGCGTCAGCGCAGGCATGGTGATCAGACCGGTTCGGTGAAGCTCGGCTCGCTCGGTTCGGTCACGTCGTAGTCACGCTCCCAGCCTTCGTTTTCCAGCTTGATGGTCTGGATCGCGACGGCGTTTGCGTTGGCGTCCAGGTCGGGCAGGGCCTGAAACTCGGACACCCAGCAGCGGTAGACCTTGTAGGCGAGGGCGAGTTGGCCGGCCTCGTTGTAGACCTCGATGATGAGATCCTTGCGAAAATCCTTGAGCGAGACTTCCGCTCCCAGGCCGGAGCCGAAATTCCATACCTTGTTCGCCCACTGCTCGAATTCGACGTCGTGGGTGACGCCGCGCTCCAGCGTGATGGCCTCGAACTTGCTGCGGCCGGGCGACTTGCGCGAGGTCGAGGGGTCGCCACCTTCACGGTGTTCGACCATCTCGGTGCTGCGCTTGAGTGCGCCCACCTTGCTGATTCCGGCGACGTAGCGACCGTCCCACTTCACCCGGAATTTGAAGTTCTTGTAGGGATCGAAACGCTGAGCATTGACGCTGAACTGTGCCATGGCAGTTTCTCCTTAGACTTCGACCTGACCGGCCATCTGCTGGATCTTGATCACCACGAACTCGGCGGGCTTGAGCGGCGCAAAGCCAACCAGGATATTCACGATGCCGCGGTCGATGTCGTTCTGGGTGGTGGTTTCACGGTCGCATTTGACGAAATAGGCGTCGCGCGGGCTGCTGCCCTGAAATGCGCCCTGGCGGAACAGGTTCTGCATGAAAGCGCCGATATTGAGGCGGATCTGCGCCCACAGCGGCTCGTCGTTGGGCTCGAACACGACCCATTGGGTGCCGCGGAACAGGCTCTCCTCGATGAACAGGGCAAGCCGCCGTACCGGCACGTACTTCCATTCCGAGGCGAGCAGATCGGCACCCGCCAGCGTGCGCGCGCCCCACACCAGATGCCCCGCCACCGGGAAGGTGCGCAGGCAGTTCAGGCCCACCGGATTGAGCACCCCATTTTGCTGGTCGGTCATGGTGTAGGTGAAGCCCTGCACCCCCGAGAACGAGGCGGCCAGCCCCGCTGGCGCCTTCCACGCACCGCGCTGCACGTCGGTGCGGGCGATGATGCCGGCCACCGCGCCGCACGGGGCGAAATCGGCGATGCGGTTTTCGCTCAGCGGGTCGGGCATGCGCAAGCGCGGGAAATACACCATGGCATTGATCGCATCGTCGTTGCCTATCGTGCTGCGCAAGGTGTTGACCCCGGTTTCCGCGGTGCTGATGGCGGTGCTCGGGTTGGCGGTCCAGGCTGCGGGCGGGTCGACGATGAGCATCGCGCGCCGACCCTGACAGTAGCTCGCCGCGCTCGCCCACGTGGCCGGGAGGAGATCGCTGGTGTGGGTCGGGGGCGGTATGCACATCAGGTTGAACAGGTCCGCCGACTCGAGCGCGAAGATGCCGGTGCGCGCATTCTGGTCGCCGGTGATCTGGGCGTCGACGATGTCGCTGCCGTTGCTGCCGAGGGTGCCGCCGGCGCTGGCTGTTCCGTCCGGATCGGCCACCGCGACGGAGCCATCGGCGGGACTTTCATCTACCGGCGCCGAACTGCGTACATTGACCAGCGCCGATTGTTCGTTGATCACCGTGTTCACAAAGCGGGAGCTTGCCGGGTCCACCGATACGTTGCGAAACTGCTCGGCGCCGACCACCGTCGTCCCACCCGGTCGATCGAGCTCTTCGATCAGCAGATTGAACAGCAGTGTGTCCGAGGCGTCCCGCGTGAGGTGGTCCACCGTCGCCCGTAGCGCGCTGCCCCAGGTGCCCGGACTGCTCGCTTCCAGTACCAGGGTGCCGGTCGCGGTGGCCAGGGTGATGGTCGCAGTGCTGGTGGCAAGGGTGCCGTTGAACACCCGCACGATCAGTCCGTCGCTACCGCCATGCTGGAAGAACTGGTTGACCGCATAACCCATGGTACTGGGCTGCCACAGACCGCCGAAGAGCCGCGAATACTCGGCAAAACTCTGTACCCGCACCGGGCGGTTGACCGGACCGCGCTGGGCGCGGCCGACAAAAGCGGTAATCGAGGTGGCAACGCCGGTGATGGTGCGAACACCGCTCGGGACTTCTTCGATATAGACGCCGGGATGGGCCAGGGCAGACGGCATGGTCGTGACTCCTCATTGCTGAGTTGCCCGGCGCCGTGTCGCAGTGGCCGCGTACGCCGGTCTATCCCCGATAGGGGTGGTAAACACGAGGTCGTGAGCAATGCGTATCACAAGCTCACGAGTTCCAGGAAACGGACCGCAACATGAACAGCGAGTGTCACTTGAACGCGGGCGCCAATGCGGCGCGCTCGGCCCATCGCACAGTGCGGCGCCCCTGTACGACGCCCGAACATGCGATGCGTGTAGCTCGGTGTCGTTTGACTCTAGATCAATCTCGCCGGAAATCAATCCGCAGCGGCGTTGCCCTTGAATGAGTCCGGCGACGGGCCCAGCGCATCCAGATTTTCAGCGCGCAGTCCGGTCAGGATTGCTTCGCCGCTGGCGTCTACGCGGAACTCGCCGAACCGGGCCGATTCGTATCGCGCCGCGTCGCCTTCCTGAAAAAAGAAGGCGTTGGTGGCGAATCGGGGCTTCCCGTCGCGGATCCGGTAGCGCATGCGCAACTCGTCCGGTGCAGGCGGGGTGCCGTCGTCGAAGCGGTTGAAACTGCCTATGCCCCGGTCGTCGAGCTTGAGTACGAGGTGCCCGTCGTGCACCGCCCGGGCCGGGGCGCCCGTGCCGAAGGCGGCATCCGCCGCCGCGAAGCGTAGCGCCATGTAGTCGCCCTGCATCAGCGAGCGCGGGTCCACCGGTGCCAATGCGAGCAGCACGACCCGGCCGTCGCTCAGCAGTTGTTCGCGTTTCTGGATGGTGTAGTTGGCCGTTGCCAGCACCGCGAGCCCGGCGACCAGTGCAATCCACCTGTCAATCGACTTGGGCATGTTCATCCTCCCGCAGCACCGGCGCGGGCCAGCAGGCATGCAACACGAACCGGGCGCCGAGCAGCGCCGCGCCGGTGGACACCATCAGCGCGGACTTGTACAGCAGGGTGGCTTCCAGCGAATAGTAGTAGAAGGACAGATAGCCCAGCAGGGCGGCCACGCCCAAGCCGGCGAGCACCCGATTGCCGTTGGCGTGGCCGAGCAGCAGGATCAGCGTGGCCGGTGCGAGGCCGGGCGCCTTCATGCTGGCAAGGGTAATGATGGCGGCCGCAGCCAGTAGACGGACCCCGCTGGCCGAAGTCGGCACCACCGCTTCTCGCAGCAACAAACGCCACCCCGCCCAAAGCAGCGCCATGCCGCCCATTCCGGCACCGATCCACAGCGTGTGCTCGAGCATCGGGTGACGGTCCAGCTCGGGTCGCCACAGCCACTGCCCGGCGCTCCATGTCAGCGCCGCGGTGGCACCGATCACGGCAAGCACCAGCCCGTAGCCACCCGCGCGCAGCATCGAGCCGTGACCGGCATGGCGGAATTCAGCTAGCCATATCCACGCGCAGGCCGCTGCAAACAGCCCCGGGGTCAGCGCCTGCAGCTGAAGATCCGCCAGCGCAACAAAGACCGCGGCTGCGCCCGCAGCGGCACTCCATACCCGATGAACGAAGTTAGGCACGAGCACGAACAGGACGGCCTGAAACAGGCTCACGCCCAAGGCAATCACGCTTGCCGGCGCCTTCAACCCGCTGGCAAGTGCATACAGCACCAGGCCCTGGCCGGCGAGGCTCACTGCCAGCCCGAACTGAGTGGCGAAATCGCCGTGCGGTCGGCTGCGAAACAGCAGCGCCGCGGCCGCACACGCGGCCATACCGACGACGAAGGAGGCCGCGGCCGAGTCCACCACGAACCGAAGCCCCATGCCCACGAACAGCAGCAGAAAGAGGGCGCCGATCCAGCCCGCCACGCCGAGCATGGTGCGCACGAACCACGGCGCCGGCGCCGGACCGGTGGCCGGTTCGCCCACGACGAGGCCGGCCGCCTGCAGCTGTTGCCAAAGGGCGGCTGTTTCCCGCGTGCTCATTGCACATCCTCCGCCGCGACTTTCTTCAGCCACCATCCCCCCACCGCGGACAGCGCAAGCACGATCAGGCCAGTCAGCAGGAAGCCGGCTGCCCCACCATCCAGACGCCGGACGAGGAAGGTCGCCACCACCACAATCACCGAGAGCACGCCACCGGCCAGGACGAACACGTCGCGCAGCCGCAGCCGGTAAACCACCCATGCCAGCGCGAGCCACACCAGCCAGGCCAGCACTGCCCACAGACTGCTGTCGCGCGGATCGAGGATCTGCATCATCGCCAGGGCCGTGATCAGGCCGCCACTTGCGCTTGCCATAAAGCGCGGGCCCCAGCGTTCGCCCGCAGCCTGGCCACGGCGCGCGGCAAGCAGCTCCCAGACGCACAGCACAGCGGTATTGAATGCGAACAGCACCCACATCTGCCGTTCGGTGCCGAACAACATGCCGAACACACCGGGAAACGCCTGGAAGTAAAGCACGATCGCCAGATTGACCAGCGTCAGCCACAAGACCCACAGCGCAGCCGTATGGGCCACCAGCACCCACGGCAGGATCATGGCCGCCCAAGCGCCAAACAGCTCGAAAGTATCCGCTCCGGTCTGATAGGTCTGGCCGATCAACGCAAGCAGTGCGCCCACAAACAGGCAGGCCGCAAAGAGTGCCGCCTTGCCGCCCGGGCGATCGAGCCCGACGCGCCACACGACCGCCAGCGCAGCGAGTAGCAGTACCTCGACCAGGGCGAAGCGGGAGAAGCGCCCGAGCTCGGCCCAGTTGTAGGCAAGAAAGAAGATCAGCCCGCCACCCACGAGCAAGGTGCCCATCCACAGCAGCAAGCGGTCGATAAAGCCCCGCCATGCGTCCCGCGACGGCAGAACGCCAGCAAGCGCGAGCGCCTGCGGCACGTCGGAAACCGCGATATGCCCCCGTTCGGCCCACTCGAGAATGATCCGCCGTGCATTGCTCATCGGCGCGTGGCGTCAATGAGTCTATGGGAATCGCACGCGGCAGCCGACGTATGCACCAGCCTGTTGGCGGAAAGGGGCTGCTCGGCAAGGTGGCCAGTAAGGTGGCCGGCAACGTGACCAGTAAGGGATTTGAATGGCTTCATGCGGGCATGCTACGCCAGCGGATGCCTTTTTTCACCATTCACGGACATGTCATGAGAATGACCTGTCCGTGTTGCTCGGTGCAGGTGCGGCTACCGCAGTGTCAGTGCGGGAACCCTGCTCCGGAGGGCGACATGCCCGTCAGATCTCTTGCAGCCCGTGTGCGCTCGCAGATGTCGAGCGCATAGGGTCTGCGTATCGTCCTTTCAGCCTAGCGAAGGCCGAGAAACGAAAGGATAACCATGACGATGACGACTGCGCCGACGATGTAGACGATGCTGTTCATAAAACTCACCTCCTTGTGAATCGATTGGGCGACTCCGTTCAATGCGGGTCGACGATTTCAATCTACCTGCCTCGCCTTCATCGCTCTGTACGGCTGCGCACAGAAGGCGCATTTGGTCGCTCAGACCTCGAGCACCGGGAAGACTCCCGTTGCATTTCGGACCATTTGGCGCGCACCGTCATAGGCGTTCTAGCACGCTGACGACGGGTGGCCTGACGTGATTGCGGCCTCCTTGCAGGAGGCCGGCAAACGCTCAGCGGGCGGGCGTGGTACTCGGGACGACGATCACTGTGTCACCGCCGGTGTTGCCCTTCTCACCGGTTGCGCCGGTATCGCCCGTCGTTCCGGCTGCGCCCGTTTCACCGGTTGCTCCGCTGGAGCCGGTTGAACCCGTGGAGCCGGTCGAACCGGTGGAGCCCGTTGCACCCGTGGGGCCGGCAGGACCCGGAACCGGGACGTTGATGACGGTCGCCGGGGTCACGACAGTCGGCTGTTTGTCGCATGCGCTCAAAGCCACGGCGATGAGCGCCGCTGATAGCACCATTGAATACTTCATGAGAATTCCTCTTACTCTTCTGACACGAACCGCACACCCGGACGGGTTTGCGTAAATACGGCGTTGCGGCTGCACGGTACGACTTCCTTGTGAGCGACACCGTTCGTTCGCGCACATAGGTTCGATCCGGATCATGAGTGTGGTGTTTCGGTAAGTTTGAAGCCTGCATTGCGGCGGAGGTTATCGACTCTCTCCGGTGAGCGCAGCGGATGTCATCGCAGGCAATGAGATGGCGGAAATGGACCTGACGGTGCCAATCCGCGCAGGCGCGGATATTGCTGAATCAGAGCGACAACCTTGCTCCGGAGGCCGAAATGCCAGTCAGATCGCTTGCAGCCTGGGCGCGCGAACACCTCGCGGCGCCGCTCGATGTCGACTGTACGACAACCGTGATGCTCAAGATCCTCGATGGTAAATGCAAGATGGGGCCGCATGACAAGGAGGTCATTCCGGTTCTATACGAAGCGACTCGTGATCTTCCCGGTGGGCTGCTGGGCGAGGAGGCCCATGCCCTGATCAGGCGCGCCTGTGCAGGCGAGCGTGAATCACTGGTGGGCGAGATCTACGAGCACCGCGTTCTGGCGGAAACCGCGATCTCGCGTCCGGCAATGAAGGCCTACAAGTCCCGCCTGCGCGCTGCGGGCATTCTCGGTGGAGGCGAGTGACAGCGGCTACCTGATCTGCATGACCGTACCGATGTTCTGTAGGGCCGACTTCAATCGGCCACAGGTGCCGAACCCCGGCGCTGGTGCCCAAGTCACCCCCTGCGGCGGGTTGAAACCCGCCCTACGGCGGATGTGGAGGCAGCGGTGGTAGGGCTCGGGGGTTTTGGGGTTTTTCGTAGGGCCGACTTCAGTCGGCCACCGGTGCCAGTCCCTGGTTCCGTTGCCCGAGTCATCGGGTGCCGAACAGGCGGTCGCCCGCATCGCCCAGGCCGGGCACGATGTAGCCATGTTCGTCCAGGTGACTGTCGATCGCGCCGGTGGTCACCGGTACGTCCGGATGGTTGCGGGCCAGCGTTTCCAGCCCTTCGGGCGCGGCCAGCAGGCACACGAACTTGAGGCTGCTCACGCCGTCGTCCTTCAATCGCGACAGCGCCGCGCTGGCCGAGTTGCCGGTAGCCAGCATCGGGTCGACGACGATCACGTGACGCTCGTCGATGTCTTCGGGCACCTTGTAGTAGTACTCGATCGGCTCCAGCGTACGCGGATCGCGATACAGCCCGACGTGGCCGATCCGCGCCCCGGGCAGCAGCTCGATCATGCCGTCCAGCATGCCGTTTCCGGCGCGCATGATCGAGATCAGGCACAGTTTCTTGCCCGCGATCACCGGCGCTTCGCACTGCGCAACCGGGGTGGTGATCGTCACCAGCTCGGTCTGCAAGTCGCGGGTGACCTCGTAGGCCATCATCGCCGCGATCTCGCGCACCACGCGACGGAAGTTATCGGTGGTCGTTTCCACGTTGCGCAGTATCGTCAGCTTGTGCTTCATCAACGGATGATCGATCTCGATCAGGTTCGGATGCATGGCGATCTCCGTCAGGGGGCGATGTGATTGGGGCTAAGGGCTCAGAACACGGTTCCGTCGCTGACGATGTCGATTGGTGGCGTGCCCCCGGCGCGATACTGGGCGGCGATACGCCGGCCGGCCGCCCAGGTGCCGCCCTGCAACACCTTGGGCAAGGAGAAGCTGGCCGCATCGAGGCCGAGTTCGGCGCGCACCGCCACCGCCAGCCGGTCCAGCCCGATCACGGTCAGCGCACGCCATTCCACGATCGCGGGCGAATCGACCTTCCATGAGGTGGTCCAGAAACCCGCATCGCGTGGGCGGATCACCCCGAGGTCGAGCAGCAAGCCGCCATTGCGGTATTCCGGCAGGCCGGTGAGGCGGTCGATGCCGCACACCTGCAGGCCGGCAGCCTCGAGCGGTTCAAGCAGCGAATACGTCAGCCACTGGGTGAGCTTGTGGAAGGGCAGCAGGCCATCGGAGAGTGCGGGATGAGCCCAGCAGTCACCGAGGGGAATGCCCCGCAGGGAAATCCGTCCGGGCCAAACCGGGCCCAGTGCCTTCAACAGCGTGGCAAGAACGAATTCGGCTTCGATCACGCCACGGTCGGCGCGGGCCACGAAGTAATCGACCAGGTTGCCGAGGCGCGCCGGGCTGCCGAACACCGCCGGGGTCGCGGCGGCGACCTCGCCCAGCCTGCGCAGCAGCGCGGCCCGGCCTTCGAGGCCGACCAGCGGGTTGTCCGGACCAACCTGAAAGACCTCGGCCAGGCGCGCCGCGGAGAGCTCGGCCAGCGCCGCGGCATCGCTGCGCAGCGGCTGCTCCGGCTGATTCGACAGTGCGCCGCCCGCGAACAACGCAAGGCTGGCCACCCCCAGGCCTTCGGAGCGGGCGAGGGTGCAGCCGGTCGAGGGTTCGTGATAGCGCCAATGCGGGCCCGCCCCCGCATCGAGCAACACGCTGGGGATCACCAGATCCACCGCGACGCGCGCACGCTCGAGCGGGTCGGCCGCTGTGATCCTGTCACCGAGCTCCTGCCAGCGATCGATCCCGCCGGTCTCGAAGTGCCGCCAGCGGCTGTGATAGGGCACGGCCAGATCGGGGTAGTTGTAGCGCACAGTGTTGGCAACATAGCGGGCCGTGGCCGGCAGCGCCGCGGCGTTCCAGGTGAAAAAGGGCGAACGCCCGCGCTCCACCTCGCCCATCACCACCGCGCAACGCTCGCGTACCGCGGTCGAGCTGAGCAGGGCTGCCGCCGGGTGATCCGGTGGCACCGGGGTATGCCAGCCACGGGCGGACAGGGTAGGTGCGTTCATTCGTGCAGTCCCCGTCCTTTTGCCACCTCCAGTTCGGTCGCGAGCGGTGCGCCGCCGGGCGAGAAGTAGCCGGCAGCCATCTTGGCGTCCATTTCCACCCGCGCATCGGCCGGGATCAGTCCGTCCGGTATCGCCACCCGTTCGCCCACCTCGATGCCCGCGGCCACCAGCGCGCCGTGTTTCATGTCGCTCATCGACGCCCAGCGGTCGATGCGGGTAATGCCAAGCCAATGAAAGACGTCCGGCATCAGCTCCTGAAAGCGCATGTCCTGCACCCCGGCCACACACTCGGTGCGGGCGAAGTAGGTCTCCGCACGGTCGCCGCCCTTCTGCCGCTTGCGCGCGTTGTACACCAGGAACTTGGTCACCTCGCCCAGCGCACGGCCCTCCTTGCGGTTGTAGACCACCAGGCCCACGCCCCCTTGTTGCGCCATCTCGATGCAGATCTCGATGCCGTGGGCGAGGTAGGGGCGGCAGGTGCAGATGTCGGAGCCGAATACGTCGGAGCCGTTGCACTCGTCGTGCACCCGGCACGCCACCTTGGTGTCGGGGTCGCCGAGCCGGGAGACATCGCCGAAGAAGTAGAGCGTCATCCCGCCGATCGGCGGCAGGAAGACCTTGAGATCGTGGCGGGTGATCAGCTCGGGGAACATGCCGGCGGTTTGCTCGAACAGCGTGCGCCGCAGATCGCTCTCGCCAATGCCGAAGCGCTCGGCAATGCCCGGCAGGTACCACACCGGATCGATCGCGGCCTTGGTCACCTTCACGTCGCCGTTCGCGGTGAGCAGATCGCCATCGGGAATGAGCCTGCCGGCGGCGATCGCGCCCAGGAGTTCGGGCATGTTGATGTGTGCCCGGGTGACCGCGATCGTCGGCCGGATGTCCAGCCCGGCCGCAATCAGGTGGCCGAAGTCTTCGGTAACGCGATGGCCCCAAGGATCGAGCGAGACGATCCGGTGCGGATCGTTCCACTGTGGGTGGGGGCCGATCACCGCGGCCGGCGTGGTGTTCGACAGATCTGGCCGATGCGAGGCCTGCAGGTTTCCGGCGGCGACCGCGAGTGCCCGGTACAGCGAGTAGGCCCCCGAATGGGTCCCGATCACATTGCGCTGCGCCGGCTGGCTCAGGCTTGCGATCAGCGGGCCGCGGCTGCGTGCATCGGGCGCGCCCCAGTCGATCGGCTGATGCTGCGCGCTTCGGTTTCGCGGATGCGAAGTCAAGACGATGTGGGACGCCATGGCATGCTCCTGCAACGGAAGATGAGAACCCGACCAGGTGGTCAAAGTTCTCAAAGCGAATTTCGTGCCATGAAAATGAGCGCTTTATACCCCATTTCGGGCGTCAAGTCGCACCGCAAGCGTGCCCGCAGCCCCTTGCACCGCCCATAGCCGCACGGCGCGGGTGCAGCGAGTGACGGATATTTTTACAGTTGGAAAATAGAGAAAATAGCAGACCAGAAAATAGGTAGGGGAAAATAGGGGACAGACCACGGTTTCAATACTTTTTCAATAATGAGACGAATAAACCGGAAATCGTGGTCTGTCCCTGATTACCCTGATTATCGCTACTGATTACCCGGCCTCAGCCGCCGCTCAATGCCTGCACGATCGCGACTTTGTCACTTTCTCGCAGTGGCGTAGGCAGCTCGAAAACCGCCGCGCCGTTGACGAAGATGCGCATGTGGGCCCGCATCCGGCCCTGCTCGTCGATCATCCGAAAGCGGATGCCGGGGAACTGGCGCTCGAGATCGGTGATGACTTCGTCCAGCGTCGCCCCCTCGGCATGAACGTGTCTCTGCCCGGCGGTGTAGGAGTGCAGGGGAGTCGGGATCAGGATCTCCATCGTCGCGCTCATGGTGCCAGCACCGCAGTCTCCACGGCGTAGATCTCGGGCAGGTGGCGCGCGATGCAGGTCCATTGCCTGCCTTCGTCCGCGCTTGCCCACAGTTCGCCGCTGGTGGTGCCGAAGGCGAGGCCCACCGGGGCCAGGGTGTCGGCGCACATGGCCTGGCGCTTGACCGTCCACCACGCCTGTTCAGCCGGCAGTCCGGCATCGAGGCGCTGCCAGTGCTCGCCACCATCGCGCGTCACCCAGGCAGCAGGGTGGCCGTCGGGGCTGGTGCGCGGCCACACGTCGCGCCCGTCCATCGGAAACACCCAGGCCGTGTCCGGATCGCGCGGATGCAGCACCATCGGAAAGCCGACGTCGCCAACCGAGGCTGGCATGTTGCGCCCGATCCGCACCCATTGGTCAGCGGGCCGGTCGAGACGATAGATGCCGCAGTGGTTCTGCTGGTACAGGCGATCAGGGTTGGTCGGGCACATGCGCACGCAGTGCGGGTCGTGAAAGGTCGGGTCTTCGACGTTGAAGCCTTCGACCACCTCAAGCCCCTTGAGCAGCGGCGAGAAGGTGCGCCCGCCGTCGGTCGATTCGTGCACCCCGCCGCCGGACATCGCGAAATACAGGTGGGCGGGGTCGCGCGGGTCGACGATGATGGAGTGCAGCTTGGGACCGTCGGGAGTGCCATCCTGTGCGGTGCCCATCCATTGGCGGTAACGCGGGTCGTCGTTGATGCACGACCAGGGTGTCCAGGTGTCGCCGCCGTCCTCGGAGCGGAACATCCCCTGTGGCGAGGTGCCCGCATACCACACGCCGGGCTCGTCGGCATGGCAGGGCGTGAGCCAGAAGGTGTGTTGCACCGAGCGGCCGGTGCCGTCCTCCGTGGTCGCGAATGCGGGCGGTCGGCTTGCTTCCTGCCAGTTGCGTCCGAGGTCGGTGGAGCGGAACAGCGTCGGTCCGAGGTGACCGGTGCTCACCGCGGCCAGCAGCGTCCGGCCGTCGCGCGGGTCGAGCACCAGATGGTTGACGATGTGGCCGAGAAAATGTGGCCCGTCCACGCGCCAACGCTCGCGCCCGGCGTCGCCGTGGAACAGCCACGCGCCCTTGCGCGTGGCAACGAGCATCACCACACGAGTGTCGGTCGCCGCGCGGGCGGAGGCAGTCGGGAGGGTATCGGTCTGCGGCGCAGTTTGCGCCGGGGTAGTGATGGTCATGGCGGAGTCTCCTCGTCAGGGTGGATTCGTTCGCCCCCCTCAAGAGGGCAGGCGTGTGAACCCGACGCGCGACGACGTGCGAAATCGACATCGCGAGAAGAGAGAATAAGGGACAGACCACGGTTTCAATATTGAGACGAATAAACCGAAAATCGTGGTCTGTCCCTGATTACTCACCTGATTATCTTCAGAACCTCAGGGGCCAGATGCGTTCTGCAGATCCCCGATCCGCAGTTTGAGTCGGACGATGTCCTCGTCGGTCCATCCCGACGGCTGGCTGACAGCCCGCCAGCCATCAATGTAGTGCTCGGTTGCGTAGGTGTGGCCGTAGCCGATAGGCGCCGAGTCAGCGCCCAGGATATCCGCCGCTAACTGCAGGAAGGTCACCATGGGCACCCAGCGCAGGCTGTCGGATACGTCCGGCCCGCGCGGCGCCCGCATCCACTCCGGCTCACGAAAGAAAGATTGCGGATCGAAGAACGTGATCGGGTCACTGGCGTACTGCAGGTAGACAATGCGCAGCGGGCCCCAACCTTCGTCAGGCGCGCCTAGCGTGGCCTCCTGGTTGGTGAAGCGGATCACCGAGCCATCGCGAAACGCTGGCAACCATGCCGGTGAGCCCGGATTGCGGTTGCGTGTGACCCACTGCCAGGTGCCGCTGCGAAACGGCGGCCCGCTCCACAAGGCCCCATGCACCGGATCGCCGACAATGTCCCAGATGTCGACCGAGCGGCCAGAGTTCAGCGCCCCCAGGCTCAAACCCTGCAGATACAGGCGTGGGCGAGTTGCTGTGTCCATCGCACTCCAATGGCGGTACACCGCCTCGAAGAGCCGGCGGGCCGTTTCCGCGCCATACTCCGGCTGGGTCAGCAGGGTCAGCCAGCTCGGCAAATAGGAATACTGGATCGCCACGCTGGCTACGTCCCCGCGATGCAGATACTCGACGCTACGGATCGCGCCGGAGTCCACCCAGCCGGTACCGGTAGGCGTCACGACCACCAGCACCTGCCGCTCGAACGCACCGGTGCGGAACATCTCCGCCAGCGCCAGTTCGACCCGCGCCTCGATGGTTTCGGCCGAGTTCAGACCGACATACACCCGCACCGGCTCCCGCACTGAGTCGCCGAAAAATGCTTCCAGCTCTGCCCGAGTGACCACCCCGCTGACAAAGCGCCGTCCCTGGCGCCCCAGATCCTGCCAGTCGACGAGCGAGGCCTTGCTACCTACCCGCTCCGAGGCGCTCGGCGGCGCCTGATCTGCCTCCACCAGCGAGTCCAGCTGCTGGAAAGATAGGTCGAAGGTGTTCAGCGTCCAGCGTATCGCCACCCCCTCGATCAGCAACCAGAACACGATCAACGCGCCCGCCGACCCCATGACGATGGAAACGCGCCGCGGCACGAAACGCCTCAGCATGCGCGAAAACCGACGTGCGACGAACCCGAACAGGCGCGCAATGGCAATGATGAGCAGGAACAGCGAGAAACCAAGCAGACCAACTGTGACTGGCCGCGAGCTCTCCACCGGCGCCATGTTCATCAAGAGGCCCACCGAGTCCTGCCAGGCCGCAGCGTTGGCCAAGGAGAGCACGGCAATGCCGAGGCTCGCGACCGCCAGTACCAGCTTGACGAACTGCCCCAACCTGCCGGGCAAGTGCGGCAGCTCCATGAAATCCCATAACCACCGCCCAAGGAAACCCACGCCATAGCCGGCTGCAAGCGCCACCCCCGAAACCATCACCTGCAATGCGACCGGCCGCGGCACCAGACTCGGCGTCAGTGACATCGCGAACAACACCGTGCCAAGCAACAACCCGGCTGCGGAGAAAGACGACCATAGACGGAGGAGCGGACGGACGACGATCATCTGAGGAATAGGGGACAGACCATGGTTTCAGTCAAACAAGATACCAGATACCCGCTCATGAACGTTTCGTGGCCTCCCCGACTTTCCGGGGGTGACGCGTCGACCGATTGCCGCCGCACTCGCTGCCGCAAAACCGTGATCGCCCAACGCGAAGTTGCCGTTGGTTGCCTTGCGAATCTCGTCCACCAAGCCAGTGGCGAGTTGATGGCGGAATAACTCGCGATAGGCCGTGCAGCGGTCGAGGGCCTCGACCGCAAGCGATGTATATACGGGGTGGGGCGTAATCAGGCGATCCTCGTCGCCTTGGGCATTGGCTCGATAGCTAGACCAGCGAAAGTTACCCGGATGCGACACCATTGCCGCGCGCACCGGATTCAGTTCGATGTAACGCATACAGGAAAGCAGGTAGGTCTCCTCCTGCGTCAAGCAGGATCGAAAGCGCCCCTCCCATAGCGTGCCGCTGCGGCGATACGTGCGATTCACATACTGCACATAGCGCTGTCCCAGTGCCTTCATCAACCCGCCTGCGCCTTCTGGCGCCTCGGCGGACAGCAACAAATGAACATGATTTGTCATCAGCACATACGCATGAATGCGGCAACCCGTCTTGGCGGCATACTCGCCCAACCACTCAAGATAGAAACGGTAATCCTCGTCTGCAAAGAAGCACGCCTGGCGATTATTGCCGCGCTGAATGATGTGCAGCGGAACGCCGGGTAGGGCCAAGCGTGCGCGTCGTGGCATGGTGGGCTCCGCGAAAAGAATGTAATGGCAACGATAGACCGGAAACCGTGGTCTGTCCCCGATTCAACGCGACCGGGCGCGTCGCCATCTCTTCATCGGCATCAACATCCCGCTCGTGCTGGAGTCCTTCGGCGCCGGCGCGGGCACGCGGCGCGTGTTCGAGCACATCCAGATCCCCGGTACCGCGCTACCTCTGCCACCCTGAGCTTGACCCGGGCGACTGTCACCGACCGTAGGGGGAATTGGGGGAATTGGGGGAATTGGGGACAGACTACGTCTTAGGCGGTGTCCGTCAAAACCGAAAAACCGTTGTCTGTCCCCAATTTACCCTTTCTCTAAAAGCGGCGATCACTCGGATCGCCGCTTTTTTGTTACGTGGTGCCGCCAGTCAGGCAGGGCGCTTACGCGAGGCGAGCAGGCCAACCAAGCCGAGACCGAGCAGGGCCAGCGAAGTCGGTTCCGGTACGTTAGTGGTGGGTATGTTGGTGTCCGGCATGCTGGAGGGGTCACGTGCCCACAGGCTGATGTGGGACAGCCCTGCCGCATTACCGCCACCACCGGTCAGGGTCTTGCTGACGTCGTAGGTGCCGTACCAATTCATAATCGGGTCGCTCGCGAGCGGGGCGGAGGCTCCGAATAGATCCGGGGTGAAATCATAGACGGCAAAACCATTTCCGGCCTTGAATACCACCGCAAACTGATCGAACCAGTTATTGCCGAGCGCCTTCGCCGCACGTGCGGCCGCAGTGGCATCCGGCGTAAACTCCCAGGTGCCCTTTCCGCTACCATCGCGGGTCGCGCTGAAGAACGTGCTAAGAACGATGTCGTCGAAGATTCCGAGCGAACTTGGCGAAAACACCCATTCGCCAAGCTTGTCCGCCTCGTACTTGCCGAGCATGATCCAGCCAGGGTCGTCGGCGGTGCCGTCGCCCTTGAGGTCCTGCGCCGGATACTGCTCACTGATGAAAGCGCCGTTCGGAAAAAGTACATTCCCGCTCGCCACCTGGGTACCACCGTTGAGCAGGCCATCACCAGAGTAACCGAGGTTGATCTGCGGATAGAAGCCGTCGTTGCCGATAAACGCCCCCGCACAGGCGGCAGCATCGGTCGAGAAATCGCTGGCCGTAATCGTGCTTAAGGTGGCTGTCGGACTGGCATCCGAGTACTGGGCAACGCTCGTGATCCGGACGTCGCTCACATTGCACTGCGCAGCGTGAGCAGTACCGAAAGCAGACAGGGCGGCAACGATGAGTATTTTATTCATGGGCGCTCATTGTGTTTAATTTAAGAGTTTTTATTGATTCCTTTAAATTATGCCGTTTCATCATGCGCAGAACTGTGACTTTTCCCCGGAATTCGTTCAGAAATCCGTCCCAGCGGTGAATAGGGGACAGACCACGGTTTCACGGTTTCAATAATGGTAGTGACAAATCGGAAACCGTGGTCTGTCCCCGATTTCCCGATTTCCCGTCCCCGATTTCCCCGATCAAACCGCCCGTGCCAGCACCCCGATAGTCGGGGCCCAGTCGTCGCCGGGTTTTTTCTTGCGTGTGACCAGGGTGAGCTGGGCGGGGGCGAAGACGTTGGCGTTGTGGGTGACCGGGGTGGTGATCAGGTATTGCGCACGGGTGGCACGCAGGAAGGTGCCGACGCGGTCGATGTTGGCGACGTCGAGGTGGGCGAAGGGTTCGTCGATGAAGACGAAGCCGCCGGGGCGGGCGTCGTCCATCAGCAGGGCGATGAGCAGGATCAGCGACTTCATCACCTGCTGGCCGCCCGAGGCCTCGCCGTCGTTGAGGCCCACCGCGCCCTTGCGATCGAAGTCGAAGCGCACTTCGAGCCCGGCGTGGGCGAGCGAGAGATCGTCGCCACCGAGCGCGGGCGCTGGGCAATCCACGCCGAGGCCGGCCAGCTCGCCCAGCGCCTTGAGGTTCTTGCCGTACTGGCGCACGGTGGCGCGCAGCTTGGCGATGTAGGCGTTGCGCGCTTCCTCGGTGAGGCGCCGGGCGGTGGCGCAATAGCCCTGGCGCTCGCGATAGTCGCGTTCGCGCTTGTGTACGTCGGCCTTGAGGCGCTCGGACAGGGTGAGCACGGCGGCGTCGGTGACCCAGTCGCCCTCGGCCAGCCGGGTGCGCAGGCGGTCGCGTTCGCGGCGGGCGCCGCTGGCGTTATCGTAGCGCTCGGCGAGCAGGGCGAGTTCGGCCGGATCACGCCAGTGGGCGGGCATGCCGCGACGCAGCGCACGCAGGCGGACGAGGCGCTGGGCCTGGGAGCGGCGGCGCGGTGCGGTGTCGCGTTCGAGCTCGGCCAGCCGATGTTCGATGGCGCCGAGTTCGCGGCTGCGGCGGTCGATCTCGATCTGGATGCCGGCCAGTCTGGTGCCGATCTGTTCCTGGCGGGCCTGCATCTCGCTGCGGGCGGTGGTGGCGACGTTCAGCGCGGCGCGCGCCTGGGGCAGTTCGGCGTCGGCCGCGACATAGGTTTCGGCCTTGGCGGCGAGCAACTGGGCGGACTGCAGGCCGAGCAGGCGCTGGCGCAGCGCGGTGAGGCGCTCGGCGGCGTGCTGTACCTGCGGGCGCACGCCGGCGAGCTCGCGGTCGAGCGTGCGGATGTCCGCTTCGAGCTGGTCGATGCGGGCCTGGCGGGCCAGTTCGCCGAAGTGAAAGTCGGCCGGGCGGCCGAGGTGACGGGCACCGCGACGTTCGCGATGGTAGCCGTCGCGGGTGATCCATTCGATGTCGCGCGGCAGATCGCGCGCGGCTTCGACGTTGTCCACGCGGCGGATGCGGTTGAGCAGGTCGGTGAGCCAGCGCGGCACCGGGGCGGAAAAGCGCACCACTTCGGCCAGGCTGCGCTCCCGCGCGGGCGGGGCTTCTTCGCGTTCCGGCACCAGGAAGTGGCGGAAGCGTTCGCGTTCGCCCAGCGCCCAGGCGGCGTGGCGGTCGCCTTCGCGTTCGAGCAGCACGACGTGGCGATAGGGGCGCAGCACCGCTTCGAGCGCGGCCTGCCACGGGGCGTCGGTGACTTCCACCACGTCTGCGAGGCCACGGTGGGCGATGCCTTGTTCGTCGAGCAGGGCGCGGAAACGCGCGACTTCGGGGTCGGTGGGCGGGCCGCTGCGGCCTTTCGCGGCACGCAGGCTATCGGTACGCTCCTCGTAGCGCGCAAGCAGTTCGCGTTCTGACGCGCGCAGGCGGGTTAGTGCGGCTTCGGCGGCTTCGTGCTCGCGTTCCAGCGCAACGGCATCGGCGCCGTGTTCGGTGGCGAGCTGGGCGCGCAGGGCATCGCGTTCGGCGAGCAGCTTGTCCAGGTCGCGCACGCGGTCGCGGGTGGCGAGGTAGGCGCTTTCGGTGGCTTCGGCGTCGCGCTTGAGCTGACTGCGCTCGGCGTCGGTGGCAGTCTTTTCGCCACATACCTGTTCCAGCTGGTGCGCGCCGCCGCGGCGTTCGGTGATACGGTTGAGCCGTTCGCTGCGTTCGGCGGCCAGCTGGCGGCGCTCAGTGCTGGCGTCGCGCGCCAGTTCGGCCGCTTCCAGGCGCGGCACGATCTCGGCTTCGAGGGCGTGCGCTTCGTCGGCGAGCTGCTTCCACTGCAGGTAGTTGTCGGCTTCCAGGCGGCGTGCTTCGGCCTGCGCGCGCAGGCGGTCGAGGTCGAGTTCGAGGTCGTCGAGCTCGCGCTCGGCGCTGCGCTGCTCTTCGCGCGCGGCCTCGTAGTTGTCCAGCACTTCCTTGTCGCCGAAGACGTCGAACACCAGTTCGAGCAGGGCCTTGGGCGAGTATTCGCACAGCTTGTCGGTGTCGCCTTGCTCAAGCGCGAGCACCTTGGCGATGGCCGGGGTAAGCCCGCCCCAGGCGAGCCGGCTCTGGTAATCGCGCAGGCCGATCCAGTCCTCGGTCTGCTCCAGCACTTCAATGGTCTGGTCGCCGTCGACGATGGCGTAGTCGCGCGTCCATTCGCCGCCGGCGCGGCGGATGCGGCAGGCCAGCGTGACCTCGTCGTGCAGGCAGGGGAAGAACGGCCGCCGCCCGCCGTTGCCGGGCTGGTTCGCGACCACGGCGCGGATCCACGCAAAGCTGCGATCGGCGCGGCGCACGTAGCGGCGGAAGTCGCGCTTGCCCGAGCAGCGCAGCGCAAACAGGGTGCGCAAGGCATCGAGCAGCGTGGTCTTGCCCGAGCCGTTGGGGCCGACGATGGTGATGATCTGCGCATCGAGCGGCAGCGAGAAGCGACGCCAGTAGTCCCAGTGGACGAGTTCGAGCTGTTTGATGTGGAACATCAGGCTTCTTCCTCCGCGTCGTCGGTGTCGGGCAGCACGTCCGCGACTTCGAAGGCGTTTGTTGCGGGCATGGGGTGTCCGGCGCGGGAGATCACTTCGGCCAGGGTGCCGTGGATGATGCGATCCGCCAGCATGCGGTAGTCGAGAGCGACGTCGAGCAGCGGCCCTTCGAACAGGATGCCGTTGCGCCGCTCGATGAAGCCCAGGCGGGCGAGCTTGCCGAGCATGAAGTTCCGCACCCGGCCGCGCCCGCCCAGCAGCGCGCCAAAGTCGGCGATCAGCGAAGCTTCGGCGATGCCGGCGGAAACGGTGTCGCCATGCTCCATCGGCTTTTCGGCGCCGAACATGTCGCCCTGGCCGTCGTCGTTTACCTCGCGCCGGGTCACCTGACGCTCGCGTTTGGGCAGGATGATCAACGACCAGATCACCACCAGCAGGGCGATCTCGTCGCGGGTGAGGCCGATGTTGCTGGCGGCGTACTCGCGTTTGGCGCCGAACACCGGCTCGTACATTTCGGGCGCGAGCGCGGTGGCGACGTGGCCGGCGTAGGGGTTGTCCTGCAGCTGCAGGCCGACCGCGGCCAGGCGGTGGTCGAGCTCGACGCGAAAGGTCTCGTCCACCAGCGCGCGGCGCACCAGGCGGTCGCTGCGCGGCAGCCAGCGGTTGGCCAGCAGGCGGGCGGTGAGGGTCTTGATATCCTGTTCCATCAGCGGATGTCTTCCAGCGTGGCAGGGGGAGTGGGGAACGGCGGGGGGGACGGCGAGGGGGAGGGCACCGGAGCGTCGTCGCCGGGCAGGGCTGCGGCCACACGGGGCGCGACCTGGCCAGTTGAGATCAGCGCGATCTCGTCGTCATCGACCGCTTCCAGGGTATCGCCGAACGACACCTCCAGCGGCAGACGCATGAAGTCACCCACCGGGCCCGCGGCCGGGCCGGCCGATTCGCCGTCGGCCAGCAGCGCGAGCAGCGACAGGCGATACGAAGCCGGGGCAAAGCCGCCGCCGGCCACGATCTGATGCAAGGGTGTGGTCTCGCGCAGCTGGTCGAGGCGGCGGGTGAAGTGCTCGAGCAGCGCGAGGTCCTCGCTGTCCGGCGCGGTATTCACCTCGGCCAGATCCGGCGGCGGCAGGCTGATGTCGGCTTCCCGCGCGCGCGCGTCGTCGCACAGCACCGCCTCGGCGCGGTCGAGCAGTTCGTGGCCACCGGCGAGCAAGGGGATTTCGGGCACCAGGAAGAGCGCGTCATCGGCGAAGCCGGCAATCGTCGCCCCATTCAGCGTACGCAGCCAGGCGGATACGTCGGACGAGGAGATGCCCGACGCGCCGAGGGTGACGCGCTGCGCCTCGATCTTGTTCAGGGCGCGCTGGAAGCTCGCATCCACCCGCGCCAGGCGCGACTGCGCCAAGCCTATGCGCTGGGCGATGCGCGCGATGTCGAACGGCACGTCGGGGTCGGCGAGCAGGCCGGTGAGGATTTCGGTGCCGCGCGCCAGCCACTTCTCGTTGGCCGACAGCCGCCGTCGCGCGGACACGATGTTGAACTCCGAGCCCGAGGCGACGGCCTCCTCGAAGTGCCAGCTGAGGTCGTTGAGCTTGGACAGCAGATGGCCCAGTGCCTCCGGGGTGATGCTGCCCACCGCCTGCAGACCGGCCAGTTGCGCGGTGAGGAAGCCGAGCTCCGCATCCTCCTCGTCGGCAAAATGCAGCAACATGGCGAGCGCCGCCACCGCGTTGCGGCCGATGTCGGACAGGTGGTACAGGCCGTCGTCGGCAAAGGCCAGCAGGCCGTTGTCGCGCAGGCGCTTCAACACCGTTTCCAGCTTCACCGGATCGAGATAGGTGAAACGCGCGCGCAGGGCGTCGGGCGACCAGCGCGGGGATTCGGCCTCGCGCCCGATCTCGCGCAGCACCAGCAGGCGCATCAGCACCTCGGCCTCGGTGCCGCGAAACAGCGTGATGAAGGCATCCACCAGTGGCTTTGCCGCCACCAGCGGTGCCAGCTCGGGCACGTCGTCGGCACTGACGCCTGGGGCGAGAAACTCGGACAGATCCAGCGTCATGGGGGCAAACGGAGCGCTGCGGCCGGGCTCAAACGCCCTGCTTCAGACTGGCGGCGATGAAGTTGTCGAGGTCGCCGTCGAGCACGCCCTGGGTGTTGCCGACTTCGTAGTTGGTGCGCAGGTCCTTGATTCGCGACTGGTCGAGCACATAGCTGCGAATCTGGTGGCCCCAGCCGATGTCGCTCTTCGAGTCTTCCAGCTTCTGCTGCTCGGACTGGCGTTTGCGCAGCTCCAGTTCGTACAGGCGCGCCTTCAGCATCGACATCGCCTCGGCACGGTTCTTGTGCTGCGAGCGGTCGTTCTGGCACTGCACCACCACGCCGGTGGGCTCGTGGGTGATCCGCACCGCGGAGTCGGTCTTGTTGATGTGCTGACCGCCGGCGCCCGATGCGCGATAGGTGTCCACGCGCAGATCGGCCGGGTTGATGTCGATCTGGATCGAGTCATCGACTTCAGGGAACACGAACACCGAGGTGAAGCTCGTGTGGCGCCGCGCGTTGGAGTCGAACGGGCTCTTGCGCACCAGGCGGTGGATGCCGGTTTCGGTGCGCAGAAAGCCATAGGCGTAATCGCCCGTGACCTTGATCGTGCAATTCTTGATGCCCGCCACTTCGCCTTCGGTTTCTTCCATCAGATCGACAGTGAAGCCCTTCTTCTCGGCGTAGCGCATATACATGCGTTCGAGCATGCCGGCCCAGTCCTGCGCTTCGGTGCCGCCGGCGCCGGCCTGGATTTCGATGAAGCACGCGTTGGGGTCCATCGGATTGTTGAACATCCGACGGAACTCAAGCTTGGCGACGGACGCTTCAAGCTCACCCAGGTCGCCCTCGACCGCCTCGAAGGTGTCTTCGTCGTCCTCGGCATCGGCCAGATCGTAAAGCTCCTGCAGATCCTTCGACTGCTGATCGATCTTCTGCAGCGTGACCACGACATCCTCGAGCTGGCGCTTTTCCTTGCCGAGTTCCTGCGCGCGCTCGGCGTTGTTCCACGCGGCCGGGTCTTCGAGGGCGCGGTTTACTTCTTCGAGCTTCGATGCTTTCACATCGTAGTCAAAGATACCTCCGGAGTTCACGACCGCGCGCGGCGAGGTCGATGAGTTGTTCGGCGATGGCGTTTTTGCGTTCGGCTTCCATGTGCAGCTCCGGGGGCAATGCGGAAAGCCGGGCATTATACCGGCGCCGGAGCGCAAGGCGGATCATTCGCGTGAAGCCCGCGGCGGCCCGCCCGGATCAGGCGCTTTGCGCGAATACCCGGCGCAAGAGCACGAACGGGTAAACTCGGTGCTTCTCTCCCGTACTGGCGCCCGCCGATGGACATCACCACGCCCGCCCTGCTGTTTCCGGCCATTTCGCTGCTGCTGCTCGCCTATTCCAACCGCTTCCTGAGCTTGGCCCAACTGATCCGGCAGCTTCATGCCTCGCCCGACCACGGCAGCCCGCTGGTGATGCGCCAGATTCCGGGGCTCAAGCGCCGGATCTCGCTCATCCAGTACATGCAGACCTTCGGTGTGTTGAGTTTCTTGCTGTGCTCGTTGTCGATGCTCGCGCTCTATGCGCACAGCGAAGCGGCGGGCCAGGTCCTGTTCGGCATCAGCATCGTCGCATTGTCGGTGTCGCTGGTGTTGTCTCTGATCGAGGTGCTGATCTCGACCAACGCGCTGGCCGTGGTCGTGGAAGACATGGAGCGCAACGAGGGCACGCCTCCGGCCGACTGAAGTCGGCCCTACGACCCCCCCAAAAACCTCGCCCACCTCCGCTGCCAGCACAGCCGCCGTAGGGCGGGTTTTAACCCGCCACAGCGGTGATGCGGGCACCTGCGCCGGGCACGAGCACCTATGGCCGAACATGACCGCCTGCACCAGCCACGGCCACCTGCGGCCGACTGAAGTCGGCCCTACAGAAACCCCCGCGCCCTACCACTGCCGCCTCCAAATCCGCCGTAGGGCGGGTTTCAACCCGCCACAGCGGTGATGCGGGCACCGGCTCCGGGCACGAGCACCTATGGCCGACATGACCGCCTGCACCAGCCACGGCCACCTGCGGCCGACTGAAGTCGGCCCTACAGAAACCCC